>JACOSY010000035.1 GCA_016178595.1 Ignavibacteria bacterium
GATCGACAACCCCTGAGCCCGATAGACGGCAATATGATTTCTTTCATCAAGAGACAGTTGATGATACTGTGGTATAGGTGCCATACTCCAAGAATAACAAATTCTCTCCTGGAGTGTTGCACTTCCTTGTAGAACTCATGACATTCTACACTGTTTGATGACGGCGGTTTTGTCCCAATGGCTGGGATGGTAATCGCCGTTTCTAATTCGGGATAAGAACGACTCAAAATTCATGAAAGCATTCCTCGACATATTGAAAGAGAAGATCATCGTGTTCGATGGGGCGATGGGTACGAACATCCAATCCCAGAATCTTTCGGCAGATGACTTTGGCGGCGAGGAGTACAACGGATGCAATGAATATCTTGTTCTTACGAAGCCATCTGCCGTTGAGAAAGTTCATGCAGACTTCCTCGGTGTCGGATGTGACGTCATTGAAACCGATACGTTCGGCGGGGCGCCCATCGTTCTTGCCGAGTATGATCTAGCAGACCAGGCCTACACGCTGAACCACACAGCAGCTCAAATCGCAAAGCAAGTCGCGAGTGATTTTTCAACCTCCGATCATCCCCGGTTCGTCGCTGGCTCGATGGGCCCGACGACAAAGCTTCCATCCCTCGGACATATCAGCTTCAAAGAGATGGAGAATGCTTTCTACATTCAGGCGAAAGGGCTCATAGACGGCGGTGTCGATCTCCTTCTTGTCGAAACATGCCAAGACCTTCTTCAGATGAAAGCAGCGCTTGCCGGCATCTTCCAGTATCTTGCGGAGACGAAGAGAAAACTGCCGGTGATTGCCTCGGTAACAATCGAGACGATGGGGACAATGCTGCTTGGAACGGAAATCTCCGCGGCGCTAACGGCACTCGAGCCGTACGACATCAATCTCATTGGAATGAACTGCGCGACAGGCCCGAAGGAAATGTCGGAGAACGTGCGCCACTTGTGCGCCAACAGTCCCAAGCCCGTGTTCGTCATGCCGAATGCGGGACTACCCGAAAATGTCGGCGGCCACGCACACTACAGGCTTTCACCTGACGAGATTGTCTACTATCTCTCACACTTCGTGAAAGAGCTTGGCGTCAATGCTGTTGGTGGCTGCTGTGGCACAACAAAGGAACATATCAAGAAGCTCGTTGATGCCGTTGGATCTCTTGCGCCGACCGAGCGGAAGTGGTCGTTGATTCAGAGTTGTTCGAGTTTGTATCAGAGTGCCCCGCTCCATATCGATCCCCCACCAGTCATCGTCGGTGAGCGCTCGAATGCAAACGGTAGTAAGATGTTCCGCGAGCTCCTCGCGCAGGAAAACTGGGAGGGAATAGTCGGGATGGGCAAACAGCAAGTGAAGGAAGGCTCGCACATTCTTGACGTCTGCGTTGCCTACGTTGGCCGTGACGAAGCGCGCGATATGCGCGAGCTCATCTTCCGGTACAATACGCAGGTTACTGTCCCGCTTATGATTGATTCGACTGAACCGCCGGTGATTGAGGAAGCGTTACAGCGACTTGGCGGAAAGGCAATCGTCAACTCCATTAACATGGAAGATGGTGAGGAAAGGATGGAAAAAGTGCTGCCGCTCTGTAAGAAGTACGGTGCGGCAGTCATCGCATTGACGATTGATGAACAGGGAATGGCGAAAACAGTCGAGCGGAAAGTCGAAATAGCTCGTCGGATTCATGCGCTTGCAACAAAGAAATACGGCATCAAGGAGCAGGACATTATCTTTGACACGCTGACCTTTACGCTGGGTTCCGGCGATGAAGAATTTCGTAAGTCAGGCATTGCAACGATCGAAGCGATCCGTCAGATCAAGAAGGAATTTCCAAACGTTCATGCCAGTCTGGGGGTGAGCAACATCTCGTTTGGACTTTCTCCACACTCACGGAATGTCGTCAACAGTGTTTTTCTCCACTATGCGATGGAATCCGGGTTGGACATGGCGATCGTGCATGCCTCGAAGATCCTCCCCCTGTATAAAATCTCAGATCACGAACGCGAGATATGCAGAAAACTGATCTTCGATGAGCGCACGCCCGATTATGATCCGCTTCAGGACTTACTCAGTTACTACGCCGGGAAGAAACCTGACGCGAAGAAAACTCCATTGAAAACCAGCACCATCGAGGAGCGGCTTAAGAATCGAATCATCGAGGGCGACAAAGTTGACTTACAAGATGATCTCTCTGAAGGACTCAAGAAGTATTCCGCACTCGATATCATCAACACGATCCTGCTCGACGGGATGAAGGTTGTCGGCGATCTCTTTGGGAGTGGTCAAATGCAATTACCGTTCGTTCTTCAATCCGCTGAAGTGATGAAAGCTGCCGTCGGTTACCTTGAGAAATTCATGGACAAGGAAGATGTGATCTCCAAGGGGGCGATGGTCATTGCGACGGTGAAAGGAGATGTTCACGACATCGGCAAGAACCTTGTCGATATCATTCTCACAAACAATGGTTACAAGGTCATTAACCTTGGGATCCAATGCCCGCTTGATCGCATGCTGACTGCTTACAATGAACATCACGCTGATGTCATTGGTATGTCGGGTTTGCTCGTGAAATCCACACTTATTATGAAGCAGAATTTGGAGGTCATGAACGAGCGTGGCGTGTTGCCGCCGGTGATTCTTGGGGGCGCAGCGCTCACACGCCGCTACGTTGAGCAGGACTTGCGATCGGTCTACAAGGGCGATCTCTTCTATGCGAATGATGCCTTCGATGGCCTGCATTACATGGAACAGATTGCGAATACGGTAGAGGGACAGCAACGGACAACAGCTACTGCGGCTGACATTCAAATCCAACAAGAAGAAGGAGACGAACAACTCTCAGGACTTGAGGCGAAGATCGCACTTGCGCCGAAGGAAACGCATTCAGTTCAGAAAACAGTGGCGACAACTGCGATACCCAGGGCTCCATTCTTTGGGACGAAGGTTGCGGAGAGTATCTCATTGAAGGAAACCTTCCGATACATCAATGAGACTGCACTGATTCGCGGACAGTGGCAGGTTCGCCGGGGAAGAATGAGCGAGGAAAATTACAAGAAACTCCTCGAAGAGAAAATCTTTCCCGAACTCCGGGAACTTCAAGCAATGGCGATTCGCGAAGAACTGCTTCAGCCGAAAGTCGTCTATGGTTACTTTCCATGTCAATCTGAAGGAGATGATATCATCATCTACCGTCCCTCAAGCGAACCGAATCCCGTGCAAGTTTGGGATGAAGAGATTACCGCTCAAATCTGGAATCCGAAATTCGAAATCAGAAATTTGAAGGAGTGGCTGCGTTTTGCTTTCCCTCGTCAGTCGAAGGGTCGTTACTTCTGCATCTCCGATTTCTTTGCCTCACGAGATTCCGGCAGGCTCGACGTTGTTGGGTTTCACCTGGTTACAATGGGAGCAGTCGCTTCTGATTACGCTTCAAAGCTTTTCCATTCTAATAACTACAAAGAGTATCTTTACTTCCACGGTTTGAGTGTTGAATCAGCCGAAGCGCTTGCAGAATTGTGGCACAAGCGGATCCGCGAGGAGCTAGACATACACCATCATGATGCGGGTGAGATCAAGAAGCTGTTCAGCCAAAACTATCAAGGTTCGCGGTACAGCTTCGGCTATCCTGCATGTCCGAGCCTTGAAGATCAAACGAAACTCTTCGAGTTACTCCGGCCGGAACGGATCGGCGTAACCCTCACCGAGGAGTATCAGCTTGTGCCGGAACAATCCACATCCGCCATCATCGTGTATCACCCCGATGCACGATACTTCAACATTTAACAATCCTGCTTGAAAAATTTGCTGCTTTTCCGTATACTATGCTATCATGAGTGCTGAAAACCAGTTCAGGCGTGGTATTGATGAATTTAACCGCGGTTACTATTTTGAATGTCACGACACGCTCGAAGATCTTTGGCACGAAACTCGCGGACCCGATCGACTTTTCCTCCAAGGGTTAATCCAAGTCTCTGTAGGATTTTACCACTTTTTCAATGGAAATTACAAGGGTGCTGCGAGCCAGTTCACACGTGGGCTGGCGAAATTAGACGCGTACCGTCCGTCTCATAAAGGTGTGGAGTTGGAAGAGTTTACAAGATCGGTCGTGCATTGGTTGATGATGGCTGAGCATGCAATACACGGTGAGCATGTAACGATTGATGAATCGAAAATACCGAAGGTGTTTATCACAGCAACGCTTTCCTTAAAGGAGAATAGCTATGGCGACAATGATAACTGAAGAGTGTATTAACTGCGGTGCGTGCGAGCCAGAATGCCCGAACATCGCAATCTACGCCGGCGGCGCACCGTGGGAGCTGAACGGCGAGAAGCACGATACACTCTCCAACGATTTCTATTTCATCGTACCGGAGAAGTGTACCGAGTGTGTCGGCCACTTCGATACAGAGCAGTGTGCGGTCGTCTGCCCTGTTGACTGCTGCGTGGCGGATCCCAATTACGTCGAGACCGAGGAAGTGCTGTTTAACCGTGCGAAAGCGCTTCATCCGGATCGTGCATTCTCCGAGCTAGGACCAACGACCTCTCACTTCCGTAAGTAAGAAGTAACGGGGTCGCTGGAGATTTCATGGAAGGTCGGTTGAACGCAAATCCTCAGCCGACCTTTTTCCATCATTGCTGATGTCCATCGTATGAAGGTCGGTAATTACGAACTCCATTCCATAGAGACGGGCCGCTTCGGGTTGGATGGCGGTGCGATGTTCGGTATCGTCCCCAAACCCTTATGGAGCAAGGTCAATCCACCTGATGATCGGAACAGGATTACTCTCGCTGCACGTGCCCTGCTTATTGTCGGCAATGGACGAAGGATACTGGTGGATAATGGCAACGGTCCAAAGTTCACCGAAAAGCAGGTCGATATTTACCGGCTTGATACAAGTCAGTTTGAGCTGACGAAATCGCTTACACAGTACGGACTTACGACCGCCGATATCACCGACGTTCTCCTTACTCACCTTCACTTTGATCACGCAGGAGGATCAACGTATAAGGAAAACGGAGAATTGAAGCCGACATTTCCCCATGCGAAATACTATGTTCAGAAGGCGCACTGGGAACAGGCTATGAACCCAACGGAGAAAGATCGTGGAAGCTTTATGCCGGATGACTTCCTTCCACTTCGGCAGCATGGTGTGTTGGAATTCATTGAGGGAGAAGGAGAGATTTTTCCACAAGTATCACTCGTTGTGGTCAATGGCCACACTGCCGCACAACAGCTACCGAAGATTTCAGATGGGCGCACTACCTTGTTATATTGCTGCGATCTATTTCCAACAACATCACATATTCCTCTGCCGTATATCATGGCGTACGACCTGCGGCCGCTCACAACGCTCGAAGAGAAGAAGAAAATTTTGCATCAGGCGGTCGACGAGGATTGGATATTATTTTTTGAACATGATCCGAAAACCGTTGCAGGAAAAATAACGAGAACCGACAAAGGGTATACCTTTGGCTCGCCGGTCATGTTCGATTAGCATGTTTATTTATGGAAGATAGCTTGTGCCGAGATTTGTGAAGGCCGTGCGGAAAGAAAGCGTTCTCGATCGATGCGGGACTTTGGTGGAGATCGAAGGGAAAGATATCGCCATCTTCAAACGGGGCACAAAGTTTTTTGCAATTAATAACGTTTGTTCACACCAGCACTTTTCAGCCCTTCACCAGGGACAGTTGGATGGACTAACGGTTGAGTGTCCGATGCACGGTTGGATATACGATCTTCAAACAGGGAAAGCGCTCACGGGTGATGGCGGGGTAGCAACGTATATCGTTCGGATCGATGGCGATGACATTCTGATTGAATTGCCGGATGAAGAGACTTGATGCGTGAACAGACTGAGAAAATAAAACGAGAAGCATACCGGCTCGGGTTCAGTAAAGTTGGGATTGCCCGTGCAGAAAAGCTCGGCCAGGAAGCGGTGCATTTGGAAGAATGGCTGAACCGCGGCTTTCATGCAACGATGAATTGGATGGCAGGGAATGTGAAAAGGCGCATTGATCCGGGGAACATCCTCATCGATGCCAAGTCCGTCATCGCGGTAGCAATGAACTACTACACCGAAATTCCACATTGTGAAGACTCTGAGACGGGGAAAATTTCTCGTTACGCTTGGGGAGATGATTATCATGATGTGCTTTCAAAACGACTTCAAGAATTATACGACTTTATCAAGTCGATTGAGCCGTCAGCTGAGGGGAAAGTCTACGTCGATACTGGCCCCGTGATGGAGAAGGTGTGGGCAGAGCGTTCCGGTATCGGCTGGATTGGCAAGCATACGAATGTTATCACGCAAGAGTACGGCTCGTGGGTGTTTCTGGGTGAGATCATCATCAATGTCGAGCTTGAATATGACGCCCCGGCGACCGACCACTGTGGAACGTGCACTCTTTGCATCGAAGCGTGTCCCACCGAAGCGATTGTCGAACCATATATCATTGATTCGAATCGCTGCATCTCGTACCTTACTATCGAACATCGAGGTGAGATCGCGGAAGAATTAGGTGAAAGATTTGATCGATGGATTTACGGTTGCGACATTTGTCAGGATGTGTGTCCCTGGAATCAAAAGTTTGCTCTTCCTACATCGGAGAGTGCATTTTTTCCAAGGGAACACAACGTTGCGCCCCGTCTCACAGATGTTGTTTCGTTGACAGAAGAAGAGTTCAGTGAGAAGTATCGTAAAAGTCCGATGAAGCGTACGAAGCTTCGCGGTCTCGTCCGCAACGCGCAAACGGCAGCATCACTCCAGTCAACAGAGAAAAAATAATGAATGCCACTATGAATAATCACTATCGAGTTATCATCATCGGGTCAGGACCTGCGGGTCTCACTGCGGCTATCTATGCGGGCCGAGCCAATCTCACACCGCTTGTCTTTGAAGGTATCCAGCCCGGAGGGCAACTGACAATTACAACTGACGTTGAAAACTACCCAGGGTTCCCGGACGGAGTTCTCGGTCCGGAGCTGATGGAGCTGTTTCGCAAGCAAGCACACCGTTTCAATGCTACAACGCTGTTTCAGGATGTGGCAAAAGTCGATTTCTCGAAACGTCCATTTCATCTTTACTCAAACGAGAAAGAATACATGGCTGATACCGTCATTATCTCGACTGGCGCATCCGCTAAATGGCTCGGGATCTCAACGGAGAAAGAATACATGGGCTACGGTGTATCGGCCTGCGCCACGTGCGATGCGTTCTTTTTTAAAGGGCAGGAAGTAGCAGTTGTTGGTGGCGGCGATACGGCGATGGAAGAAGCCAATTTTCTCACAAAGTTCGCTACAAAGGTGACCATTATTCATCGACGTGATAAGCTCCGTGCTTCGAAAATCATGCAAGACCGGGCGTTCAAGAATCCAAAGATTTCTTTCATTTGGAACTCGGCTGTCGAGGAAATTCTTGGAAAGCAAGAGAACGGAAGAAAGTCCGTTACAGGACTCAAACTCCGGAACCTCAGGACGAATGAGGTGACAAGTTTCCGCGTCGATGGGTTGTTTATAGGAATCGGCCATCAACCGAACACCACGATCTTTGAAGGGCAGATCAATATGGATCCAAACGGATATCTCGTAGTGAAGCATGGAACTACACAGACCAATATTCCCGGAATCTTTGCCGCGGGGGATGTCGCGGATGCGGTCTATCGTCAGGCCGTTACTGCAGCAGGGACTGGCTGCATGGCCGCGATGGAAGCTGAACGCTTCCTCGAAAGCCAACATGATTGAGCCGATCGATTGTTCCCTCTGAAAAATTGGCATTCGAATATTGAACGGCTGCCGAAACTCTTGACAGCTTGTCTGAGTCCGTTAGCCGTTTTTTCCTAACGTCTGTCAAATCGCCGATCATGATCCGAGACCCCTCGAAATCAACCGAGATTTTCCCCATCGCTCTGGCACAAGAGTTGAATGAGTATGAGACGATTGCTTCAAAAACTATTATTTTACGAAAGGAGATACTCTTATGACACTCATTCGATGGAATCCACTACGCGATGTCACGGTGTGGCATCCGGTCAGTGATCTAACAAACGAGATTGTGGGCATGCAACGGGAAATCGATCGCATGTTCGAGCGCTTCCGGGGCGGCACGGTTGACGACAGCCATGCCAGCATGTGGATCCCGGCAGTCGATGTCGTTGAAAAGGAAAGTGAGTTCATCGTCAAGGCAGAACTACCGGGAGTTGATCGGAAGGATGTGAAGATAACAGTCCAGAACGATATTCTGACGATCAGCGGCGAGAAGCGGCATGAAGAAGAGAAGAACGATCGAAATTACCAACGTGTCGAGCGATCCTATGGCTCGTTCCAACGCTCGTTCACGCTTCCCTCGACCGTAGCAAACGACCGGATTGAAGCAGCCTACGATAACGGCATACTGACCGTCTCGATTCCCAAAGTCGAAGAAGCGAAGCGACGCGAGATCGAAGTAAAGGTAAAGTAAAAGATCTGTAGATTTCAGATTCACTGCATCGCTTTGCGCGATAAACAGTGAACTGGCTCAAGATCTTAAGAACGGATAATGTACGGCATCTTTTTTTGCCAAACATTATCCGTTTTTCATTTTCATTACTTGTTTGACTTTTGCGTGACAGTTTTGTATACTAAGCTGAAAAATCAATGAGTTACAGCTTTTTTCTTCGAAGAGTTCGTTAAGGCGTTATCATAAGATGAATACTTCTACAAAATGGTTTATTGGTATCGTTGCCTTCATCATTTTTATAGGTGTTGGTTTCAGTCTACTCTTTGTAACTTTCGTTTCCAGTGTTGTTCGGGAAGATGTCGAAGTTGTGTCGGAAGGCGGACGGGGAGATAAGATCGCTGTCGTAGAGCTTGCCGGAGTCATCGTAACATCGGAGGAAACTGTTCGCCAGATCAAGAAATATCGCGAGGATCGTTCGATCAAAGCGATTCTCTTCAGGGTCGATTCTCCGGGCGGAGGAGTTGTCGCCAGTCAAGAGATTTATCAAGAGGTAAGAAAGACTCGCGATGATGGTAAACCAATAGTCGTGTCGATGGGAGCGCTTGCTGCCAGCGGCGGGTATTATGTTTCATGCGGCGCGAGCACGATCGTTGCAAATCCAGGAACCCTGACGGGCAGCATTGGCGTCATCTCGCAGTTCATGAGCGTGGACTCGCTGCTTCATAAGATCGGCGTCACTCCGAACACCATCAAAAGTGGAAAGTTAAAAGACGCAGGAAGTCCTTTTCGTCCAATGACATCCGAAGATCGTGCCTACTTCCAGAGTTTGATGGACGATGTTCACAGGCAATTCATCGATGTCGTCGAGAAAGAAAGAGACCTCGATCATGATACAGTAGTTGCGTTTGCTGACGGTCGAGTTTTTACAGGAGAGCAGGCGCTCGATCTCGGACTTGTCGATACGTTGGGAACGTATGAGGATGCAATCCATATTGCAGCGCATCTCGCACACATTAAAGGAGAACCGACGCTTGTAAAGGAACGGAAGCGGGGTGTATCACTGTTTGAGCGGATATTCGGTGAAACTAAAATTCCGGATTTTCTCGGTCTAAAAGACGAACTCCTCAATCAGCCGATACTGCAATACCGGATGACACATGGATTGTAGTTTTTGGAAATAGAACCATCGGGCAATCTTTCACAATACAAGGAGATACGCGTTGACAAAAGCAGACATAGTTGATCACATTGCGAACGGGACCGGGCTCACCAAAGTCGAAACGGAAGCAGTGGTCGATGGATTCATCCAGACAGTCATCGAGGCGCTCAAGGAAGGGAAAAACATCGAAATCCGCGGCTTCGGCAGCTTTAAGACAAAAAAACGTCGTGGACGAATGGCTCGTAATCCACGTACAGGTGAGCAGGTGAAAGTCGATGAGCACTTCGTTCCGTTCTTCAAAGTCTCGAAGGAGCTTAAATCCATCGTGAACGAGAACTTGAAGAAAATGCAGCCGTCCTCATTGTAAGTAGCAGTTGTGATTGCATGATTCCTCGTTTCGTCTGTCAAACATGTGGGAGTACGGTAGAGCTATCAGATACGTTCTGTAGTGTATGCGGTGTCCGGATAGAGTGGCCGGAGCCACCGAGTGACCAACGCGCCTCGCAGAAAGAAACAACGCAGCTCCAGCCTCCGGCAAATCCGGAAACGCGACTCTGTTCCTTGTGCGGACATGTAAATTCAGCCGCTGCGATTTCCTGCGAGAGCTGTGGCGCAGCACTCGCCAATGCACTGCAGTCCCGATCGCAAGAGTTGCGCAAAGCATCGACACCATCTCGAAGCATTCCAAGCGCCCCCCTTCAATTTTTCCAAAGTTGGAAGCTTACAGTCATTCTCGCTCTTGTCCTTATTGCAGTCCTCGTCTTTCTCAGAACGACGCGCGATACCAATCCCCACACAGTCGCAGGGTTATCTCCGACCGAGCAACAACTCATCCAGGAGATCGAAGCGCTTCGGAAACACGTCGATGCTAATCCGCAAGATAGCATTGCGACATTGCGGCTTGCCAATCTCCTGCATGACAGGGGTTTTATCGATCAGGCTATTATTATGTATGAGCGGTATCTCGAGATGAACCCATCGAACGCAGACGCACGGGTTGATTTGGGGACCTCGTACTTTAAAATGTCGTTTGCCGATACGACACGGAGCGCAGAGTATTTGGAAACCGCTAAGCAAGAAATGATGAAAGCGCTCTCCTACTCGCCGAGGCACCAGCTGGCGTTTTTTAATCTTGGCATCATCAACTTTCACACCGGAGATGTCAAAGAGGCGCGGGAATGGTTTCAGAAGTGCATCGCGGTTGATCCGAACTCGGAGAGCGGAAAGAAAGCGCAGCAATTTCTTAATCAACATTCAATTAACAATCCATCATAATACCATAGGAGAATCTTATGCCGAGTGGGAAAAAGCGTCTCCGCAGGAAGATGGCAACGCATAAACGAAAGAAGCGCCTGCGGAAGATGAGACATAAGAAGAAGAACCGTTAGTGTTCCGATAGCTCTCTCGCGGTGTATCGTGAGAGAGCTTTTTATTGCCGATGAGCGAAGAAATTCGTATGTTCCCTAATCGTACATTTTGAATTCAACACTACACGCAACTCTCATGCAACCTCTCGTTAAGCGATTCAACACCGCAGTAGTTGTTCTTCTGTCGCTCAGCAGTCTCGTCTGCGGACAGCCGAAGACAATCACGATTCTTCACACCAACGATATCCATGCTTCATTTCTTCCGCACGAAGCTTTCTGGATAAAGTCGGATTCCAAACCGATGGTCGGAGGAATGGAAGAACTCTCCTGGATGATCGATAGCCTCAGGAAAGCACAGGGCACAACGTTGCTCCTGGATGGAGGAGATGTTATGACCGGTACGCCTATCTCCGAGTTTGACTACAAGGGCGCCGCCGGAGGAGCGCTCTTTGAGATGATGAATCTGATCGGTTACGATGCGTGGACAATTGGCAATCACGATCTTGATATTTCGCAAGATAATTTAAAGAAGCTCACAGCGATTGCACGATTCCCAACAGTCACCGCGAATCTCACAGACTCACTCAACCAGTTTGTCTTTGGCAACAAACAATATGTTGTTGTGGAGCGCGGCGGACTTCGCATCGGAATCATCGGGCATATTACGAGAGATCTCTTTCATGTAACGAATACCAATAACCTCAAGGGATTGAACGTACGAGAGCCATGGGCGATCACACAGAAGCTGATCGACGAGATCGATCAGAAAACCGATCTGATCATCGCACTCACGCACGAAGGGGTTGACGATGATTCCATCCTTGCGCAATCCGTTCACGGCCTGGACGTTATCATCGGCGGCCATAGCCACACGCGGCTGACGAAGCCCAAGGTCGTCAACAATGTCATCATCTGTCAGGCAGGCTCGAATTGCGAAAACCTTGGAGAGTTGAGCCTCACCGTTGAAGGCGACAGCGTCACGCACTTCGAGGGCAAGCTTCTTCCACTGTGGGTTCGGCATACATATTCGAACGATCAGCTCACGGCACTCGTCACGGAATTCAAGAAGAAGATCGATGATGAATATGGCCAGGTGCTTGGAACGCTCGTCAGCGATTGGAAGCGATCGTCGTCCGGCGAGAGCAGCATTGGCGACTTCATTGCCGATGCAATGCGAGAAGGCGCGAAAGCCGACGTCGCGGTCACGAATAGCAGCGGCATCCGAAAAGATCTGAGCGCTGGTCCGATCAGGAAGCTCGATCTCTTTGAGATCGCTCCCTTCCGCAATGTGCTCTGTACCTTCACCTTCACCGGCAAAGAGCTGCATGCCTTCGCTCAGCGCTACGCGAAAGAGCTTGCCGGCGGCAAGGCGTCGATACAGATTTCCGGAATGACCTGTACCTGGCAATCGACAGGTGACGGCGGAGTGGAGGTTGTAAACGTTAAGGTAGGAGGGAAGGATGTCGTTGATGAGGGTACGTACACGATAGCAACGAGCGATTTTGTCGTTAACCAGGGTGAGAAGTACATCGGCGTGATTCCGTCCGGCGTCTCATATACACAAACGACAATGTTCCAATCGCTTGTCGCGAAAGTTGAGCATGATAAAACAATCGCGCCGATGACCGCAAAGCGATTTCAACAGATTCAACACTAAGTAGTGAGGAAGGCTTCCGTGAATAACACTCACTTCCCTGTCATCATTCTTATTGGCAGGCCTGCCGCAGGAAAATCGGAAGTCATCGATTTCTTAAGAAAGACGCCTGCCGATGAACGCCTTCGTCGCTTCCACATCACTGAGTTTGAGGAAATCGACGATTTCGTCTATGTATGGGAAACGTTCGAAGTCGATGATATCCTCTCCCGTCATGGCAAGCCGCGCGTCTGGACGGATGAGAAGTATTGGTTCAACGATCATTTCATCTGGAACCTCTATATTGAAAGAATTAATCTCGCCTATCGAAAACGACTCGCCGCGAATTCAAACTATCACGACCGGATGACAAGCGTTGTAGAGTTTTCGCGTGGCGGAGACAACGGCTTTGCCGAAGCATTTTCGTTCCTGCATGAAGAAATACTGAAACGAGCCGGCATCATCTATATCAAAGTTTCCTACGAAGAATCAAAACGCAAGAATCGCCGTCGTGCGCGTCCTGGCCTTGAAGATTCCATTCTTTATCATTCCTTGCCGGATGAGAAGATGGAGTTCTACTATAAGACGAATGATTGGGATACGCTGGAAGCGAAAGATCCCAATTACATCGACATTAAGGGCTTCAAGGTTCCCTATGCCGTGTTTCAGAACGAGCCTGAGAAAACCGACAATCCTACGAAACTCGGCGCTGAATTAGAATATGCAACAAATAAACTCTGGCAGATCCAGAATTGAGAGGAATGTCGATGGATTCCGTAGCTTCTCGAACGTGTCCCGGTACGTTACTTGATTTTTAGAGCTATTATTTTTAAGTTTCTTGTAAATAAAAAGTACGTTTACAACATGTTATGGGGAGAGATATATGGCTGAAGAGAACACAGGACTCACCAAAGGATTGCTGATAGGTTTCCTCGCTGGCGGTATCGTTGGCGCAATCACGGCCCTGTTGTACGCTCCAAAGAGCGGACGGGAACTCCGCGCCGACATTAAACGCAAGGCAAGCGACCTTGCAGAAGAAGCAAGCGAGCACATCCATACCGCAAGAGCGAAGACAACTGATATTATCAATGAAGGCAAGGAACGCTCGGATCAGCTTATCGCTGACGCACGGGAGAAGGCCGAGAGCATTCTTGGCAGCGCAGAGAAAGTTTTGACAGGCATTCGCGAGCGTGCATCCGAGGAACCGGGAAGAGTGAAATCCGCGTTCCGTGCCGGAGTCGAGGCGTACAAGGCTGAGAAGGATCGGTCACGCTCATAATGTGAATCATTCATCGCGATCGGAGGGAAGGAAATGGATATGACATGGAATACGGTGCTCATCATCTTTGAGATCATTGCGCTGGCCTCCTTATCGGTGTTGTGCGTATACCTTATTGCCGTGCTTGTGCGATTACGAAGCGTCCTGGTTATTATCGAAGACGATATTCGTGAGTTGAGCGCGAAGGCCATTCCCGTCTTTGAAAATCTGGAAATCATTACCGATAAAGTGAAGAATGTTACCGAGAGTCTTGATGAACAAGTAGATATCGTTAAGCAGTCGATTGATTCCGTCAAACAAATGGCCGACAATATTGTCGACTTTGAACGTCGGGTACAAGAACGGATCGAAGAACCGGTCATGGACACTGTCAGCATTATTGCCGCCATGGTAAAGGGTGTTCGGACCTTCGTTGCCCGTCTTCGTGCCTGATCTTCGTTCAATCCGACTGCTCCACCATCACATCGTTTAGCTCTTAGCAATTTTTTATGTGACGGCGTACAAGCTGTCATCCTCTAATTTACGATCACACGAAGAACGACGCCGTGTTACGTCAATCCTGCAATGTACATTGTTTCGTATCTTCATCATGCTTCAGTAAGGAGAGTGTACTATCATGAAAGACTATCCTGCAGATTCCATCCGCAACATTGCACTTGTTGGTCATGGTGGCTCCGGGAAGACGACATTCGTTGAAGCCTGCCTCTATGCCTCAGGCACAACCACACGGTTCGGACGCGTCGAAGAAGGCAATACCGTATCCGATTACCATGCTGACGAGGTCGAGCGCCAGATATCCATCAACGCATCGCTCCTTCATTGTGAATGGAAAGGTGCAAAGCTGAATCTCATCGATACGCCCGGCTACACGGACTTTACCGGTGAAGTAAAGTGCGGACTCCGTGTTGCGGATACGGCAATCGTCTTCCTGAAGGCGGTCGAAGGCGCCGAGGTAGGAACAGAGATCGTGTGGAATTACACAAAGGAATTCAAAAACGCCGCCATCTTCATCGTCAACAAACTCGATAACGAAAATGCGAACTTCGACAATGTCGTGAATATTGCAAAGAGCCGCTTCAGCCACGATGTTATTCCCGTGCAGTTCCCGATCGGGAAAGGTGTGCAGTTCGAATCTGTCGTCGACGTCTTGCGAATGAAGGCACTCAAGTTCTCGCGCGATGGCAAGGGGAAATACACGGAAGCAGAGATTCCTGCCGACCTGAAAGCGCATGCGGACGAGATGCGCGAGCAGGTGGTCGAGCAAATTGCGGAAACGGACGAGACGTTGCTCAACACGTTCATTGAAAAGGGCGGACTCACCGACGATGAGATGAAGCGAGGTCTCCGCCTTGGCATTCGCAACAGAAAGATTTTTCCGTTGTTGTGTGCCGCCGCTTCACAAGGGATGGGCGTTGCATCGATGATGGATTTTCTTGTTGAGTATTGCCCGAATCCCGCCGAGATGCCCGAAGCCGTCGGCACGGCGCCGGGCTCGAATGGCGGGGCGCACCAGGAAATCCACGTGAAGTCGAATGCGAACGCTCAGCCGGTGCTCTTTGCGTTTAAGACGGTCTCTGAGCCGCACGTCGGTGAGCTCTCGTTCTTCCGCGTCTATTCGGGAGCCGTTTCACCGGGCATGGATTTGGTCAATGATGCGAACAATAAAGCCGAGCGTCTCTCGCAGCTCTTCATCATGAATGGGAAAGAACGAAAGGAAATCGGCAAGATTCATGCCGGCGACATCGGTGCAGTTGTGAAACTGAAAGATACGCACACGAACAACACATTGAGCAGCAAGACGTTTCCCGTGCTTCTTCCACCGATTCCATTCCCTGCGCCGGTCATCAGCATGGCGATCGTTGCGAAGACCAAGGGCGACGAGGACAAGATCGCGACGGGTCTCCATTCACTCCACGAAGAGGATCCAACATTCGTCATGGCGGTCGATTCAGAGCTTCACCAGACAGTGATCAGCGGTCAGGGTGAACTGCACCTGGGCATCGTCGTCAAGCGGCTCAAAGCGAAATATGGCGTCGATGTCGACATGGTCGAGCCGAAGATTCCGTATCGCGAAACCATTAAGGGCCGGGCAAATGAAGTCGAATACAAGCACAAGAAGCAGACCGGCGGCCGTGGGCAGTATGGACATGTGTGGATCAAGGTCGAGCCTTTGCAGCGAGGCACGGGATTCGAATTTGAGGACGCAGTGGTTGGCGGAGTGGTTCCGACACGCTTCATTCCTGCAGTCGAAAAAGGGATCATTGAGGCGTTGGTGAGCGGTGTTGTTGCCGGATACAAGGTGGTAGATGTTAAAGTAACGCTCTTCGACGGTTCGTACCACGACGTCGATTCTGATGAACACTCGTTCAAGATTGCAGGTCGGATGGCGTTCAAGAAAGGATTCAAAGAAGCGAAGCCGATCTTACTCGAGCCGATCTATGAGATCGAAGTAACGGTGCCGGAGGATTATATGGGAGATGTCATGGGAGATATTTCGAGCAGGCGGGGAAAGATTCTCGGCATGGATACCGACGGATCGCACCAGATCATCAAAGCCCTCGTTCCACTCAAAGAATTGTACCGCTACTCAACGACCCTTCGGTCGATGTCGCAGGGCAGAGGAATCCACCGGCAGAAATTCAACCACTACGAAGAAATGCCTCGTGAAGTCGCCGACAAGATCATTGCCGAACACGCAAAGCAAAAGGTGGAGGAAGAAGTTTAAGTGTACGGGACGCTTGTGGGCAGATACCATTTCTCTTGCTAAGCATGGAAAGACTCTTCTCGCCATGGCGATCGAAGTATATTGAGACCTTCTCCAAGCCGAACGACGAGAGTGGAGAGTGCATCCTCTGTTCGGCCCATCACGATACTCGAGACGATGAACGATTCATCGTCACCCGCGGCACGCTCTGCTTTGTGCTCATGAATCTCTACCCGTACAATAGCGGTCATCTCATGATCGTTCCCTACCGTCACATCGCCGCGCTCACTGATTTGACCGACGACGAATCACAGGAAATCATGAGCCTCCTCAAGCGTATGACGAGAGCGCTGCAGGAGGTTTCCCATCCGGATGGTTTCAACGTGGGGTGCAACGTTGGACGAACGGCCGGCGCGGGTATTGAACACCATATACACTTCCACATCGTCCCGCGCTGGAACGGCGATACCAACTTCATGCCCATCCTCGCCGATACGAAAATGATTTCGGAAGATATGAAAGAGATATTGCACAAACTCCGCGCCGTTCTTTCCTGATTTCTATTCTTCCGGTTTAGCAAGTTGTTGAAAAACTCTGATTGTCTGATATTGCCACAACCTTCAGGTCATGGAAAACGAGAGTGAAGAAATGCGACGGGCTTTAGCCCTTGCATTTGGATGGCTTTCGATGGAATGGGTTGAAACCCATCACGATTTTTCTATGATTGCTCTCCACGAGCTGAAGCTCGTGGCTATGAATTCCCTTGTTCAACAGCCTGTTAGATGTAAGTCTCTTGCGCATTGTATTCGGATCCAGTGCACGCCTAGAGAGCGGCATGAGATTGATTCTCTCATGAAAATGCGTATATTTCCTCACACAATCTTGATAAGTGTGTCGAGAGGCCTCATCATACATATTCGTGAGAGAGAAATGGACAGCGACTGCCGCAGCAATGTTCCTACCCGGGTGTCTTTCTTCATAAGCGTTCTCCTCTTGATCGTACTCCTGACGCCCCGTGCCCATGCGCAAGTATCCAATACAAAGAGTGAGCTGCCGTGGTTTCGAGAAAGTGCTGCCGATGTTGGAACAACGCTCTGGTCGGTCGATGCGCTGAACGTCGATACGATGATGGCGGTCGGCGATGCGGGGATGGCAAGGAAGACGACCAATGGCGGCGTACTCTGGATCAGTCGACTGCAAGCCGATAGCTCAAACAATATTCTCCTCGGCGTTTCGTATGCCGATAGCCTCGTTGCGACTGCCGTTGGATATAATGGCACGATTGTTCGCACGACCGACGGCGGTCGTCATTGGCTCAATCAAATGACGAGGCCGGGATTAACCTTGTTCGGAGTTTCCTTTACCGATGCGAACAGCGGTACGGTCGTGGGCGACAGCGGAACGATCCTCCGTACGTCGGACGGCGGGGCAACGTGGGTGAAACAAGACTCGGCTCAACACTATATGCTGCTTGGAGTTTCGTTTGCAGATGCTCTTCATGGCATTGCCGTCGGTGGAGGAGGAAAGATCATGCGGACGACCGATGGCGGAGTGCACTGGACGACCGAACCGAGCCCGGTGAGCAATTTTCTCTACGGTGTATCGTATCCCGACTCCACCACTGCAACTGCCGTCGGTACGATGGGAAAGATCCTTCGCACGACAGACGGTGGATCGACGTGGATAGAGCAATCCAGCGGCACGACAAGTTATTTTTACGGAGTATCTTTCAGCGGGGCAAACGACGGTATGGCTGTTGGCGATGGCGGAAAAATTGTGTACACGACCGATGGTGGAACATTGTGGATCAACAAGCCGAGTGGAACGGCAAGGAGTCTTTATGGCATAGCGTTCTTTGATACGAGCCACTGGGTGGCGGTCGGCGGCTCAGGAACGGTTGTGCGGATGGGAGATTCCTCGGTCATCGTTACGGGTTTGCCGGATGCGAAGGAAGCTGTTCCGGCAACATTCATGCTGTACCAGAATTATCCGAATCCGTTTAATCCGATAACGAATTTTAGATTTTCGATTTCGGATATTGGAATGGTACGATTGACCGTGTATGATCTCCTGGGGAGGGAAGTAGCCACGATTGTGCGCGAAGAACTTTTGCCGGGATTGTATACGCGGAGGTGGGATGCCTCAACTATTCCGAGCGGCGTCTACTTCTACCGCTTACAATCGGATCGCTTCACGGACACCAGGAAAATGCTGCTCGTCAGGTAATGCGACATCTCATGGTGTTTGGTGGGGAAGAGCATTCACGGCGAATAATTCACCGCAGATTAATGGATGAAGGAATCCCCGGTAGCCGCACCCTTTATGGGTGCGTTGGGGTTGATTCCAAGCGGAGGCAAGGTTTGAAGAGGTTGGCGGCATAATGGAAATTTCCAATTTAGCCACGACCTTCAGGTCGTGGCATTGAGTGTAAAAAAACAGAGCGGGTTTTAACCCATTCATAAGCCATGCCATACACGAAGATATGGATTCATCTGATCTGGTCAACGAAGAATCGAGAGCCGATGCTGCAGAAGGATTTTCGCAGCAAGCTCTTCGATCATATTCGAGAAAATGTCAAAGGAAAAGGAATTCATCTTGACACCATGAACGGATACCTTGACCATGTCCACACTCTGATTCGACTGAAGCCGGATCAATCCGTTGCCAGAGTTGCGCAGCTTCTCAAAGGTGAATCGTCGCACTGGGTCAACGATCAAAAACTAACCGGTTTTAAATTTGAGTGGCAAGATGAGTATATTGCGTTGTCTGTAAGTGAATCTCAACTTGACAAGGTGCGGGAATACATCAAGAATCAGGAAGAACATCATCGGAAAAAGACTTTTGCTGAGGAGTATGAACAGTTCATGAAGAAGTATGGATTTAATGAAGAGGGTTAAAACCCTTGTAGTGATTTGGGATCTTTTTTATCCGCGAGCTGAAGCTCGTGGCAAAAGCTAAAGCTCGCTGCAAGAACAGAAACTCGTGACAATGCCTTATCTTGATAAAATGAGAATTGCCACCATCTTCAGATGGTGGATCACGATATTTCCTTAATTGGACTTTAGTCCTTATGCGTGTCATGAGTTAAGAGAAAATGCTCACCGATCCCCAACTCAAATCCAAAGTCGACGCCATCTAGGATCGCTTCTGGTCCGGAGGGATTACCAAACTGAGCCAATCCCATCATTTGCATTTCACGCCGTTTTTGGATATACTTTTTAAGTACCATTTCATTAAAAAGGAGTCATGAAGAAGCGATTTTCTGTTCCAACCGTTAGCATTTTGATCGTTGTCGCCCTGTTTTTAGGGATGCAGATCAACAGTGTCATTTCCGGCGATAACATCTTCGAGCAGCTCAATAAGTTCAAGGACGTTCTCAGCCTCACCGAAAAATATTATGTCGATGACGTTGATACGCAGAAGCTTGTCGAGTCGGCCATCAACGGCATGCTCAGCAACCTCGATCCTCATTCCGTCTACATTCCGGCATCGCAGCTTCCCAAGATCACGGAAGATTTCCAGGGCAGCTTTGAAGGCATTGGCGTCGAGTACGATGTTATCAACGACACCCTCATTGTCGTAACGCCCGTTTCCGGCGGACCGAGCGAAGCGCTCGGCATCCTCGCCGGCGATAAGATTGTGAAGATCAACGATTCCAGCGCTGTCGGCATCAAGAGAGACGATGTTCCGAAGAAGCTTCGCGGTCCGAAAGGCACTCACGTCAAGGTAGCTATCCACAGGCCGGGAGAAAATAATCTCCTCGACTTCGACATTACGCGCGACAAGATTCCGCTCTACAGTGTCGATGTTTCCTACATGATCGATAACAAAATCGGCTACGTCAGCGTCAACCGTTTTTCGCAGACGACCCACGATGAGTTTGTTGCGGCGCTCGATAAGCTGAAGAGCCAGGGAATGACAAAGCTCGTTCTGGACCTTCGCAATAATCCCGGCGGCTATCTTGAACAAGCGTACAAGATGGCAGACGAGCTTTTGCCGAAGGGGAAGAAGATCGTCTACACGAAGGGACGCAGGCCGGAATTCGATGAAGATTACACCAGCCAGGGCGGCCGGTTCACGGACATTTCGTTGATCGTGCTCGTCAGTCACGGCTCGGCCTCTGCGAGTGAGATCGTCTCCGGGGCAATACAGGATTGGGATCGCGGCCTCATCGTTGGAGAAACCACATTCGGCAAAGGACTCGTTCAGCGGCAAATCGATTTGCCCGATAAGTCTGCATTCCGCCTTACGATTGCACGGTACTACACGCCGTCCGGCAGGCTCATCCAGCGTCCGTACGGAAAAGATCCGGACGATTACCGCAAGGCAGCGTTCGATAAGGATGAAACCGAGGGAGAGAACATCGAGCATAGTGAAGAGAAAGATTCAACGCGTCCGATTTTCAAAACGGCAGGTGGACGGAAGGTCTACGGCGGCGGCGGCATCACTCCTGATTATATCATCAAGAGCGACAAGCTCACAAACTACACCATACAGCTTCTGAGCAAGGGAGCGCTGCAAGAATTTACGCTTGCGTACGTCGACCAAAACGGCAAGCAGCTTCGCCAGCAATACGAAAAGGATATGAAAAAATATCTGAGCGATTTCACTGTCTCCGAGGAGATGATGAAATCGTTGGAAGAGATCGCGAAGAAAAAAGGCGTTACCCTGGATCAAGAGCAATACAAAAAAGACCTCACGTATATTAAGGCCAGAATGAAAGCACAGGTTGCGCGCTCGATCTGGGGAAATGAAGGCTGGTTCAGCGCCATGCGCTCTGAAGATAATCAGTTCCAAAAGGCAATAACTCTTTTCCCGGAGGCGGAGAAAATCGCTGGACTCCGCTAAGAACGAGAACATCGAGAGGACACGAGAACCTCATTGTCGCATATAATGGTACGCCACCCGAAAGCAGCGATGCGGTTTCTGATTGTTATCGTTGCTTTGGTTGCGAGCGGCCATAGATACCATGCTGTTCCGCCCGTCGAAACAACTCCCCATCGGTTCCAGGTTCCTGCAGAAGATTTAGTATTCCAGGTTGGCGAGGAGTTGACGTACAATGTCAGTTACGCCGGCGTGGATATCGGTCAGGTGCGCGTCAAGGTCGCTGAGAAGAGTTCCGACGCCAAAGGATCGTATTTCGTCGCGTACGCCTACATCGATTCCTACAAAGGCATTCCATTCGTTGACCTCCACACTGTGTATCAGAACCATATAGAGGAACCATGCAATGCGCACTGGTTCTTTAGCCGGACAAAAGACGGCAGTCGATGGATCACCGATACGTACGAGTTTGACTACCCGCGACGGGCTGCCTACATCTATCAAGGAATCTGGAAAGAGAATACTGTCGCTAACCGGGATACGCTCCGGATCGATACGCTCTATCAAGATGGTCTGTCATTATTCTTTTATGCCCGGAAGACCGTCATGACACATGAGAAAGTGAAAATTCCGACGCTCGTGAATCGAAAGAAAGGATACACCCACATCGACTTCACAGTCGAGCGGACGAAGGAAGAGATCGATGCGGTAAGTTATCCTGTCGACGTCGTTCACTTCGAAGGAGAAGCGAAATTTGTCGGCGTCTTCGGATTGACCGGTGGATTTGAAGGATGGTTCAGCAATGACGCTGCGCGTGTTCCAATTCTGGCGAAGATGAAAGTAATCATTGGAAATGTCCGAATCGAGCTTATGAAATGGACTCGCAGCGGATGGACGCCGCCTCGCTATGTTGAGGAGAAGAAGCGATGATTCACCCTTTTCAGGGCATCACGCCGAAGATTCATCCATCTGTCTTCCTCGTTGAGAGCGCAGAAATTATTGGCGATGTTGAGATCGAAAAAGATTGTAGTGTCTGGTACCACGCTGTTGTCCGGGGCGATGTCAATTATGTACGCATTGGCGAGCGGACAAATATCCAGGATGGCTGCCTGTTGCATGTTCGCCACAAAACGGGTACGCTTTTGATTGGACGCGAAGTAACCATCGGGCACGGTGCAATCGTGCACGGGTGCACGGTGGGAGATACCTGCCTCATCGGCATGGGGGCCATCATCCTTGATAATGCCAGAATAAATTCCTATACTCTCGTTGCCGCAGGCGCAGTGGTGCGAAACGACATGGAGTTTCCGGAAGGAGTGCTCGTCGCCGGTGTGCCGGCGAGAGTCATTCGTGAGCTTGCTCCATCCGAGCGGGCCATGATCGAAGAATCGGCGCAGCATTACATTGAATACGCGAAGACCTACAGAACAACAACATCATAGGAACTCACGATGCATGTGAGATTCTGGGGCACAAGGGGATCGATCTCCACGCCGGGGAAACACACAGTCCGCTACGGCGGCAATACACCGTGCGTCGAGGTTCGTTTGGCGAAGGATGAGCTGCTCATTCTTGACGCCGGAACGGGCATAAGAAATCTTGGCGAGCAATTGATGGAGCATGGTGAATCCATCAAAGCGCACATTCTTATTTCCCATCCGCACTGGGACCATATTCAAGGATTTCCTTTCTTCAATCCGGCATTCATCTCGGGGAACGAATTCACCATTGTCGGTGGCGAGACAGATCGGGTGAATCTGCAAAAAATGATTTCCGATCAGATGAACAAAGTCTATTTCCCCATTCAGCTCAATGAACTTAAAGCGAAGCTCAACTTCCATCCTATTAAGGAAGAAGAGTTCACCGTTTTCGGCGCAAAGGTACAGACGCTCTATGTGAATCACCCCACGTTTGCGATCGGATACCGCATCAGCCAGGGCGGGAAGACACTTGTTTATATCAGCGACAATGAACCGTTCGACCGGAAAGTCGCGCAGGCAATTCGTAATGTCGACAAGATCATCGTCGATAAGTTCCTTCGTGCGAATGGCGACCCGAATCAGCGCATCTTTGACTTCGTCCACGGGGCAGACGTTCTTATCCACGATGCCACCTATACGCCCGAAGAGTATGTCGACCGGGTTGGGTGGGGTCACTCCCATTACCTTTTCACGCTCAAGGTTGCGGCAGAAGGTGCTGTCAAGAAGCTTGTCCTCTTTCATCACGATCCAGCCCATGGCGACGATAAAGTGGATGACATCCTCCGAAAATGCAAGAATGAAATACGCATGCGACGGTACGGGTTTGAATGTGTCGCTGCGGCAGAAGGAATGGAAATTACGATCTGACCACTTCTTTCATACAACTGTGCCGCTTTCCACACGGACAGACAGTACCGGTACTTGACATTTATAGTGGTGAGATGTTATATTTGCACAGTAGTTCGACCTTCGACTAAGCGTGGATTGAGACCGGTGAGAATAACAGGTTCGGAGTTGCGGAAAAACATACGGTGTTCTCTTTCACAATTCGGTTCGAGGAGGTTTCAGTAACCATGGCTACAGGCAAAGTAAAGTGGTTTGATGGGAAAAGGGGATACGGTTTTATCATCCCTGAGGATGAAACGGTGGAAGTGTTCGTCCATTTTAGCTCCATCAAATCGGAAACCGACTTCAAGACATTGGAAGAAGGAATGACGGTCCAGTTCGATATTACTGAAGGAAAAAAAGGACCGCAAGCTCAGAACGTCGTGGTGGTGCCATAACAGACGGCGACACATACATCGTTATGTATCCCGAGTGTCCACCTCCTTCGTTGGGCGTGAACAATCGGGTTTTTTATTCTTCGGCATATCACGAGGATGAAAACGACAATGGCGTTTGGATTCACCGATAGAGATTTCAAGAAACTGAGTAAGGCGCTCGGTTCGCCGGCAAAGTTCAAAGGGACGAATGTTCGCTTTGAGCTGGGAAGGAAAGACAGCCAGCGGCCACTCACGCTCGAAATCTATCCCGACATCCCCATTGGAAAACGACGCGGCAATCTCGTGAGTGTCTATACTCCGAGCGCTCACTTGCAGCTTCACTTCTGCACGGGATACATCATCAGTGACATGCTGAATGAAGTTACCTTCATCGGCGAAGAAGACGGAAAGATTTCCGGGATCATTATCGAGAAGGAGGGCGCCTGCTCACTCTATGCAAATGTTGACCGCGAGATCCTCTCGGGCGACTTCACACAGTTAGGCCCGGAAGTCATGCTCTCCGGTATTGCACTGTCGCTCACGGAAACGATTCTGCCCGAGCCGAAAAAGCGGCGGCCAAAAAAAACATCTCGATGATACGTATTCATGCCTTCAACGCCCATCCGAAGCACCGAATCCGTCATCGAGAAATCATACCTCTTGTGCGAGGAGTTCTCAAAGGAGAACATCGCACATGGGCGGACATGAACATTGTGTTTGTCGCGGATAAACGCATGAGGGCTCTCAATGGCCAGTACCTACAACACAGGTACACTACCGACGTTCTCAGCTTCCAACTGACCGAGCCGCAATCGAAGACTCTGGAAGGAGAAGTATACGTCAACCTCGATCAGGCACGACGCCAAGCACGCTTGTACAATGTGACGTTACAATGTGAAGTTGCACGCTTGATCGTTCATGGTATCCTGCACGTCGTCGGATATGACGACAAGACCAAACGGCAGAAAGATCGAATGACACGAATGGAAAATCAGTATTTGCTGCGGATGAACTACATACAAGAAGGGGTTGGAAGAGAAAATGGATAAGTCACTGCTAATCGTCGAGTCGCCTGCCAAAGCGAAGACCATTAACAAATATCTCGGCAAGAAGTACGTTGTAGAAGCATCTGTCGGTCACATCAAGAACCTGCCGAAGAGCAAACTGGGTGTCGACGTCGACCACGATTATGCGCCAACCTTCGAGACGATCGAGGGAAAGGAAGAAATCGTCGAGAAACTCCGCGATGCTGCGTCAAAAGCAAAAGAAGTTTACATAGCGACTGACCCCGACCGTGAGGGCGAAGCGATCGCTGCAGATATTGCCGAGGAGATCGCGGAAAAGAACAATCGCATTCATCGCGTGCTCTTCCACGAGATCACAGAGCGGGGTATCACCGAAGCGATGCAGCACCCACGCGCGATCGACGACCGCCTTGTTGCGAGCCAGCGCGCTCGCCGCGTGATGGACCGAATTGTGGGATACAAGGTCAGTCCGCTTGTGTGGAAAACGTTTTTCTACGGACTTTCGGCAGGCCGCGTGCAATCAGTTGCGCTTCGTCTCATTTGCGAGCGTGAGGAAGAAATCCGCGCTTTCGTTTCAACCGAATATTGGTCCATAGTTGGAGAATTCAAGACGCACACCTGCGACCCCTTTGCTGCCAAGCTCTTCAAGATAGCCGGCAAGGAGCTGATCACTCCATCGAAGGAAAACCTCACGGAGATGACACACAAGGGGACGCAGGAAAAGTATACCTACATCCAGAATGAGGCCGAGGCGCAAAAGCACATTGAGGACGTTAAGCGACAGACGTTCTCGATCGCAAGTGTCCAAAAACGTGAAACGCGGCGAAATCCGTGGCCGCCCTTCATCACAAGCACGATGCAGCAAGAAGCTTCGCGGAAGCTCTATCTCTCAGCTTCCCGCACGATGAAGCTTGCGCAAAAACTTTACGAGGGCATTGAGTTAGGACCTGAAGGTTCTGTCGGTCTCATCACCTACATGCGTACCGACTCCACGCGGCTGAGCGATGATGCCGTCGCCGCAGTTCGTGAGTATATCTATAATAATTATGGGAAGGAATATGTGCCGGCAAAACCTCACGTGTATAAAAAGAAGAAGACGTCGCAGGATGCACATGAAGCTATCCGGCCGACGTCGGTGAAGTATACGCCGGCTTTCGTAAAGAAGTATCTCGACAAAGATCTTTTCAGGCTTTACGAGTTGATCTGGAACCGGTTTGTTGCGTGCCAGATGGAGGCGGCGCTCCTTGAGACGACGACCGTCATTGTTGAAGGCGGGCAGTACCAGTTCAAAGCCACTGCATCTCAATACAAGTTCAGAGGCTTTTTGCAGGTCTACGACGATGCTTCCGATAAAGACGCTGATCGTGATGCCGACGAAGCAGAGATGGCGAACAAAAAACTTTCGGAAAGTCTGGCGGAAGGACAGAGTACTCAGCTCATCAGTGTTATTTCAAATCGCCACGAGACGTCGCCGCCTCCGCGCTATACGGAGAGCAGCCTCGTGAAAACACTTGAGGCATTGGGCATCGGCCGTCCAAGCACATACGCGATGATTGTCGGAACAATTATCGATCGGAAATACGTCGAGCAGCAGGATCGTAAACTCTACGCACTCGATCTGGGGTTGGAACTCAATCGAATGCTGACGACCCATTTCTCGCAAATCTTTAATGTCAGGTTTACGGCAAAGATGGAGGAAGAACTCGACACGATCGCCTCCGGTAAGAACGACTACAAGACCGTACTGGATGATTTCTATCTTCCTTTCCATGAATCCCTTGAGAAGGTTTCGAAAAAAGCACCCGCGATCAAGAAATCGCTGCAGGTTGAGACCGATGAAGTCTGCGAGCTGTGCGGCAAGTCTATGCTCATCAAGTGGGGACGCAACGGTCGGTTCATGGCGTGCAGCGGGTATCCTGCCTGCAAGAATACTCATCCATTACCGGAGGATCAGGAAAAGCTCCAGCACCTTGCCGGCCTGAAGTGTGAATTGTGTGGCGGCAACATGCTTGTTCGTTCGAGCAAGTTCGGAACGTTTCTTGGTTGTTCGAATTATCCGAAATGTACGAACACGAAACCGATCTCGATGGGAATCAAGTGTCCAAAGTGTAAAGACGGAGAAGTCATCGAACGGAAAACGAAGCGAAAGCGCACATTCTACGGATGCTCACGCTATCCGGGCTGCGACTTTGCCTCGTGGGATAAACCGATTGACCGGCAGTGCGATACCTGTGGGTCTCCATATATGGTTGTGAAGTATTCTCAGAAACGCGGGGAGTATCTAAAATGTCCGTCGTGCAAAGCCGAGATTGAGAAGACGGAAGCACCGGCAGTAGCAATGGCAGGCTAAGGCATCCTGATGGTTGACCATATTCGGATATACCTCGAATACATTGAGAAACAGAGACGTTACTCGCGGCACACGGTTGCCGCTTACGAGGACGACCTCCGTCAGTTCCACGAATTCCTCCAGCGGCATTTCGTGCAGCAAACCATCTCGCCATTATCGGTTGATCAACTGACGGTACGGTTGTTTATGGGGGATCTCCTCGAACACGGGTTGTCAAAGAAGAGTGCTGCGCGAAAGCTTTCTGCGGTCCGATCCTTTATGAAATTCCTCGTTAGACAAAAAACCATCCCATGCAATCCGGCGATGAACGTAGTAACGCCAAAGCTCCCGAAACGGCTTCCAGTTTTTCTTGACGAACCGACGATTGAGCGAATGATGACCGTTCCCGATCAATCGACTGTTGAGGGATTGCGAGATAGAGCGATACTTGAGCTTCTCTACAGCACGGGCATTCGGCTCAGCGAGCTTATCGGACTGGACATGAGAGATCTCGATCTGAGGAACGAGACGGTCAAAGTGTTTGGCAAAGGCGCGAAGCATCGCATCGTGCCTTTCGGCAGAAAGGCCAAAGAGGCACTGAAAGAATATCTCGCGCGCCGCACCGAACTCATTGCCCCGAGTGCCACGGCAAAAGACCGTGACGCACTCTTTCTCACAGCACACGGAAAAAGAGTGTACCCGAAAGGCGTTTATCTGATCGTGAATCGGTGCATCAGCGCAGTCTCCGAGCTTGAGAAACGAAGTCCACATGTTCTGCGGCATACATTTGCAACGCATCTCTTGAATAGAGGAGCTGACTTGCGTGCAGTGAAAGAACTGCTCGGGCATGAAAGCCTCTCAACGACACAGTTGTACACGCATGTAACAGTCGATCGGCTCAAACGTATCTATACACAGGCTCATCCGAAAGCATGATCGTTGAATGGAAAGAAAGGGAAAACGATATGGAAATTCAATTTACCGCGCGGAAATTCAAAGCCCACAAAGAAATCCGCGATCATGCTCTGGCGGCAGTGAAGAGACTTGATAAGTATTACGATGGCATTGTTCGTGCGGATATTGTTTTGAGTTATGAACGCGGTGTTGCGAGTGTGAAAACAGTGGAAATCAACCTTCACGTTCATGGCAACACTTTGACGGCAAAAGAACCATCCGACGATTTTTATAAATCCATCGATCTCGCGATTAACAAGCTTGAGCGACAACTTGCCAAACATAAAACGAAGGAGCGGACGAGGGATAAGAAAACGCTTCGGCGAGTGAAGGAAAGCATCGCACCACCAATCGAGGAAGAAGAATGACCCTTCGAAAGACCAAAGAAACCCGGAAGAAAAATATTTCCATCGGATTTCTCCTTGAATCCAATAAGTCGCGTTTGCGGTTAACAGCGCTCACCGGCGAAATCGGACTCAACAAAGAGATCGCGGATAAAAACATTCATCGACCCGGATTGGCTCTTGCCGGCTATGTTCAACTCTTTCGTTACGATCGCGTGCAGGTATTTGGTAACACGGAAATGCGCTATCTCGAACAACTGGATCAGCCGCAACGCGAGAAAACTCTTCAGACGATTTTTCAATTTGATATACCATGTATCGTTATTACGAGTAATAACAAAGTCGACGATGTTTTTTTGCGCCTTGCAACGGAGCGTCAAGTTGCTGTCTTGCAGAGCCCTTTTGAAACGACGAAGTTCATCTACTTTCTCAGCGATTTTCTCGATGACCAATTTTCACCGCAGACGGTTGTTCACGGTTCCTTCGTTGACGTGTATGGTGTTGGGGTACTTCTCATCGGCCGCTCCGGTATTGGAAAGAGTGAGATAGCGCTCGACCTTGTGGAGCGCGGCCATCGTTTAGTGGCAGACGATGTCGTGATGATCACGCGGAAGGGCGAAGGAATTCTTATGGGATCCGGCACGGATCTTGTCAAACACTTCATGGAAATCCGAGGACTCGGTTTGATCGATGTCAGAAGTATGTTCGGAATTCGTGCTATCCGATTCCAGAAGCGTGTCGAGCTCGTGATCGAGTTGATGGAGTGGCGACCCGACGAAGATTATACCCGCACGGGTCTCGATAATGAAGGGATTTCTATCCTTGAAGTGCAACTGCCGCGAGTAGAGTTACCGATCTTTCCCGGAAAAAATGTTACTGTCATTTGTGAAGTTATTTCTTTGAACTACCTGTTGAAACATTACGGCTACGATGCGGCCAAAGAGTTCACCAAGCGGCTTGAGGCCGTTATCACTGAAAAGAGCAAGCACATTGGTGAGCGTGCAATCGATTATTTCGAACACGATTTTGAATAACTGCCATCACGAAACAAAAAAAAATCCTTGACAAACAGCCAAATATTCTTTACTTTTGAGCCAATCGTTACAAAACGGCTTTTTTGATCTGAATCCATTGAAAAACATTATAGATTTCGACATTCTGTCATGAAATGAATCGAGCATATGGCACAAAAGGCAGGAAAACTCACATACTTATATTACGATGAGCAGTTACAGCTTCGGGAAGTGAAGTGGTTTCGGCTGAAGATGGTAGGTACCGTCATCGCACTTGCGACATTTTCCCTGGGAGCCATACTTTTCGTCAACGTACTCGCACAGAATGTTCTCGGCCTTGGGGATGATCGTCTGACCAAACTTACGAACGAAAATCAACTTCTCCAGCACCAATTGACAACGATGACGAGCCGGATAAAAGTGTTGGAGTCGTCGCTTGATACTCTCAGCGACCAAGGCAATCTCCTACGGCTGATGGTCGATATTCCATCGATCGATGGAGAGACCAAAGCAGCAGGTATTGGTGGTGCGGCAGTGGAGCCGATTTTGCCGACGACCAGTTCCAGCAATTCAGACGATTTACTCCGCGCCGTGAGTTTGAGCATCCAACGGCTGCAGAGTGAAATGAACATTCAGCGACAAAGCTATCGGCAGATCGTGAAGAAAGCTGAATATAATAAGGGATACTTTGCCGCACTCCCGGCCTTGAAACCGATGGAAGGCTACTACTCGACTGGCGAATTTGGATTGCGCATGCATCCTGTCCTTGGGATCTTCAAGACCCACGAGGGTCTGGATATTGTCAACGATGTTGGAACGCCGGTTGTTGCCGCAGCCGACGGAGTTGTATCAGTTGCCGGTCAAAGCGGTGGAGGCTATGGCACAGCTGTCGTTATCAACCATGGCTATGGCTATCAGACACTCTATGCGCACCTTTCAAAAATTTTGGTGCGCGCAGGTCAGCATGTAAAACGCGGTGAGTTGATTGCGAAGAGTGGACGCACCGGACTTGTCAGTGGTCCTCACCTCCACTACGAAGTTCGGTACAACGGCGTGTGTCAGAACCCTTTGAATTACTTCTTCGACGATGTCAATCCACTGCACTACAGAGCGCAAATCGCTGCACGCTGACCCCGTTAGACTCACACATGGGCTGGCATTACCACGACCGGAGCGATGATTGTTACACATGGCAAACTGTTTAGTGCGTTGGAGTGATTTGAATTTCTATGGAGCGTGTCTATGATTTGGACTATGGAGCTCGCATCATACCTCGATGACGCGCCCTGGCCTGCAACGAAAGAAGAATTGATCGACTATGCGATTCGTACCGGTGCACCACCGGAGGTGATCGAAAACCTTCAGGAGTTGGAAGACGCTGGGGAACCATACGAGAACATGGAGGAGATTTGGCCCGATTATCCGTCCGACGGTGATTTCTTCTTCGAGGATGAGAGCGAGTATTAATCGTTTTGTTGTTGGATCGAACCGAGAATAGTTTTCTCAACAGTGCACGCATCGGTAGTCAATCTTCGTGATATATATTCAAGACCCGTCCATCACTTCTGTGGATGGGTTTTTTATTGACACATAATATCTCGTTTCTTCGCTCCAGCGTCCAATGGTTTTCACTATGATGGTACCCCTTGCCGTACGCGCCGCACACCTTGCGAGACTTCTCTGTCTTTGCTGGGTACTCTCCCTCCACGTGTGTTATGCCCAAACGGAGGAGGCAGAGCCGCCGTGGGAGATCAAGCGCATCACATTCAAAGGGAATCAGTTTTTCGATGACGGCGCACTGCACCAGGCAATTCAGTCGAGAGAGAGGCCGGGATTTCTGACAAAACTTCTCGGGAAATTTACTGGTGAGGATTTTGGCCCCGAGACAGGAATCTTCCATCCGGAAAATATTACGGTCGATGAACAACGGCTTACCGAGGGGTATCTCGAGCGAGGTTTCTACCATTCAACCATCCGAAGTTTATTTGTAGAGGACACGAGCCATCATCAAGTTACGATTCTCTTCGAGATTGTAGAAAACAAGAGATCATTCGTCGATAGTGTCCTGTATAGAGGGCTTGATACTCTCTCATCAGATTTGAAGGCCAAACTACTGGAGGAACCGCTCATCCGCACCGGCATGCCATACGAACGAGCTAAAGCGCCTGATGAGATCAAGCGAGTCCTGACGATGATGGCGGACAATGGATACCGGGATGCGCGGTATAACTATGATAGCTCTGGCGCATATGAGTATCTTTCAACGAACAATTATATGCTTGTCTTTACATTCCTCCCCGGGCCGCTCTATCGCTTTGGTTCTCAGGATGTTCGCGTGGATCCACCGCGGTCGGATATTACGAATGAGATTGTGCTCAGAGAACTTGATTTCAAGCCTGGAGATATCTTCAGTCGTGAAAAGAAAATTTCGAGCGAGCGCAATTTGAACCGTCTCGGTACTTTCGAAGCCGCACGGATTGAGCCGGATTCGAGCCGGGATAGCCTCCACACAACGACAATACCGATCGAAGTGCTTGTCCGTCCACGGGCGAGGAATGAGCTTGCACCGGAGCTTATTATCTCGAACCAGGGCGATGAATTGAATCTCGGTCTCGGTATGGGTTACACTGACAGAAACTTTTTCGGTGATGCACGTGCCTTCAACGCGAACATCCGTGCGAGAACTCAATCGCTTCCGCAAGTACTCGGAGGGAAGAGCTTTGACTCGCCGGAGGTCGTTGCGGCGCTCGATCTCCAACTGCAGATTGTTCAACCGTATCTCTTTACCAGGACGCTGAGCGGCTCGATTCTCTCCAACCTGAGCTTGGATAAACAGAAGGCCATTGTTCTCTATATCGTTCGCAACAAGGCTGGTTTGACGAAGCAGTTTGCAACGTATACTCTCGGATCAGTCGACTGGACTCTGGAACGTATCCAGCCCGTCATCGATAGTTCTGTTCAAGTTACGCTGCGTGAAGATGAGCGACCGCAATTCAACTCGATTCTTACGTTCACGTTGCAGCGGGACAAAACGAACGACCCGTTTTCACCGACGGAGGGTTTTTTCCACAGCATCTCCATTGAGGAATCAGGCGTTTTGCCAAATCTTCTGCACGCAGCACCGCTCTCGTACACGGAATACTACAAGCTGACGTTGTTCGGACGCTGGTACTACGATCTCTCGTCTTCCCGCTTCAACATCCTTGCGCTGAAACTCCGTACCGGATATCAGGACAAATATGGCGCGAGCAGGGAGCGTCCCGTAACTATTCCATTAAACCGGCGATTCTACTCTGGCGGAAGTGGCAGCTTGCGCGGATGGCGCGCACGCGAACTTGGCGCGATGCCCGATCCATTTCTCCTGTTCGGCGGCAACTTTACGCTCGAGAGCTCTCTTGAGATGCGCGTCAATCACTTCCGAGGGCTCGGCAAGTGGGCGTTCATTCGTTTCGATAATATCTGGGGCGTATACTTTCTTGACATGGGGAATACCTGGAGCAATATTACGGACGTTCGGATGAAAGACATCGCGATCGGAGCTGGTATCGGTTTCCGTTATGAGACGTTCTTCGGCCCGTTCCGGATCGATTACGGTATCCGAGTGTATGATCCAAAAGCTGAACCGGGCCGGCAAACAATTTTTAAGAAACAATTTCTTTCCGAGACACTTGGCAGTGGTGTCTTTCATTTTGGGATCGGTCATGCATTCTAAGGCCTGCCCATGAGCTGGGATTCAATCGTTAATCAAGCACGCATCAAAGAACTCTTTCGGAGTATCCTTACCCGAAAGCGTCTTGCCCATGCCTACATTTTTTCGGGATCGGAGGGTGTTGGAAAAGACGCTGTTGCGATCGAACTCGCGAAGGTTGTGAATTGTGAGCAATCGAAGATCGATGCGTGCGATACATGCCCGAGCTGCCGCCGTGCTGCAATTCTTCAACATCCAAATATTCATCTCATTTTTCCGCTCCCGGTCGGCAAAGGGGAGAAAAATGGTGACATGCCCCTTGCGAAGCTTTCCGATGATGAGGTGAAGCTTGTTCAAGAGCAGATCCAGATCAAGAGCAAGAATTCCTACCATGTCATCGCAGTACCGAAGGCAAACACGATCAAGATCAACAGCGTTCGGGAGATCCGGAGAGATGTGGCGTTGACGGCATTCAGCAGCGGCAAGAAAGTGTTCATTCTCATTGATGCTGAGTACCTGAGCGATGAATCTGCCAGTGCATTGTTGAAGACGCTTGAAGAACCGCCGGAAGATACGCTCATCATTTTGACGACGGCATATCCCGATCAATTGCTTCCGACCATTCTCTCACGCTGCCAGCATGTCCGCTTCGGTCCGCTCGGTGCAGAGGATATTCAAAAGGCACTGCTGGAACGTGAGGCGATCGAGATCGGTGAGGCTCGACTTATTGCACAGATGGCGGATGGAAGCTACGGACGCGCACTTCGCCTTGTACAGTCCGATATTCATGACCGCCGTGACCGTGTCGTGAATTTTCTTCGAACGATTTTACGAGGTTCACGGATGGACATCGTGAACGCCATTGAACGCCTCGCCTCGGAGCTCGACAAGGCCGACGTGGAAGAATTTCTCCTGCTGCTTCAGGCATGGTTTCGGGATGCGATGGTTCTTCAACATGGCGGCGGCAACGGATCAGCCATCAGTGGCGACGATGCACTCGCGAAGTTCGCAGCACACTACGGCGCCATCAATGTTGCGCCAATCATTACAGAGGTTGAGCGGGCAATTTCACTTGTCAACAAAAATGTGTATATTCCGCTTGTGTTGATGACACTTGCCTTTAAACTCCAGAGCAGTATGACCACACCTTCGACCAGATGAAACGGTTCACGAGCTTTGTACAACGTTCGAAAGGATGCGCCGGGTGAGAAGAGCGGCCAACAGAATTCTCGTTACTGCGGCATTACCATACGCCAACGGGAAGATTCATCTTGGCCATCTGGCCGGAGCCTACCTGCCTGCCGATATCTATGTTCGCTATCAACGATCGATGAAGCGTGACGTGCTCTTCATCTCTGGATCGGACGAGCATGGTGTGCCGATCACAATCTCTGCAGAACAAGAAAAGACGACACCTCAAGCTGTCGTGGATCGGTATCATGCGCTCAACAAGGCTGCGTTCGAGCAATTCGGTATAAGCTTCGATATGTACTCGCGGACTTCACTTCCTCTCCATCATGAAACAGCGCGCGAGTTTTTTCTCCAATTTCATTCTGCCGGCATACTCAAAGAGAAACGGGAGAGGCAGCTCTATGACGAGAAGGCAAAGATGTTCTTGCCTGACCGGTACGTTGAAGGGACGTGTCCTGTGTGCCAGAACCCGGAGGCACGAGGGGATCAATGCGAGCGCTGCGGCACATTCCTGAATCCGACGGAGCTTGTCAATCCCAGGAGTAAGATCACAGGTGAAACGCCGGCGGTCCGGGAGACAACGCATTTCTATTTCCCGCTTGGTGATTATCAACAACAACTTGAAGAGTATATCAAGGCTGCCGATGCCCGCGACGGCTGGAAGGAAAATGTATTGCAGTATTGCCGGAGCTGGTTCAAGGAGGGATTGCAGGATCGGGCAGTGACACGCGACTTGCAATGGGGTGTGAAAGTACCGCTCCGGGGATTCGAGGAGAAGGTGCTCTACGTCTGGTTCGATGCCGTGCTCGGTTACATTTCCGGAACAAAAGAATGGGCAGAGCGGAAAGGCCAACCGGAATTATGGAAGGAGTATTGGTGCGATCCTTCGACCAAGTACGTCGCGTTCATTGGGAAAGACAACATCGTTTTCCACTGCATCGTTTTTCCGGCGATGTTGATGGCGTGGAACGACAACAGCTCCGAGCAATACATCTTGCCGGAAAATGTGCCCGCCAACGAGTTCCTTAATTTTCAGGGACAGAAGTTCTCCAAGAGCCGCGGGTGGGGAATTGACGTTGACGAGTTCCTGGAAGAATTCCCGCCCGATCTGTTGCGCTATACGCTTGCGACGAACCTGCCCGAATCGCGCGACGCCGATTTTACGTGGCGGGATTTTCAAGCACGTACGAACAATGAGCTTGCCGACATTCTCGGAAATTTCATCAATCGATCGTTGACATTCGCACACCGAACGTTCCAGGGTACTGTTCCTCCGCGCGGTGAGCTATCCGCACTCGACAAAGAGCTCTTGAATCAGATCAAAGCGGGTACGATTCACGCCGGTGAGTTGATCGATCACTACCGTTTCCGCGATGCGATGCTCGAGATCATGAATGTCGCCCGGTTTGCCAATAAATACTTCAACGACAGCGAGCCGTGGAAGACCGCGAAAAGCGATCCACAGCGTTGCGCGACGACGATCCATATCTGCCTCCAGACGATACGTTCACTGGCAATTCTCTTCGAGCCAATTCTTCCGTTCAGCACGCGAAAGATATGGACGATGTTGAACCTTTCTGGAAATCCCCTGGATGCCGGATGGAAAACTGCAGGCGAACTTGCGCTTGTTGAAGGGCACGCTCTCGGGCAGCCGAAAATTCTCTTCACCAAAATTGAAGATGAAGTTATCCAAAAACATCTTCAGAAATTACCGCCGACTACCGCGCAAGATACTTCGCAACAGAGAACAGCGATCAAGCCGACGATCACCATCGATGCCTTCAAGCAAGTTGATTTCAGAATAGCCAGGGTGCTCACGGCCGAGCGAGTTCCAAAATCGGAAAAGCTTCTGAAGCTGAGAGTCTCGATCGGGAACGAGGAGCGGCAGATACTGGCGGGTATTGCACAGCATTATAAGCCTGAAAACCTTGTCGGAAAAAAGATTGTTGTGGTGGCAAACCTTGCGCCAGCGAAACTGATGGGACAAGAATCGCAAGGCATGCTGCTCGCGGCTTCGAATAATGATGGGGAATTATCTGTACTGACTGTCGATGCAGACATCAGTGAAGGCAGCATCGTTAAGTAACGATACTGATCACCCTGTTCGTGTTTTCGCGCGGAGAAAGTCTCTCTGCATGAGCTTTGTTTTTAGTTTTCTCAATACATTGAAACAATAACCTTCTCGATTCTCTCTGTAATATCTTGCAATTCGCCGGTGTTTCACCGGACGCGTATACATTGCATTTCAGTGCCCCCTTCCGTATCTTGTTTGTAAAATTCGCTGCATGGTCTAACGATATGTTCTTCCAGTCCAGGAAATTTTTTTTGTCACAGTTCTGCTTGAGCATTATTCTCCTGGGCACCGTTATGTTTGCAGGTTGCCATGAGGGACTTGCGCCTGCGTCGGCAAGCCCAACGGTTTCGTCGTATGGCATTCGTGGAGTCATCACCTTCAAGAACTGGCCGCCGGCTGATAGCGTCCACGACCTTCGTCTTGGTATCCTGCAGAATTATCCCGTGCAAGACATACCGAACGAAGTCTTGCAGGGCCATGCACGATTCACCGATCGTTTGCCGTACGGTTTGGATTCCGTGTCCTACACGTTGATGCTTGCTCCTCTTCCTCCGGGTAGATTTCCATTTGTGGGAGTTGCACAACAATTTGGTCCGAATATCCAGACGGATTGGCGAGTCGTCGGAATCTACTACGCAGGTGGAGATACAACAAAGCCCGGCGCAGTGGATATTCCTCCCGACTCGGTGGTTCCGAGTATCAACATCAATGTCGACTTCCAGCATCTTCCGCCGCAGCCGTAGCCTATGCAATGGTTTCTCCTCTTACTCTTCGTTGTAACATTCAGTGTTCACGTGGCTATTTCACAAGATGATACGCGTGGAATAGTGCAAGGCAATATCAGGAGTGCCGATGACAAACAACCTCTGTTTGGTGCAACGGTTCTCCTGCAGGGAACGGTGTATGGCACAACAACCGATCAAAATGGAAGTTTTATAATGAAGAATATCCCACAGGGAAGCTACACCCTTACTGTTTCGATGATCGGTTACAAGCGTGTGCTCCAATCTGTGAGCATTCAACGTGGTGATAATCCGTTACTCGCGATTGAATTGGAGCCGACGGTCATTCAGACTGCGCCTGTTATAGTCACAGCCAATAAGCACGAGCAAAGCTTGGAGGAAGTGCCCGTCAGCGTAAGCGTTGTGGATGATAGGACGCTTGCGTATCGCAACGCCGTAACAGTTGATGAAGCTCTGCGGTATGTCCCGGGAGTCAACATCACGCAGTCGCAAGTCAATATTCGCGGATCGACAGGATATAGCTATGGTGTTGGGACTCGTGTTCTCCTTTTGGTCGATGGTTCTCCGCTTCTTACGGGCGACACGGGCGAGATCATCTGGGAAAGTATCCCAACTGTCAGCATTGAACGAATAGAAATTGTGAAGGGTGCAGGATCGGCTCTCTATGGGTCGAGTGCACTTGGTGGTGTCATCAACATTATCACAAAACGGGCTGCTGAACATCCTGAAACGCGACTTCGCCTTTACGGCGGCGTGTACGAGATGCCCAGGTACAGCGAATGGCAATGGTCCAAAGATCCCAGACCTTTTAGCGGCATCATGGGTACTTATCAGCAGCACGTCGGTGAATGGACGCTCGGGTTCGGAGGAAGCCGCACGGTCAACGATGGCTATAAGAGAAATGACTTCTGGAAGAGATGGAATGTGTGGTCACGCGTCGGCTACGATCTCTCAGCGTTCCAGTCAGTCGACATATCGTTTAATCTACTGGACCAACGACGCGCCAATTTTCTGTATTGGAAAGATCTCAACCACGCACTCGAGCCAAAAGATGATCAACTCTTCCAGCGCGTGCAATCGCTGCGCTGGAGCTTGAGCGGGAATTACCGTTACTTCGTTTCAAGCGGGATATTCGCAACAGCCAAACTTTCGTGGTTTCGTTCTCGATGGGATGATAACATCCCAAACCGGTTTGACCCTTACGGGAGCAATTCGAGGTCAGACTTCCTGATCGGTGAACTCCAGATGAACTATCGTCCTGCGTCTCATCATATGGTAACAGCCGGCATCAATGGTAACTTCAACAACGTCGATGCCGATACGATTTTCGGTAAGCACTCATCAATTGGAAGTGCGCTGTATCTGCAAGATGAGATAGCAATTCCGGATAGCATCCGTCTGATACTCGGAGGAAGGTACGATTATCAGAAGGTAGAAGGGATCGATCGGTTCTCACAGCTCAATCCAAAACTTGGGCTCGTCTATTCGCCAACCGGTTCGACATCGTTGCGGGCATCGCTCGGTAGCGGATTTCGCGCGCCATCAATTGCAGAAGCATACACCACCACCGACGCAGGAGGGATTACGATTCTTCCGAACCTCGATCTGCAGCCGGAGCGAAGCTTGTCGATTGAAATAGGAGGAATGCATACATTCGGAAGCACAGTCACGACCGATCTCGCACTGTTCCGAAATGAATTCTGGGATTTGATCGAGCCATCGTTTGCCGCCGACGGTTATGTTCACTTCCAGAATATCACCCGTGCTCGCATCACCGGAGGCGAGTTTGTGCTGAGGCTGAATGCTCTCAAAGGCTTACTGCCGGCGCAGGTGAGTTACACTTACGTGTACCCGGAGGATCTCACGAAGAACGATATCCTGAAGTATCGACCGAGGCATCTTGTCTACGTCTCACTGCAAGGAATTCTCCCGCCGTTCACGCTCGGCGCTGATTTTCGCTACATCAGCAGGACCGAACGTATTGATGATGAGCTGGTCTTCTCCGGAACCGTTCCTGACGGTGATCAACGCGTCGAGATTTATGTTACCGACGTGCGAGTAAGCGCAGAGTTGCGGTTTGCCGGACTTTCCATCACCTCGACGTTTCATGTTAACAATCTTTTTCAGTACTACTACACGGATTTTATCGGCAACCTTGGTCCCACGCGAAACTATGTTCTCTCGGTGGAGACTGTATTCCAGTGAAGAGCCTTCACTTCTGTACCTCGGAAGCGTGGGGAGGATTGGAGCTCTACGCTTGCACACTGATGGTGGAGCTCCAAAAGGCGGGCGTCGAAATCTTTGCCATTTGTGCACCGGACTCGAAGGCAGAAAAGTTTCTTCGTGAGCGGCATATACAGACATTTCATCTACCAAGCAGTAATCCTGTCAGCCTCCGCTCAGCACGATTCGTTCAGTCATTCATAGTGGAACATGACGTCGATATTCTTCATGTTCACTTCCACAGTGATATCTGGCCTGCATCACTGGCACTGACAACTGATTCGATACGGAAGCTCTTTCTCAGTATTTACATGGGTGTCCCGAAGAAAAACGATCTTTTCCATCGCTTCATTTATCGTCGAGTGAATGCGATCTTTACGTCGTCTCTGGAGTTGAATCAACGCCTTCCAATGCTCTATCCTGTGCCATCATCCAAGGTGCATCTTCTTCCTTATGGCCGGCATCTCGAGCACTATGCGCATGATCCCCGGCGGCGCAAAGAGATACGGGCAGAGTACGATTGTTCAGACTCCGACGTCGTCGTTGGCACAATGGTGCGCATCGATCCGGGGAAGGGAGTGATGGATTTTGCAAAGAGCATTTTGTATATTGACGCAGCATTGAAGCATCGAGTGAAGTATCTCATTGTGGGTGAGCCGACGCGACGCAGTCATTCCCGGCCGAGTGAATCGCCCTACGAACCGCACTGCGAAGTCTACCGCCGGCAGATCGAACTGTTCCTCCAGCAGGAACACCTCACAACAAAAATCACGTTCGCAGGCTACCAACCCGATGTCGTAGGCTATCTCAGTGCGATGGATGTGTTTGTGTTTCCGAGCCGCGACGAACTCTACTCGCTTGTCGTTTTGGATGCGATGTGCATGGGATTGCCCATAGTCGCAGCACAAGCAGGAGGAAACCTCTTCCAGATCGAAGACGGAAAACGCGGTCTTCTGTATACAGTTGGCGACAGTAAGGATCTCGCCGCAAAGTTGACGCAGTATCTCAATTCCGCTGAGCTTCGTCGAGAGCACGGACGAGCAGCACGAGAGTTCGTCGAAGAGAAACATTCCATGACAAGGACAATCGAACAACTTCTGAACTTTTACCGGATTTCATGACAACAGCAACGACGCGGACGATTTCTATTCCAGTCAACAAACCCTTTGTTGATGACCGGGTACTCGATTACATCAAGACTGTCCTCGACTCCGGGAAGTTGAGCGGCGATGGGCCGATGGGCAAAGCTGTCGAGGCACAGCTCTGCGAGCTCTTCTCGATTACGCATGTACTCCTTACCACATCATGCACACATGCACTCGAAATGGCGATGATGATGCTCGATCTTCAGCCGGATGACGAGGTGATCACGCCAAGCTTTACATTCGTTTCGACGGCCAATGCCATTCTCCACGGCGGCGGGAAACCGGTCTTCTGTGAAATTAACGATCGTACATTGACGATTGATGTCAAAGACTTTGAGCGAAGGATAACGTCGAAGACGCGCGCCGTTGTTGTCGTTCACTATGCGGGTGTTTCTGCCGAGATGGATGAGGTGATGGCAATTGCCCGTGCGCGCAACATGGTTGTCGTCGAGGATGCAGCACAGGGAGTCAATGCAAAGTATAAGGGGAAATTCCTGGGAACGATTGGAGATTGCGGTGCGTACAGTTTCCATGATACAAAAAATTATGTTTGTGGAGAAGGAGGAGCCTTTCTCACAGATGAGGAGACACTGGCTCGCAAAGGAGAAATCATTCGTGAGAAGGGAACCAACCGGGCGAACTTTCTTCGTGGACAGGTTGATAAGTACACGTGGGTCGATCTCGGCAGCAGCTATATCCTCTCTGATCTGCTCGCTGCAGTCCTGAAGTGCCAGCTCGATGATCTTGACGTCATACAGGAAAGACGGCGGCGCATCTACGAGATGTACATGATGGGTTTGAGGGATCTGGAACAGCACGAAAAACTCCGTCTCCCGATTATCCCGGAATATTGCGAATCGAACTACCACATCTTTTACATTCTGCTCCGGAGTGAGGTTGAGCGTAATACGGTGATGAAAAAATTGAAGGAATTTGGAATTCAGACGACATTCCATTATGTACCACTGCACTCGTCACCTTTTGCGCTGCAAGCGCTGGGGACTAAAGACGTTTCGCTGCCGGTGACTGATCGAATTTCTCAAAACCTTCTGCGACTCCCAATTTATCCGCAGATCGAGACTGCCGAAGTCGAGTACGTTATCGAGAAACTCCATGAATGTTTGAAGTAATGCAATAGGCTATGTTCGTCGATTCACACGCACATCTTTTTTTCAAAGACTTTCATTCCGACTTCGACGACGTTATCAATCGAGCCCGGGACGCAGGTGTTCGTTACATCATCAACCCGGGGACAGATATTGAGACGAGTCGGGAATCCGTCGCATTGGCAGAGAAGTACGATTTGATCTATGCGTGTGTCGGTTTCCATCCACACGATGCGGCGAAAGCAAACGATCATGCGCTCGAAGAGATCGAAGTATTGAGCCGTCACCCAAAAGTCGTTGGCATTGGCGAGATCGGCCTGGATTATCATTATAACTTCTCCGAGCCAGAACAGCAGCAAGATATATTTGCACGTCAGATCGAGATTGCGCAGCGACGGAACCTTCCCATCGTCATCCACAGTCGAGAAGCAGAGCATGATACGCTTCGCATCGTTGAGGAGAAAATGAAGCGCGTTCCATCGTGGCGCACGTTGCCCGATGGGCGACCGGCACCGAAAGGTGTTTTCCATTGTTTTCCGGGAGATAGCGCCATGGCGCAGATGGTCATTGATTGGGGATTCTTCATCTCAATTCCCGGACCGGTCACCTTCGGCAGCAAACCGAACAAACCCAACTCCATGGTCGAAGTTGTATCGAAGATCCCGATCGAGCACATTCTTCTTGAAACAGATAGTCCATACCTTGCGCCCGCGCCAAATCGTGGAAAGCGCAACGAGCCTTCGAATATTCCTCACATAGCCCGAAAAATTGCGGAGCTGCAGGGACGGTCTGTTGAGGAGGTTGGCCGTGTGAGTAGTTCCGGCGTAAAGAAGCTTTTCGGTGTGGGAACGTAATATTCCCTCGCGTATAGTGGTACTTCATAGCACACGAACTCACGTCAGGAGATTTATGAAGCCGATAGTTCTTCTCGTCTTATTCATTCCTCTCTATACTCTTCTTGCACAAGACAGCGAGCTCCGGAAGCAAGAACAGCAGCTGGAAGATATTCTTCGCATACAGGATCGCAGGACGTCACACGACATCAAGCTCTTCGGTTTCCTGAGCGATCGGGATCCGATCGTTCGTGAACGAACAGCGCTTGCCTATGGGAGTATCCAGGACACCGCCGCACTTCCATTGCTCGTCGATCGCTTGAGTGATCCAATGCCGGAAGTGCAGTGGAACGCTGCTTTTGCCATTGGACAGACCGCAGGCCAACTCAGTAAAGGCGGGAGAGAGAAGTTTGAGCATGATCTCATCTGGAATCGCCTGGAGAACATGAGCTCCACGGCTCTTGATAAGACGCATGGAAAAGAACGGAATCTTGGAAGTCCGGCCGATCGGTTGATTGAAGAGATCGGGAAGTTCGGCTCCGAGCAAGCCTTGAATGATTTGGTTGGAAAATTCGGCAATCAGTACCCGCTTGTTCATCAGGAAGCGCTGCTGATGAGCATTGCGCGCTTTGCGATCCGCAGCATCACAACACCGGAAGGCGTGGAATACCTGTTGCGCTTTGCAAAAGACGCGACGACGGCTCCATGGCAAGCCATTTACGCGCTCCAGCGGGTGGGAAATCATCCCGACGTTCGCAGCAACCTCGACTACATTACCAAGCTTTACAAACATCCGGATCCCCTCGTCCGTATGAACTTGGCTACGCTACTGGGAAAAACCAAAGATGAATTGACTTCTCTCGAACCCTTGCAAAAGATAGCAGAGTTCGATGGTGACTGGCGCGTAAGAGTGAACGCGTTGAAGGCGCTCGGGAATTTCAACGTGCAAGGGAAGGAAAATGTTTTGAGACTTTTCCGCCGATCGTTCAACGACGGCAATCCGTACATCGCGATGACGGCGCTGGCAGCCTTCGGTGCAACCGGCGTCAAGAAGGATTCGAGCGAAGCTTCCAAAGAGACGTTCGCGATGCTTGAGCGCATCGCGATGAACGAGGGCAATGGATACCTCTGGCAATTGCAGGGGGTAGCCGATACATCACTTGCGAGACTCGAAGGAAAGGACGCGCTCGCACGTATCGATCCTTCACGCGCATCGAATCCGATTCTTCAGTCTCAAATGATATTCGCCTTGGGTTTGACTGGCGCTCCCGAAGCTGCACCGTTTCTTTTTGTTTATGCCGGCAGTGAGGATAAGCGCCTCCGTACTGCTGCGCTTGACGGGCTGATGGAGCTCAGTTGGCGCAATCCGGAGAACAAAGAAGTTCTCGACAAGGCATACCGCGCAAGTCTCGCTGCGCTGGAGTCGCGTGATCTTGCAATCGTGGGGACTGCGTCCTCGATCCTTGGCAATCAGCTCTTCCTCAACCAAGCATCCGTTCCGCCATTGCTCAAAACTTTGAGCTCACTTCGAGTCCCCGATGACGTTGAGGCGATGCAGGAGGTTATCGCTGCGCTCGAAAAATTGAAAGACCCAAGAGCCGTAGAGCCGCTCAAGAAAGTGTTGGAACAGCGCGATCGTTCTGTCGTCCTCGCATCTGCTTCTGCATTGAAAGCGATCACCGGTCGGAATTACATGCGGGATATCTCGTTGGAATTTGAGCCATCGTGGGTCGATTATGATTTTCAGTATTTGAATTCCCTCCCCGATACGATCCATGTAAAACTGGAAACGATACGCGGCGATGCGACGATGGAGTTGTATAAAAACGTTGCGCCGTTCACCGTCATGAGTTTCTTGAAGCTGGCAAGTCAGCGCGGCTTTTTCCGCGGCAAGTCTTTTCATCGAGTCGTACCGAACTTTGTCGTTCAGGGCGGCGATCCACGGGGAGACGGATGGGGTGGACCCGGTTACTCGATTCGTTCGGAGTTTTCTCCGTTGACCTACGAGACGGGATCGATCGGAATGGCAAGTGCGGGAAAAGATACGGAAGGCTCACAATTCTTCTTCATGCAGTCACCTGCACCGCATCTCGACGGGCGTTACACGTTGTTTGGAAAGATCACATCAGGCATGGAGGTGGTAAACCGGATCCTCGTCGATGATCACATCTTCGACATCAAAATCATTCAATAGAGGGGCGGGAGAGAACGGTTAGTTCTCGCCGCGACTCGCCTTTTCGTAATCACTTTGATGAGCGGGATCGATCCGGATAATCCGGGTGAAGACCGTGAGATCGGGGTCTTTTGCGAACGTTTGTGCGATTTCCAGGTGCTTGGTTTCGAAAAAGAGTTTTATCATCTGGGTGCGCTGGTTGATTCTGTCCTGTAATTGTCCTATCTTCTCCAGAGCGGCAAGCATGTTCTTTCTTGCCCGCACATCGTCTTTGGCGAGGAGATCTAATCCTCTGTAATGGTACTTGTAAAACGCCTCCCGGCAATCGTAAAATCGTGCATTCAAGAGTTCGTCCACCAGCAGGCCGCGTGAGTAAGTATTTTGGGATGTAGCTTCCCATCCCACACCGGCGTTACCGGAGCCGCGCGCTTTATTGGCGATCTCAAGTGCTTTCTGGAAGTAAGGTGTGCCGTCGCCTGCTTTGTAGCTATCGAAGTCGTACCCGAGAATGATGTACGTATAAAAATCGATGAAGCTCATGAGCGGATCGAAACGATCATCATTATGGATGAAAGGCGTGCTGCGGATGTAATCGAACTCCCAATTGTCGTCTTTAAGGCGGACCAGCGCTGTACTACTGCCGCCCGACTGAAAGATCGGCCGTTGGCTGCCGATGAATGCCTGCACGCTGTAGTGGCCGTCGCGCGGCGAGCCTTTGAACTGAATATCCATCGTGCACTTGATCTTTTCACCGCCGAGGTCCACGCTCGTCCACCGGTACGAATTGATATACTGCTGGACTTGGGAAATGAAATCGTTTAAGTTTTCACGTGCGTCACCCGCGAGAGCTTCGACGTTTGTGGTCACTGTGCATTCAATTTCTTGAGCAGCCACAGGAGTGAGGGCTAACAGGAACGAGAGGATCGCCAAAAAGAATTTCATACGGTTCTCAATAGTGTTGAATTCAATATAAGTATTTCAAGCTACTTCTTCAAGTCATCAACTATTCCAGGGAGGCCTTATGGTTCGCATCATCATTCTTACCCTTCTATCATTCCAAATTGCCGTTTCAGGATTTGAACAGAGAAGCAGCGGCGCACGGGCACGGGCAATGGGAGGTGCCATGACCGGACTCTCAGACGACGTCTGGGCAATTTCGCATAACCCTGCCGGGTGGACACAGGTTACTGGAAGAGAGTTCGGATGTTCGTACTCACCGCAACTCTTCGATCTATCGGAACTGTCCGATGCCAATGTCGTCGGTGTATTGAACACAACGTTTGGAACTATCGGTATTTCCATGCATCGATTCGGGTACTCGTTGTATCGTGAATTGACAGGCACACTCGGCTATGCAAGAATGTTCGATAATGTGAGCGTTGGGATCGCGGCCAATATCTATACAGTGTCCATTGAACGATACGGATCAGCGAGTACGTTAGGAGTCGATGTTGGTCTTCATGTTCGACTGCTTGATGCACTTCGATGGGGTGTGGTTGTCCGTAATATCAATGCTCCGGTCATTGGAACGGCGCGCGCGAAACTTCCGCAGGAGTATGTTGTCGGCGTTGCGTTCGTCCCCAACGCACAGACTCGATTGACATTCGACGTACAGAAAGAAACGGCGTCCGAGCCTTCTCCACGATTTGGATTCGAGTATTGGCCGGTTGAACCGGTCGCGTTTCGTGCAGGATTCTCCGATGAGCCGTCAGAGGTCGCAGGCGGGTTGGGCATCCGGTATTCTGCCGTCCAATTCGATTATGCGATCGTCCATCACCAGGAGCTTGGCTGGACGCATGTAGGATCTGTTTCTCTTCGATTTGGAGGAAGCGATGAATAAACACTTTCTCCTTTTGTCTGCCGGGCTCGTCGGCTTCTTCCTGGAAAACATTCCATCGTTTGCACAACAAGATTCCCTCCGAGTCATCGATGAGAATGATGCAATACTCGAACAAAGCGAACCTATCGATGATTCACCTCTTCTCGATTTCTTATCGTGGGATACGCTGGCAACACGCACGCATATTTCTTCGCGCACCCGTATTCGTTACGCACTTCAGCAATCATCGGGATTCGTTCGCGGAGCGTATGGAGGTTCTCGCTTGTATTCGTACCAGCGACTCACATGGAACACCGGTGTTCACCTGCGTGGCGGCTTGCTGATGGAGAAGGATGCGGGAGAGCGACGACTTGCGGATTTCATGGCGTTCAATTTTGTGGTTGATGATGTGGGACTGCTTTCCAGATGGATCATCGGAGATTATTTTATCGAAGGAGGGCAAGGGGTTGCGCTGTGGCGCGGCTACGATTTGTCGAAGGGAGCGAATGTCATTGCACCTGTGCGCCGAACGGCAAGGGGACTTCAAGCATATCTCTCCTCCGATGAAAACGCTTTTTTCCGTGGGACTGCTGCCGAATTGAATTTAAGTCCACTCTTGCTCTCCTTTTTCTACTCTCACCGGCATTACGGCGCAACCGTAGATTCATCGCTCATTGTACACGGTTTCTACACCGCAGGCTACTTTCGAACTCAGTCGGAGATCGCAAAGGAAGGAAGCCTGAGCGAGAGTTTGCTCGGAGCAAGAGGCATGGTAGAAATCGCTTCATACAATACGCTTGGCGCCACAATCTACTACACGCAGTATTCACATCGTCTCGAGCTGGATGGCGGGCGGCAATTTTCAGGACGCGAGCTTGGCATCGCTTCGTTCGATTACCATTGTGCGATGTTGAGTTGGGAAGTCTTTGGTGAGTGGGCGGTCGTGAAGAACGTGTGGGGCGGAAATTCCGGTATGATATTCCGTCCTGCGAAGTCCATCGACTTCATTGCATCCTACCGGTCGTACCCGGCGCAATTCTATAGTCCGCACGGCCTGGGGTTTGCTGAACGGAGCGTTGCATCGAACGAGCGCGGACTCTATCTCGGTCTCCGATTCTCACCGCATCGATCAATGCAGGTGAGTGTGTACTACGATCAGTTCCAATCCCCGGAACCCGCAGGGAATATTCGATTTTCATCGGGTGGACATGATGCGTTCGTCGAAATGAACTCTCATGCGATTTCCCGACTTGGCGTGACGATACGATATCAACGGAAAGGATACGATGTGCGTGAGGACGTCACGGATCAAACGGGTCTACGCCATTCAATCATTGATTTCCAACGAAAGAATATTTACAGAGTCACTCTCGATTTCAAACTGAATGCCAGCGTCAGCGTGCGAGAACGAATCGACTGGGAAGACCTTGGCTCATCGTTGGTGCATACGATGGAAAAAGGATGGCTCACATATCATGACATCGTGTATGATGACGGCAAGCGATTCCAATGGAGCTTCCGGCTTCTCTTCTTTCACACAGATTCATATGATTCCCGGCTCTACGAGTACGAACGTGACGTCGATGGAGTAGTTTCATTCCCCGCTCTCTATGGACACGGTGCGCGGTGGTATATACTTGCCAGGTATTCAATTCCGGATCATCTCACTCTCAATGTAAAATACTCCGACCTTGTGCGTGACGACGTAAAACATATTGGAACCGGCTATGATGAACTATCAACGAATCATGATAATCGTGTCAGCATTCAGCTTGATATGCAGTACTGAGCAAAGAGCTGAGGGCGAAGAGCGAAGAGCAAAAAAATGAAGGAGCAGGGCCTAATAACCAATGATCAGTTACTAAATTCTTCAGTCCAAAATCTAAAATCCAAAATCGAAAAACTCTTCCCTTGGAACTTCCTCCGTTTTTTTGTACCTTGTACCGTCAAACATGAAGACGAACGGACGAAATACGACAGTTGTTGTTGGAATGAGTGGCGGCGTTGATTCCTCCGTTGCCGCTACGCTGCTTTTAGAGCAAGGTTACAACGTCATCGGCGTTACGATGAAGACCTACTCTTTCGACGAGGTGGGAGGGAACGTGGGCAACGAGACGAGCTGCTGCGGCCTCGACGCATTCAATGATGCGCGGATGGTCGCCGTGAAACTCGGTATCCCGCATTACGTCGTCGACTTTACCGAGTCATTTAACCGAGAAGTGATCGACAATTTTGTGAGTGAATACCTCGAGGGACGAACACCAAACCCGTGCATCATCTGTAACCGTACCATTAAGTGGGGGGAGTTACTGAAGAAGGCAGCGTCTCTCGGTGCAACTCATATTGCGACAGGTCATTACGCGAATGTCGGTTACGATGAAACGTCCGGTCGCTACACGATTTCCACCGCACGCGATAGCCATAAGGATCAGTCGTATGCGCTCTGGGGATTGAGTCAGGAGGCGCTGAGCAGGACGCTCTTTCCTCTTGGTGAGCTGACAAAGCCTGAGGTTCGTGCTCTCGCTTCACGATATGGACTGAAGACTGCCATGAAGGAAGAGAGCTACGAGATCTGCTTCGTTGCAGATAACGATTATCGACGATTCCTCCACGAACGTATACCCGATATGAACTCCCGCATTGCCGGCGGCGACATTGTGTGGGATGGGAAGGTGGTGGGAAAGCATGACGGGTTTCCGTACTACACGATCGGTCAGCGAAGCGGCATTGGTTCGTACGGTGAACGCGTCTATGTTACCGATATCGATGCAAACACCAACGCGATCCATATCGGACGCAATAATGATCTTCTTCGAATGGAGTTGGTCGCGAAGAATCTCAATCTCATCAGCATCGGAAAAATAGCGGAGGGATTTCGCGTCCAGGCAAAGGTTCGCTACAAGGATGACGCGGCACCTGCGACCGTCTTCCCGATTGGAGACGGACGATTCCGCGTTCTCTTCGACGAGCCGAAGCGGGCGATTACCCCGGGTCAGTCGGTTGTCATGTATGACGGGGAGAAGTTGGTTGGGGGTGGAGTGATCGAGAAAATACTTACTTAGCGATAGTTGCGTCTTTGCGTGAGAAAATATTTTCTCGCCAAGACGCGAAGGCGCAAAGAAGAAAGGGAGGGATCATGACTGAGAATGAAATAGCGAAAGAGATAGTCGACGCAGCTTACAACATTCATATAATTCTCGGGCCTGGCTTGCTAGAATCGGTATATGAATCAGTATTATCTTATGAATTAGAGAAGCGGGATCTAAGAGTAACAAGACAGCAGGGAATTCCTTTAGTGTATGAGAAAATGAAGTTCGATGAAGGGTTTCGAGCGGATATTGTGGTTGAGAACAAAGTCATTATAGAACTGAAATCGGTTGAACTTGTAGCCCCAGTTCATAAGAAACAATTGTTAACGTATCTCCGCTTGGCAGATAAAAGATTAGGATTGCTTATCAACTTCGGTGAAGCATTGATGAAAGATGGAATAACAAGAATAGTAAATCAACTGCCAGAATAACCCTTGGCGTTCTTAGCGGCTTTGCGTGAAATAATTTACTCGCCAAGACGCGAAGGCGCAAAGAGGAGAAACGATAATACGATGAGTTATAAGAAAATATTGGGGTGAAGTGATTGAGAAAGTTATTTCATAACTGTTGCTGTAAATCTAATGGATAAGGGAGAACAATATAATCAAGCATTCCATCGTCATCATGAAGCACAGACAAGATACGACTATTTTGTACTCGGAGTGACACCTGGAATACTTGCCTTCTCGATTCAGCTCGGTTCCAATCCTGTATTTAGTCTTCGATGGATTCGCGTTATTTCTTGGTTGAGTTTCTTGATTTCGTTCATAAGCGGATTGCGGAGACTAGAATCAGTAGTCCAATGTAGGAGTTTAGATGTTCATGTAGCTAAAATCGTTCCTTCAGAATTGCCGTCATCGCTGAAGCAAGAACGTGAGAAGTGGTCGAAAGGGGCCATACTTTCCTATAATTTTCAAAAATGGCTCCTTCTTACGGGGTTGTTCGCTTACGCAATTGTTCACAACATAAGCTTTCTCAGCTTATCTTGAAAATATTATTTCAGTTGATTAGAAACGTTCGAACTAAGGTCTTATTCAAATCAGACTTGCTCAACTCCAAACTACTCACAACAAATAAATACTAAGCAACCCTAATTTTACCTCATAAGGACGCAACCCACTTGAAATCAGAAAAGTTTAATATCAGCAAACCCATGCTCTCGCTGCTCGGGCAGCATGGCATTACGATCGCCACTCCGATCCAGCACGAAATCATCCCGGCAATTCTCGAAGGTCGCGATGTGCTCGCCCAGTCGGAGACCGGCTCGGGCAAGACGCTCAGCTTCGCGATCCCCATCATCGAGCAAACAAACCGCCGCGACGGCTTGGTCGCGCTGGTGCTCGTCCCCACGCGCGAGCTCTGTCTGCAAGTCGCCGGTGAATTCACAAAATTCTCCGCAGGTAAACATCTGGGCGTAACGCCCGTGTACGGTGGCGTCTCCATCATGAATCAAGTGAAGAAGATGCGCACGACGAACATCATCGTCGCGACACCGGGCAGACTGCTCGACTTGCTCGAGCGGAAAGCAGTGACACTGGAAACAATCCGCTATCTCGTTTTCGATGAAGCAGACCGCATGCTCGACATGGGGTTCATCCGGGATATCGAACGAATTCTCCGTCATATCAAGCAGGAACACCAGACAATGTTGTTCAGTGCAACTGTCTCGCAGGAGGTTACTCAGCTCAGCCAGAAATACCTCCGCAATCCCAAGCAGGTTCATCTTGCATCCGCAGTCAAGCCGGACTTTCTGCACCAGACATACTATCATACCACTCCGGAGCAAAAGCTTCCGCTTCTCATTGCACTTCTCAAACGGGAGCGCGAACTTGCTTTGATCTTCTGCAACCGGAAGCACATCACCTCCAAACTGGCGAGCAGGCTTTCTGCACAAGGAGTTCAAGCGCGGGCGCTGCATGGAGGAATGTCGCAGGCACAGCGAGAGCGTGTAACGGCTGATTACCGGCAGAAGAGGTTCAATCTTCTTGTCGCTACGGATGTTGCTGCACGTGGTTTGCACATCGAGGGAATCACGCACGTCTACAACTACGAAATCCCGAAGGATGTCGAATCGTACACGCACCGCGTTGGTCGGACTGCTCGTGCCGGAAAGAAGGGCGAAGCCATCTCGCTTGTCGCCCGCGGCGAAGAGGAAAAATTTTTCAAGCAAATCTTGTTCACATACCGCGGCAGTATCACGCTCAAGACTATGGACGATGTTCCGCCTCTCATCGAAGTACGTGAGGCCTCGGACGGCAAGAGGCGCCACGACCATTTCTCGCACTCGCCCGGCCGACGACGTAACTCATCGGCAAAAAACAGCGAGGGAAATCGACATCACGCCAAGAACCGGAATACTCAAAGGAAAGGCTCGCAACAAGAGAACAGTTCCTCGAACAACCGTGAGCAGTCTGCGTCGGGTTTGCAGAAATCTTCCAAGGATAAATCGAAGTGGCGAAAAGCCTGGCAGTCGTGGATGAACAAATAAGGAGCGGCGTTTTGGAATCTTTCAGCAAGAATCGTTCGCCAGGATAGCCATCCCGATTTTTTTGTATCTTGACTTGGAACATTTACCTTCCTTCCGTAGTATTGCGTAGGGTTGCATCGACAGCAACTTCTCTATTCTGGAAGAATTACCCATGGAACGCAAAACGTTTCTTCTCTTGATCCTTCTCCTTTCCGGCTGCGTGCACAGCAAGTACGAGAGTATTATTCTGAAGCCTCCTTCCAGTTGGACTAAGCTCGATTGCCAGACCATCGTCGCATCCGCAATGGCGCGATATGGCTTTGATATCGAGTCGAGCGTCCGCATTTATGCAACTCCCTACTATCCGAGCGTTGTCACTGCTCTCAGCAAAATGCAACAGGAGCGGAAGCAGCTCACGGAAGGGGAGTACCAACGAGACCTCGACCAACTCGCCAAGGAAAGTATGGGAATCTATTACGATGCCTACGTGGGGAGGTTCATGGATCCTCATGGCAATTATGTGCGCGATCGTCTCCAGATTGATTCACTGCTCTTCCTCGTGACGATCGAGAATAAAACGTTCCCCTGTGTCATACCATTTTCTTTCGCTTCCAATAGACCGATTGCCGATCTTATGAGCTGGCCATGTTACATACCCCTTCTCACTGATTTGGAGGAAAGAATCTACCTTCAAAACGAACGAGGGGACCGGGTGAAGCCGAGATATATCTTGGGGAGGAAGGGATCGCAGTTGTTCAAGGATGAAACGATGCTAATGGTTTTTCCACTGCGTCAGGACGGTCGCCAGTTTCTCGAAGAATCGGAAACAATCACGATGGTGATTCTCGGTTTCGGTGAAGATATCCGGCTCCGGTTTCCACTGGAGTTCATGCGATAGAATAGATTGACGAAGATTATGATTGTGCGTATCTCTGCTTAAACTACTATGGAAGGAATAAGAAAGGGCAGCAAAGGGAAGCTGCCCTGTGGTGGATTAGTGGTGGAGGTACTGAATACCTACCTGTCCATTGTACTAATCGGCACGCAGTGAATCAAGGTCTCTCTCCATGAATTACCCGATTAATTTTTTGCTTTTTGCTATGCAATACTCGCCGAAGATAAAATTGTTTTTTCGTATGCTTTCGTGTATCTTTATTCCCAACAGTGTTCAGGACTCGATCATAACGTATTTGCAGCATTGCTCAAGCCGAAGCTTTTTACCACACTTCAGGGATATTCCTCCCAACAATTCTTATCCGATCTCACCGCAGGACTCATTGTTGGCATTGTCGCGTTGCCGCTGGCGATCGCATTTGCCATCGCATCCGGTGTTTCACCCGATAAAGGACTTGTTACAGCGATTGTCGCCGGATTTTTGATCTCGGTACTTGGCGGAAGCCGAGTGCAAATCGGAGGCCCGACGGGCGCGTTCGTCGTCATCCTCTACGGCATCGTCAACAACTACGGTCTCAACGGACTCATCGTCGCGACACTCATGGCGGGAGTGATTCTGGTGATCATGGGATTTGCACGATTGGGTTCCGTCATTAAGTTCATGCCATATCCCGTCATCGTCGGATTCACAAGCGGAATAGCTCTTATCATTTTCTCATCGCAGGTGAAGGACTTCTTCGGACTTCAGATGGGAACAGTGCCTGTCGACTTTGTTGAAAAGTGGATTGCGTTCGTGCAGAATCTCGCCTCGATCAACTCTTATGCACTGGCAATTGCGCTCGGTTCGACGATTGTCATTATCTTTTGGCAGCGCTTTGTCCATAAGATTCCAGGTACGCTTGTCGCACTCCTACTTTCAACGATGGTTGTTCAAATGTTTCATCTGCCTGTCGAGACGATTGGAAGCCGGTTTGGTGAAATTCCATCCATGCTTCCCACTCCGGTGTTGCCTACAATCGAATATGCGACAATAAAACACCTCATCCAACCGGCAACAACAATTGCGCTCCTAGCAGCGATCGAGTCGCTCCTCTCGGCAGTTGTCGCAGATGGTATGATTGGAGGAAAACATCGCTCGAACATGGAGTTGATCGCCCAGGGAGTCGCGAATATTGCCACGTCACTGTTCGGCGGCATTCCAGCGACAGGCGCGATTGCACGGACTGCAACAAATATCAAGAATGGAGGTCGTACTCCGATCGCCGGCATCACGCACGCGATCGTACTTCTTCTCGTTATGCTCTTCTTTGGACGCTGGGCGACACTCATTCCTCTTTCGTGCCTTGCCGCAATCTTGGTGGTGGTAGCGTATAACATGAGCGAGTGGCGGTCATTCAAGGATCTGCTCAAAAGCCCCAGAAGCGACGTTGCCGTGCTGCTGATAACCTTCGGTCTCACTGTCGTTTTCGACCTCACGGTTGCCATTGAAATCGGAGTTGTGCTTTCGGTTTTTCTCTTCATGCGGCGCATGGCAGCGGTGACAAATGTTGGCGTTGTTACGCGTGAGCTCAAGGATGAGGACGAGACAGACGATCCGAACGCAATCGAGAAGCGTGAGATTCCGAAAGGCGTCGAAGTGTATGAAGTCAACGGACCGTTCTTCTTTGGGGCGGCGTATAAGTTCGAGGAAGCGATGAGGTTTATCGAGAAGGCGCCCAAAGTGAGGATCATTCGCATGCGCAATGTGCCGGCAATGGATTCGACCGGCCTGAACGTTTTGAAAAAGGTCTACAACGATTGCAGGAAGCATAATATCGCTTTTCTCATTTCCGACATCCACACGCAGCCGCTCTACGCCCTCGGCCAGTCGGAAATGATCGACCTCATTGGGGAAGAAAACATCTTCGGCAATATCGACAATGCGCTAAACCGTGCTCGGGAAATTGTGGGATTGCCGAAGGTTGAACGGCCTGTTCCCTTTGTACCGACTGTGAAAAGAGAGATGGCGTGATAGACTGTTTCGATCTCACCAATTTTTTTGCGGCAAGGGGAGAAATTCTTGACATCCGATCGGTCTTTCCCTATATTCATCCTATCGAATCCAAATCGTTACACCTTTTCTGAGATCATACATCATGTCCCAATCGAACGAGAGTGATAAAATCCGACACCTGCGCGAGCTGAAGGCCAGGTCGAAGCTTGGCGGCGGCGAGAAGCGAATCGAGGATCAGCATAAAAAAGGAAAGCTGACGGCCCGCGAGCGATTGGAAGTCCTTCTTGACCGGAAGAGCTTTGAGGAGATCGATGCACTGGTCGAACACCGTTCACACGACTTCGGCCTGGAAAAACAAAAGGTTCTTGCGGATGGCGTTATCACCGGCACCGGAACAATCGATGGCAGACTTGTCTTTGTATTTAGTCAGGACTTCACAGTCTTTGGAGGATCGCTCTCCGAGACGCACGCGGAGAAGATCTGTAAGATTATGGACATGGCGCTGAAAGTCGGTGCGCCCGTCATCGGCTTGAATGATTCAGGAGGTGCGAGAATTCAAGAAGGCGTCGTAAGCCTTGGCGGCTATGCCGATATTTTCCTGCGGAACACTCTTGCTTCCGGAGTGATTCCGCAGATCTCCGCAGTTATGGGACCGTGCGCAGGCGGTGCAGTCTATTCACCGGCGATTACCGACTTCACGTTCATGGTGAAGAATACAAGTTATATGTTCGTCACAGGTCCGAACGTTGTGAAGACCGTGACACATGAAGACGTTTCCTTCGAAGACCTTGGTGGTGCACTCACGCACGCGACAAAATCGGGTATTGCACACTTCGCGTGTGAGAATGAAGTCGAATGTCTCCAGCTCATCAGAAAGCTGTTCAGTTACATCCCATCGAATAATCTCGACGATCCACCCATCATTCAATCGAAAGACGATCCGCACCGGAAGGAAGAAAAGCTCAACTCCATCATACCCGAGAATCCCAACAAGCCGTATGACATGAAGGATGTTATTCATCTTGTTGTCGATGATGGAGAATTTCTTGAGGTACATGAACTTTTCGCCCAGAATCTTATCGTCGGATTCGCTCGTTTGGGCGGAGGACCCGTCGGAGTGATTGCCAACCAACCGGCTGTCCTGGCCGGAGTACTTGACATTGATTCGTCAGTAAAAGGGGCGCGGTTTGTTCGCTTCTGCGATGCCTTTAATATTCCACTCATTGTTTTTGAAGATGTGCCGGGGTTTCTTCCGGGAACAGATCAAGAATGGCGTGGAATCATCAAGCACGGAGCAAAATTGTTGTATGCCTTCTGCGAGGCGACCGTTCCGAAGATTACAGTCATTACGCGCAAAGCCTACGGCGGTGCGTACGATGTCATGAATTCCAAACATATCCGAGGCGACTTCAACTTCGCTTGGCCAACTGCCGAAATCGCAGTGATGGGTCCGAAGGGTGCAGTGGAAATCATTTTCAAGAAAGGCATCGAGCAAGCAGAAGATCGGGAGAAGGCGCTCGAAGTCAAAGTCGAAGACTATCGGAAGAAGTTTGCCAGCCCGTACATCGCGGCAGCACGAGGCTACGTCGATGACGTGATCGAGCCGCGCGAGACGCGTCCTCGTCTTGTTCGAGCACTCCAAATTCTCTCAACCAAGGTAGATGGTAATCCGAAGAAGAAGCATGGCAACATACCGCTCTAAGTGTTGCTTGGTATCACTTTCCCAAAAGAAAAGCCTTGACATTCTACTCCAATTCCTCTATATTTTCTGGAGTTATATTTCGATAACCTCTTTCTGGATAGCGTATTGAAGCACTTTTATTATGTTGTACTTCTTCTTGCTCTTTTCATAGGCTGTTCATCTGAAAAGTTGACTCGATCGACTTCTCAGGCGAACAATCCCCTTGCAGGTTTATCAACAGCCCCCACGACCGACACGCTTTCTCGCGCAGAGATGGAAGTCGCGCTCAAAGATTCGCTGGTTCCAGACTCGAACTACGATGTTGTGACTGCCCAACTCCTTGAGCGTGCACATCAACATTACTTGTCGGCGCTGGAAGCTGAGCAGCAGAACGATTCAGTTCACTCGGCAACGGAGTTCGAGTATGCCATCGCCATTCTGAACGAGTTGGGGTATTATCCTAACATCGAAAGTAATTCCGATTTTGACGACCTCAGCCATAGCGTCATCGAGGACTATGAGAAATACATAGCCGTGATTGATAGTCTCTCGCCGAATACATCAATCTTTGCGCTTCGCAAGAAGCTTAACCAGATTGACGAAGCGAATGAAACCGGAGATCAGGATCAAACGAAAAAGGTCATTACCACGACGTCGATTCCACTTGTTATCAACGGGCACGTAGAACAGAACATCAATTTTTTCCGTGGTCGTGGCCATGCACATTTTGAGCACTGGTTGTATGTTTCGGGTAAGTACTTTCCCATCATGCGGAAGGTTTTCGGCGAGGAAGGAATTCCGGAGGAACTCGTGTCTCTCTCCATGATTGAAAGCGGGTTAAATCCCGTTGCGCGATCATGGGCAAGGGCAGTTGGTCTCTGGCAGTTTGTTAAAGGGACGGGTCAGATGTATGGTTTGCAGGGTAATTTCTGGTACGACGAGCGTCGCGATTTCGAAAAGGCCACACATGCCGCAGCGCGTCACTTGAAGGATCTCCATGCTGAGTTTGACGATTGGTATCTTGCGCTTGCCGCCTATAATTCCGGCGCGGGAAGAGTCTATAGTGCTATACGTCGGAGTAAGTCCCGGGACTTCTGGAAGATGCGACCATTCCTGCCGCGCGAAACGCGAAACTACGTTCCGCAGTTTATCGCCGTTGCCGTTCTGACCATGTCACCAAAAGAGTATGGATTTGATGTGACGCCGGCGGATTCATTGAAGTACGAAACGGTCACGGTCAATGATTGTGTTGATCTCTCAGTCCTGGCAAAATGTGCCGACACGGATGTCGGAACGCTTCGGGAGTTGAATCCCGAGCTCGTTCAATGGTGCACTCCGCCCGGAACGAAGGACTATACGCTTCGCGTGCCGGAAGGTTCCTCGACGACGTTTGCAGAGAAGTACACAGGCATTCCGGACGATCAGAAGCGCGATTGGTTCCAGCATAAAGTGAAAAGAAGGGAATCGCTATCTTCGATTGCCAAATATTATGGGGTAACGACCAGCGTGATTGCCGAAGTCAACCACCTGAAAGGTAACCGCCTGCAAGTTGGCAAGACCATCGTGATCCCGATTCCTTCCATTGGAAAACATACGATCGCAGTCGCGGCAGACCAACCGACTCGCAGAAAAGGAAGTCGTTCGCCTCAGAGGGCAAAAATTGCCGCTGAAGAAATGAAAGATAAAGTGAAGATGACGTATCGGATCCGGAAGGGTGACACCCTTGGCAAGATTGCCGATTGGTACGATGCTCGCATTAGTGACCTCCGCATGTGGAATGAGATTCCCTATGGTCGTTCCATCCGTGCAGGTAACACGCTCACCATTTGGGTTTCTATTGGTCAGATCGATAAGTATGCAGCGATCGATCACATTTCAGATGAGCAGCACGCGAAACTGTTGGTTGCGAATGCATCCGATGAAGACATGCAGTCCAAACCCGGCCATACTACTTCGTATTGGACCAAGTATCGTGTCAAGCGAGGCGATAATCTTGGGAAAATTGCGAGCCGATACGGCACTACATCAGATGATATTCGCAAGTGGAATGCGCTGCAGTCCGACAATGTCATGAAAGGACAAACGCTTGATATCCTTATCGAGGATAATACTCCCGCTCGTGGTGCGACACTCGCAGTGCGCGACAGCGCCAAATCCGGCAAGACGATTTCATACAAGGTAAAGAAGGGCGATACGCTTCACAGTATCGCTTCGACGTTCGGTGTTTCCATTCGTCAGCTTCAGTCGTGGAACAATATTCGCGGAACAAGAATTCACATCGGCCAGGAGCTTGTCATCAACTCCTAGTTTTCCAGACGGCGAATTTTCTTCGGCACGACCAGTCATTCCGACCGGTCGTTTTTGTTTCATCGTTGCTTATCAAGCGTTTTTTGAGTAGATTGGGTTACTTTGATGCACGGAGAGGTGGCCGAGTGGTTGAAGGCGCTAGTCTCGAAAACTAGTATACGCGTAAGTGTATCGAGGGTTCGACTCCCTCCCTCTCCGCTGAGAATTGCAATACCGTTTCTCATCGCGAATGTACTTTGCCTACATCTTACGGAGCTTGAAAGACAGAACGAATTATTACGGTTCGACTGAAAATGTTGGCAAGAGACTCGATTAGCGGCTATTGCTGGCTTCACTCAAATGGAATCATTCGCATTAGGGAGTGATCGTGGGTTCTCCCAAGGGGACTCTCCGAAGGAGTCCTTCGGACCTTTGGAGGAATTCCCCCCTCTCCGCAGTTCAAATATTCATGATCTACAGAAATGAAAGTTCCCCTCGCAGACTTACACGCTCAGTACCTGACGATCAAACCGGAAATTGATGCTGCAATTCAACGGGTGATTGATCGTTCACAGTTCATCCTTGGCAAGGCAGTCAGCGATTTTGAGCAAGCCTTTGCCGATGCGCACCAGGTAAAACACTGTGTCGCGGTCGGCTCGGGGACGGATGCACTCCATCTCGCTCTCTGGGCGTTGGGAGTAGGAGAAGGTGATATGGTGGTGACGACGCCATTTACGTTCATTGCCACAGTCGAAGCAATCTCACTCACCGGTGCCCGCCCCATCTTTGCCGATATCGACGAGCGAACCTACACCATGGATCCCGGATGTATCGACGATCTTCTCTCGAAATCAAAAGGAGTGAAAGCAATTCTCCCCGTTCATCTGTACGGCCAAGCGGCAGAGATGAATGAAATAAAAAAGATTGCTCTCCGATATGGATTAGCGATAGTAGAGGATGCGTGCCAGGCACATCTTGCGGGATATGATGGGAAATGTGTCGGGCATTTCGGAACTGCCGCATGTTTCAGTTTTTATCCGGGCAAGAATCTTGGTGCCTATGGCGAGGCTGGCGCCATCATTACGAATGACGATGCGCTTGCAACGAAGATGCGCCGGCTGCGCGATCACGGTCAGGTGGAAAAATACAAGCACGAGTTTTGGGGACACAACTACAGAATGGATGGGATTCAAGGTGCAGTACTTGGTGTAAAACTCAAGTACCTTCGACAATGGACTGACCGCCGCCGTGAGATCGCTCGAAGATACCATGAATACCTGCGTGATGTCGGCGATCTCACCCTTCCATACGAAGATCCAAAATCCTATCACGTGTACCATCTCTTCGTCGTTCGAACAAAGCGGCGCGATGTGTTGCAGAAATATCTCGCGGATAAAGAGATCGGGACAAGTATCGCATATCCGATCCCCTTACACTTTCAACAGGCCTACCGGCATCTCGGTTACAAGAAAGGTGATTTTCCTGTCAGCGAAACCGTCGCCCTGGAATGTCTCTCACTGCCTATCTACGCCGAGATGAGCGACGAACAGGTTGAGTTTGTTGCCGCAGCAATTCGATCGTTCTTCCATGATTGATTGCCTCTCTCAATCCGGACGTCACGTTCGATTGAAAAAGTTAAAAAAATTTCCTATACTGTGCGCTGAAATCCTTTTCGGCGATCCATAATCTTTTTCAGGAGCTGCATGAGAATCAGTGTGATCGGAACCGGTTATGTCGGACTGGTTGTCGGAACGTGTTTTGCCGAGACTGGCAATGACGTCATCTGCGTCGATATCGATGAGAAAAAGATTCGGATGCTGCAGAAAGGCAAGTCGCCAAGCTATGAACCGGGCCTTGAAGAACTCTTGAAGAAAAATATCCGCGAGAAACGGCTTCGCTTCGCGACGGATATCAAACATGCCATTGACAAGAGCGAGGTGATCTTCCTGGCGCTTCCGACACCAGCCAATGAAGACGGATCGGCTGACTTGCGACATGTTCTTGAGGTGGCTGACATGATCGGACGTTTCCTCAATGGATACAAGGTGATCGTTAACAAGAGTACCGTTCCCGTTGGAACTGCCGACAAGGTGCGTGCGGTGATCGCGAAGAAGGCAAAACACGAATTCGACGTAATTTCCAATCCGGAATTCTTGAAGGAAGGCGCTGCGGTCAACGATTTTCTGAAGCCCGATCGTATCGTGATCGGATCGCGGAGCGCGAAGGCGATCGCAACCATGCAAGACCTGTATGCACCCTTCATTCGTACCGGCAATCCAGTGATCATCATGGACGAGCGGAGTTCAGAGCTGACAAAGTATGCCGCCAACACCTTCCTCGCGACGAAAATTTCCTTCATCAATGAAATCGCTAATCTCTGTGAACGTGTCGGCGCAGATGTCGATATGGTACGAAAAGGAATTGGCACCGATCCACGCATCGGCTTGCAGTTTCTCTTCGCCGGGACCGGTTACGGAGGCTCCTGCTTTCCGAAGGATGTGAGTGCACTCGCAAAAACCTCCGGCGAGCACAACTACGATTTTAAAATTTTGAATGCCGTTCAGTGGGTGAACAACAACCAGCGCAAACTCTTCGCCGACAAGATCGTGTCTCACTTCAAGGGTCGACTGAAGGGGAAAACGATCGCAGTGTGGGGACTCTCGTTCAAGCCGAACACGGATGACATGCGTGAAGCGCCGTCAATATCGATCATTACAGAACTGCTGCGGCAGAAAGCGAAAATTCAAGCGCACGACCCGGTTGCGATCGATGAAGCGAAGAAGTGCTTTACAACATCCATTAAATATTTTCAAAAGAATTACGACGCATTGAAAGGTGCAGATGCACTCGCTGTGATGACGGAATGGAATGAATTCCGCCGACCTGATTTCGAAAAAATGAAATCGCTCATGCGCGGTCATGTCATTTTCGACGGCAGAAATATTTACGATCCCAAAGCGTTGAAGGAGAAGGGTTTTATCTACTATGGAATCGGCAGAGGAGCTTCGAATGGCGACAGGTAACATCGTCAGTGTTGTGACAGGCGGGGCGGGATTCCTCGGTTCCCACATCTGCGATCGACTTCTCCTCGAGGGACACCATGTTATTTGCATCGACAACCTCATCACCGGCGATACTGCCAACATCGCGCATCTGTTCGGGCATGATTGTTTCCGCTTTGTGAACCACGACGTGACGAACTACATCTTCATCGATGGGCCTGTCCATAATATTCTTCACTTTGCGTCGCCGGCAAGCCCGGTTGATTATCTCAAGTTGCCGATTCAAACGCTTAAAGTCGGATCTCTTGGAACACACAAAGCCCTCGGACTTGCAAAGGCCAAGGGTGCGCGATTCCTTCTGGCATCGACATCGGAAGTCTATGGCGATCCACTCGTGCATCCTCAGCCGGAGTCGTATTGGGGAAATGTCAACCCCATTGGTTTCCGTGGCGTGTACGATGAAGCAAAGCGTTTTGCTGAAGCGATGACGATGGCATATCATCGGTATCACAAGGTCGATACGAGGATTGTCCGTATTTTTAACACATTTGGACCGCGTATGAGGATCAATGATGGACGGGCAATCCCGGCGTTCATATTACAAGCGCTGCATGAAGAACATGTCACGGTCTTTGGTGATGGAAGCCAGACACGCAGCGTGTGCTATGTCGATGATCTCATCGAAGGGATATATCGATTGCTCAAGTCGGATGTTGTTGATCCGGTCAACATCGGCAACCCCGATGAGATCCCGATGTTACAGCTTGCCAAAGAGATTGTCGAGCTCACAGGCAGCAACAGCAAGATTGTCTTCAAGGAATTACCCGAAGATGATCCGAAAATCCGCCAGCCCGACATTACGCATGCACGAGCGCTGCTTGACTGGGAGGCGAAAGTCAGCAGAAGGGAAGGACTCAAAAAAACGCTGGAGTACTTCCGCAGCAAGGCTCTTGTTCCTGAGCCACAGAAATAGTTTCCGTGTCATCGTTCAGGCATTTCTCTGTTCTACTCTTTGCAGTCGTACTTCTCGCCTCTGAGGCAACGGCCGGCGCTCCGTACCGCGCAGCCTCCAGCTCTCTCAGTGCCTGTATGTTCTATTCCGGTGTTAACCAATATGATACTGCTGGTGCCAACACATTCGCGCTTTCTCAAGACGAAGTCAATACCGCTCGGCTCGCATTGGTTGGCGGAGTCTGGGCTGCTTCGATGGTAACGATTCATATCTACCAGCAGAATGGCTGGTGGAAAGACCACCGCGCACCGTTTCACTTCCAGGAAGATCTTACGTACGGTCTTTGGGTTGACAAGATTGGTCACTTCTACGGAGGCTACATCCTCGGGTTTGCCATCGATCATTCACTTCGGTGGGCAAATGTCCCGCCGTCGCAGGCGGTTTGGATTGGCGCCGCCGGCGGATTGCTCTTCCAAACGTATGTCGAGGTGGAAGATGGATTTTCGGATTGGGGTTTCGATCGAGTGGATTTCGCTTCGGACGTTGGCGGTGCGGTGTGGCCGGTCGTTCGATACTACGTCCCGTACGCACAGAATTTCGATTTAAAGATGAGTTATCATCCGTCGGACTTACTCGGCGAACCCGGTGGGATAGGCTTCAAAGGCCAGAAGCATCTGATGATCGATGATTACGAAGGGCAAACGTTTTGGATGAGCGTGAAAGTTCACAACCTTCTTCCTGGCGGAGTACGATCTTTTTGGCCGGAATTCCTATGCCTCTCACTCGGTTATGGTGCGCGTGAGGTTGCGGGTGTAAACCCACATCGCGTGCTGTTCATCGCGCCCGATCTCGACATGACGAAGATCATTCCACCAAAAACTTCTTTCCTGAAATTCGTGGGTGAGGCGCTGAACTTTTTCCACCTTCCGCTTCCAGCACTTCGCATCTATCCGGATGCCGCAGCTTACGGTGTTTACTTCTGACATAGGCCGTGAGGAATGGCCGCCCGTTATCTTGCTTTTCAAACAGTGAATGCGTATTTTTGTTACACTTATTTTATGCGGGATATACACGCGCACTTCCTGCATTCATTCCGGCACTGCTTGTATCTGAAGACGATGAAGGAGAATTGAATGGCGTTACGAGTTGGCGACAAAGCCCCTGAGTTCACGTTGTATGATGCGGAGAAGAAGGAGCGTTTGCTGCGAGAATTTCTCGGCAAGAAAACCGTGCTCGCGTTTTATCCCGGCGCCTTTACCGGTGTTTGCACGAAAGAGATGTGCACCTTCCGGGATTCTATGACGAGCTTCGGCGGCATGGGTGCACACGTTGTCGGCATCAGCGTCGATCCGCCATTCTCGAACAAGGCATTCGCAGCGGCGAACGATCTCTCTTTCCCGCTCCTCAGCGATTTCAATAGGGACGTCATCAAGAAGTACGATGTCATTCAGCCCGATCTTGGCGGGGTGAAAGGATACATCGCTGCGCGCCGTGCGATATTCGTGCTGGATACGAGCGGCATTATCCGTTATGAATGGATTTCCGAGCAGACGGGCGTCGAGCCGCCGTACGATGAGATTGCAAAAGCGCTTGAAGGAATGTCATAGGTAATTTCGAAGCACGAAATCCTAAATTCGAAACAATATCAAAAATCCAAATTTTATAGTACTGAGACCGATGAACGTTGTTTTAAGTATTTGAATTTATGAATTTGAATTTGTCTCGGATTTTCCCGAAGGTCACGTCCGAAGGACCCCTTCGGGGAAGTGATGCCTTCGGCAGATTCCTTCGGAACGAAATTAGTATTTAGGATTTTGCAAGAAGACGCAAAGTACAACCTACAAAGTTATGTTAAAAGTTGGAGATAAAGCTCCTAATTTTTCACTTCCCTCATCGGAAGAAAAGGACATCTCGCTCAAGGACTTCCGTGGGAAGAAACTCGTGCTGTATTTTTATCCGAAAGATGATACGTCCGGATGTACGAAGGAAGCATGTTCGTTTCGCGATAACCTTGCCCGTGTGCGTCGAAAAGGTGCGGAAGTCGTCGGCATCAGTGCAGATTCCGTGAAATCGCATCAGAAGTTTACAGAGAAGTATGCTCTTCTATTTCCACTTTTAAGTGACGAGCAAAAGGAAGTGGTGAAGGCGTACGGTGTATGGAAGGAGAAATCCATGTACGGGAAGAAGTACATGGGCATCGAGCGAACGACATTCATTATAGATGAAGATGGTAAGATCGCTCACATCTTCCCGAAAGTCAAGGTGGAGGGACATACGGACGAGGTGCTTGCCAAGCTCTGAAGTTTTTCATTGAATCATCTTTGCTCTGATCGAATGACACACTGAATCAATCAAGGAGAATCCTATGAATCTTAGTCAACGTCTCGCCGCCGAATTCATCGGTACGTTTACGCTCATCTTTGTCGGAGTTTCGGCGATTTGTTTGAACGCAGGTCTTGCCGGAATCGCCTTCGCACACGGTCTTGCGCTTGTCGTTATGATTACGGCGCTCGGACACATCTCCGGAGGTCATTACAATCCTGCAGTAACCGTTGGATTGCTCTCCGGTGGAAAAATTTCGGGCCGTGATGCAATTGCGTACATTATCGCACAGCTTCTTGGTGCTGTTGTCGGTGCTCTCGCAGTCAAATCATTGTTTCCGCAGGGACTCACCGATGCTGCTAAACTCGGCACGCCAATGCTGAGTCCGGATATCGGTATCGGTACCGGCATTGTCATCGAAGCCATACTCACATTTTTTCTCGTCACGGTTGTGTACGGTTCCGCGGTCGATGGACGTGCCGGGAAGTGGGGTGGGCTCTTCATCGGTCTTACCGTTACGATGGATATCTTCGCCGGTGGCGGCCTGACCGGCGCGGCAATGAACCCGGCGCGCACGTTTGGTCCGGCACTTATCGGCGGCTATTGGGATGGTCACGTCGTCTATTGGATCGGTCCCATTCTTGGCGGCGTGGCCGCGGGTCTTTTGTACACGCGCTGGCTGAGGAAAGAGGGTTTGAACGCCTGAAAGGATCACCGATGGTCTATCTCACACGTAAGGAACATTTTTGCGCATCGCACCGGCTATACAATCCGAAGTTCTCGGAGAAAGAGAATCTCGAAATCTACGGTAAGTGCGCGTATGCCAATGGACACGGCCACAATTACGAAATTGAAGTAACCGTCGCCGGCAAACCGGATTCCGATACCGGCATGATCCTGGATCTCAAGAAGCTCTCGGATATCATCGAGGTGGAGGTTCTCGATAAAGTCGATCACAAGCACTTGAACTTTGATGTCGATTTCTTGAAGGGTGTCATTCCTACGGCAGAAAATCTTGCAATCGTCTTCTGGAAGATTCTCAGTCCAAAGATTCCTGCAGGAACATTATACTCGATCAAAGTATACGAGACGCCGACTAACTTTGCCGAGTACAGAGGAGCATGATGAAGGAAGAGGACGCGCGCGCGAATCTCGAACAATTGATACAACAACTTCTTGCGCTGATCGGTGAAGATCCGACACGTGAAGGATTGGTACGAACGCCGCATCGTTTCGCAAATGCGCTTGGGTTTTTGACGAGCGGTTACGAGCAAGACATTCAAAAAATTCTCAACGGCGCTATCTTCACCGAGAAGTACGATGAGATGGTCATTGTCAAGGATATCGACTTCTATAGCCTCTGTGAACACCACATGCTTCCGTTTTATGGAAAGGTTCATGTTGCGTATATACCGAACGGAAAGATACTCGGTTTGAGTAAGATACCAAGAATCGTCGAAGTCTTCAGCCGCCGCTTGCAGGTGCAGGAACGGATGACGCAACAGATCGCCGAGACACTGTACCAGTCGTTGCAGCCCGACGGTGTAGGAGTCGTCATGGAAGCGAGGCATCTCTGCATGATGATGCGCGGTGTGGAAAAACAAAACTCCGTCGCGACAACAAGCGCGATGTTCGGCTCCTTCCGAGACGACGAGCGAACGCGGAATGAATTCCTCAAACTGATCGATAGTCGATTATCCTAAGATGGCGAAACGCCAGCCAGATATCCGCATTCACCGGCCGGTGGTGTGGGTGACGGGAGCCTCGCGAGGCATTGGCCGGGAAATTGCAAAGCAGTTTGCATCGATCGGCTGTCATGTCTGCGTTACCGGTCGAGATATGCCCTCCCTCAACTCCCTCGCAGGGAAAATGACGAATGATGGCGGCGTGGCTTCAGTCTTCAGCTGTGATGTTTCGAACGTGTCGTCGGTCCTCGGGACAGCCGAGCGTATCAGAAAGAAGATCGGTAACATTGATGTTCTCATCAACAACGCCGGGATTACTGTCTTCAAAAATTTTCTTGCCACCACGCTTGAGGAGTTCGACGACATTATCGATACCAATCTGCGCGGACAGATCGCATGCATCAAGGCTGTTCTTCCTCACATGGTTCGACGAAAGAAGGGATGGATCATCAATGTTCTTTCCAATGCGGCGATCAAAACGTTTGAGGGTTCTGCCGCGTACACCGCAACCAAGGCGGGAATGTTGGGACTTGGAAAAGTATTGAGGGAAGAAATGGGCAGGCACAACGTCAAGGTCGTGAATGTCATCCCTGGGCCGACGGAGACGGAGATGTGGAGCAGATCAAGCAGAAAGAAATTCTCGAACCGGATGATGAGCGCAAAGAGTGTTGCTGAAGCCGTGCTCGCGGCGTACCGGATGCCGGATGATGTGGTAGTGGATCAAATGGTGATACGGCCAATACAGGGGGACATCGACTGAGAAACGATCTATGGATACGTTCAGCTTGAACAATAAAGTTGCAATTGTCACCGGCGCCGGACGAGGCATTGGTAGAGCAATTGCACTTGCGCTCGCTCAGAACGGAGCGGACGTTTGTGTTGCGGCTCGAAGCCAGAAAGAGATCGATGCAGTGGCATCGGACATCGAGCGCCTTGGCCGGAACGCAATCGCCGTTCGTGCAGATGTCTCATTGGAATCAGAGATCAACAGGATGGTCTCGAGTGCCGTACAGAAGTTCGGAACCGTCGACATCCTCGTGAACAATGCAGGCATCGGACACTTTGCGAAAGTCGCGGAGATGACAACGGAAGATTTTGATTCCATGTGGGCTGTGAACATGCGCGGCGTCTTTCTCTGCTCGAGAGCCGTTCTTCCTTACATGATCAAACAAAATTCTGGAGACATTGTCAACATAGCGTCCCTCGCCGGAAGGAATGCCATCGTTGCAGGCGCCGGTTATTGTGCGACGAAGTGGGCGCTCATCGGCTTCTCGCGAAGCTTGATGTTGGAAGTGAGAGAGAACAATATTCGCGTCATTACGCTTTGTCCCGGCTCGGTCGAGACGGCCTTTGGCGATCACGAAAAAACTCCTCGGAGTCCTGGCGTCATTCCAACAGCAAAAGATGTTGCACAGGTTGCCATCAATACGCTCTTGATGCCCCGCCATGTCATGGTGAGCGAGGTGGATATCCGGCCGACGAATCCAAAAGGTTGATTCCTTCCTATAAATTACTGAGCAATTTGATTGCGGCTTTCATCCGAATGATGCAGCTGCACGTTACCCAACGACACCCGGTTTATGGCAGAACGAAAGTACGCTAGGCTCATCCATCAGCATGTTCTCTTTCCCGGTCTTGAGCTTATTCGCATCATCCCACAAGACGGCGATCGATTCCCTTCGTACAGTGCGGGTCAATACATTGCTCTGAGCAGAGAAAACTGTCAGCTCACCAGGAAGATTGTTGACGAATACGAAAACACACGTTACACGCCGGACATCGACGAATCCGGCAATCGCCGGCGTGGAAACGTTACACGTTCCTATTCCATCGCATCCGCTCCCTACGAGACAGAGCAATATCGTTATGTGGAGCTTTATGTGGCAATGGAAATGGTAGAGTTTGGTGAACGCGGCACGCTCTTGGAATCGCTCTTTCATCCCGATCCTGAGGCTGATGACAGACTCCATTACGCGGATGAAATCACCGGTGACTTCACGCTTGAGAAGCGTGCCTCCGGTTATTCAAATATCGTCATGGTTGGCACTGGAACCGGGCTGGCGCCATTTGCGTCGATGATCAAACAACTTCACTACGAGGCTGTTCAGGGTCGGAGCCGCTTCGCGAGCTATACGCTCTTCCACACGAATCGAACATTTGAAGAGTTGGCATACCACGAAGAGTTCTTGGAGATCGAAGCAGCGCAGAAATTCGACTTCATCTATGTGCCGGCCGTCAGTCGCCCGACGCAACGAGATTACGACGACGCTGACGTTGGCAGAGGTCGTCTGAACAATCTGCTGCGCTCGATTTTTGACATGTCATTGAAAGAGGAGGAAGATTGCAGAGCGGAAGTTGCGAATGGTGGAAATGTCCAAGCGGCCATGGCATTGCTTGGTAAGGTGATCGAGCCTGTACTGCCGAAGCACGTAACGAAGCAAATGCTTCTTGACCGGATGCATCCGGGTCGAACCGTGATCATGGCATGTGGGAATATTCAGATGATGGCGGATGTACAGTCAATCGCGGAAACAATCGGAATCCGATTTGAGAAGGAGGAGTGGTAAAAAAGAGTAAAACGTTTTTTCATTGTCTCATTGGTTCAGTGATTCATTGAACCGACCATAAGAAATTTGTTGCTCTCTGCTCTACGCTCTCAGCTTTTCAAACTGCAATTACATCAGTTCTTCATCCCCAGATCCGCGTACAATTTCACGATGCAGTCTCGACAGAAGTAGAGGAGTTTGTAGTCGCCGATCTCGCGTAAGACAAGCTCCCCCTTGTCGAACTTCTTTCTACAAATCGAGCATTTTTCTTTGTTGAGATCAGCAGGATTACTCGTTTGCTTGCTCAGAAGACGCGATCCGCCGATCGCAATAATAACGAGAACGATGAGAAAAACAATCGCGAGGATGGTGACGGCCATAGGTTAGAGTTTGATGCTGATGGAGACGCCGTCGCGCAAGGGAATGACGGTGCTGAACAGTTCCTTCGAGGAATAAATAAGCCGGTTGTAGGTGAGAATCCCCGCCGTGTCGGCATCGGGTTTGTGGTTGAGAACTTTCCCGCTCCACAGGACATTGTCGCTGATCAACAAGCCGCCTTTGCGGAGACGTGGCAGTGCTTTGCGGAATGCCTTGGGGTATTGATGCTTGTCGATGTCGTTGAAGATGATATCGAACTGCCCCTCGAGGTCGTCAACAAGCTTTAACGCATCGCCGACAAGAAACGTGACCTTGTTCGCGATCTTCCCGCGTTGAAAATACGTTTGGGCATGCTGAGCATTGTCGGGATTTCCTTCCGTGCAAATAATTTCTCCGTCTTTTCCGATGGCTTTGGCGAACCAATATGCCGAGTAGCCGAAACCGGAACCAAGTTCCAGAATGCGCGTTGCCTGAGTAGTCTTCGCCAGAAGAAGGAGAAGTCGTCCGACGAGCGGGCCGACGACCGGGAAGTTTCGTGCGAGCGCATATTCTTCCATATCACGGAGAACTTCATCGCGCTCAGGCGTGACGTTCAGGAGATATTCGACGATATGCGAATTGACAATATCCATTGAAATAAATATAGGAAGAAACGCGCGAAAGTCAAAGGAAGTAGTTGAGTAGGAATTGCGGAGAGGATTAGTGCTATTTGTAATGTCCAAAAATATTTCTTATCCTTTTACTCAATCCACGAACCTCGAACCTCAAACCTTTTACACATGAATCGCACAGACGCCCTGAATCTCCTGAAGGAGTACACAAAGAACGACGCACTTCTGAAGCACATGTACGCCGTCGAAGCGGCGATGAGAGCATACGCCCGGAAGTTCCGCGAAGACGAAGAGAAGTGGGGAATCATCGGGCTGCTGCATGACTTCGATTACGAGATGTATCCGGATGCGCCCGATCATCCCTTGAAGGGATCGGACATCCTGAAAGAGAAGGGATATCCTGACGATGTTCGTCGTGCAATTCTCGGTCATGCAATGTACACCGGCGTGCCGCGCGATACACGGATGGCAAAGGTGCTCTACGCGTGCGATGAGCTGTGCGGGTTCATCATGGCGTGTTCGCTCGTTCGTCCGAACAAGATTGCCGATCTCGAAGTATCGTCCGTGAAGAAAAAATTGAAGGACAAAGGGTTTGCGCGTAACGTGAACCGTGAGGACATCACGCAGGGATGCAGCGAGCTTGGGATTCCTGTCGATGAACACATCCGATTCGTTATCGATGCGATGCGATCGATTGCGCCGGAGTTGGGATTGTAGTTTACACTACTAGTAACGGTAAAACTAGTTTCCGTTTCGTTTGTTTTGGAACTCATCCCTCTCCCAATGCCCTCCCCCTTCTCTTTCGAAAGAGAAGGGGGAGGGTGAAGGGTGGGGGTTGAGTTCGGCGTGAGTTCGCAAGCTGAAGCTCGCGTTGCAAATGCTGAGATGGATTCAGCAGGTACTGAAAGTTATAGGAACAATGAAAGCTGGAATAGCGAAACACGTATAAGGCAACAGAAAAGTTACTAAATCAAAGCTGCAATCAATCACTATCCGTGCAAAAATATGACGAAGGAAGGACCTGATTCAAAACGAGACTATGAAATCTATTTCTTGAATGCAACAAATAACACAATGTTTGCATACTGGAATGCGTTACTCACGATGAATGCCATATTCATAGGCGTTTTCTCTGCTATCGCCTTATTCCTTTCAGATCGGATAGTATTCATCTATCTTCTGATCTTGCTTTGTTTGATCTCCTCAGCCTTGATTATCATAAACTATCGTGAAACATTAGAGCATTATAGATTCCTTGGCAAACTCGACGAGAAGTCATTCTTACCAGAGCAATCGGCCAAATATCTTGATGATGCTGCAACGAGTCACCAAAAGATTAAGAACCGTGAACACGCTGTAGTGGGCATTCTTATAGCACAGGGAATCCTTATTGTCATTCTTCTTGTCTTCAAATATCTTGCCTCTAGAAGCTAGAAGGCTATAAATAAACTACAACAAGTGAAAATCTGAAGCGAATCCAAATTTTTACGCTCCTTCTCGCGTCGCAAAGCACCAAAATTTGACAATGTCCGCTATTCTTCTATCTTACAAAGAGTGAGTAATAACAAATCCCTTATGAAAAATTCGCTCCACATAGCATTACACAGAACAGACGAGGTGACAACCGCATGCTGTTGTTGTACGATGCGTTCTCGCACTCTCTTCTGGCGGAAGTAGTCGTTTAACCTTACGAAATTTTTTGAAAACCCTTCACCAGACGTAGATGAAGGGTTTTTTATTTGCAGGTCGTCATTATTATAATTCTTCTTCGAAGATATCAGATGGAAACGATGCAAGAATACACTATCGAATCGCAGTTGCTCGATCGGCACTCTATTCTTTCGCAAATCGGGAATACGCCGCTCATCCGTGTCCGAAATATCGGATTGCATCCGGAAGGCGTCGAGATGTATGCGAAGGCAGAGTGGCTGAATCCCGGCGGTTCGGTCAAAGATCGTCCGGCGTTGAATATGTTGATGGAGGCAGAGCGCAGCGGAGAATTGACACGAGAAAAAATAATCATCGACGCCACAAGCGGGAATACCGGCATCGCGTATGCATTGATAGCCACAACGATGGGATATCGACTTATGCTCGCTCTACCGGAGAATGCGAGCGAAGAGCGCAAGCGCATCCTCCGCACGTACGACGTCGACCTGATATTTACAAGTCCGTTGGAAGGAACCGACGGAGCCCAGCGCGTGGTGAAAGAGCTCGTGGCCGCACATCCGGAAAAGTACTATTATCCCGATCAGTACAACAATCCCGCGAATTGGCAATCACATTATAAAACGACTGCGCGTGAAATATGGAGTCAAACGGGAGGAAGAGTAACCCACTTTGTCGCCGGACTCGGAACCACCGGAACGTTCATCGGCACAACGCGACGCTTGAAGGAACTCAATCCATTTGTCCTGTGCATCTCGTTCGAGCCGGATTCACCCCTTCACGGTCTTGAAGGACTGAAGCACATGGAGACAGCCATCGTGCCGGGGATTTACGATGCAACGCTTGCGGATGATCATCTGCGTGTGTCAACGGAAGAGGCGTATGATATGGTTAGACGCCTCGCACGCGAAGAAGGGTTATTTGTCGGCATCTCGAGCGGTGCGGCGATGGCTACAGCGCTGCGTGTAGCGAGTGAGTTGCATTCCGGTGTTGTAGTCACGATATTCCCTGATGGGGGAGAGAAATACTTGAGTGATACCGTGTGGGAACGCGAATGACCGATGATCGAAAGATAGTCGCTATCAGGGAGTCGCTGGTTCGCGAAATTGCCCTTCATGGCGAACAGACATTTCCCGAAGAATGCTGCGGTGCGATTCTCGGAACATATCTCGATGGAGAACGCTTTATCCGGAAACTCATGCCATTTCCAAACGAACAGGAAATCAATCGCGAGCGGCGATTCTTGATTACGCCGGAACAGTATCGTGAAGCAGAAAAACTTGCTCGTGCCGAAAAGCTCGACCTTCTCGGATTCTACCATTCACATCCGGATCATCCCGCTGTGCCATCGGAGTTCGACCGTGAGCACGCGTTTCCGTGGTTTCTCTACGTGATCGTGTCTATCATGCATGGAAAATCAGAGAAACTTATGGCTTGGGTACTGACTGAAGACCGGGCTCGTTTTGTCGAGCAAGAGCTGCGAGCGGAGATGCAGAGTCCAATACCGCATAAGAAGGAGCATATATGAGCGTGAACGTTTTGATTCCCACACCGCTTCGTCAATATACGGACAGCCGTGATACCGTGGAAGCGGCCGGTAGAACAGTAGACGACGTTCTGAGAGATCTGACGTCACAGTACGCGCAGCTTCAGCGTCATCTTTTTTCCGATGATGGAAAGCTGAGGAGTTTTGTGAACGTCTACGTCAATGATGAAGATATTCGCTATTTGCAAAAAGGTGCGACACCGGTACGGGACACCGACGTTGTAAGCATTATTCCCTCGATTGCCGGTGGAGTGGATGAGAAGGCGATTGTGGAAGAGGTTCAGCTTTCCAGGGAAGAGATTTTGCGATACAGCCGGCATCTTATCATGCCGGAAGTCGGCGTCGAAGGACAGAAGAAGTTGAAAGCTGCACGTGTTCTCATGATCGGTGCAGGTGGATTAGGTTCGCCTTTGGGACTATATCTTGCAGCGGCAGGTGTTGGAAAGCTCGGCATTGTCGACTTCGATGTCGTCGATCTCACCAATCTCCAGCGTCAGGTACTTCACGCGACGAAAGATATCGGCCGCTCAAAGCTTGAGTCAGCGAAGGAGACGATCGCCGGTATTAATCCTAATGTCGAAGTAGAAACATACGAGACACGGTTGACGTCGGAAAATGCGCTTGAGATCATGCAGAAGTATGATGTTATTGTCGATGGCACGGACAATTTCCCAACGCGCTATCTCGTGAACGATGCATGTGTCCTGCTTGGCAAGCCAAACGTCTATGGCAGTATCTTCCGGTTCGAGGGGCAGGCGACGGTTTTCGATACGAAGCGTGGTCCATGTTACCGCTGTTTGTATGCAACGCCTCCTCCTCCCGGACTCGTACCGAGTTGTGCAGAGGGGGGCGTGCTGGGCGTCCTCCCAGGAATCATTGGCTCACTCCAGGCGCTTGAAACTATCAAGCTCATCATCGGACAAGGTGAGCCGCTCATCGGGCGGCTCCTGTTGTTCGATGCATTGAAGATGCGATTTCGTGAATTGAAACTTCGGAAAAACCCGGAATGTCCGATCTGTGGTGAGCATCCGACCATTCACAAGCTCATCGACTACGAACTCTTCTGCGGCATCGTGCCGCCGCAGCAAAATGCTCATGATGAAAAGCAATATGAGATTACCCCGGAGGAGTTGAAACAACGCCTTGATCGTGGCGATGATATTTTCATCCTCGATGTTCGAGAACCTCATGAGTACGAGATTGTCAATCTCGGGGGACATCTCATTCCACTCAACGACTTGCCGAAACGCATCAATGAACTCGACTCTTCACGTGAGATGGTTGTACACTGTAAGATGGGTGGACGCAGTGCAAAAGCAGTCGAGTTTCTCAATCAAGCTGGCTTCAAGAAAATAAAAAATCTCGTCGGCGGCATCGATGCGTGGGCACAGCGCATCGATCCTTCCCTTCACCGCTATTAGAACACGGGGGTAGACGGAACCCGCTTTTTTTCTGCCTGCATTCTTCTTGATACTCTTCTCTTATTTTCCTACATTGGTGTACTTTTTCAACGATCATTCCAACTACCAGGAGAATTACAACTATGCACCGTTACCTGTTGCTGATGATGATGTTATTAGTGGCATCGAGTACATGGGTTATCGCTCAACAAGATGAAGACGAAGAGCCTCTTCCGCCGCCCCGTCGTGCGATGGGCCCAAAGATTGGCGGAGCCGCCGGCTTCACGCAGAACATTCTTTTTTTCGACATGGGTCCGATCAATGATGTACTGATAAGTGCGAACGCAGCGCCGTTCGAAGGGAATGGATTGCTCATGCTTGGCGGCCAGGGCTACGGGTACATCCTGCTTCTTCCCAATCTTCGCATCGGGGGAATGGGCGCGAGCGGCACGAGAAAGTCTACCTCGGTCGAGCTTCAGCAATCGGGGTTCGATATCCGCCGCGATGTGGAATTATCGGTCGGCTATGGCGGCGTGACGATCGATTATGTTATCCCCGTGATGCCACGACTTGATCTCGCGGCCGGGATTCTTCTTGGCAGTGGCGGAATGAGTTTTAAGATGACGCGCGATGACGGTACACAAAAAGTGTGGAACGGATTGTGGAATGAATTCGGCAACTCGGGTCCAAATGGACCATTCAACTATTCTCGAACACTCTCAGGATCGTTCTTCATTTATCAGCCGACGGTCAACGTCGAGTTTGCGCTTCTGCGGTGGCTTGGTCTCCGCGTTGGTGGCAGCTATCTCGGCATGGCGGGCAGCAACTGGAAAGTCGATGACACGTACGATCTCTTCGGCGTTCCGGATAAGATCAGCGGCAAAGGATGGATGATTAATGGAGGGATATTTGTAGGGACGTTCGTCTTTTAGTGAGCTATGATGAAAGCTGCCTTGGTTCAAGTATGAATTCAAAAGTCAAAATTCAAAAGTAAAAACAAAGTATATCCGCAGCGTGTTCATCGGTGAAAAGCTCTTCCATTGTGATCTTGCTACTCCACTTTTTTTATTTTTTACTTTTTACTTTTGACTTGCTTTGGCTCTCCGCAAACTGAACGTTCTTCCATTTTTCGAAGAGCGGCTTGAGCTTGTTCCGCTGGTACTTGCCTGTTGACGTTACCGGAATGTTGTTACCGAAGATGACAACCTTCGGACATTTCTGAAATGAGAGATACTTGTGACAATACTGGATGACCTGATCTTCCGTCAACGTCATGCTGTCCTTCAACTGCACATACGCACCGATTTCTTCTCCGTACCAATCGTTTTCGAAACCGACAGCGAGTCCCGCCTTCACGCCCGGCATGTTCATCAGCACTTCATCGATCTCGAACGGTGAAATGTTCACGCCGCCGCGTATGATGAGCTCCTTGATGCGCCCGGTGATGAAGAAAAATTTCCGTTCATTCGCATCGGTCTTGTAGAATCCCTCGTCGCCGCTTCTGAACCAGCCGTAGGCGAACGTTTTCTCGTTTACTTCAGTATTATTGAAATATTCCTTCATTACATTGTGTCCGCGGATGACGATCTCACCTCGCATTCCTTCCGGCAGCTCGTTTCCTTTATCATCATGAATCGCCATCTCGTTGGATGGGATGGGTGCCCCGATTGCGGGGAATCCAAAATCGCTCAACCAATGTCGATGCTCATCCGGCGATAGATCAAGCGGGAGGAAGCACGAGTAGCACGTCGTCTCCGAGAGTCCGTAGCCGTGGACAATGGGAATGTGGAACCGGTCCTCGAACGTAAGGGCAAGCTCGCAGGTGAGCGGTCCCGCACCACAGATGATGTGACGAAACTGCCGGATGTCGTATTTCGACATGTCAAGATTTTCATGGAGGAGAAACTGAAGAAGCGTCGGAACAACGCTCACGACGTGAATGTTTTCCTTGGTAATCAGCTCGAAGAATTTGTCGGAGTGAAATTTTTGATTGAGTACGACGCTTCCGCCGTAATACATTGGCGTCAAGAGCGTCACGACCGTGCCGTTGACGTGGTGAATGGGCAGAACGCACATCATGCGCTGATCCGGCGTCATGCCGTGCCACTCGGCGATTGCTTTCGCATCGATGAGGAGATTGTACTGCGTGATGACAACGCCCTTCGGGAGTCCCGTTGTGCCGGATGTGTAAACGATAAGAGCTTCGTCTTCGAGGGAAACATCCGGGAGATTTCGAATTTCGGATTGTTGATTGTGGATTGCTTCATGGAACTCCAAATGCTGACCCTCACCCCGTCTCCGACTAACGTCGGAGCCACCCCTCTCCCACTGGGAGAGGGGACGGGGGTGAGGGTTCCCAACTCGTACAATCGTCTTCACAGTTGGTATTTCTGCAAGAATCTTCTCGACTCTGTCGACAAACTCTTCCCGAACAAACGCCAGCTTCGATTGTGAGTTCTCCAAGATATAGCCGATGCGCTTATCGTCCTCGCCGACGTTGATCGGAACAACGACTGCGCCGATCACCCACGCCGCAAAATAGTGCACGACCGTGTCGGCATGGTTGAACGCAATCGTTGCAATTCTATCATCACGGGTAATGCCCTGGCTAAGAAGAAAATTGGCAGTTCTGCATACGAGGTCGTAGAATTGCTTGTACGTGTAGATGCGTCGCACCTCGATGTCATCGGGATAGAAAATAAGCCAGGGTTTATCGCCAAAGATCTCTGCCTGCTTCTTTAGGAGATCGCCGATGTTGCTGTAGGGGACTTGATATTCGGTCGGGGGAATTTCAGAAACAGAACGCGCCTTCTGAATGTTTCTATGCACCTCGGATAGGAGCTGATTCATTGTTCGTCATCAATACAATATCTTGCCATAGCCGGATTCGCTCGTAATATACTTCCCTCGGTGTGAGAATGCAAGAGGATATCAGAAGAACTATGGAAAAGTGTGGGCAAGAGTTCCCTTAAAAAAATCGGTGAGCCGGTTGGTCGAATCAAGGGGGAAGTTGATCCGACCGGGGGAATCCGGACTCACCGATGTTTCATTTTCTCGTCTATCTAACCATCAGCGCCATCGAATAATAAGGTGGGGAGCCCGGTTGCCGTCTCAAGGGGAGGCGCTTGAGCGCGACGTGGGTCCGGACTCCCGCACCACTTTCAGGCATCGTTGTTCAACGCACAACACAAAACAAAAGGTGAGGGGTCCGGTAATCGCCTCAAGGGGAGGCAGCTTGAGTGCGATGTGGGACCCGAACCCGCCCACCATTCCGTATTTTTCTTCCGAAACTCTGTACGATTCATTTCTCGTATCAATATTCTTTTCTTCGCCTGTCTTGGCTGTCATGAACGTATGTGCCTCTTTAGTGCCTGTCCTTGTCTCTACCATTCTCAATCGTTTTCCGGACGATCTTTAAGAGTTCAGCCGGAACGTACGGTTTCTGAATAAAGTGTTTGCCTCCATTCACAACAATCTCGTCGCGGAGATTTGGGTCGAGGTAGCCGCTGGCGAAGATAGCCTTGATGCCCGGGTCGATCTTCTTCATCGCGAGAAACGCATCCCAGCCACCAAGCCGCGGCAAACCGATGTCCGTGACAACGACAGAGATCTTCTCATGGAATTGCTTGTATTGCTCGACAGCTTCGAGACCGTTCTCTGCCGTGATGACGACATAACCCTTCGCCTCGAGCAACGTCTTCACGAGCGTCCTCAGCATTTCTTCGTCTTCGACAAGAAGAATTGTCTCAGTACCGCCGGGACTATTCGCGACCTGTTCCGTTGTAGTTGTTGGTGCAATTGCTTTGGCATCTTCGCGGACGGGGAAAAACAGCCGGAAGGTTGTTCCGACTCCGGGCGTACTCTCGACCTCGACGATTCCGGAATGGCTCTTGATAATGCCATAGACCACGGACAGCCCCAATCCCGTCCCTTTTTCTTCACCCTTGGTTGTGAAGAACGGCTCGAAGATTCGCCGCCTCGTAGCTTCATCCATTCCTGTTCCCGTATCGGTCATTGAGAGCGACACATACTGACATTCGAGAGCATCGGGGAATCGTCGGCGTACCTGCGCGCGAGTCATTTCCTCAGTGTGCACTGTCAGCGTTCCACCTTTCGGCATTGCATCACGTGCATTGACTGTCAGGTTTAAGAGAACTTGATGTAATTGATTGACGTCTGCCCGGATCGGCTGAAGATGATCGTGGAGTTGGAGTGAAAGTGCGATACTCTTCGGGAAGGTGGCGTGAAACATCTTTATGAAATCCTTCACAACGGTGTTGACATTCGCGGATTCAAAGACGACCTCGCTCGTTCGAGCAAACGTGAGAAGCTGCCGCACGAGGCCGCTGCCACGCTGCACGGCTTGACCGATGGCGTCAAGGCTCATCTCAGCCTTGTCTGACTTGCCGCCAAATCTCTGCAAGAGCGACGTATGTCCAAGAATAATCCCAAGAATATTGTTAAAGTCGTGTGCGACGCCGCCGGCAAGCGTACCGAGGCTCTCCAATTTTTGTGCACGTCTGAGCTGTTCCTCAAGCGATATTCGCTCGGTGACATCACGGACGATTCCAATGACGCCGGCTATCGTTCCTCCAACGATTGATGGCGCAGTCTTGAACTCGCCAACGAGGTATTGCCTGGTGCGTGTCACGATGCGCAGTTGGTATAGCGGGGTTTGTTCTCCGCGCAACGACTGCCGATACGTTTGGAGGGCAAGTGAAAGATCGTCCGGATGGACGAGCGAAGTAAAGGATTTGCCAATCCATTCGCTGCGAGACCAGCCGGTGATTTTTTCGAATGCCTCGTTGAGGGAGGTCAGAATACCATTCGTCCCGACGGTGAAGATGACATCCCGAACGTTATCGATCATCGTTCGTGTTCGCTCTTCCGACTCACGCAATGCGGCTTCTGCATGTTTGCGAGCAGTGATATCTCGCGCGAAGGCTTGGAACAGTCCATCTGCTTGCTTCTTCGCGTTGATCTCGACTGTGACAAGAGATCCATCTTTCCTTCGCAGTCTGCGCTCGCTCTGAAGGGTCTTTCCGGCACGCAATTCCTCAAGTCGGACTGGTGTCGCCTTCAGATCCTCTGGTGGAATAAGATCGGCAATGGACATTCGACATAATTCATCCTTCGTGTATCCGAGCATCTGACAACCAGCCGGATTGACGTTGACATACCGACCGGAATCGTCGGCAATATAAATACCAACCGAGGCCTGTTCCATGAGGGAGCGGTAGTGTTCCTCACTCTGGCGTAACTCTTCCTCAGCGCGTAATCGACCTGTGATGTCGCGAGTGATCGAAAGGATTCCCTTCACGTTCTTATCATCGTCGTGGATGGGAACGGCGTGCATCTCGAGCCAACGTGCTGTGCCTTTCAATCCTACAACCTCAAATTTCAGCCGTGCAGATGTTCCGGAGAGAACTGTTCCAAGAAGCTCTCGCATCGGAGCGCGATAGTTAGGTGAGATCAAAGACTCAACAGGTTGTCCCTTCACATCATTGAGCGAATCGGCTTCTAAGATTGCAAGCCCTGCCGGATTCATATCGAGGATTGTGCCATCCGGTGAAACCACCTTGACACAGTCCGGGTTGAGGTCGATCAATAATCTCAAGCGACGCTCACGATCTTCCAAGTCTTGCTTCGTTGACTGAAGTTCACGAACGAGCTGATTGAGCTGGTTTAACTTGTCTTCGTTCTGATTGTCCATTGTCGGTACGTAACTCATAGATACTTCTCCTACCCTGCGAATGTGTAATTGTCACTTATTCCTTCATTGCCCGCGGATTTTACGATGGCAATGACTTTCTCAAACTCTGACGACTTGTCGAAGAAGAAGTCGGCTCCTGCCTCTCTGCACTTTGTTTCGATTTGCAGATTGGAGTAATTCGTCAACATGATCACAGTCGGTGGTGGATCGAGGCGCTTCAATTTCCGGACGATGCTCAAGCCACTTGGTCCCGGCAATCGAATATCCAGCACCACGACATTCGGCTTCAGCCGGTGTGCCCGGTCGATGGCCTCAGCAGCCGTCTTCGCCACGCCGACGACTTCGATTTGTGGAGACCGGGATAACAACACGACAAGCCGTGCACGTACAAGTGCAGAATCGTCGACGATAAGAGTGCGAACGGTCTGAGGCATTGATGAACCCTTTCATAAAATGAATTATGATGACAGTGTTAAGATACGAAACACATTTCCGTGAGGGTATAAGCAGGACTCCTATTCCAGTGTCGGAAGATTGCCGGGAAACGTGTCGGTGTTTGTCCTACACTCGTGAAGTGGTGGGAGAAGTGGAGAGTGATTCTGAATGGTGAAACGGAGAATGGCGGCTGGAAGAACGTGTGAAACGCTGAGCCGGTGAAAGGAGAATAACTACCGGAAAAGCGTGGGAGACGGTGAGTCGGGGAAGAATGCTATGTCTTCTGTTTGATCAACCCATCTGGAGCAGATCAAGCATTGGGTTATTCAGCAAGCGCTAGAAACCCTCTCCCAATTGGTTCTCTTTTTCTATCCCGAGCCTTCAGCAAAAACTCCTCTCCTCCGAAGGAGTCTCCCAAAGAGATCACTTCCCCGAAGGGGTACTTCGGACGTGACCTTCGGGACAAAACTGGGGGAGGGGCGGGTCAACGACTCTATCGAGTCGACCGACGGTTCTACCGACCATCGGTTCGTAGAAAAGACTCGTAGAGGGGTGATGGTTACAACCAAGATGCTACTTAAAAAATAATCACGAAGAAAGGAAATCAATCCACGAGGCGATTGGTGATGGTGTAATGCGTCAATTCTGCATTCGTTTTCATTTTCATCTTCTCAAGGATTCTCGAACGATAGGTACTGACAGTTTTCACGCTGAGATGTAATTTCTCGCCGATTTCAGAAACTGTCTTGCCGGAAGCGATGAGGCAGAGGATTTCGTATTCGCGGTCGGAGAGAATCTCGTGCGGCGCTCGGGTCGATTCGGTTTGGAGATCGCCGGCAAGCTTATCGGCGAGTGTCGAGCTGATGTATCGTCCGCCGCCGACGATTTTTCGTATGGCCTTGACAAGCTCTTCTGCCGCGCTTTCCTTCGTAATATATCCCGCCGCTCCGGCTCGAATCGCACGAACCGCGAACCGATTTTCCGGATACATACTCAGCACCAAGACCGGTAATTTCGGTCGCCGCTTCTTCATTTCCTTCAAGACATCAATACCGTTTCTATCCGGCAAGCCGATATCGAGCAGAACGATGTCGAGCTTTTCCTTCACAACGTACTCGAGTGCTTCCTGACCCGTCTGTGCCTCCTTGACGACAGAGAGGTCGGAGTGTTCCTTGAGTATCCTCTTGAATCCCTCGCGAATGAGAGGATGATCGTCTGCGATGAGTATCCGTATCATATGTGTCCTCTAAACAGTGTTAAGAGCTCGCACGAGGCTTTCGAAAAATTTTTCAGATGTCTCCCCACAAGATATTCTCCGTTCTTACATAAGCGGAACGCGCACGGTGACGGTCGTGCCCTTCCCGCGCTGGCCCTCGATGGTAAACTCGCCACCAAGAAGGATCGAACGCTCTCGCATTCCGATGAGTCCTAACGATTTCTTTTTCGCGGTGCCACGCAGGGAGTACCCTTTTCCATTATCGCGAATGGTGATGGTGAGAAAGTCCGGTGCTTTCCGAAGATCGATGTTGACTACGGTGGCGTCTGCATGTCGCGTGACGTTCGTGAGCGCTTCTTGAACTATTCTGTAGAGTGCGATGGAAACTTCCGGCGACATCTCGATCTCGTCGAAGTTCGCCACGCATTCGCAGGGGATACTGGTGCGGGTTTGGAATTCGTTCGCTTGCCATTCGATGGCGGACTTTATGCCCAACTCATCGAGTACTTCGGGCCGAAGCTCGCTGGCAATCCTTCTCACGGACTTGATCGACTTATCGACCAGAGCGATGTCGTCACGTATGTCGTTGCGCAATTTCGCTCGTACCTCGGCGAGTGTGCCTTCATCGGCAGCGCGGCTGAGGATGGTAAGGTCCATCTTTACGGCAGTGAGGATCTGGCCAAGCTCGTCGTGGATTTCGCGCGCGATGGCTTTGCGTTCCTCTTCACGGATAGTCTCGAGGTGAGTTGTGAGCAATCGTAATTGCCCGTACGAGAGTTGCAGTTTTTCTTCGGCGTGTTTTCGCGCTGTAATATCAGCGACCATCGCTAATGCGCCTGCATATTCTCCATGCTCATCAAGTACGGGATTTGTTGCGAGGGTTGCCCACAAGTCCATGCCGTCCTTTCGTTTGAATTTGAAGTCGTGTTGCTCAGCGATCCCTTGCTTCCGCCGCTCGACGTTTCGCGCAGAAATGGTCTGTCCTTCCTCGTCCATGAAATCAAAAAGTGACTTTCCCATCATCTCTGTAACCGTATAACCTAACATCACAGCCATCCGTGCGTTAACGAAACTCGTCCGGCTATCTTTGTCAATCAACCAGATTCCCTCGTTTGCTGTCTCGACGATGCGGCGATATCGCTCTTCACTCTTGTGAACCGCCTTTTCCGCCGCCTTCTGGTTTGTGATATCTCGAACTATGGTAACGAGATACACTTGTTTATCCATTTCCATCATTTCTGCCGATAGTTCACCGATCAGTATGTCACCGGATTTGCGTCGTCCCGTCAATTCGAGGTTCTGCACCCGGCCATTCTGGCGTATGAGTTGCTGCACACGTTTGCGATCTTCGGGATTGTCGTAAAGATTCAAATCAAGCGATGAGTGCCCGAGCGCTTCCTCACGGCTATAACCGAAGACTCGCTCAAAACCGTCGTTGATTTCAATGAGCACTCCATCGTTGAGCGAGGAGATTGTGACTGAATCCGGACTAGAGCGGAATGCTTTGGAGAATTTCTCTTCCGATACCCGCAATGCTTCCTCTGCACGCTTCCGCTCGGTGATATCACGGAAGACTACCTGCACCGCTTCCTGACCCTGATAGCGAAACGGAACTGCCGTTACTTCGACATCAGTGATAGCCCCATTCAATCCTACAAGTTTCTCCTCAATCAAGGCTGCAGGGACTTTCTCTTCTCTCATTTGGCGCTGTCGTTCCCTGACAATGTCTCGATAATCCGGATGAACGGTATCCAGAATAGGGAAGCCTATCAACTGTCCGGGCACGGTTGTGCCGAGCAATTTTGCAGCAGCAGAGTTTACAAACACAAATTTGCCTTGGGCGTGGACTGCAATGCCATCCGGCGAAAGTTCTACAAGCCTGCGATAACGATCTTCACTTTCACGTAGTGCATCTTCTGCCCGCTTGCGGTCGGAGATGTCTTGCGCTACTCCACTCAAGCCAATAACTTTCCCATCTTCGAAAATAGGATTGACGAAAAAACTCAGCCAGCCCCGTTTACCGTTTTCCCCGATGAACCGGAATTCGAAATATGTGCTTTCTGTCGCATGCGAGAGTTGGTGCAAATATCGAGCGTGAACCCCCTCGCGATCCTCCGGATGCACAAACCGCAGATAGAATTTATCAAGGAGTTGATCGGATGACATACCCAGCACATCGCTTGCTGCTTGATTGAGATACGTGAGACGTCCCCGGCGATCAGTCGTAAAGAGCAATGCCTGCGTACCATCGACCAGCATGCGTAACCGTTTCTCCGATTCCAGCACCTGTTTTTCCGCTCGCTTGCGGTCAGTGACGTCATGAAAGAAAATCGAAAGCCCATCCTTTGATGGGTAGATACGGTTTTCAAACCAACGATTGTAAGGTGGGTAGTATTCTTCCAGGAACTGAAACCGTTGTGTTTCAACTGCCTTGTAATATGCACGATAAAATACTTGCCCGACGCCCTCCGGGAATTCCGTCCAGATATGTTTGCCGATCATCTCCTCGGGCTTCCGGCTGAAAATTTCACCTGCTTTCTTATTCATGTAGGTATAGTGCCAGTTCGTATCGAGTGAAACGAATGCGTCACTGACACTTTCGAGAATGTTGGTGATACGACGGGAATATTCTTTCTCTTTCTCCTCGGCTCGACTACGGTCAGTAATGTTCTGCGTCATCACCATCCCAGCAACGACGTTGCCTTGTTCATCTTTAATAGGCAGATGATGAACCTGATAGATACGATTTTGGTATGGAACCTCGGAGACGACGGATTTTCCGGCAAGTGCTTTTCGATAATCACTTTCGATGAACTGACAAGTTTCGGCAGGAAAAACTTCCCAGATGGTTTTTCCAATCATGCGTTCTTTTCGCAATCCGACTTCTTCTAATTCGCGTCCTTCCGCCAGGAAATAGCGAAGGTCATGATCGAACAAAACGATTGCACCGTTGGGGAAATTTTCGGCAATGGTTCTATATAATTGTTCACTCCTTCGGCGTGCGTCCTCGGCTCGCTTACGTTCAGTGATATCACGCGCGGCAAAAACCGTCCCGATACGCTGGCGGCGCTCGTCGAAGATCGAATTACCCACGGACTCGAGCCAGACATAATGCCCATCGGCATGTCGAAATCGAAACTCGACCGGGTTCAGCAGCGTGCCTTCGATAATCTGTCGAGCCGCGGCTTCTATCCGAGCTACGTCCTCCGGGTGCACGAAGTTCATGACGAGCTGCCCCGACAGTTCGCGCGGCGTGTAACCGAGCACGGCGGTATGCGAGGAGCTCACATAGCAGAGGATGCCTTCGGTATCTATTTGACTGATGAGATCGAGCATGTTGTCGGTGATACGGCGCAGGCGTTCCTCGTTCGCCTGCAATGCTTCTTGGGTACGCTTTCGTTGAGCCAATTCTTGATTCGCTCGCTGAAGAGCGTTCCCGATATCGCGCCCTGCGAGATGCATTAAAACGAAAATCAGAAACGCGTACATCGAGTGCGAAAGCCAGAGCGTTACCGGGGTATGTTGAACAGAACTTACCGGAAGCATGCCTTCATTCTCGAGGTACACAAACACTAATCCGGTGAGAATGCAGAGGATTGCTGTTACAAAGCCTCCTCGCTCCCCAAGCAAAATACCTGCAGCAAAGATAATGAGAAGATAGGCTGTAACGGCCGGCGCGTGGATACCCCCGGCCGTCAAGGCAAAAACTGAGATGATAAGCCAGAACTGAAAGATGAACAGCACGCTCGCAAGGCGGACGCGGCCCTGGCTTGTCAAGGCAAGCGAAGTGATGCCGGCGCCGTCTACGGCTGCAACGATTGCGATCCAACGCACCGTGTTGGCTGGGAGGAGGACAACGGCTAATATTCCACCAAACACTGTCACCGTCAACATCCATGGCCATAAGAGTCTGAAGAGAAGATTTGCGAGTCGCGTTTGTTCCTCGTCGGGGAACACAGGTGAGGCAAAAGGAAAATATTTTTTCATGGGCTACATCCTTCAATGACGCTAAAGAGTCAGGGATAGGTGATCGATAAGAGCATCATTCAGTAAAAGACGTACTATCGTAAACGCTTGCTCGGATGATCTCATGCCTTTGCAGGGATTTCAAGTCGAGCCAGCTCGTCGGGAGGAACGGCTGCTTTCATCGCGTCAGACTCCTATTTTTTCTTTCTGGATGGTTTCGCGTGAGGCTGCGTTGTGGCAGGGCCATGAATCTTCAACAGGTTGAGCAGAGCCTTTGTGTCGATGGGCTTTTCCATGTACCCGACACATCCCGCACGCAGGGCGTTTGTTTCGCCGAATTCTCGCGGCTGACCTGTAAGAGCGATGATTGGAATATGCGCAAGCTCGTCGTACTTCTTGAGCTTCCGCACGAACGATAATCCATCAAGGCCCGGTAAGCCGAGATCCATCAACACAACATCGATGCTGCCGCGACGAATCAATTCGAACGCAGGCAGCGGGGCCATGGCGGCTTTAACGTTATGTCCCTCTCGACGCAGAAGCCTCGTGAGCAGACTGACTTGTGCCTTGTCGTCTTCAACGATGAGAATGTTCATCGTACCTCCAGCATGTTGAGCTTAGGGATTCGTGGTGCGCGTGCTGTTGAGACTGTCACCAGGGATTAGTCTTCGCGTAATGTACAGCACTCTCGGAACAATGTCAATAGTATGAAAACTTCAATGGAATTCTCCGAAATAAGTGAAATTCAGACGATGGAAGGAAGTAGAGAGCGCAGAGCATGGAGCTAAGAACCAAGCACAAAGGACAAAGTGCCTTAGAGGTTATGGTGATTTGATCTCTCCGGCTTTTAGCCGGATCAGATCGAACCGATCTCGCGTACGCGTGTAAGTTGGTCCTCCCATCCTTCCAATCGCGCGAAGCTTGTCTTGATCGATCCTGTAGTTGTCAAAGAGTTCATCAGCAATATGGAAGCGAAGAATCTCACCGAACACGACTACTCCACCTCCCGGTAGATCATTCACGGTCACGATTTGCTGGAGCTTGCACTCCAGGCTGATGCGGGATTCCTTCACACGGGACGGCTTGACAAGATCACTCGGGATCGGCGTTAAACCGGAAACTTCGAACTCATCAACGTTTGGAGGAAAGTCGCCGGAGGTGATGTTCATTTGCTCGGCGAAATCCTCGGATACGATGTTGACCACAAATTCTTTCGTTGCTGCAACATTGTTCAGCGTGTCCTTGTGTTTGCCATCCTTCCGGACGACCGTGCAAAAAAGAATCGTCGGCGGATTGGAACAGACGCCGTTGAAGAAGCTGAACGGCGCGAGGTTTCGAATGCCATCCACGCTGATGCTCGACACAAACGCAATCGGTCGCGGCACGATCGAGCCGATCATGAGTTTGTAGATGTTGTAGTCGTCGTGGTCTTTCGGGTCGATGATCATGGGAAACCTCCGATGTTGGATGTCCGTTGTTCGTCTGAAAAGAATTAAGCCTCGTACGGTGGGGCGTCTTCCTTGATGTATGCAGGTGCCTGGTGATCCGCGAGTACCGACTCGATGAATCGATAGATCATACGACCGAGATGATCATATCCTTCACGCAACTCCTCATATGTCTCGTCGTCAGTCAGCGAGCGAGTATCGAAGAGTATTGCAAGGTGATATATGGTTTCCTGAGATGAACCGAAAGCTCGGTGGAGGTACTGCAAGTATTCGTTTTTGTGCCTTCGGAGACAATATCCTTCCACGATGTTCGCACCGACCGATTTTGCGGCACGGCGAATTTGGCTTCCTTCTTCGTACATCTCAAACTTGGGAAGCGATAAAGTCATCTTATGAACCTTTATTGCCAGCTCCCTCGCGAGTTTATAAATATCCAACTTTTCGTATCCGGACTCCATGATGAGCACCTCCAGTTGTTGCGAACATCGAACATCCGATATCGATCACTTCTCCATCCAGCTCTTCCAATAATCCTTCCACTCGGCCATTTCGCCGGCAGGGAGGACATTGATGGGATTTAAGCCGTCGAGCATCACTGCGTATTCGTCAGTGTGCGTCTTCGTTGCTTGATTCTTCAACGCTTTGGGATGCGGGCCGTGATGGATGCCTCGCGGATGAAGCGTGACCATGCCGGCGCCAATATTGTCTTTGCTGAAGAAGTTCCCGTCGTGATAGAAGATAAACTCGTCGTAGTCGGTGTTCCGGTGGAAGAAGGGAACCTTGAGCGCTTCCGGGTCTTCTTCGAGCGGACGGGGGAGGAAACTGCAGACAACAGCGCCTTGCGTGACAAACGTTGTGTGCGCGCTGGGAGGTAGGTGCGCCCGTGGACTCATGATCGGCCGGATATCCCGCATGTTGAGTTTCCAGGCGGTGAGGTCGCCTTTCCATCCAACCACGTCCATCGGGTTGAAGGGATAGACGACGGAAGAAAATTCGTCATCCACTTTGATGCGAACTTCCCATTCGTTGTGATCGTCGAGGTTCGGCCTCGGCTCGGGTGTTTCAATGACGGCAGGATCGTAGAGTGCGTGCTGTCCGATGAGTCCTTTGTCCGGCTGCTCGAATTCAGTTTTCGACTGAATGATGAGGAAGAAATTATCCTTCGTCTTCGGGATCACGCGGTAGGTGACGGCGCGGGGGATGTTGATATAATCTCCCTTCTCAAAGTTCAGCGGGCCGAAATCGGTTTCGATAACTCCTTCTCCGCGGTGGACGAAGTAGAGCTCATCGCCATCGGCATTGCGGAAGTAGAATGGCATCGGCGCGGACCGGCGAGAGACGTAGAGCTTCACATCGTTATTCCCGAGGAAGGCAACCGGTGATCCCTTTGCGTCGTTCATATCCGAAGGGGAAAGTTTATTGCAGTCGATGCAGTGCGGACGAAGTTTTCCTTCAAACCGGATCCAACCGGTTGGCGGATGTGTATGATAGAGATGCGCAGATTTTCCGAAGAAGCCTTTCCGTCCGTGTTCCTCTTCGAACGTGCCATCGGGGAGCCCGACGTGCGCCTGCTTCGCCGTTTTGCCTTTTTGCAATGGATACATGAGTCTCTCCTGGTCTAAGGTCTGAGTTGATAGGTGTGTGATTCAAAATGAATGATTTAAGTCTTATGTTTCCGGTTTGAGATTATAGGCTCGAGGATGGAGTGAAAGATTTTCTTGCTCAATCCCCGAACCCCTCCGAAGGAGTCCTTCGGACAAACCTCTAACCCTTGACGGCTTTCACAACCCGATTTCGCAACACTCCAATCTTCTCGATCTCCAACTCGATTACATCACCCGGCTTTACCCATCTGTCTAACTCTAACCCGCAGCCGGTCCCGACAGTTCCGGACCCAATGACATCGCCGGGATACAATGTCTCCTCGAGCGATGCGAAGGCAATCATCTTTTCAAATGAGTGATAGATGCTGCCGGAGTTTCCATCCGACCACAATTCGCCGTTGATCGTTGCCGTCATTCGTAAACTGTACGGATCGCCGAGTTCTTCCGGTGTAACAAGAATAGGACCGATTGCCGTAGCGAAATCTTTTCCCTTTGCCGGGCCGAGGCGCACTTTCATCTCCTTACGCTGGATGTCGCGAGCACTGAAATCGTTCATGATGGTGAAGCCTGCGATGTACTCTTTGGCATTGTTCTCGGATATGTTCCTGCCGGATTTGCCAATTATTATAGCAAGTTCCAGCTCATAATCAAATTTTTCGGTGAACGACGGCCATTGAACGTCCTCATCCGAGCCAATGATACTCCAATGTGCACTCTTGTAGTAGACCGGTATCTCGTACCACTCAGGCGGCATCGGCTCGCCGCGCTTCTCGAAACCTTTCTTCACGTGCTGCTCGAACGCATAGAAGTCGCGCACTGATGTTGGATGAGGAAGAGGCGCTTTCAGTTTGACTTCGGCAGGATTGAAGACGAGCGTCTCTTCGTTCAATCCGAGCGGCGTTTTGCCGGACTTCATAACCTGACCAACGTGTTCGATCGTCGCCTGAGCGAACGTCGTGGATGTGACTTCCCCTTGCAGGAAGCTCAGCATATCCGATGGAACGAGCGCGTTGGCGAGACGGTACGGTTGCGCTTCACCTTTTGAATGGAGATGCCAGGCGAAAGCAGAGTTGAGATCGATGACGCCTTGCTCAGTGACGGCGCCGATACGCCGATATTTGCCGAGGACAGTTTTAACTTCGAATGTGCAGAGTTTCATTGGGACGTTGTTGAGTACCGAGTAATTGAGTATTTGAGATCATGATTCACAGCGGATTACGGGATAAAGGGATTCGCTGCTCATTCATTTATCCTTTCATCTGCTGTGAATGTATTTGCCGTGAATCCTACTTTATCAAGACCAGCTTCTTCGTTTCCACAAAATCTTTCGTATTGAGACGGTAAAAGTAAACACCACTCGGAGAGTTCGACGCATCCCATTCAACAGAGTAATTACCCGGCGACTTCTCGTTATCAACCAGTGTGATCACTTCCCGACCCAGGAGGTCAAACACGGTCAGCGTTACGTGTTGAGCACCGGGTATCGAATACCGGATCGTTGTTGTCGGGTTGAACGGGTTCGGATAATTCGCATCGAGGTGGGTTGAGAGAGGAATATAAAAAATGGAACTTGATTCCTCGACGAATGTCACTACGCCACCATCTGTTGTATGGAGAATTGTTCCGTTACTTCCCACAGCGGTTCCAACTGTCGCGGTAAGCAAGGATGCTGCCCAGAGTGGCGCATTCGTGTGGATTCCTTGGTGAAGCCAAGTTTGGCCTGAGTTGGTAGTCCGAAGGATGGTCCCGTTCTCTCCAACCGCGACACCAACCCCGCCAGCAGTGAGTCTCACGTCGTAGAGATTGTATGATGTACCGCTTGACTCGGCCAGCCATGTAGTTCCGCCGTTTGTGGTGCGGAGAACCGTTCCAGCGAGTCCAACGATCAGACCTGTATCGGGTCCACTGAATGAAACACCCCAAAGTTGTTGTGGCGTGCCACTCGAAACCTCATTCCAGGATACGCCTCCATTGGTTGTATGAAGGATGAGCCCGTCATCTCCTACTACGGTTCCGGTGCTGGCATCGACGAAAAATGGTTCGCCGAACGTGATTTGTGTACCGCTTGAATCGAGAGTCCAAACGGCGCCTCCATCTGTCGTACGCATGATGAGCCCGCCGACGCCGACTGCAGTCCCAGTGTTCACATCTGTAAATTGCATTCCATATATACTATTGGGCGTGGCTGTGGATTGTTGTATCCAGGTTTCTCCACCGTCAGTAGTATGGATGACCGTTCCAAAATGTCCTGCAGCCGTTCCGATGTTCGCTGTTGGAAAAACGACTGCAAAGAGATCCTCAGGCGTGCCGCTTTGTTGACTCGTCCAGCTTTCGCCGCCGTTGGTGGTTCGGAGAATGAGCCCTCCTCCGCCCACAACAGTTGCAATGTTAGAATCCACCAGTGATACTGCGAACATGTCTGTGAGGAGGCCGGATGACCTGGCACTCCATGTCTGACCGGTATCTGTCGAGATGAGTATTCTACCCCCTAATCCGACTGCAACGCCAAACCCCGATTGAAAAAATGAAACCGCGTTTAAATCTTCTATTATTCCGCTAGATATCCCCGCCCAGGTTATTCCGCCGTCTGTCGTTCGAAAAATGTTGCCGGCCGATCCGACAGCAATACCTTCGGTGGAATTCACGAAAGCAAGACCGGAAAGATAACTCGTCGTCCCGCTCGGCTGAACCGTCCAGGATGTTCCTGCATCCGTCGTTCGAAGAATGGCTCCGCTGTCGCCGACGACAATACCCGTGTTGGAATCAATGAAAAATACACGACGTAGATTTGTTGGTTGTCCGCTCGTCTGTGGTGTCCATAGGCCGCCGCCATTCGTGGTATGTAATATAGTCCCTCTTCCACCGACCGCAAATCCAGAGTTCGGGCTTGCAAAGAAGACATCGTATAAGATCTCGGTTGTTCCGCTACTCAGGGAATCCCAAGTTTGACCACCATTTGTGGTTCGTATGATTCTCCCGCTGAGGCCGACTGCAATGCCAGACTGAATATCCGTGAAGGAAGCAGCAGTGAGATAGTACGGCGTCCCGTTGGACCGGGGAATCCATGTTTTCCCTCGGTCGGTGCTCAGAAGGATGCTGCCACTTCCTCCGATTGCGATTACAGTATCATTGCCGGCAGCAAGAAATCCAATAAAGCGATCTCTTCCTTCATCAAAATTGCGAAGGAGCCAATGCATGCCGCTGTCAGTTGTTCGCAGGATTGTCCCGGCAAGTCCTCCAGATAGAATTGTGCTTGAATCTAAGAGATAGACGGCGAGGAGCGCATTCCCCTGTGGAAGTGGGTTTTGCCACTGCCAACCAGATTGGGCAGAAAGTTGGCAGTTCATACAAAAAATGATCAGGATACAAATCGTTGATTGTCTCATTCAGTGCCTGCTTTCGAGTAACAGTGGAACCTCGTAGTCCATCGAAAAGATGTTAATTGCCGCTACAGTCTACAAATTTCCCCTTGTTGCCTGCTCTAGCTCAATTGCTTCGAACAGTGAATTCATCTTAAACTCCTGCCACTTTTTCGTGGGGAGCAGACGCCGGTACTCCAACCTTGCTTTTCCGAAGTTGACGAGCAAGGCGACTTGAAGATTTGAAACAGCAAGGTATTTGAGAACTTGAAACATGTGCACGTTCGTCAATTGATTTACAGATTTGATCTCAAGAATGAGGGCTTCGACAATCTCAAAGTCAAGATAATTCATTCCTACTTGTACCTGCTTGTAGTGCAAAGGTAATGGTTTCTGCGCTTCGAACAAAACACCTTGCTCTGCAAACTCCACTTCAAGTGACTTTTGGTAATATTCCTCAGGTAACCCTGGACCGAGCTCCCTATGAACCTCCATACAAATGCCGATGATCTTGTACGTGAGTTCATCGATTTCTTTAGATAACTCCATAGTGACCTCCCATTCTTGTTCATGAATATGATTCACAGTCTTCGACTCTACGAGTCGTAAACTCGTAGAGCGGATCAATGGATTAAGGAATTTTGCTTGCATCCATTTATTCATTTATCTGCCGTGAATTATTTTCGTCATCTGTTGTGAATTATTTCTACAAATTCCCCCTTGTCGCCTGTTCTCTCTCAATTGCCTCGAACAATGCCTTGAAGTTCCCCTTACCAAAACTCTTGCTGCCTTTACGCTGAATGACTTCGAAGAACAACGTCGGGCGGTCTTCGACAGGCTTGGTGAAGATTTGCAGCATATAGCCTTCATCATCGCGATCGACGAGTATGCCCAATCGCTTTAGCTCATCAAGAGGCTCATCGATCTTGCCGACACGGTCTTGCAACACGTCGTAGTACGAGGAAGGAACACGGAGAAACTCGATACCTTGCTCTGTGAGCTTGCCGACGCTATCGATGATGTTATCGGTTGCCATCGCGATATGCTGGACACCGGGCGATCGGTAGTACTCGAGATATTCCTCAATCTGCGACTTGCGTCGTCCTTGCGCCGGCTCGTTGATCGGAAACTTGATGCGGTCGTTGCCGTTCGCCATCACCTTCGACATCAGCGCAGAGTATTCCGTCGAGATGTCCTTGTCGTCAAAATGTTGGTAGAGCCGGAAGCCCATCACGCTCATATAAAACTCAACCCATTTGTTCATTGCGCCAAGCTCGACGTTGCCGACGCAGTGATCGACGTATGTGAGGCCTACCGGTCGCGCGATCGGATCGTCAGGCATTGCCTTGTAGCCCGGCATGAAGATGCCGTTGTAGTTCTTCCGCTCGACGAACGTGTGAATCGTATCGCCGTAGATTGCAATGGCGGATTTTTTGATCTCACCGAATTCGTCTTTGAAGATTGTCGGCTCCATGATGCCGCGCGCACCGCGCTTCGTGGTTTCCCGGTACGCGGACTCGGCGTCATCCACCCACAACGCGAGATCGCGAACGCCATCGCCATGCAGTTTGATATGATCTGCGATGGGATGTTCCGGTTGGAGCGGCGTCGTCAACACGAATCGTATCTTGCCCTGCTGTAAGACGTACGATGCCCGGTCGCGTATGCCGGTCTCAAGTCCGGCGTAGGCAATCAACGTGAAGCCGAATGCCTCACGATAATAGTGCGAGCTTTGTTTGGCGTTGCCAACGTAGAATTCAATGTAGTCTGTGCCGTTGATGGGAAGGAAATCTTTTACTACGATCGGTGCTGCCTGCGTTTTGGTTGCATTTGCCATAATCAATCTCCTCTGCTTGTACTACGCTCTCAGGTGTATGCTTCTGTAAGAACCGTTTTCAATTTCTCTACGAGAATTTCATTCTCTTCTTCAGTGCCTATCGAAATCCTGAGACAGTGTGGAAGTCCGAATGCTTTCAACGGACGGATGATCACTCCATGCTTCAGTAATTCCTGGAAGATGAAGTTCACGTCTTCTTCACTCTCTCGAACCATCATGATGAAATTTGCTTCGGATGGGACGATGTTCAGCTCCAATTCTTTCAGAGCACGAGTCAGAAATTGCATTCCACGCGCGTTCACTTCGAGAGAGCGATGGAGGAAAGCGTTATCGTTCAGTGCGCCAATGCCCGCAGCTTGCGCGAGCGTGCTCGGCTCAAAGGGAAGTTTTACCTTCAGGAGGTTGCGGATCAATGTGTCGTGTGCGAAGCCGTAGCCAATCCGGATTCCCGCAAGGCCGTAAATCTTTGAGAACGATCGGAGTGTAATGACATTATCATAGCGGTAGTGCATCGAGTCGGGATAGAGTGGGTTATTCGTTGCATACTCGAAGTACGCTTCATCGAGGATGATCAGCACTCGCTCCGGCACCTTCTTGTAAAATTCGTCGAATTCATTCTTACTGAAAATGGTTCCGGTGGGATTATTGGGATTCGCGAGGTAGATGATCTTCGTGTGCTCGTTGATCTGTTCTGCGAGGGCGGGGAGATCGTAGTGCCAGTTTCGGTACGGCACGGTCCGATACCTGGTACCACGGGAGCGTGCAAGAACCTGAAAGCCGATGAATGCTGCCTCGGTCGTCAAGACTTCGTCATCGTCGAGGAGAAATGTCCGGATGATGTTGGACATGATTCCTTCCGAGCCGCTTCCGGTAATCACATTTTCAACTTTCAGATTGAATTTCTTCGCAAGAACAATACGGAGATCGTACCCGCCATTCGGATAAAGATGGAGATCGTTGAAATGCTTTTTCATCTCGTCGATCGCCAGCGGCGAGGGACCGAGCGGGTTCTCGTTCGATGCAAGCTTGACGACGCGTGTGAGGCCAAGCTCGCGCTTCACCTCATCAATCGGTTTTCCCGGCTTATACGGCTGAAGCGATTCGATGTACGATGGTACAAGCGGCACTGACGTCATTCCCTTGAAAGTTGAAGTTGGGCTCGTCAAAAGATAGCAAATAGATGGCTGATTTTCAATAAAGTTCGGAATTTGTTTCACGCCAAGACGCAAAGATCGCAAAGGACTACGTTGCAAGAATGATCTTAAAACAACTTTGCGCCTTAGCGTCTTTGCGAGAGACTTTTGGGACAGCCTCGAGAGGTGAGGTCTGGAGTGTAGTTCTACCAATTCAAACTGAGGTGCTACCCAAAGGCCGGTCGTCTTGGATATGAGGCAAAAAATTTGTACCATCATCCTGACCACAATACATAGGAGATGGATCGAGGATTTCTACAGCTTTTACTCAGTGTTCTCTTGTTGTCATTGAATGCGATCCATCACGCTTACAATACTCTTTAGTTGCTGCCTCTGTGGCTGTATTGTCAGCACTCTTACTGCGCAGACTCAGCCTATCGATACGACATTCAATTCTGCGTTGTATCAAGAGAAGTTTCTGATCTCGCCGAAGGATTCGCTTGTTCATCTCCGACGCCAGTTTATTCTGCCGACGAGCGAATCAGTTCGTCTTGACTCCATTACTCTGTTGTCGGGGAAGGAGTATACGCTCGATGCGCGCTTTGGCGTCGTGCGGCTTTACCCGGAGCTTTTCCAGACCGTGCATCCGCACGATTCTCTGTACAACCTGACTGTTTCCTATCAAGCGCTTCCATTTTCCTTCAAAGAGAAATACCGGCGAAGGATTCCGACCGTTCGTCTCGACACGATGAGCGGCACGCAAATCACCGTCTCCGAAACTGCAAAGAGTTTTTCGCTCGATGATCTGTTCGGATCAAATCTTCAGAAAAGCGGCAGCATTGTTCGAGGCTTTACGATAGGATCGAATCGCGATCTCTCGCTGAACTCCGGTTTCAAAATGCAAATGGCGGGCAACCTGGCAAAAGATATTTCAATCGTTGCCGCACTTACCGATGAGAATTCACCCATCCAACCGGAAGGAACGACACGAGCTCTTCAGGAAGTCGACAAGGTCTTTGTTGAGGTTCGCGGCAAGAACATGAGCGCAACACTGGGAGATTTCAATCTCGATATTTCAGGAAGTGAATTCGGTCGCTTCAGCCGGAAACTACAGGGAGCAAAAGGCATTGCATCCTACCAGGCTGGAGGAGTGAAAGGAGAGTTGATGGTAACAGGCGCCGCGCCGCGGGGAAAGTTTACCACGAATCAGTTCAAGGGACTCGATGGTGTGCAAGGTCCGTACCGGTTGGTGGGACAAAACAACGAGCGGGACATCATCGTCATCGCCGGAACGGAACGCGTCTACATCAACGGCGAGCGGATGATACGCGGCGATCTCTACGACTATACGATAGATTATGCAATCGGAGAAATCACTTTTACGTCACGACGGCTGATCTCGATAACGTCGCGCATCACCATTGATTTTGAGTACACGGATCGGCAGTATAGCCGAAACCTCGTTGCAGCGCAGGCCGGAACCTCATTGTTGAATGATCGACTCCTCTTCAGTGCAACATTCCTTCGCGAGAGCGACGATGAGAATTCTCCGATCGATCTCACCCTAAGCGAAGCGGATAAAAATATCCTGCGGCTTGCGGGCAACGATCGATTCAAAGCGACACGAGCAGGAGTCGATTCTGTTGGAACAGGAAGAGGGCAATATGAAGCACGCGATACGCTCGTTCATCTTTCTACAGGACAAGATTCACTGCTGCGGATTTACCACTATAATCCTATTGACACAGTGAAGGCTCTCTACTCAGTGAGTTTTACGGATGTCGGTTTTGCACAGGGAGATTACGAGCGGGTTACACTCAACCAATATCGTTTTGTCGGAGTGAAAAAGGGAAGCTACGCACCTATTCGTTTCTTGCCGTTGCCGAAAGCCCTCGCGGTGACCGATGTTACTCTTACCGGAAACGTAGCGAATGACGTGAAGCTCGGGGGAGAGCTTGCGGTCTCGAACTTCGATCAGAACCGATTCTCGGCTATTCTGGATAACGAGAATGTGGGCAGCGCGCTGAAGTTTGCACTTGAGTATTCGCCGAAGAATCTCCGCGTTGCCGGGAAAGACTTTGGGGAGTTGGACCTGACTCTCAAAGAGCGTTTCGTTGGTAAACGGTACGTTGCACCGGATCGCATCAATGAAGTTGAGTTCAACAGAAGATGGAACATCAACGATACATCAAGGGTGGAAGAAGAGATTCACGAGGGAACGCTTTCGTATCACCCACTTCAATCTCTCATTGTTGGAGGGAGCGCAGGATCGATTCGACGAGGCGATACGTTCTCTTCCGACAGGTACGCCGGTACGATGGAAGTTACTGATGACAATCTGCCGAGAACGCAGTATCAAGTCGAGCTCATACGAAGTCGAGATGATCGGCAAGGTCTCGCTGCACAGTGGACTCGACACCGTGGTCTTACGGAATATAAGTTCGGAAAGCTCACTCCACGTCTCGGTTACGACGGGGAAGTTCTCAGGAATACGGGAGTTTCAATCAGCCAGGTAGGTACGCAGAGCTTTCGGTTCAGCGAGTTCACACCGGGTGTTACGATTGACAGTCTCGCAAGAATGTCCTTGAGTGCGCAGTATGCTTTCCGTTGGGATGACTCGCTGACGGGCGGTGTGTTTCAGCGTGCAGCGTCGTCCTTTACTCAAACATACGGATGGCGGCTTTCGGATTGGAACGCGGTTTCATCGGCGCTCGATGTCACCGTACAGAAGAAAATTTTTGCGGAGGCGTTTCGTCGTACGACGAGTGACGATCTCGATGGAATACTCCTTCGATGGCAGACCCAATACAATCCTGCGGATCGGGGAATGGAATCCGATTTCTTCTACGAAGTAGCCACAGGGCGATCGGCCAAGATGGAGCGTGCTTTCCAACGTGTCCCGAGGGGGACTGGCAACTACGCCTATATCGGCGATGTGAACAACAATCATTCACCGGACGAGCAGGACTTTCAACTTACCCGTTTCGACGGAGACTTTGTTGCCATCACGGTTCCAACAGACCAATTTATTCCCGTCATCGATTTGAAGGCGAGCACGAGAATCCGTCTCAATGGAGGGCGGCTATTTTCCAATTCACCATCATGGATTGGAAAAGCGCTTTCGACACTTTCCAGCGAAACGTATGTTCGCGTTGAAGAAAAAAGTAGTGAAACAGATAAGAAACAGATTTATCTGCTCAAGTTCAGCCGCTTCCTTGACGATCGAACAACGATCAATGGCAGCAATCTCCTCACACAGGATCTGTTTTTTCTTGAGAATAATCCTGCCTTCTCCGTGCGCTTTCGCTATAACCAGCGTCGCGGCCTCACTCAGTTTGCCTTGAATAGCGAGCGCCTATACTCACGGGAGCAATCGATCAGACTACAATGGCAATTCGTGAAGGAGTTTGCCAATCAGACAGATTTGATCCAGCGAAGGGACATCTTGGTTGCGAACCAATTCAATACGCGTGCACATGAGGTTCTGGCAAGTTTCTTCATCACGGACTGGTCCTATCGGCCGGAACAAAGAATAGAATTCGGCTTCAAATTCTCCTTTGGGCAAGGAACGAACTTCGACTCCGCGACTGCCGATATGAACGATCAGTCGGCGCGACTGCTCTATTCCTTCACCGAACGAGGACAGGCACGAGCCGAGCTGACACGGGAAGAAGTAGCATTCAATAAGGTCGGCGCGCTCATCCCATTTGAACTGACATCGGGGAGAGTAGAAGGGCGATCCTGGCTATGGAAGCTGGGGATCGATTATCGCATCACGCAATTTATCCAAGGCTCAATCAATTACGACGGGCGATCTGAAGGCGGCAGTCACCCCGTCCATACGGCGAGAGCAGAAGTTAGAGCATTCTTTTAAAATACTTCTTTCTGATTAATTTTTTGCTCGCATCTCTCACTATAGAGGTGGAAGGGTGAAGATGGTGTTTCACATTCGTTCCACGCGTGAGAGAGTTCTCAATCATCGCGTGAAATTTTTCTTCGACATCATCATGAAATGACTTAAATTTTTTTTGAGATCGACATTTTATCTTGCTTTTGTATAACCTAATGGTTATAATTACCCCACACTATTCTATTCATCAACGGTTGAACACGGAGCAATACTTTTTCCCAATAGATCATTGTAGTTCAAGAAGGGAGATGTGGGAGGATCGATTCATAACAGCACGATGACTGATTCTCTTGTTCATGTAGATCACCGATTCTTCACCCGTAACAGAAAGTCAAAAAGTTTCGTAATTCGATAGTATTTATGTACGATGAAATTGCCACGCTCGAGTCTCCGCGAGTTGCAAGCGTGAGCCGGAAGAAAATCCGGACTGAGGGAGGAAGAGAGAGTGGAAGCGGCGAGACTGAAGCCCAGCGAATTAGCACGAAAGTCTACTGTACGTCATTTGATTCCCGCATCGGTCGTATTTATGTTGCGTCGACCGAGAAAGGTGCCTGCAAGATCAGTGTTCCCAAAGAGGCACGAAAAGATTTTATCGATTGGCTGAAGGAACACTTTGATGTTGACGATATTACCGACAATCGTGCACGCAATAAAGAGATCATCGACCAACTGACCCGCTACTTCAATGGCAAGTTGGCGAAGTTCACTTGCCCCATTGATCTTCTCGGTACGCCGTTCCAGACTCGCGTCTGGAACGAACTGTTGAGAGTTCCTTACGGATCGACGATTACCTATAAGCATCTTGCACGTCGCGTTGCTGCCCCCAAGGCAACACAGGCTGTTGGTCGCGCGAACAGCGCCAATCCTCTCCCGATCATCGTTCCCTGCCATAGGGTGCTCGCTTCCAACGGTGCATTGGTTGGATACTCGTGTGGAATCAAGACTAAAGAATTCTTACTGCGACTTGAAGGCTCAATTATGCTCTGAGCGACGGTCGAACTCTCGTCCGTGTCTTCTTCCGGTCGTTCCTGCGATCACCCTTCACTGTGTTACTGCACGGTCTCGTTTCCAAACTTCCCTCTCTCTTATTCGATCATGTGCCGGGTGTTTTTGTTATGGCTGTTGCAAGAGCAGACTCTTGCAGGATAAAAAAATATTTTCTACTTTGAGCTTGGAAAACATTTCCATCAATCTACCCAGATGCAATTCCTGAAGGATTTAAATCCTAAACAGCAAGAAGCGGTCAAGACTGTTGAAGGGCCCATCATGGTTGTTGCTGGTCCTGGAAGCGGCAAGACGCGCGTCCTCACATATCGCATCGCTTATCTCATTCACATCGGTGTCCCCGCCTCTAACATCCTGGCGCTGACGTTCACGAACAGAGCTGCAAACGAGATGAAAGAACGCATCGTGCAACTTGTTGGTGATAAGAGCAAGCAGTTATGGATGGGAACATTTCACTCTGTCCTTGCAAAAATACTCCGAATTGAAGGGGAGAAGATCGGCTACGAAAGGAACTATACGATTTACGATTCTGCGGACAGTCTCTCTCTCATCAAGAGTATCATGAGCGCGAAAGGGATTTCCACACAGCAGTTCAATCCCCAGGCCATTCGTGCACGCATCAGCAGTGCGAAGAATCAACTGGTGATGCCGGATGACTATGCTCGCCGTACACTCGATCTCTTCGAAGAGAAAACGGCTGCCGTCTACGTCGATTACCAAAAACAACTCAAGCACAACAATGCGATGGATTTTGACGATCTGCTTCTCAAGCCCATCGAACTCTTCGACAGGAACAAGAAAACTCTGGAGAAGTATCACGACCGTTTTCGCTTCATCCTCATCGATGAGTACCAGGACACCAATCGCGCGCAGTATATCCTGATTCGCCTCCTTGCCGAAAAGCACAAAAATATCTGCGTCGTGGGGGATGATGCGCAAAGTATTTACGCATTTCGCGGCGCCGATATCCGTAATATCCTCGACTTTGAGCACGATTACCCCGATGCCAGGCTTATTCGACTTGAACAGAACTACCGCTCTACAAAGACAATTCTCGATGCCGCCGACCGAGTCATCAAACACAATGTGGACCAGATCGCAAAGGATCTCTGGACGCAGAATCAGGCGGGAGAGAAGATTACGCTTCTTGCGTGTGCCGATGATCGGGATGAGGGCGGAACTATTGTGCAAAAGATTTATGAGGAGACACACCGGCGGAAGATCGATCTCAACGGTATTGCAATCATGTACCGGACCAATGCACAGTCCCGTGCGATTGAAGATGCACTCCGTCGGAACAGCATCCCGTATGTCATTATCGGTGGGATTGAGTTCTATCAGCGGAAGGAAGTGAAGGATGTCCTTGCGTACTTTCGCGTGCTCGTTAATCTACGTGACGATGAAAGTTTCCTGCGGATCGTTAACTACCCAAGTCGCGGTATTGGCGAGGCTGCGATTGTGCGACTGCGGGCCTTCGCAAACTCGAAGCAGCGTTCCCTTTTGGACGCCGCAAGCGGTGTGGGCGATCTTCCTGGAGTGACGACCAAGGCGCGGAACGGCTTACGGGAAGTATCGACACTGTTTCAGAAATACGTGCAGATCAAGAGTGAGATTTCGATAAGCGAGCTCTGCCGCTCGCTGGTCGATGAGCTTGGAATTCTCCCGATGTTTAAGAATGAAGGCACGCCGGATGCGATGACACGCTGGGAAAATGTTCAGGAATTGCTTTCGGCAATTACGGAGTTTTCAGAGCGCCGATCCGATGCGACCCTGGAAGATTTCCTCCAAGACGTCTCTCTCGTCTCGGATATTGATGAGTGGGATGGCTCCCATAATGCCGTCACGCTGATGACGCTCCATAGCGCGAAGGGACTGGAATTTCCAATCGTTTTCATTTCAGGGCTCGAAGAAGGTTTGTTGCCGTTTTCCAATTCGGCGCTTGATCGTAAGGAAGTGGAAGAAGAGCGGCGGTTGTATTACGTCGGTATTACACGGGCAATGGAGAAGTTGTACCTGAGTTATGCCAGAGCGCGCTACCGGTTCGGCGAGGTGACCTACCAAACGCCATCGCGTTTTCTTGAAGAGTTGAGCGATGCCAGCCTTGAGACGATCAACAATGTGCAGCGATACCCCGCGAGAACTCATCATGTGAACGAAGAAAACGCCGCGCGTCATCGTAAGCCACCGAAGCAAGTCGATCATGATCATTCAGATGTCATGCCTGACTATGAGAATGATACGGCATCATGCCTGAATCTCCGGATCGGTAGTTTTGTTGAGCATGAGACCTTTGGAAAAGGGAAAATATTGACTATCGCCGGCGTGGGAGATTCCATGAAAGCAGTGGTCGATTTTCCTTCCGTTGGTCGGAAGAGTTTGTTGCTCCAATATGCACACCTGAAAGTGCTATGAGGCGTGTGCCGCAGCATTTCCGCGTTGCCATCCACTTGCTTCATTACTACCTGAAAGGTTCATATATCCGTTTCAACGAGGAAAACATTCTTCTCCTCTCATCCAGTATTGCCTTCAACACGATTCTCTGTTTGATTCCATTCCTGTTTGTCTTGACGTCCGTTCTGGGAATATTTCTCCAAAGCGCTACCGCAAGCCAACGAGTCAATGATATTCTTTCTTCACTTTTTCCGCCACAAGTGTACGGGAAAGAGATACAGGCATTCCTGCTGAAACTTATTTCCGATGTTATCCGTTATCGACATCGCTTCGGTCTTTATGGGCTCGGTATCTTGATTTGGACGTCTGCGTCACTTTTTAATTCAGTGAGAACAATCCTCAACAGGATCTATCGTCTAAGACCAACGAAGTTGCTCATTCTGAATGTTGTGGAAAATATCATGCTCGTCATTCTTCTTGGGATTCTCTTTCTTGTTGCGAATATGTTCACATGGCTTTTCCAATTTATAGAATCATGGATGAAGGAGGTCTTGTTGATGGAAGTGCCAGTATCGAGAGTGTTTATGAATACAGTATCGATCGTAACCTCGTATGTTCTCGCCTTCGTTATCTTTTTCATTGTTAATAAATTCATTCCCGATAGGCGTATACCTTCGAAGGTCGCGCTTGTTGCTGCAATTACGACAACCTCACTCTGGTGGATTGCAGGCAAGGGGTTCGGGTGGTACCTTTTGACATTTCAGCCCTATAGCAAAATTTATGGAGCATATTCATTTCTCTTGGTATTCCTTGTGTGGATTTATTATTCCTCTGTAGTATTTCTCTTTGGAGCCATCATTGGTGAGCTATACAAAGAAAAACACTCTTCCATTCACAAAGAGGCGAAATAATTTCTGCCACAAGGTGTTTTCTTTTGAATTTCCCACAAAATATTTGAAATCAGGCGAAAAATTGAATATTTTTGCTATTGACTTTCGATTTCTATTCTGGTACATTATACTCGTTTTGATATCTACCCTATTCGGGCATTGTGAGGTTTTGTTCGGATAGAAAGGGAGTTTGGACTTGGCGTATTCTTCTCACCGCCATGAATTGAGAATACGTAAGATTTGAAAGCTATCTTGCCTCAAGACTTGTAGGCTCAGAAACTTTTAAGATACTTCTCTTCGATTTCTGAAATCGGATTTTAGCGAATCAATCATCTTTTTTTGAGTAGTTTTTATCATAGTTTACCGCCATGCATAAGCTTCGGGTATACGTATGGGCATGAACATGATTTTTACAATATTTGCGTTTGTGTTGTTTGGTGCCCTCGTTCTCTCCAATAAGAATATTATGGAGAATAGCACCACTTTGGCTGCGGAGAATGAGGTATCCTTGGCGGCACTGGCGTCGGCCCAGTCTATAGTCGAAGAAGCCAAGACGAAAGCGTTCGACCAAAACACAGTTGGTGGCGTCGAAGTTTCTGATAGTAGCGGGCTCAGTTCTTCGATCGGCTTGGATGCCGGTGAGATCGCTCCTCCCTCTCCCGATACTGTAACGGCTACCGGATTCGAATCGTCAACCAACTTCAATGATATTGATGACTATAATGGATATAAGCGACTGGTGAAGATGTCGAATGGCAAAGATGACAAGCTCATAGACAGCGTGACTGTAAAGTACGTGAAATTCTCCAACCCGGAAGATACGTCTGGAACAAGGACATACCTAAAGAAAATGACTATTACCGTTACAACGAAATACATTCCTCGTCCGTACACGTTCACATATATCTTTTCTTACTGATCACTTATGGGTCAAATGATTGATAGTATTTTTTCTGTAGTCATTGGTGGAATCATCGTCTTGCTACTGCATGGTGTCATGGCAAACCTGCGGAGTTTCGCTATCAATCAGACGATGAATACGACGACACAAACAAACATGGTGGCGATATCCGATATCGTCGAAAATGATTTTCGAAAGGCCGGCTACGGAACAGCCAAGTCTCCCAGCGACAGTGGAGTGGTGTACGCACGCGCTGACTCTTTGGTCTTGAGGGGTGATTTTGACAATAACGGAACCTTAGATGTGATTCGTTATTACATTACCAAGGTCAAGCCCTCTTCCAACGTTAATCCCCGCACCAGGATGCTTTATCGCGTGTTCAACGGGGTCACGCAGCCGATAAATTTGGGAATGACGAGTCTACAATTCACGTTTTATGATGGGGCAGGTGTTCAGCTCTTGGCGTCACCATCTGTCAGCAGGTCCTCTCAGATACGATCGATTCGTTTGGTTGCGACCATCGAAAGCACACGCCCGTCTGAGATCACAAGACACGATACCACCTATGCCTACGGAAAGTGGGAAGAGGTTGTGCGACCACGGAACCTCCGGTGACAAACCTATGATGGGACGAGCTCTTCTTTTTACGATTCTCGCGATGACCCTGATCTTCTCGATCATCTCAGTGAACATGTCTCGGTCGACGAGCATTCAGAGCGACAATGTTGCAAGATATTTTGATCGCATCCATGGTCGGAATCTTGCTCAAGCAGGAGTGAACCTTGGTCTTCGAAGGCTTGTCTATGATCGGAATTCGCGTGCGAGCTTTACCAGAACCGTCTCCGGCGCGGATGTAAGCGTTTCCTTTCAGGATACTTTCTACGGTGGCCGGTCGGCAATCAAGATTGCAGCAACCGCGGCTCTCCAGGATCAGTCTTCCCCGTTCTCATTTTTGGGTCGGGACGTCACATTCACAAGTGTCGCCTATGTTCCTAAGGCATCTGTTCCAAGAAACATCCGAGGCGCAATCACGACCAATAACCCCACGACAACAAGTGGAAGTATGATTGTTGATGGTAGGGATCACGACACTTTGGGAGTCACCGTCATCGCTGGTCAGGGAGTTTTTGGAGTTTGGACGTCAAATACACTTACTCAGACGGGAAGCAACAAAATTGGCGGCACGAATATGCGCAGTATTGATTTCGCTCCATCGAAGCCTGCCGATACAAGTATCATTCGCCAGAACCAACTACCGTATCCGACTTCACCCGATAGCGTCCTTGGAGGCCCGGCAAATGGCTATCCCGAGGGTACACTAAAGGCTTTCGCACAAAGTGGAGCGGGAGGTAGTCAGTACACAACTGATCCCAGTACTTTGACTTATCCTCTGCGCGGAGTGACCTACGTCGAGCTTCCTGCCGGCACTGATTGGCAATCGTGCAACATTACTGGTTCTGGCATTCTCGTTGTACACAATAGTACAAGGACCGCGTTCATGAAGAATGTGAACACTGGTCCTTTTCGCGGAATCATCCTCTGTGATGACATTTCACACGTCAATGCCGGCGTAACAATGATTGGGGCAGTGGTTGGACTCACTCGGGACCCCTCAACAACAAACGATTTTGGAAACGGCAATTCTCAAATTCTTTTCTCAAGTGATGCCGTTGCAAACGCTCTCGGGAAAATCAAAATTGACTCCGTCGCTACCTACACCAACAAGGTGCTCGCCTGGTGGGAATGACTTCATACCCTCGCTGATAGTCGTTGAAGTTTACTGCTCGTCATTCTACGTTGCACTTCTTTCCAATCCCTCTTCTTTTGAAAGAAAAGATTTCCCAAAAAATCGGAGAAATTGAGAATCCTGTGCTTGATTCACGTTTCAAAAAGGATTATCCTTAGATTAGGATTTTAGTATACGTTGACTTGGGAAGTCAATTTCCTCCATCCCCGCCTGATCGGCAAATAATATGCGACGATCGTGAATGTACTTTGTCGGCAACCAGTGCTAATGAGAAGGAGTTGTTTATTGAATGTGGTTCTTGCGTGAGGTTTGAATGAATCTTGGACAAATGTTGCTGGTTGCTGGCGCCGTAGCAATGCTAGCGACGCTCACGGTTTCCATTAATTCTACTATTCTTCAGGCGTACGTAATCTCGTACGACAGCGAAGCAACGATTGATGCGACTTCAATCGGCCAGGCGATGATCGACGAGATACTCACGCAGAAGTTCGATTCCCTAACTGTGGGAACACAGATAGTCAAATCGCCATCCTTGTGTACGCCACCATCGCGGCTCGGACCCGACCTCACAGTCGAAAAGGATTCGGTCCACGCACTCGAGATCGAACCCTTTCGGTCGATGGAATTTTATAACGATATCGATGACTACAACCATTACTCGAGAATTGTGAACACTCCCCACCTCGGAAAATTTACCGTAAAGGATACAGTCTACTATGTACCGGAGACCAACTTGGATGATACTACAAAGACCACACCACAGACTTGGTACAAGAAAATTGTTGTCACGATTACGCATCCCAATTTATACCGACCCGTTGTCATGAAATCGCTCGTTGTGTTTCGGCGCATTCTTCCAACTCCATAGGACTCCATGGCGGTTCTTATAGACATTTTTGGTGCGGCGATCATTGCGGGCATTTTGCTCCTTACGATCTTTGGGTTAAATGCGAATCTTAACCAGGCGAACTATAACAAAACGTTTTCACTTATAACGCAAACCAACACCGTGACGCTGGCGCGGATCATAGAGTCTGACCTTGTTAAAATTGGATACCACGTGTCGACGTCTGCGATACTTACAGCGAAATCGGATAGCATCAAATTTTTGGCGGACTTGGCGGATGACGGAGTAATTCATACCATTGTGTATGCGATCGGCCCCACGTCGTTGCTCGGTACCACGAAGAATCCTCGGGACCGCATGCTCTACAGGGTAGATAATGGTAGCCTTATTGCAGCAAACGTCGGGTTGACCGATTTATCCTTCACATATTTTGATAACAACGGTGATTCAACATCCACACCTGATCTCGTCAATTCAATCAACGTGAAGTTTCATGTTGAAAGCTCTGAGCCCGTCGATACGGCGTACGCTGCTGTGTTCTGGGAGAAGAGAATTTATCCACGGAATTTACCGAGTAATCTTAACAACTAGGGAGCACCGATGGGATCAAATGCGGTTATTTCAGTTCTTGGGTTTATTATCATCTTCACATTTGCCACGACAACGATCAATAAGAGAAACAGCCAATCGTATGAGAATACCTACGGGTACGTCAAGTATGTTACCTCGCGTGACATTGCTCGAAATGCCATTCAAGTTACACTTCGGAAAATTGATACGCTGACAGTCCTTTCTTCTTCTTCCTTTCCGGTAACAGGAAGTCTGAATGGCGGGACATTTGCCGTCAACGGAGAAATCATTAACGATTCAACAGTCCGTTTAACCTCGCAAAGCACGTTTGAAACAACCACGTATACGATCAAGACACTGATGCACAGGATGCATTTGAATTTTGAACCATCAAAACTCAAAGCCGCTCTGGGCGTGCATCCAACCCCCCTTGGATCATTTTCGATGCAGGGCGACAAGGATACCATTGATGGTCGTGACCATGATCTGAACGGAAATTTGCTCCTGGGCAGCCCGGATACCGTGGCAGGAGTAGCTGTGATGAAAAAAGCCGACAGTACAACCGTCTACAACGGGGCTCAGTACCCGACGACGAATATCCTCGGCTCACCTCCCATCAAAGTTGACTCGACGATTCCGAATGCAGACTCAATCGGTCCGAAGTACAAAACCATCGCAGATTATTATTTCACGAACGGAAAGAAAAAGTCAGATTCCGTGATCACAAGTGCAGCATTTGGAAGTGCATCTCAACCGGTAATCGTGTACTGTGATGGCGGCTCTACGGCGAATGGTTTTAAGTTTAACTCATGCGTGGGGTGGGGGATTCTTGTCGTGAGGGGCAGCCTGACCTTCGCCGGCAACACAACATGGCACGGCCTCATTATCGAGTTCGGCAACGCTGCACTTACGTTTGATGGAAGCACTGGAAATGCACAGCTCTTCGGCGGTCTTCTCATCGGAGGATTGCCTGGAACATCGTATAAACTCGGCGGCGGTGCGCGCATTTTTCACAGCGGCAGCGCTTTATCCATGGCGCAAAATATCAGTACCCCCTTTAATTATACCTTTTTGGACTGGTACGAAAAAAGCAGTCCTCCTCCCAACTAAGAGTTGAGCCGCGAAACGAAAGATTGCCTTGTTGGCCAATCAGTTGACTGGTACGAGTAATTTTCGTACTATACCTTCCGAATGCTTGACAGTGTAGGGCTGTCAGGTTCTTTCCATTTTTTACGACTGAAACGATACTTCGGTGTGCTATGGCAACTGATAAAGATGATTTCCATCCCGAGCGTCGAACTTCTACAGAGAATGAATACCACGGCGGGATGAATGGAGGGGCGGGGAAGCAAGGAACGCCGCGTCCAGTCATTCCCAATCTATCCCAGTTCAAGAACGGCTCGCCGAACGAATCGCGAAATCTCGCCCGCAATGACGGCGTCTCCGGTTTCGTAGGTCACTTGATGCGGAAGGGGATTGTTTCCAAACAGATCGTCGAGAGCGCCGTTGCCGTCAAGAAAACACGCGGCGATCAGGAGCGGCGACTTCTCTTCCAAATTCTGATTGAAGAATTCGGTATAGATCGCGAGGAAGTGTATTCGGAATTTGTCCTGTACTACTCCTTTAAGTCGATCGATCTCTCGACAATTGAAATGGATGGAGAGCGGCTCTCCTTCATCAACAAAACTCTCGATACACTCCCTTCTAAACTTCGCGAACTTGCTATCACGAATAAGATTTTTCCATTCCAGGTAGCGGATGGAGATTTGGCGAAGCTTCAAATCGTTACGCCGGACCCGACAAATTCTGAGATCGCGACCGTTGCACGAAGCTTCCCTTATCAGAAATATGATGTTCTCTATGTCGCACTCCATAGCTTCGAAGAGCTTTCGCGTGAATTACTCGTCGATAGTCAAAACCGGCCAACACAGAAGTCGATCGATTTCATCGACGATGACCAGGACATCCTCATTGACGAGCTTGATGAGGAAATCCGGAAAGGCCATCTGAATGAGATCGTGGACAATCTTTTCTCCGACGCGGTCCGGTTGAATGCAAGCGACATCCACGTGATTCCACGGAGCGCACGGAAAACGGAGATTCACTTCCGCATCGATGGCCATCTCACACTCTGGCAAACGATCGATGATCTGCGGGCGGATGCCGTTGCAGCGGTCATCAAGGATGTGGCAAAAGGGACCGATCGGTTCGAAAGGAATATGGCGCAGGACGGATTTGTCCAACGCACCGTCGACAACAAGATCGTCCGTTTCCGAGTCTCGATCATTCCGCTTATCGGACGAGAGTTAAAGGTGAAGTTGGAATCGATCGTCCTCCGAGTCTTGCGCGATCCCGAAGCGAGCATCACCGTCGACAACATCGGCTTCGAATCTTCTGCACTCGAGCGTTTCAGGACAGCCATCACAAAGCCGTACGGCATTGTCATCCTTACCGGTCCAACGGGAAGCGGAAAAAGCACAACGCTTCTGGCTGCGCTCCGTGCTGTCATGGATCCTACGCTGAACATCATTACCGTCGAAGATCCTGTTGAGTATCTGATTGACGGTGCACGCCAGGTGAAGCTGAACCCGAAGCTCGACTTCGATCAGGCGATCCGTGCGATCCTGCGTCATGACCCCGACATCGTAATGGTTGGTGAGATTCGCGACAAGGTTACGGCCGATCTTGCCATCAAGCTCGCCAATACCGGCCACCTGACATTCACGACGCTGCACACCAACGACGCTCCCAGCGCGATTGCGCGCCTTTACAAAATGGGGCTTGAGCCATTCCTGCTCGCCTATTCAATCAATATCATCGTCGCGCAACGACTTGTACGTAAACTGTGTGAGCGTTGTAAGATCGTCGATAAGGAAGTCTTACCCATTGCCCTCGAGAAAATCGGTTTCCCGAAGGAGGAGATTCCGAATACCAAGTTCTATCGTCCTGTCGGGTGTCTCCATTGTCTCAAGGGATACAAAGGACGGACGGCGATTCATGAGGCGCTCTATTTCACACCTGAAATTCGCCAGGCGATCATGGAGGCTGGATCGAATATCCAGGAAGAAACGATCCGTCAGATTGCCATCAAGCAGGGAATGAAGACACTGCGTGACACCGGATTGGAACTTCTAAAAAAGGGGGTGACAACAATCGAAGAGATTACGAGCACGACGATGATAGACTGATCAATTGTATTCCCGCATTGAATTTTTTCTTCGTCCGTTCCAGGAAACTCTTCGGGTTCATTGAAAGGTAACGTGTCATGGAGAATTACGTTTCCGTTGCCACATTTACGAATGAGGTGGAGGCCGAACTCGCGCAAACCTCGCTCGCCGCGGCGGGCATTCAATCCTTCTTGAAGTACGAGGATACCGGCGGAATGCTGCCGGTGTTGCAGGGAAGTGAAGGAATCGAGATACTCGTCGAACAAAAAGATCTCGATGAGGCGCGTGCTATTCTCTCCGAAGAAGCAGAGTTGGGTGGAGAAGGCTAAAACATTTCCTCTTGACTCTCTCGCATTCTTTCCCTAAGTTTGCTAATCATTTTTCCACCATCTGAGAGAGTCCATGTTCAAACAACTCTTCCGCACGAAAAGCCTCGATGCGATCCTGCACGAAGGTGAAGTTCCTCAGCACCAGCTCAAGCGCGTCCTCGGTGCATTCGATGTCGTCATGCTGGGCATCGGCGCAATCATCGGCGCTGGAATCTTTGCTACCATCGGAACGGCGGCTGCCGGAGATCTCGCTCGCCCCGGCGCCGGGCCTGCCCTGATCCTTTCCTTCGTTCTCACGGGTGTTGCTTGCGGCTTCGCGGCACTCTGTTATGCAGAGTTTGCCGCGATGGTTCCCATCTCCGGCAGCGCGTACACTTACTCGTATGCTACGCTTGGCGAGCTTGTCGCGTGGATTATCGGATGGGATCTCATCATCGAGTATGCTGTCGGGAATGTTGCAGTTGCGATTAGCTGGGGAAATTATTTCAAGACGCTCGTCGCAGGCTTCGGCATCATCATCCCTGATTGGTTGTCCACCGACTATCGCACGGCGTCGCACATCCCCGGTTTGTTCGAAAGCGCGCCGCATATTTTTGGAATTCCCATCGTCTTCAACATTCTCGCCTTCGGCATCGTCACGCTGATCACGATCGTGTTAGTGATCGGCATCCGCGAGAGCGCGTCGATGAATACGGGGATGGTCTTATTGAAGCTGATCGTTCTCGGGTTCTTTGTGTTTATCGGATGGAAATATGTGAAGACGGACAACTGGCATCCGTTTGCGCCGAACGGCTGGGCGGGGATTCAGGCAGGTGCGGCCATCGTCTTCTTCGCGTACATCGGCTTCGATGCCGTCTCGACGGTCGCGGAGGAAGTCAAGAATCCCAAGCGCGACCTGCCGATCGGCATCATCGGATCGCTGATCGTCTGCACGTTCATCTACATTGTCGTTGCTGCCGTCTTCACCGGCATCATTCCGTTCGATATCCTGACGAAGAAGCTCGCAACCGAACAGGCTGAGCCGCTGACGATGGCGCTGCAGTACGCCGACATCGGCAAGTGGAGCGGTTTGTTCGTCGGGATCGTCGCGTTCGGATCGGTGGTTGCGCACACGGCAGTGCTGCTCGTCTTCCAGCTTGGCCAGCCGAGAATTTTCTTCTCGATGGCGCGCGACGGACTGCTTCCAAAGAGTTTCGCCAAGGTCCATCCAAAATTCCGCACGCCGCATGTCACGACGATCCTCACCGGCGTTGCCGTAGGCGTCTGTTCGATGTTCACAAGTATCGATGAGATGGTGGATCTCACGAACATCGGAACACTGTTTGCCTTTATCCTTGTTTGTCTCGGAATTCTCATCCTGCGAAAGCGCGATCCCGACCGTCCTCGCAGCTTCAAGACGCCGTTTGTTCCCTACGTCCCGATCCTCGGCATCGTTTCCTGCCTCTACTTGATGTTGGGCTTGCCCTGGATAACGTGGGTCCGCTTCGGCCTCTGGCTCTGCGTGGGATTGGTGATTTATTTCATGTATGGATATAAGAAGAGCTGGCTGCACAAAGAGACGACGAGCTAAACAAGGACCGCAAAGTGTTATTTGACTAACCCTGTTGGGAGAGATTGAATTGCAACGATCGTCTATGCTCTCACGATCTTTCTTGTTACGTTCTTCGGTGTGATCGCACTGCTCGACAAACATATCTTCGCGCCGATGATGCGGAGGAAAGTCTAACACTATTGCATCTTTCTTTCAAGAAAGCGATATTACGATGAAGGAGAAAGACTTCATGAAATTCACCGTTACCATATTTCAAGATGAAGATGGAATATTCATTGCCGAATGTCCATCGATTCCCGGATGCGTTAGTCAAGGCAAAACAGAACAGGATGCGGAGAAGAATATTCGGGAGGCGATCAAAGAGTGTCTCGAGGTGCGTGCTGAAAAGGGAATGCCTCTCACCGTGACAACCCGCCAAGTTGAAGTCCAGGTCTGATGCACAAAATCATTTTCGATCGAAGTATATTTAGCGGCGACAAGCTTGACCAGATCCAGTGCAGCGAACTTAAAAAACAAGCATTAAATGGTCAGATAAGAGTCCTCTTTACACCTCGCTTCTGGGAGGAAACGCTTCAGATTGCAATTCATGATCGCAATGAATTGAAGAGACAAGTTGAGTATCTCCTTACACTTGAGCAGAGAGACTGGCTCAGAGACCCTGAGGAAATTCATACCATCGAGTTGAGTAACCATTGGAACGAAATCGAGTACCATCTGCTCTCTGGCAAAGAAATTCAATTTCGTCTCGAGGGACTGGACCATTTTGTTCATGGTGATTTCTCCACTACCGAACTAAGTGCAGTGATCGCGGAGGTCGAGGAGAATATTCAAAAACGCAGGAATAAAAGAGAGCTAATACTGAAGATCAAACAAGAGATGATATCGGATAAGACAAAATTTACTGCTAAGCTTCAGCCATCAAAACACAGAGATTTTTTCAATTTGTATGTGGAGAACAATACTGAGTGGCTGATTGAAAAAGGTATTATGCCATATCACAGCAACTCAAAAGATTTCTTGAGCAATTGGAGTGCGAACGAGCAGAAATGTGAATTCACAAAAAGCTGGATCAGAAGTTGGTTTGCTCCGATTTTCTTACCTCAAGCTAATCCGCAATTGAGAATCGACGTGAACGATGGTACTGATGCTGAACAACTCGCGTATATGATTTGGGCTGATGCAATGGTGTCGGACGACACCAGATTCATGAGAGAAGCTTTTACCCTCCTTTATGGACGCACTGACAAGAAATTTCTCACCTTGGAGGAATTTTTAAGATTCATTGCATCCGACTGATCGGATATAGTTTGATGATGGAATTCTACATTGATTTCGTTACCACCATCCACCACAGTCCTATCCCCAACGCAATCCTGTAGTAAACAAATAACATCGTCGAGTGCGTTTTCAAATATCTCAAGAGAAACGCAATCGAAGCATAGCCGACGATTCCGGAGACAAGTGTTGCAACGACAGTTGGGAGGAGACCGATATGTTCCATCTCGTAGCGAATACGGTACATTTCAAACAGACCGCTGGCAAGGACGGCAGGAATGCTCAAGAGGAACGAAAAGCGGGCTGCAGTTTCGCGGCGGAATCCGAGAAAGAGTCCTGCGGTAATTGTTGTGCCGGAACGCGATGAGCCGGGAATGAGCGCAGCGGCCTGGGCAAGCCCGACAAGCAGAGCATCCTTCCACGTGGATTGGTTCTGATCGCGATTTCTCTTTCCAACCTTCTCAGCCCACAAGAGAACAAGCGCAAGGAGAATCATGCTTGTCGCGATCGTGGAACTCTCTTTCGTCAAATATCCTTCAATGATTTTTTTGAACACGAGACCGATGATGACGACCGGGATTGTTCCCACAACGATCTGTCCGGCGAGCCGGGAGTTGGAACTCCAGCGCGAAGCGCCCCCGTTGGTTTTCCGGATGTCGACGAGAAGATCGCTCGTCATCCTCAACAAATCCTTCGCAAAATAGAGGAGGACGGCTGCTACCGTGCCAAGCTGGATGATGGCGATGAAGGCCGTCCACTCTTCGGGTCGAGCAGGATCGATCAAGCCGAGAAGTTTGCCCGCCAATGTCAGGTGCGCCGTGCTGCTGATCGGGAGAAATTCCGTGATGCCCTGGATGATGCCAAGAAGAATTGCATCGAGAAGATTCATAGGGAAATGGGGTTAGTTCGTGACGAGTCCCGGCAGTTTCTCGGGTGGATGAAATTCACCTTCCCACCGTGCAATGACTGCGCTGGCAAGACAGTTGCCTACAACGTTCACTGTAGTGCGTCCCATATCCAAAATCTCATCCACGCCGAGAATGACGGCGACGCCTTCCAGCGGCAATCCGAACGAGCTGAGAGTTCCGGCAAGAATGACGAGCGATGAGCGCGGAACACCCGCAACACCTTTACTGGTGAGCATCAGCGTCAACATCATCAGCACTTGCTGGCCTATGGAGAGCTCGACTCCAGCTGCCTGAGCGACGAAGATTGCGGCAAGCGAAAGGTACAACGTCGAGCCGTCGAGATTGAAGCTGTAACCTGTTGGGATCACGAACGCAACAATTCGCCTCGGAACTCCGAGTGCTTCCATCACTTGCATCGCTTTTGGGAGTGCGGCCTCAGAACTGGTCGTTGAGAACGCGATAAGCGCCGGTTCCTTCACTGCAGAAAAGAATTTTTTTATGGGAATCCGCGCAATGAGAGCAACGCTCCCGAACACCACGACGATGAAAATACTCAGCGCGACGTATAGTGTAATGATAAGGAGTCCGAGGTTGACAAGAACGGAAAGGCCTTTGCTTCCCACCGTCACGGCAATCGCGGCGCCGACGCCGATCGGGGCATAGCGCATGACGATGCCGGTAAACTTGAACATCGTTTCGGCGAGCGCATCACACCAGCTCAACATCGTTTTTCGTTTCTCTTCAGGAATCATTGCGAGTGCAAAGCTAAAAATGAGCGTGAAGACGACGACCTGCAAGACTTCGCCTTCGGCGGCAGCCTGGAAGAAGCTTTGCGGAACGATGTGCGTGATGACTTCAGCAACTGTTTGCTTTTTGGCGACGATGTCGGCTGCATGGGGATCGGGATGAAGCTGAACGCCGACGCCCGGCTTGATCATATTGACACACACCAGCCCGATGACGAGTGCGAGCGTCGTGACAACTTCAAAATAGATGATCGATTTCAGTCCCATCCGGCCAACTTGTTTGAGGTTGCCATGACCGGCAATTCCAACGATGAGTGTCGCGAAGATCAGAGGTGCAATGATGGATTTGATGAGCCGGAGGAAGATTGTGCTGAGAGGCTTGAGAGTGACCGCTGTATCCGGCGCAAGCCATCCGATCAGCAAGCCGACGCTCATGCCAATGAAAATCCATTGAGTGAGAGATGGGCGGGGGAGTTTCATCGTTGCATGTCGGATAAAAAAATGGGATGTCGATACTTACGTTTCACCAAGGTAGGCTCTGCGAACATCTTCATTCCGGGCAATGTCGGCAGCGTTTCCTTGAATCGCCAGATGACCAGTCTCGATCACGTACGCGAAGTGAGCGATCTGTAATGCAAGGTGTGCATTCTGTTCGACGAGGAGAATCGTCATGCCGAGTTCGCGGTTGATCTCAACAACCTTTTCGAAGATCGTCTTGACGAGGATCGGAGCGATGCCGAGGGATGGCTCGTCGAGCATGAGCAGGCGTGGACGGGTCATCAGCGCTCGGCTGATTGCGAGCATCTGCTGCTCGCCACCGGAGAGCGTTCCGCCGGGTTGTTTCAGCCGCTCTTTCAATCGTGGAAAAATAGAGAAGGCAAAATCCATATCCTTCTGGATTTCCATCTTGTCCTTTCGCAGGTATGCACCCATTTCGAGATTCTCCTTCACGGTAAGATTGGAGAAAATCATTCTTCCTTCAGGAGATTGTGCGATCCCAAGGGCGACAATTTCGTGGCACGGGTGATTGGTGATATCTTTTCCTTCGAAGCGAACGCATCCACCGGATGCCTTCACGAGTCCAGAAATTGTGCGAAGCGTTGTCGTCTTACCGGCGCCATTTGTGCCGAGAAGCGTAACGATCTTTCCACGCTCGATGGAGATGGAGATGCCTTTCAAAGCGGCGATTGCTCCATACTTGACTTGAAGATTTTCAACGTGCAGCAATAGTATCGCTCAATGTAAATGGTAAATGGTGTAAATGATAGGAAAATTTTGTCATGACACTTGTTCACCGAGATACGCCTCGATAACTTTGGGATTGCTCTGGATTTCCCCCGGCGTTCCTTCGGCAATTTTCACGCCATAATCCAATACATAGATCTTTTCGCAAATGCCCATGACGACTTTCATATCGTGTTCGATCAAAAGAATGGCTATGTTAAACAAATCTTTTACCGACTTGATGAGTCGCATGAGGTCAATCTTCTCCGTCGGGTTCATGCCGGCGGCAGGTTCGTCGAGCAACAGGAGCTTCGGCTTTGTTGCCAGTGCCCTGACAATCTCGACTCTCCGCTGGTCGCCATAGGGAAGCGAAGTGGCAAGTTCGTCTTTCATTCGATCAAGCTTGAAGATTTCCAAAATCTCGATGATGGTCTTACGAACCTCTCGCTCCTCATCATGAAACTTCTTTCCCTGAAGCAGGGAATGAGAAAATCCGTGCTTCAGACTCTTATTCAGTGACACCTGCACGTTTTGAAAGACCGTGAGACTCGGGAACAGGCGGATGTTCTGAAATGTACGGGCAATCCCGAACGCAACAATCTCATGAGGCTTGTGGTTCGTAATCTGCCGGCCATCGAAGGAAATGGAGCCTGATGTCGGCTGGTAAACGCCGGTGATCATGTTGAAGACCGTAGTTTTACCTGCGCCATTGGGTCCAATCATCCCCATGAGGTCTTGGTAGCCAATTGCGATTGTCAGGTCGGAGACTGCCGTCAGACCACCAAACTTCATCGTACAAGCATCGAGTGCGAGACAGTGCTGCTGTTCAGTTCTGGGCATTCAATCGTACCTTTACGAAGAAACCCTAAGTTTCCGGAGAGCAGAGAAAAATCGACCGAGATTGAATCTTTTCCCAAAAAGTCCTTGCGGTCGGGTGATCATGATAATAACGAGCAGGAGAGAGTAAATGACCATGCGATACTGAGCGACCGTCCGGAGCGCTTCGGGTAAAATCGTTAAGACCACTGCAGCAAAAATTACCCCGGCGGTACTTCCCATTCCTCCGACAACAACCATCACGACGATTTCAATTGACTTGATGAAGCTGAACTGTTGAGGGTTGATATAGGAAACGAAGTGGGCGTAGAGTCCGCCGGCAATTCCCGCAATGAACGCCCCGGTTATGAAGGCAACGACTTTGTATTTGGTGGTGTTGATTCCCATCGCTTGCGCGGCGATCTCATCATCCCGCACGGCGAGGAATCCTTTCCCGTACGTCGAGTTGATCAGATTCGAGATGACGAAGACCACAATCGAGACGACCGAGAAGACCCAGAAAAAATTGGTAAGCTTCGGAATGCCGATGAATCCACGAGGGCCGCCGAGGAAATTCAGGTTCTGGATAACTACCCGAATGATCTCACCGAAACCGAGCGTTGTAATCGCAAGATAATCTCCCTTCAAGCGGAGAGTTGGGATGCCGACGAGGAGTCCGGCAAGCGCAGCAACGGCTCCGCCCAAAAGAAGCGCGACAGGAAGCACTAGAAAGCCAGTCGGATTACCCGAACTCACATGAAGCATAGATGAGGCCACAGCCGCTGTGTACGCGCCGATCGACATGAAGCCGGCGTGTCCGAGAGAAAATTGTCCTGCGAAACCATTAATGAGGTTCAAACTTGTGGCAAGAATAATATTGATGCCGATGTAAATAACAATCTGGAAGTAGTAGGGATTAATCTGATCTTGGAAGAACGAAACTAGGAGACTCACCATAATTGCGGCAAGAAGATATAGTTTGGAAGAATTCGATTTCATTTCTCAGACCTTCTCTGCTTCGTGGCGTCCCAAGATGCCGGATGGCTTGAAGAGCAAAATGAGGATGAGAATTCCGAAAGCAATCGCATCGCGATACGTGGGCGAGAGATATCCAGTGACGAACGTTTCGGTCATGCCGATGATCAATCCTCCCAGCGCCGCGCCGGGAATGTTTCCGATCCCACCCAATACTGCCGAAATGAACGCCTTCAAGCCCGGGAATATTCCCATCAACGGATTGATGCTCGGGTACAGCGTGCCGTAGAGAATGCCGCCTGCCGCTGCCAAACTCGAACCGAGAACGAACGTGAATGAGATCACCGTATTGATATTGATTCCCATCAAGCTTGCCGCTTGCTGGTTGAACGATACCGCTCGCATGGCTGTGCCTAACTTTGTATTCATGACGATGAAGCGCAGGAGCAGCATGAGGATGATTGCCGTCCCAATGACGACGATGGGTGTTGTCCTCAGGACGAGATTCTGGGAATCAATCAGCGTAGTCGACAAGAACAAGGTTGGGAACGATTTCGGATCAGGACCGAAGACCAATTGACCGCCGAATTCAAGAAACAGCGAAATGCCGATTGCAGTGATCAGGATCGTCAGCTTTGGCCTGAATCGAAGTGGCTTGTAGGCAAGCTTTTCGATCGTCACACCGAGAATGGAACAGACGATCATTGCCAACAGAAGAACGATCGGACCGGCAAGGATCAGCGATCCTCCGACCAACGGCATGATGTGCGGCGTTGCGTAGTAGCCGACGAAGGCGCCGACCATGAACACATCGCCGTGAGCGAAGTTGATGAACCGCAGCACACCGTAGACCATCGTGTACCCGATCGCAATCAAGGCGTAGATGCTGCCCAGAGAAATGCCGTTAATGACTTGTTGCAGCAGTTCGCTCATCGAGTCCGGACGAGAGACTGCCTACATCGCTGCGACTTGATCGGGGCGGATGGTTTCTGTAAGAACCAATTTTCCATTCTTGATTTGGAGTATAACGGCAGATTTGGACGCGTTGCGCCCGTTGTCGATTGTGATAACGCCGGTGACGCCGTTGAATTCTTTCATAGACGCGAGAGCGTCTCGCAACTGGGGACCATCGGTTCTTCCTGCCCGACGGATTGCATCTACAAGAAGCTTGCCGGCGTCGTAGGCGAGGCATGCAATGGCGTCCGGCGTTTCGTTGTACTTCTCTCGGAATTTCTTCACAAAGTTCTGGACGACATCTCGAGGATCTTCGGTGCTGTAGTGGTTACAGTAGTAGGTTCCCTCCATGGCTGCCCCGCCGATCTCCAAGAGCTTCGCAGAATCCCATCCGTCGCCGCCCATGAAAGGCAGGGTCATGTTCAAGTCACGCGCCTGCTTAACGATCAGCGCAGCTTCAGTGTAGTAACCGGGGACAAAGATGAGTTCGGGATTTGCCGCCTTCAAGGCGGTGAGTTGCGCTTTGAAGTCGTTATCGCCTTCGCTGTATGCTTGGACGGCAATGACCTCCCCCCCGAGCTTGGAAAAGCTTTGGGTGAAGTATTGTGCAAGCCCGACACTGTATTCGTTCTTGACATCTTTCAGGATTGCTACGCGCTTTGCCTTCAATGTGTTGAAGACGAATTTCGCGATGACAGCTCCCTGGAAATCGTCGAGGAAGCAAACGCGAAAAATGTAATCTCCAACTTGTGTGACCTTTGGATTCGTGGATGAGGGCGTGATCATTGGAACCCCATTCGATTGGCAGATGGGTGCCGCCGCGAGGCTCCGGCTCGAAGCGACTTCACCGATCATCGCTTTGACTTTGTCCCGTGTAATCAACTTCGTCACCACCGTGGCTGCCTCTTCGGGCTTTGACTGCGTATCCTCGGTGAGGAGTTTGATTTTCTTCCCAAGCACTCCGCCTGCAGCGTTGGTTTCTTCAACAACGAGCATCGCGCCCTTATGCGTCGAAGTGCCGAATGTGGCTGCTGTGCCGGTCAGTGAGGAGTACTCGCCGATGAGAATTTCGTCGTCTGCTTTTCCACTGCCGCCGCATCCTAAGACCGTCAATCCAACCATGAAACCAATGAAGGTTGCTGCGGTCAGAAACAGATACGCACGCTGCACGCGGGCGGGCGAGTGGGATGTGCCGTAATTCATTGTGGTCTCCTTTTCAATGTGATTGAGTTGGATTAATGCTGCTGGATTCAATGAGCAAGTGCAACACGTCGGTTAAAGACTTCGCGTGGTGTTTGATAATGTAATATTTTTCTTGGTCTGTTGTTCATGCGTCGTTCTAAACGTTTCACATCAGCATTGGAGACAGCGTCGAAGTTTG
>JACOSY010000041.1 GCA_016178595.1 Ignavibacteria bacterium
AAGGACATCCTTTACTCCTGCTCTGGTGAATGGAATGCTTCCCCGTGCAGGATATAGGGAATCTTCCAGCAATTTTCGTTTAGATTTTTCCATGAGGCAATACCTCCGTTTTATTTAGATTTTTAATGAGTCAATGCGATCGCTTGTTACTTCGTCGAATAATCTTTACATTCATAAGCGCTGATCGGTGTGTTTCATTGTCAGGCACCATGCTCACCGGTTATGGACAGTCGGCGGCTTGTTTTCGATTTGAATTCGTATTGTACCGTGAGAGAACAAGCGCTGCCTCCTCAACTGAAGGCAATCCTCGATTTTCAATAATGGTTTCGGAGAATACCTAAGAATATGATTGGTTCAACAATATCACATATTGAACTCACCCTGTGGTCCCTCTCTAAAATTAGAGAGGGACGGAATGGTCTCGCAAGCGCCTCCCCTTCTCTAAGTTTAGAGAAGGGGAATGAGGGGATGAGTTCAAACAGAGGGACAGTATGATCGGTCAGACTATCTCTCACTATAAGATTTTAGAGAAGCTCGGCGAAGGCGGCATGGGCGTTGTATACAAAGCCCAGGATATAAAACTTGATCGTTCCGTCGCGATCAAGTTTCTTCCATCGCATCTCTCGACGTCGGAGGAGAACAAAGCACGATTTATGCAAGAAGCGAAAGCCGTGGCTGCGCTCAACCATCCTAATATTCTCGGCGTGTACGAGATCGATGAGGAGGACGGAAGTTTGTTTTTCGTGATGGAATACGTCGAGGGCAAGACGCTGAAATCGCACATTGCGAATTTAAAGTCCAGCACTGGTGTTCCTTTCAGCCAGGCGCTTGAGTGGACATCCCAGATCGCCCGGGGATTGGAAGCTGCTCATGAAAAGAACATTATCCACCGCGACATAAAGTCCGAGAACATCATGCTGACCAACAACGGTCAAGTCAAGGTCATGGACTTCGGTATTGCGAAGCTGAAAAGCGGTACCGGACTTACCAAGACGGGTACGTCGCTAGGAACACTATCGTACATGTCGCCCGAACAGGCGCAAGGGTCTGCAGCCGATCATCGTGCAGACATCTGGTCGCTTGGCATCGTCCTGTACGAAATGCTCACCGGTGAGGTGCCGTTCAAGGCAGAACACGATGCGGGATTGTTGTATTTGATCGTGAATGAAGAACCGCCGCTGCCGAGTGAGATGGACAAAAAAATACCTCGCCAAGTCGATCCGGTCGTGAAGAGAATGCTGGAGAAAGATCGCACACGGCGATACGAGACAATGGGCAAGGTGCTGCAATCCCTGGCAGATGTTCGAGCGGCGATTGAGACTACGACAGTCACGGCGAAAACGAAAGCAATCGCAGTATTGCCGTTTGGTAATATCAGTCCTGACAAAGAGAGCGATTACTTCAGCGACGGCCTGACGGAAGAGTTGATCGCAAACCTAGCGAGACTCAAAGACATCCGCGTAGTTCCGCGTGCGACGTCGATGCAATACAAAGGTTCAACGAAAGATATCAAGACTATTTCGAGAGAACTTGAGACACGCTATATCCTCTCGGGCAGTGTAAGAAAATTTCAGGATAATTTGCGTATCACTGTGGAGTTGATCGATGTCGATAACGACGCGCAACTCTGGGCAGAAACGTACAAGGGGAAGCTCGCCGATGTGTTCGACATCCAGGAGCAGGTTTCGAAGCAAATAGTCGATGCGCTCATGGTGAAACTGACGCCGACCGAAAAGGTCGTCCTGACGAAGCGATCCACCGTGAACGCGGAAGCATTCGATTGCAACCTTCGCGCACGAGACTTCCTCTATCGTCGCACGAAAAGCGGAGTTCAATTTGCCATTCAACTCTTTCAACGTGCCATCGATCTTGACGCGCGTTACGCGGCAGCGTATGCCGGGCTTGGAGAAGCGTACGCAACGATGCACTACGATTACGATACAAAAGAGCATTGGATTGAGAGAGCGATTGAGTCGGGTCTCAAGGCTCTGATGTACGATCCGACACTCTCCGAAGCGTACGCCGCACTCGCCCTTGCGTATATGAGTAAAAAGTCGCTCGATGAAGCTTCAGCGGCAGGGCATAAAGCCATCGATCTTGATCCGAACAATTTCGCCGGCTACTGGATTCTTGGCCGCATCTATCATCTTTTTGATAGGGACCGCGAGGCGGTGGAAATGCACAAGAAAGCTATTGCCCTCAACCCGAATTTTCACACGGCGTATGGTGACCTTCGCGTAGTCTATGAACGACTCGGCGAAAAGGAAAAACATGATGAAATCCTGCAGACGCTTCTTCAGGTTTATCCGCGGTACCTCTCCCAGCATCCCGATGATGCACGTTCTCATATCTACTTTGCTATTGATCTGACACACGTAGGTAGAAACGAAGAAGCGAGGCGAGAAGCTGCCAAAGCACTCGAATTGAGTCCTGGTGACTCGCTCATGATGTACAATGCCGCATGTTTCTATGCTCGCGTGGGAGATAAGCGTCTTGCTGTCGATTCGCTGAAAAATTCCATTGCCGCAGGTCTTGAAGATTATGAATGGATTAAACGCGATCCCGATTTTGACAACATCCGCAACGAACCGGAATATATTGAGATGATGAAAGGAAAGTAATACAATGATTGGCCAAACAATATCACATTATAAGATTCTCGAAAAACTTGGCGAGGGCGGCATGGGTGTGGTGTACAAAGCCAAGGACATCAAGCTCGATCGTCCAGTTGCGATCAAATTTCTCCCGTCGCATCTGTCGGCTTCCGAAGAGAACAAAGCGCGTTTCATGCAGGAAGCACGGGCGACTGCCGCACTCAATCACCCGAATATTCTTAACGTCTACGAGATTGATGAGCAGAACGGGGGAATGTTTTTCGTCATGGAATACCTTGAAGGACGAACGTTGCGGTCCCATATTTCGAGTCTAAAATCGAGCACAGGAATTCCTTACACTCAGGCTATTGAATGGACAACGCAGATCGCCAACGGACTCCAGGCGGCGCACCAGAAGAACATTGTTCACAGGGATATAAAGCCCGAGAATATCATGGTTACCAACAATGGACAGTTGAAAATCATGGATTTCGGAATAGCCAAACTCAAGAGCGGTTCCGGCTTGACGAAAACGGGAACATCGCTCGGCACGCTCTCCTATATGTCTCCTGAACAAGCTCAGGGAATGCCTGCCGACCATCGTTCGGATATCTGGGCACTGGGTGTTGTCCTCTATGAAATGCTCACGACGGATTTGCCCTTCAAAGCAGAACACGAAGCGGCACTCCTCTATCTCATCGTGAACGACGATCCACCGCTGACGAGTTCAATGGACAAGAAGATTCCTCGCCATGTCGATCCCCTCGTGATGAAGATGCTGGCAAAAGTGCCGGAGCACCGATTTGCGAACATGAGTGAGGTTGTGCAAGCGCTCTCAACTGTCAAGAGTGAAATTGAAGCCACTGGTGGAACGACAAAGACGAAAGGCATCACCGTCTTGCCCTTCGGCAATATGAGTCCGGATAAGGATAGCGATTACTTCTGCGATGGACTGACGGAAGAACTGATCGTGAACCTCTCGAAACTCAAGGACATACGTGTTGTGCCGCGTTCGAAAGCGATGCAATATAAAGGGACTACGAAAGAGGTCAAGGTGATCGGCAGAGAGCTTGGGACCCGCTACGTGCTTTCCGGGAACGTGAGAAAATTTCAAGACAATCTCCGTATCAGTGTCGAGCTGATAGATATCGAAATCGACGAACAACTCTGGGCGGAGACGTATAAGGGAAAACTCGAGGACGTCTTCGATATTCAAGAGCAGGTATCAAAACAAATCGTCGATGCGTTGATGGTGAAATTGTCGCCATCGGAAAGGGTTGTGTTGACGAAACGCTCTACCCTGAACGCGGATGCCTTCGATTGTAATCTCCGCGCAAGAGATTCCCTCTACCGGTTCACGAAGAATGGCGTGCAAACTGCAATCGAGCTTTTCCGTAAAGCCATCGAGTACGATGGGCGATATGCAGACGCGTATGCGGGCTTGAGCGAAGCGTACGCTCACCTCTACCAACAGTTCGAAAGAAAGGATGCGTGGCTCGAGAAAGCTTTGGAGTCGGGATTGAAAGCATTGATGTACGATCCGTCGTTGTCGGAAGCATACTCCGCTCTTGGTCTCGTCTACCTCTACAAGAAATCCCACGACGAAGCTGTGGAGTCCAGTCAGAAGGCAATAGAGCTAAACCCGGGCAATCATGTTGCATACTGGATTCTTGGCCGAACCTACGTTACCATGGATCGGAATAAGGAAGCCATTGAGCTTTTTAAGAAAGCGATTGATCTCAGTCCCGAATTCTATGCGGCATATAGTGATCTCATCCTCTCATTAGATCGTCAGGAGGAAAAAGAAAAGGCCATGCAGGCACTTCATGCCGCCGTTCAGATGTTCCCCCGCTACCTCTCACTTCATCCTGACGACGCACGTGCTCACATGCATTTTGCAATTACCTTGGTGCGATCTGGTCGGGCCGACGAGGCGAAAGCCAAAGCCGTCAGAGCCATTGAGTTAAGTCCAAACGACCCGCTGATGTTCTACAATGCCGCGTGTTTCTATGCGAACGTCGGTGACAAATCCCTTGCGCTCCAATCTCTGAAGAATGCTGTTTTTGCTGGCTACGAGTTTTACGAATGGATCAAGCGCGACCCCGACCTCGACAGCATCCGCAATGAACCGGACTATATAGGATTGATGAAAGGAAAGTAACCAGGTATGATCGGTCAAACAATTTCACACACACCCTCACCCTATAATCCCTCTCCCAAATTGGGAGAGGGATGTCACGAAGTGACAGGGAGAGGGTCAACAAGGGCAAGGTTATGATTGGGCAGGTGATCTCACATTACCAGATTCTAGAAAAACTCGGCGAGGGCGGCATGGGTGTCGTCTACAAAGCCCAGGACACGAAACTTGATCGTCCTGTTGCGATCAAATTCCTTCCGGCGCATCTTTCGGCATCTGAAGAGAACAAAGCACGATTTATTCAAGAAGCACAGGCAACGGCCGCTCTTAATCATCCTAATATTCTCAATGTGTACGAGATTGACGAGCAGGATGGGGGGATATTCTTTGTGATGGAATACATTGAGGGAAAGACACTGAAATCTCACATCACAAGTTTGAAAGCCAGCGAAGGAATCCCCGTTCGCCAGGCAATCGACTGGACGATCCAAATTGCGCAGGGTCTCAAGGCGGCGCATGAGAAGAACATTGTCCACCGTGATATTAAGCCGGAGAATATCATGCTCACGAAAGATGGCCATCCGAAGATCATGGACTTTGGAATTGCCAAACTCAAGAGCGGGACAGGCCTGACCAAAACAGGGACGTCGCTGGGAACCCTGGCGTACATGTCGGCTGAGCAGGCACAAGGATTGTCGGCGGACCATCGCTCCGATATTTGGTCACTCGGTATCGTGTTCTACGAAATGCTTACAAGTGAATTGCCGTTTAGAGGCGAGCACGAAGCAGCGCTGATGTACTTGATTGTGAACGAGCAGCCCCACGCACCGAGTCAGATCGACCGCAGGGTTCCACCGCAAATAGATGCTGTCGTTCTGAAAATGATCGATAAAGATCGATCGTCGAGATATCAGAACGTGGGAGAATTATTAAAGGCGCTTCGGGACGTGCGATCAGAGATCGAAACGGCGGCTCATGGAGGGAAAACGAAAACAATTGCCGTTCTCCCATTTGCCAACATGAGCGCCGACCCGGAGAATGAGTATTTCAGTGATGGGCTGACGGAAGAGATCATCGCAAGTCTCTCACGACTCAAAGACATGAAAGTCATCGCTCGAACGACATCAATGCAGTATAAGGGAACAAAGAAGGACATCAAGACGATTGGCAGGGAACTTGGAGCGCGTTACATCATGGAAGGGAGCGTGAGAAAATACCAGGACAACCTCCGCATCACAGCACAGTTCATTGATGTTGAGGATGGCACACAGCTTTGGGCGGAGACGTATAAGGGCACACTTGCCGACGTGTTTGAGTTCCAGGAGCAGGTATCAAAACAGATCGTTGATGCGCTGATGGTGAAGTTGACCCCAGTCGAAAAGGTTGTACTGACGAAACGCACGACGTTGAACGCAGAAGCATTCGACTGTTATCTCCGTGCCAGAAATTTCCTGTACCACCGGTCAAAAAAAAACATGCACCTCGCCATGCAGCTTTTCGAGAAGGCTCTTGAGCTTGATCCTCGTTACGCCGATGCCGCTGCCGGACTGGGGGAGGCATGTGCAACGCTCTATCAATTGTTTGAAAAAAATGACGCCTGGCTCGACAAGTCGATCGAGTCATGCTTGAGAGCTCTCATGTACGATTCAACATCATCTTCAGCCTATGCTGCCCTTGGGTTGGCATACTTTCAGAGGGATTCGTACGATCAAGCATTGGCAGCGAGCCAAAAGGCGATTGAACTTGATCCGAATAACTTTACTGCCTACTGGATTCTTGGGCGGATTTATCACACGACTGATCGTGATAGAGAAGCGATTGAGCCGTTAACGAAAGTCCTCGCACTGAATCCTGAATTTTATTCAGCATACGGCGATCTCGAGACGGTATACGGGCGATTAGGAGAAAAAGAAAACCATGATCGCATCTTGTACGCTGCGATAGGAGCGTACGATAAGTACCTCTCAAAACATCCTGAGGATGCACGGGCTCACATGTTCTATGCATGTGACCTGGCGAATGTGGGGAGAAAAGATGAAGCAAAGGTAAGGGCAGCAAAAGCGCTCGAACTGAGTTCGGATGACCCCCTCATGCTGTATAATGCTACCTGCTTCTATTCCCAAATGGGAGATAAGAACCTGGCGATAGAAGCTCTCAAGAACGCATTTGCAGCCGGCTTTGTGGACTACGAATGGCTTAAACGTGACACTGATCTCGATCCTATCCGCAATGAACCTGGGTATAGCGAATTGATGAAAGGAAAGTGAGAAAGAATTGATTCATTGGCTCATTGAATCAATGAAACAATGAACAAAAGAGTCAAGGGATAAACCGTACTATTGAATAAATGAAAGATCTCTTATCATGATCGGTCAAACAATTTCACATTACCAGATTCTAGAAAAACTCGGCGAGGGCGGCATGGGTGTCGTCTACAAAGCCCAGGATCTCAAGCTTGATCGAATGGTTGCAATAAAATTTCTCCCTTCTCATCTCTCTGCCTCGGCGGAGAATAAAGCGCGCTTTCTGCAGGAGGCGAAAGCCGCTGCGGCGCTGAACCATCCTCACATCCTCGGCGTGTATGAGATCGATGAAGAAAATGGCACGCTGTTCTTCGCGATGGAGTATGTTGAAGGGACGACGCTAAAGTACTACATCGCAAACCTAAAGTCGGGAACGGGCATACCGATCAATCAAGCGATTGAATGGACGTCCCAGATTGCACAGGGACTGAAGGCGGCACACGAGAAGAACATCGTCCATCGGGACATCAAACCGGAGAACGTCATGCTTGCCAACGATGGGAAGCTCAAGATCATGGACTTTGGAATTGCCAAACTCAAGAGCGGGACAGGCCTGACCAAAACAGGAACCTCGCTGGGTACATTATCGTACATGTCACCTGAGCAAGCGCAAGGAGTTGCAGCCGATCACCGTTCCGATATTTGGTCGCTCGGAATTGTGCTCTACGAGATGTTAACGGCTGACCTGCCGTTCAAGGCAGAACATGAAGCAGGACTATTATATCTGATTGTGAACGAAGAGCCACCGGTGCCAAGCCTGATGGATAGAAAAATCCCTCATCAAATGGATGGTGTGATCAAGAAGATGCTTGCGAAGGACCGTGCGCTGAGATTTCAAAACGTTGATGAGCTGTTACACTCTCTACAAGAAACTCGGAGCGCAATTGAAAACACGCCGGCTCAAGTACAGGCAAAAGCCATCGCGGTACTTCCATTTGGGAATATCAGTCCGGACAAAGAAAGCGATTATTTCAGCGACGGGCTTACCGAGGAGCTCATCATCAACTTATCGAGGTTGAAAGATATTCGCGTTGTCCCTCGCACCACGTCGATGCAGTACAAGGGGACGAACAAAGAGGTCAAAGCGATCGGCAGAGAACTTGGCACGCGCTATATCCTCGCGGGGAGCGTGAGAAAATTTCAGGATAATCTTCGCATTGCTGTTGAGTTGGTCGATGTGGATGCCGATGCTCAACTGTGGGCGGAGACGTACAAAGGGAAACTTGCGGATGTTTTTGATATTCAGGAACAAGTCTCAAAACAAATCGTCGATGCGTTGATGGTAAAGCTGACGCCGATCGAGAAAGCGGTTCTTTCGAAACGTTCCACGCTTAACCCCGAAGCGTTTGACTATTACCTGCGTGCACGGGGATTTCTCTATCGATTTTCCAAGAACAATATGAACATATCGATTCAACTCTTCCAAAAAGCTATTGAGCTGGATCAACGATATGCAGCCGCATATGCCGGATTGGGTGAAGCATATGCCTATCTGTATCAGTATTTAGATCGTAGAGAATCGTGGCTTGACAAAGCGATCGAGGCATGCCTCAAAGCCCAGATCTACGATCCGAGTCTTTCTGAGGCGTACGCTGCGTTAGCGGTTGCATACTTTAACAAGAAATCATTCGACGAGGCGATCGTAGCGGGGAAAAAAGCCATCGAGCTCGATACCAATAACCATGCTGCATACTGGATACTGGGGAGAATCTATCATAACATGGATCGAGATAAAGAGGCAATCGATCTCTTCAAGACATCAATAGCTCTGAATTCCGATTTCTATATTGCCTACTCCGATTTAACATTGGCGTATGAACGGGTGGGCGACAAAGAAAAACAGATGGAAATTCTCCGGAAGACTCTTCAAATGTACCCGCGCATTCTCTTGCAGTATCCCGACGATGCACGAGCGCATATGTTCTATGCTATCAGTCTGGTTCAGGTCGGAAGAAAGGAAGAGGCAAAGATAGAGGCAAAAAAATCACTCGACCTCAGCCCCGCTGACACCGTTTCACTGTACAACGCGGCATGTTTCTATTCACAGATGGATGAAAAACGGCTTGCTCTTGATACCCTGAGAAATGCCATACTTGCCGGGTGGGTCGACTTCGAGTGGATTAAACGCGACACCGATCTTGACAACATCCGCAATGAACCCGAGTATATTGAAATGGTGAGGGGAAAATAAACGATAGACAGACAATAGTACATTACCCATCGTCTCGCGGTGCTCACATATCGATCCCCTTTCTTTTTCTCCTGGATGAGGGGAAATGAAAAAGGGGGTCGCGTTATGCCGGAGTCTCTGTAGGATTTAGTGAAACTTTCCGGTGAAGGTTAACTTGCTCACTGAGGCGCTATCATCTAATGTCAATGTGACGGTGCCGAAACCGTTCTTGGATGTGCCGATGATGTTGAGTTGACCTCGATGCTTGTAGAATCCCTTTGCCAGGCCGTTGCTGTGCGAAAGTCCCTTGTTAGGAGCTGCAAGGATTGCGATAGCGTAGGTTCCGTTGTCATTGGATGAGAGTCTGCTTGGAATGGTGTAGCCATCGTACGAGCCATCTCCACCACCCATAGTAGCAGGACGCATGCAGTACTGATCGATGTCTGCAACTACCGTGTGGAGATCGATGAGGATGGCATCTTTGTTCGAAGAGATCTCATATTCTCGGAAGAGGAAGACCATGGTTGCCATCACGATCAAGATGATGACAACGCCAAGTATGTAGAGGAGGAGTTGCTGGCTGCCCATCTTTTCTGTCCGTCCGCCTGATTAAGTGAACATGAAATTGCATCAACGAGAACCTTATGAATATAAAATTTCAAAGGCACATTAGCAAGGCAATGTCATACTACCGCTCGAAACCATCTCCGGCAAGGCATGTTCTATCTGTTTATTTTCGTGTCATGATGTTCTCATGCAAAAATAAGTATTCTGGCAGAGATTTCTTCGTTGTTCCAACCGGCATCTCATCATTCAAAAAAACGATAACTTCGCTGATATTTTGTTGTAGCAGTATACAATTGTAGTGAATTTCCATCGCTTTGACATTCCTCGCTCCGTTAGTTGATACTCATCATCATTCTTCTTACATTTTTCCTGAATCGATACAACGATGAAAGGCATCCAAAAAATATTTCCCTCCATAGGACTCGTTGAGCAGTCACAGATCGTTGCGTCGACCGCCGTTGTCGTCGCGATGGGAACGATTGTTACCGTCCATGTCGTGACAGGAGCGATCTGGACGTGGGTCGACTTCATTACCATCCTTACCGTCGGAGTGATCGGATATGTAAGCGTTTATTTTTCTCTGAAATACGGGCGAATGCTGGAAGAGCAACGGCGAGAGCTTCTGGAACTCAACACTATTGCCGAAGCAGTCAACCATTCCGTTGAGCTCGATTCCGTTCTGCAGTCCTCGCTCGAAAAGGTTATGGAACTTATGAACGCCGAATGTGGGTGGATCTATCTGTTCGAAAATGATTCCCTCCAGTTAAAACACCATTCCGGAACCAAGGCAAAATTTTTCAAACCAGACTGTCTGGTGAACAGCGACTCGATCGCATGGATTGTTGCGCCAAGCACGCTTCCAACAGATAACGAAAACATCACGCTGACGACCACGGAGGAATTCCACCGGGAAGGATTGGACATCATCGCCTCCATCCCGCTGGTCCGGCACGGCATGCTCGGCGGTGTTCTCATCATTGCGAGCAGGGACGCGAAGAAGTTCAAAGTAAAGAAGATCGGTCTCTTGCAGGCGTTCGGCAATCAAATCAGCGTGGCGCTGCAAAACGCGTCACTCTTCGAGCAGCTCAAACAATCGGAGCGTCTTTATGCCGACCTGTACGAGTACTCTCCCGACATGTACCACAGCATCGACAGCGTCGGAACAATCATCAGCTGTAATCTCACGGAAAGCCGGGTCGTGGGGTTTTCAAAGAATCAGATCATCGGACAATCCCTCCAGAAGCTCTATCCCGCTTCTCATCACCAACAGGTTCGAGAGAACTTACGGAAGATTTTCGAGCTGGGCCAGGAGCTGCGAGGAATGGAGGAACAGATCCAGCGGTCGGACGGGTCGCTCATTGATGTCAGTGTGAACATATCGCTCGTCCGAGATGCAGATGGAAAGCCCACGCTTGCGCGTATCGTGCTTCGGGATATTACCGAGAAGAAGAAGATGGAGGAAAAAATCCTTCAGGCGCAGAAAATCGATAGTATCGGAAGTCTCGCGGGTGGTATTGCGCACGACTTCAACAATATCCTGACTGCCATTCTTGGATCGGCTTCCATCATGCGCAGAAAGATCAAGGATGACCCGCGCTGGCTCAAATACGTGGATCTGATTGAAACAACATCACGGCGCGGAGCAGCAGTAACGAGGCAATTGTTGACGTTCGCTCGCAAGAACAATCCCCACGTCAGCGCGGTGGATATCAGTGTAATCGTCGATCAAACACTCCGTCTCTTTGAAGCAACGACGCCGAAATCGATCCACATCAAGTGTTCGATGGCCAACGAGCCTATGATCGTCGAGGGCGATGATGGGCAGATCCAGCAGGCATTTCTGAACCTCTGTCTCAACGCACGCGATGCAATGCCGGACGGCGGCATTCTTGTTATCAATTGCCGGCCGGTGTACGTTGATGAACACCACGCCAGGCAATTTGCCGACGGAAAGGCAGGCCACTACATCCTTCTCTCTGTAGCGGATTCCGGAAGCGGTATTCCACCCGGCATCATTCATCGGATTTACGAGCCGTTCTTTACCACCAAAGATCAAGGAAAAGGAACTGGCTTGGGCCTCTCGGTCGTTTATGGTGTCGTGCGATCGCATAATGGACACATCGGTGTTGAGAGTGAAGTGAATAGCGGCACCATCTTCACGATCTATATTCCGCGGGCGACCGATAAGCGTGCAATTCCGACCGATGGGAAAAAGCAAATGGAACTCGTTGGTGGAACGGAGCGCATCCTGCTGGTGGAAGATGAGATCTCCATCGGTGAAATCGGATCCGACATTTTGAAAGATCTCGGGTACGATATTGAGATTGCACAAAATGGCAGAGATGCGATCCAGATTCTCACCATGTCTCGCAAGCCATTCGACCTCATCATCCTCGATATGAATATGCCGCGAATGGGAGGACGGGCAACCTTTGACCGGATTAAAGAGATGTTCCCATCGATGAAGGTGCTGGTCTGCAGCGGCTACAGCGCTACGATGATCGATGATGGAAATTTTGCCCGGTCGATCGACGGTTTCCTTCAGAAGCCGTATGAGCTTGAGGAGATCGCCAACAAGATTCGCACCGTGCTCGGAGCTTCGGTTCCTGCAGGTCACGTTTCGTCGTAGCAGTTGAGGCAGCTGCGCAGTCATCGTTTGATATTCGGCATGCCATTGAGGAAAATTTTCCGGTGAGATCGGTTGTGCATCGCATAGTGTATGTGGAGGAGTAGGTGAGTACCGTTGGTGCAATACTGCGGCAAGCGCGTGAGGGAAAAGGTTTGTCGCTCGATGAGATCGCGCAGGCAACACGCATCAATCGCGGGGCACTCGAGAATCTTGAAAACGATATTCCCCTAAAACTTCCGCCAACGTATATCAAGGCGTTCATAAAATCGTATGCCCGGCAGGTCGGGCTCGACCCGGAAGAAGTCCTGCGCGTAAGCGAGCCTCAGTCTTCGCCAACTTCTGAAGTCAATATATCGTCACTGCATTCATCGGAACAGGAAAGGATTCCTCAAGAACAGCCGCGTGCGTCGGCAGTTTCAGGAACAACGCAGGGAAAGCGTCGTCAAATTCAAGGCCTCATTTTTCTGTTGGGCCTCACCGTCGTCGGACTTGTCGTGTCGCTGTTCTGGCTCCAACGAGAGCGCAGCACGGAGAATGTTCAGGAAATCTCCTTTCCGGAGATGATGAAGGAACGGGAACGGGGGCAGCTTTCGTCTTCCGTTCCAACGGCTGATTCGGTTCAGCGGGTGCCCTATGCGGTCTCGAAGGAGGACGTCATTGATAGTCTCGTACTGGAAGGAGTAGCAGTGGAAAGCACGTGGGTGAGACTCCGTGCAGATAGCGCAACGGTTCATGAGTACACTGTGCCACCGCAACTTCGTATGAAGTGGAAAGCGGCGAACTCCTTCTCTCTCACTGTCGGCAATGGTGGGGGAATGTACTTCACGTTGAACGGCGTTCGGCTTGGGACATTCGGCCAGGGAAACAGACCGGTGAAGGATATCGTCCTGACGCGCGAGATGCTGAAGAAGACCGAACAATCCAACAAGCAGATGAAGAAGAAAGAGCGATGAAAGGCAGCGATTCCAACATCATTCGAGAGATTGAAAAGCTTCGCGCAGAGCTCCGCGATCATGATTACAGGTATTACGTGCTGGCAGAGCCGGAGATCTCCGACTTCGAGTATGATAAACTCTACGCTGAGTTGAAAAAACTCGAAGAACAATTCCCCGAATTGATTACACCTGATTCTCCGACTCAGCGGGTTGGTGGGCAACCTCTAAAAGAATTCAAGAGCATTCACCACACGGTGCCGATGATGTCGTTGGATAACACGTACAGCGTTGAAGATCTGCGCGAGTTCGATAAGCGTTTGCGAAAGCTTTTGCCTGGCAAGAAAGTTGAATATGTGCTCGAACCGAAAATTGACGGTGTCTCAATCTCATTGCGTTACGAAAATGGAAAACTTACTGTCGGTGCGACGCGTGGGGACGGAGCAATAGGCGATGACATCACCGCCAATCTGAAAACCCTGCGCGCCATTCCGTTACAACTCCGCACAAAAAGGGCGCCTGCACTGCTCGAAGTTCGTGGCGAAGCTTACATTCCCGTTGAGGAATTCAAGAAACTCAATGTTGCGAGAGAGAAAGAAGGTGAGGCGCTCTTCCAGAACCCACGCAATACTGCTGCGGGTTCGCTCAAGCAACTCGATCCAAACGCCGTCGGGCAACGACGATTGCAGGCGATCTTTTATGCCGTAGCAACAGGTATGCAATTCAAAAAGCAGTCGGAAGTTCTCCAATCGCTAAAAAAATTCGGGTTCCCCACGCATAAACATTGGTGGGTGTGCAACGACATTGACGAAGTCATCGTGCGAGCCGAAGAATTGCAGAAACTCGAAACAAAACTTCCGTTCGAAATTGACGGCGCGGTGGTGAAGGTCAACGACCTCTCTCAATGGAAACAACTCGGGGTGACTGCGAAAGCGCCGCGCTTCGCTATCGCTTACAAATATTCGCACGAGCAGGCGCAGACGAAACTCAAGGACATCACAATTCAAGTCGGGCGCACGGGGACACTTACGCCTGTCGCAGAACTTGAGCCTGTTTTCCTTGCGGGCAGCACGATAAGCCGCGCGACGTTGCACAACGAGGAGGAAATCAAGCGCAAAGACATTCGCATCGGCGATACAGTTATCATCGAAAAGGCGGGTGAAGTTATTCCTGCCGTCATGGAAGTTGTGAAAGAGAAACGCCCGCGAGATGCGAAACCATTCGATTTCTACAAGCATGTTCATGGCAAATGCCCGGTGTGTGGTGGTAAGATTTCGCGCGATCCTGAATTTGTCGCGTGGCGGTGTGAAAATCTCCAATGTCCAGCTCAAGGAGTGCGCCGCATCGAGCACTTTGCTATGCGTAGCGCTTTGGACATCGAGGGTCTTGGCGGTGCCGTGGCCGAAAAACTTGTCGAGAATGATAAGGTTAAGGAACCGCTCGATCTATTCGACTTGAGTATAGCTGAGTTAGGGTCTTTAAATCTCGGAATGCAAGACGAGCCGCGAATCTTCGGAGAAAAGAATGCAACGAAAGTTGTTGAAGCGCTAAAACGAGCAAAATCATTTCCCTTAGCACGTTGGCTGCACGCTCTCGGGATTCCGAATGTTGGCGAAACTACTGCTTATGAAATTGCAAAACTCCACCACAATTTGGAACACGTTGCAAATTCACCGATGTTAAAAGGAATTGCTAAATTAGGAAATCTCTACGATGAGTTGGCTGCTGTTTCGCCTCACTCAAGAAAAAATAAACCGAAGAATTCGAAAGAAAGGGAAAATCGGAAAAGGCAATTTGAAATCCTCAAACAAGACATTCGAATTCTTGGCGAAGAATTGGAGAACAAAGGCGTAGCCAAGCGGAACAAAAAATCGATGACGTTTGAATCGAAGAAGAGCAAAGCGACACCTGAATTTGTTGCGATTGTGGGCACGGAAGCGTCAAAGAGTGTCTCAGATTTTTTTGTTTCACCAGGCGGAAAACGAATTCTCTCTCGGCTTCGAAAGCTCGGAATTGATCCGCGCGGCGTTTCAAAAAACGAGAAAGATATTGCTGCGATTGATACAGTGCCTCTATCTGGAAAGACTTTTGTTCTTACAGGAACACTGACGTTCATGACCCGTGATAAAGCTACGGAAAAAATTCGATCTCGCGGTGGGAACGTAACTGGTTCTGTCAGTAGCAACACAGACTACGTCGTTGCAGGAGAGGAAGCAGGTTCCAAGCTGGATAAGGCTCAAAAACTTGGTGTTACAATTCTGACTGAAAAGAAGTTTCTAAAGATGCTTGAAGTAAAGAAAGATGATGTTGCTCTAAAGAAAGGTAAACAGACTGAACTTGATCTAGAGTAGAATTACCATGAAGCTTATGATTCTTGCTCAAAGCAGCTCTGGCGGCAACTACCCTGTCGATTTTTCGGATGACTCCGATGTTCTCCGCGTGTTCTGTCATTGCCAAGCAGGTACTCTTCAGCAAATGTACAAACACAAACTTGCTCTTCTCAAAGATGATCGTAAGATGCTTTACAATCTCGCCCAAGAGGAAATACTCAAGGAAGTATTATCGTCTCCTTCGTATGCTGTCCTCAAACGCAGACTCGACAAGCATGAAAAACAACTTGAGGAGTTGGGTCGGGAGATGGAAAAACTCAAGGACCAGGAGAAAACACTCAAATCAGATTTTGCCTATGAAATCGCACAGGGACATAAACGAGGTTAGTGGCCTTGGAAAACGACGGTTAACCGATGTTTGAGCGAGTACTCGCACATATGGGTCTGCAATTTGCGCGGCTGCAATTCCGATCTGACATCGATAAAGTACAGCCGATGACGGATTTTTTCCGCAATGCCCGCACCGTCCTTGTCGCACTTCCTGTGGGCTATGAGGATGCGGTCCTTGCAGGGAACGCGCTCAAAGTACTCCATGACCGAATGGAACGGATGCATCTGACGGTCATTCATACCGGCACGCGCGCGACACCCCTGTCCGTTCTTCCACACTCCGAAGTTGTGCGGATCGGTCCGACCGATATTAACAGGTTTTCGTTACCGCGTCGATCGTTACTCCAGCGCATCGCCCCCCAATCATTCGATGTTGCGCTCGACTTAAATCTTGACTTCGTCTTGCACACTGCGTATATTTGCAAAGTGACGCGAGCAGGTGTGCGTGTCGGGTTTGCGCACGACGTATCCGATTCGTTCTTCAATGTGCAGCTACACATTGATCGACCACGCACACCGCGATCACCGTACGAACATGTTGCAACGTTTCTCTCAATGTTTTGACGTCTATGAGGAGATTGCATGAAATTTGATGTTACAAAGAACGGCAAGGCAACGGTACTCACCCTGAGCGGCAAGAAGCTCGACGCAACAACTTCTCCTGCATTGAAAGCGGAATTCCTCGTTCTCTGCAAGCCCAAGGTTTGCCGGCGATTGATCGTTGATATGAATTCGGTGGAGTTCTGCGACAGCAGCGGGTTGAGCGCCCTCCTTATCGCCGACCGGACAATGCGAGAACACGGCGGAAGTGTTCACCTTGTTCGCGTGCATAAGAAAGTGCTCGACCTCATGAAAATCTCGCAGCTTGATCGTGTCTTCTCCATCCACAAGAAGATCGAAGAAGCACTGAGTGTCTAAACGGAATGTAACTCTTTCCCGCTGCCATCCTCTCCCGCAGCAGAGTCTCTAATGGGCTTTGCTGCTCTCGATTACCTCATTGTTACCGTCTATCTCGTTGGCGTCACGGTTATCGGAATTATTATTGCCGGAAGACAGCGAACCTCTCGCGATTACTTCCTGGGGGGGAAGGAGATGTCGTGGTGGTCCGTCGGGTTCTCGATCGTTGCGAGCGAGACCAGTACGCTCACCTTCATCAGCATTCCCGGCCTGGCATACAAGAGCGATATGCACTTCCTGCAGGTCGCGATCGGCTACTTCATCGGACGACTCCTTGTGAGCGTCATTTTCATTCCTGCGTATTACAAAGGCGATCTTGAAACTGCGTACGATTATCTCGGTAAGCGTTTCGGTGTATCGCTTCGAAAGTTTACCTCCACAGTCTTCATCGTTACGCGTGTGCTTGCATCCGGCGTGCGCCTCTTTGCAACGGCCATTCCTGTTCACATCATCACAGGTCTCGACTACCCGGCGAGCATTCTTGTCATCGGGCTTTTCACGCTTGCGTATACGTACCTGGGCGGATTGCGAGCCGTCGTTGCGATGGATGTTGTTCAGCTCTTCATCTATTTGTGCGGTGCAGCCGCGTCGATGTACATCATCCTCCATCATCTGCCGAACGGCTGGAGCGATGTGGCGGCCTTCGCGACGGAAGGAGGGAAGAACAAATTTGAGATTTTCAATCCCACGTGGGGTGAAAGCTTCATCGGTTTTTTGTCTTCTCCGTACACACTGCTCGGTGGATTGTTGGGCGGCACGTTTCTTACAATGGCCTCGCACGGAACGGACCAGTTGTTGGTGCAACGCCTTCTCGGCTGCAAGACGAAGTGGGATAGTCAGCGTGCATTGATGCTCGATGCAGCGTTGATCGTTCTGCAGTTTGCATTCTTCCTTGTACTCGGTCTCTGCCTGTACGCTTTTTATCATGGAGTGGCATTCACGGAACTTGGCCTGAAATCATCGGATGAAATCTTTCCGAAGTTCATCATTGAGAATCTTCCTACGGGAATAGCCGGACTCGTCATCTCCGGCGTGCTTGCCTCTGCCATGGGAAGTTTGTCCTCGTCGATCAGCTCGCTCGCCTCATCAACCTATCTCGATCTCTTCAAACAAAGAACGGGTGGACAATCGGTCGATCAGAAACAAGAAATCCTCTGGTCGCGCATCTTTACATTGCTGTGGGGAATTGTGCTCATTGGCGGTGCAATGCTGTTTGCCGATACGAAGAATCCTGTTGTCGAGCTGGGCTTGAAGATCGCATCCTTCACCTACGGCGGATTGCTCGGGACGTTCTTTCTCGGACTTCTCTTCAAGCACACGACGCAGCGGGATGCGTTCATCGGTTTTGTTGCCGGGTTGCTTACGATGGTCGCAGTTCTCACCTGGACGAAGATCGATTTTACCTGGCACACGTTCATCGGCTGTTCAGCGACGATCATTATTGGCAATATGGCGACGCTCACAAGAGTGCGCACGGAGGATTTTTGATTTTATAAGTCTGAATTTAGAATCACTAATAACCGATTGGGAGGAATTGCAATGCAAGAGATCGATCTAAAGAAAAGAACGAAGGAGTTTGCTTTGCGAGTCATCGTACTGGCCAATGCCTTGCCGAAGTCACAGACAGCAAGAGTTCTTGGCAATCAGCTTCTTAGAGCAGGAACATCTGTCGGTGCAAACTATCGATCGGCATGTCGAGCGCGTTCGATTGCCGATTTCATTTCCAAACTTGGGATCGTTGTTGAGGAAGCCGATGAATCATCATACTGGATGGAATTGATTGCTGAGTCTGGATTGATGAAACAAGGCAGGATAAACCAACTCTTGCAAGAAGCCAATGAACTGACTGCAATCTTTACGTCTTCCATCCTTACAGCGAAAAATCATCATTCAAAAATCTAAAATCTAAAATTCAACATGGCTACTACAGACTGGATTATTCTCGCGTTCTACTTCGTTGCAAGTGCTCTCGTCGGCATCTACTACTCCAAACGCGCCGGCGGCAGCATGCACGAGTTCTTTCTCTCGGGCCGCAACCTTCCCTGGTGGCTTGCGGGGACTTCCATGGTCGCGACGACCTTCGCTGCCGATACGCCGCTTGCCGTCACCGAGCTTGTCGCAAAAAACGGCATCGCCGGCAACTGGCTCTGGTGGAATTTTCTTTTCGGCGGAATGCTCACGGTGTTTTTCTTCGCGCGGCTCTGGCGCCGTGCCGGCATTATGACCGATGTCGAGTTCGCCGAGCTGCGGTATTCCGGAAAGCCTGCAGCGTTTCTCCGTGGATTCCGCGGACTCTATCTCGGCATCTTCATGAACTGCATCATCATGGGCTGGGTGAACCTGGCGATGGCAGCCATACTGGAAGGCATGTTCGGCATTCCACATGGACAGGTCATGCTCTACGTCGGGCTTTCACTTGTACTCACGGCGATATACTCCGCGCTCTCGGGTTTGTGGGGCGTCGCGATCACGGATGTCTTCCAATTCGTCCTTGCGATGTTCGGATGCATTGTGCTCGCGTTCATCGTTCTCGCGCTTCCGGAGATCGGCGGGATGAGCGGACTTGTTGCAAAGCTGCCGGCGTGGACTCTTCGCTTTACGCCCGTCATTGGCGACGGTGCTGACACGGGCGGCGTCGTCGGCGCGCTCGCTCTCAGCGTGTCGGCGTTTCTTGCTTTCATTGGAGTGCAGTGGTGGGCGTCGTGGTATCCCGGCGCGGAGCCGGGCGGCGGCGGCTACGTCGCGCAGCGTATGATGTCTGCAAAGGATGAGAAGCATTCGCTCTTTGCAACGCTCTGGTTCCAGATCGCCCACTATTGCGTGCGGCCGTGGCCATGGATCATCGTGGGCCTGGCATCGCTCATTCTCTATCCCAATCTCGCACCCGATGCGAAGAAGTTAGGCTACGTTTACGCCATGCGCGATCATCTTCCTGTCGGATTGAAGGGCTTGCTCGTTGCCGCGTTCTTTGCCGCGTACATGTCCACGATCTCGACGCAGCTCAACTGGGGCACGTCATACATCATGAACGACTTCTACCGCCGCTTCCTGAAACCGAAGGAGAACGAAAAGCATTATGTGGGAGTGTCGAGAGTGGTCACGATAATATTGATGGCGCTCTCTCTTTTCGTCACGCAATTTATGGATACGATCTCCGGCGCGTGGTCGTTCATCATCGAGGCGGGCGCAGGACTCGGATTGGTTTTGATTCTCCGGTGGTTCTGGTGGAGGATTAATGCATGGAGCGAGATTGCAGCGATGCTCGCGCCCTTCATCGCCTACGGCTACGTGAAGTTCTTCACCGATATTCAGTTCCCCGTGTCGCTCTTTCTCATTGTCGGATTCACAACGACGGTATGGCTTGTCGTTACATTCCTGACGAAGCCGACCGATATTGCGGTTCTCAAGAAATTCTTCGAGCGCATTCATCCGGGAGGATGGTGGAAACCGGTTGCAAATTCAATGCCGCATGTGAAGCAAGACTCTGGTTATGGTAAGCTCATCATCGACTGGATTGCCGGGATCATTCTTGTATACGATGTTCTGTTCGGAACCGGAAAGTTGATACTTGGCGATATTCGGTCTGCGGTAATGTTCTTCATCATCGCGGCGGCGGCGGCGAGTATTCTCTACTATCACCTTTCACGAATAGGATGGGAGAAGGTAGCGGAGTAGAAGCGGTAGGTCGTCCCGTTTTGCGGGTCGTCTTATCGAGCTTAGCATTGAAGGCAGAGCAAGTGCGTCGCGCTTTTCATGAGCCTGAGCGGCTATCTCCCCCGACACTTCCCGGCGCTTCCCGCCGCATAAACAGAATAGATCTCGCGGGCTGAAAGTTCCCGATTGTAAATCGCAAGTTCATCGATAAGACCATGAAACGGGTAATGTTGAGCGAAGCCAGCGTGATTTCCGATGCCGACACCTCCGTTAGATTCCGGATCTAAGTCCCGGAAGGGTCTTACATTTGTGATAGCCTCTGCAGCCAACCTGCCGTCGATGTATATCCTCATAGCTCCAACCGATGAATCGAGAGTCGCTGCAACATGGACAAACCGCCCCGCTGGAACCGGCGCATAAAGATTCGTGCCAGAAGTAAGAGACTCGATATGGAACAGTATTTTCCCGTCGGGCGTAGTACCGACTGCATAAGGATCAAGACCACTTCGGTCATCCCCTCGAAACAGAATGACGCCACCAGAATTCGAGTCGGGAAACGAAGCGATTTTGACCCACGCTTCAATCGTGAGTGAACCCGTTATTTTCAGGTTATCCGGATCACCCACATTCATTCTATCGTCCACACCATCAAACGAGAAAGCTTCACCCACAAGACCTGCGGCGTACGACGTACCGTTTAGGAAATCTCCATTGTTTCCTCCCATGATATCAATGGGGCTTCCGTCGCCTGGCCACCAGCTTACGACACCGAAGGGAACCGCCGCGCACATCCTACCCCACGTAACGTGAATGTCAATGTTTCCGTTGGCGGGTAATAACAGAAGCTCAACGTTCGATGTTTCGCCCGGAAATACGTCGACGTCTGTCTCCCCCGTGAAGCGAACAACATTCGAATCATCCAACGCGTCTACCTTCAAATGCCACTGACCGATGCTGACGTTCCGAAACGTCCCGGTCGCACTTGGTCCTGTGTTCGAAATGGTCAACTCTAAGATTTGGGCATCATACCCGCGTCGTAATAATCTGGCAACCACCTTGCTGATGCCTTCAGGAGCGGACGTGAGGGAGAGTGCCACCTTGCCGACCTGGTTTTCTTGAGGATCCTTAATGGCCGTTACATCGTCTTTGCAGCTCAGTCCACTGAGGATGAGTGCCGCAAGAGAAAGATTTCGCAAGAGTTGCATGACAGACGTTCCAAGAATGAAGTGGTTGAGACCCAAGACGGATGAGATAAACTGTTGATAATCTAATTGAATTCTTGATAATTGTCAAGGCATCGACTAAAAAGTATTGGGTGTGATTGTTTGTGCGAGAAGCAGGGGAGGAGACGTACGACGCACTTCTCAGTGTTCAGTCAGGATTAAGTGCGTCACACGGCTCCGGATGATGCCGATAAATCTACTTCTTCATCCTATCCAAAATTTTCTCCATCTCATCGATCACCCGGTTCATTTTCTGCATCGTCAGCTCGAGAGGCTGTGAGGTCGTCATATCGACGCCGGCATCCTTTAACAAGTCGATGGGATACTTCGAGCCGCCTGCCGAAAGGAACGCCAGGTACCGCTTCGTCGCTTCTTGGTCTCCAGCGAGAACTTTTTCCGAAAGCGCTGCCGATGCGGTGAACGACGTAGCGTATTGGTAGACATAGAAGTTGTAATAGAAGTGCGGGATGAACGCCCATTCGGATTTAATCTCATCATCGATGATACAAACGCCCTTGTCGTGTCCGTAGTACTTTTTCGTAATCTCCATGTAGAGATCGTTGAGCCGGTCGCCGGTGAGCGCTTCTCCTTTCTCAGCCAGCTCGTGCATCTGAAGCTCGAAATCCGCAAACTGCGTCTGCCGGAAGACCGTGCCTTTGATGTTCTCGAGATAATTGCCGAGGAGCGAGAGCTTCTGCTTATCGTCTTTGATCTGCTTGAGCATGTAATCGATGAGCAGCGCCTCGTTGAATGTCGAAGCGACTTCAGCGACAAAAATCGGATACTCGGCCGTCGGGTACGGCTGATTCGTGTTCGAAAGATAGCTTTGCATCGTGTGGCCAAGCTCGTGCGCAAGCGTGCTCATGTCGTCGTACTTGGCATTGTAATTGAGCAGCATGTAGGGATGCACGTCGTACGCGCCACCCTGTGAGTACGCGCCGGCGCGTTTGCCGGCCGTGGGATACAGATCGATCCACCGCTCGTTGAGCGCCTTCTGTACAACATCGATGTAGCCCTTGCCCAGCGGCTTTAGCGCGGCGAGGATATTCTTCTCCGATTCTTCGACCGAATATTTCAGATCGAGCCCGCTGACGAGCGGCGCGTAGAGATCATAGTAATGAAGCGTGTCGAGTCCGAGGATACGCTTGCGCAAATTCAGGTAGCGATGGAATGTCGGGAGATTCGCGTTGACGCCATCGACGAGACTATGGTACACTTGCACCGGAATGTTGTTCGCGTCGAGCGCGCGTTCGAGCGACGAGCCGTAGCTGCGTGCCTTGGCGTAGAACATGTGGCTCTTCACGTTGGCATTCATCGTCGTGCCGAGCGTGCGGCGATAATCGTTCAACCGGTTGAAGAACGTCGCGAAGACTTTCTTGCGGTCATCGCGGTTCGGTGCCGGGCGCAGACGATTGAACGCCGGCTTATCCAGCTTCGCCGTCGATCCGTCGCTGAGCGTCACGTCGGCGTAGGGGAAGTCGGCGTCGGAGAAAATGCCGAAGACCGTTCCCGGCGCATCCGACATCAAACTGGCGTCGGCAATGATTTTTTCTTCACCTTCGGTTCCCGTGTGTGCTTTGGTCCGGAGGATGTCGTCGAGGTTATGGCGGAACACTTCCAATCCTTTTTCCTGCTGAACGAACGACATGACCGCCGCACTCTCCATTTTCAAAATCTCCGGACGGATGTAGGATGACTTCGCCGCGTAATCGGAACCGATCTGGCTGATCTCCTGCGACATCGCGAGGTACTTCGAGTCGCGCGTATCCTGGTCGTGGTTCAAGCTTGCGTAGACCGACAGACGCGCATAGATTTTCGAGAGATCGCTGTCGAATTGCAGGCACGCGAGCAGCTGCTTCGCCGATTGGTTGAGCGTTCCTTTGAACTGCTCGATCTTCGGTATCCCGGCGATGAACTGCTTCTTCGCCTCCTGCCAGGCGTCGTCGCTGGGGTAGAGGTCTTTCAAATTCCATTTGTACTTGTCGGCGATTTTGGATCGGTCGCGTTCCTGACCTACACCCGACTCGACTGAGAGCAGAATTGCAAAAAGAACGAGGAGTGAAACGTACATAGCAATGCCTTTCGGAAAATAATGAACGAATGAGCTTCTAAAGGGTACGACTAATTCTTGATCGAGGTTGCAAACGAGCGGAAGGAATATAGGAAATTTCCGGGAAAGAAGAAGGGATGTCGGAAGGACGCTTTTATTTTATCGTCGGCTCTGCCTTCAAGTCCTTCAGCAGACGTTCAAAAGCCTTCTGGTAAGAATCGTGATTCTTCCAGTCGGTGAAGTTGCCGATTTCTCGCATCCTTCGAATGTCAGCCGGCCATCCGGATTCGATCTCCATGACTGACTCGTCGAGGCGGATGGGGAAGAGGACTGTGCGTTTGTCTTTTCGCTCTCTCTCCATCGCAGTCTCGACTTCCTTCTCGACCCAATCGCTGGAGACGGAATGTTTCGAGAGGATCAGCAAGAGCTTGTCGTGCAACCGTATCGATTCATCGATCCGGATTCTGAATTTATCTCCGATCTTCAAATCCTCCGGTGCAAACCAGCAGCGCACGCCTTTGCTCTGAAGATCGTTGTGTATGCGTTGTGCGATCTCCTGGTCTTTGCTGGAATAGCTGATGAAGCAGGAGTAATATTCAATGGGCTTGCCGACAAGCGATCCAATGTATTCGATCATCTGATCCGGCACGCCGCAGCCGCGGAGGAAGATTTCGGGAATTTTGCCCTCTGAACGGAATAGGGTATCCATGCCAATTGTCGATGGTGCCCAATGAACCACAGTCTCAAGGTGCTGAACTTCACGCAGGTCAACATTGCCGAGAATTGTATACCCTAACCATGCCTTATTGAAATCAGCCTTTGTGAGTTTGGCATCGAGGAAGTTAACAGCGATGAGATTGGCATTGAAGAGATTGGCACCAGAGAAGTTAGTACCAAAACAATCTGAACTGTGGAGTAGGGCATAGCGCAGTTTGGCATAGCTGAGATTGGCTCTGCCAAGATAAGCGCCCAATAACTGGGCACTGATAAGATTGGCACCCGTCAGATCAGCGCTGCTGAGATTAGCGCCGTTGAGATCAGCACCCCTGAGATTAGCGTCCGCGAGATTGGCACCGCTGAGATCGGCCACGATCTTGTTTGGTGACTTATAGTTTTTTCCTTTCCACTCATTCCAAACTTTCACGCCTTGCTTCAGAATCTTGAGTTGTTCTTGGTTTGCCATTTGTCTTTTCTCCTTCCGGGAAATTTTGTCTCGCTTTTAACCCTCTCCCCGTCTCCCGCTCTTCGAGCGGGATCCACCCCTCTCCCAAATTTGGGAGAGGGGCCGGGGGAGAGGGTCAACGATGTGCCACGCACCTCCGAGGTGCGTGGCACGTTTCCCGCTTTCGCTACTGATGCCCCAGCACCTTATGCGGCACGTACAACTCCTCCAAAAATTTTCTCTCATCTTCACTCAGCTTCACCTCCAACGCACCAACGGCATCCTCCAAATGTTCCATCTTCGTCGCGCCTACAATCGGAGCGGTGAGTCCGGGTTGGTGCAGCAGCCAAGCAAGCGCGACCTGTGCAGGCTTCACGCTTTTCTTCTTTGCCAGCTCGACAACGCGATCAACGATTTGGTAATCAGCCTCCTGGTAGTACAAGTCTTTCGCAAACTGGTCATCTTTCTCACGTGGTGTTGCATTTTGCGAGCCGCGCTTGCGTGTGCCACTGAGGAAGCCGCGTGCAAGCGGACTCCACGGTATGATGCCGATTCCTTCCTCGCGACAAAGCGGGATCATCTCGCGTTCCTCTTCGCGGTAGACAAGATTGTAATGATTCTGCATCGAGACGAAGCGCGTCCATCCATGCAGGTCGGCGACGCGCAGCGTTTTTGCGAATTGGTACGTGAACATACTCGATGCGCCGATGCAACGCGCCTTGCCCGACTTCACCACGTCGTGCAGCGCTTCCATTGTCTCTTCGATGGGTGTGTGATAATCCCATCGATGGATTTGGTAAAGATCGACGTAATCCGTTCCGAGACGCCGCAGCGAATTGTCGATCGCATCCATGATGTGCTTGTGCGATAGTCCCTGGTCGTTCGGACCGGGTCCCATCTTGTAGAAAACCTTTGTCGCGATCACCACCCGATCTCTCTGCGCGAAGTCTTTGATTGCCCGACCGAGAATCTCCTCGCTTTTGCCGAGCGAGTACATGTCGGCAGTGTCGAAGAAGTTGATGCCAAACTCGAGTGCGCGCTTGATGAACGGCCGGCCTTCTTCCTCGGTGAGAACCCACGGCCGCCACTCCGGCGAGCCGTAGCTCATCACGCCGAGACAAAGCCGCGAGACGTTTAATCCGGATTTACCAAGACCGACATATTCCATAATTGTTGTGTAAGAAGGATGATGTGGAATGATTCTCTAGAATATAGAAGTTAGAATGCTGAATGCAAAATGGGCCTGGAAGTATGGCCGGGATGTCACGTTAACTGGAAGAGGTGAAGATGTTGGTGATATGATCGAAGAACGAATGCTTTTAGGCGGGGAGATTCACAAGACGGTCACGCTTGTCTCAAGCGACATTCTGCATAACTCGTCGCGCATCTCTTCCAGACCACGAAGAATGTTCTCTCTCTTAACGGCCAGTCGTGTTTCAAGTTCGGAGAAGAGATCCTGGTAATACCCGATTCCATCCTGCAAGTTCTGTTGGAAGGATTGAAAATATTTCAGCTGCTTTTCCGACAGCGGCTTTGGCGCTTCATCAATCCTTTGTCGAATGTAGTCTACATATAATCTGAGTTCTTTCAGAAACATGTGGGGGCGCGTCTCTTCGTTGACGAGCGACGTGCGCCCGTAAATATGATCGACCATTTCTTTCAACGATACGGCTTTATCGAAATACGCGAGATTCGGTCCCGGACAAATCGAAACGCCCGGTCCCTCTACTCTTGTGCTCGCATCATTCACGAGCAACGCCGCTGTTCCCAACCCGACACAGATGCATGACTTTTCGGTGATGGCGTCAAATTCTTTTTTGTACTCTTCCACACTCAGATTCTGCTCGTCAAGTTGCTTGATCTTCAAATGCTGATATTCGCGAGATGCAAGGCAGATAGGTCGGTCGGTAAATTCCGTATTGAGCGAAACATATTTTTTCGGGCACGAGCTTCCGGGGTGTCCCTTGTCGATCGATTCCTGCTTTTCAATATCTTTGGTATTGTTCTTCAATGTGTTGAACGGAACGCCAAGCGGAGAAATGTTACTCAAGTAGATATCATCTTCTCTTGCGTTGCAGAGAAGCTCCAAGGTATGAGGATCGACATTGGTTACCTCCTGCACAAGAAGGAACGGCGAACCCCAGCCGACGGAATCGAGCTCGTAATGCTCGAGCAGCAATTGATGCTCCTCCGCCGTACCGACTCCACCTTGCGCTGTGACCCTGACCGGAAGAGGCGAAGGAGGGCACGGGCGATTCTTGTTCTTCAACGCTCCGGCAAAAAGCTCGTATGTGGTTTGAATGAGCGACGCCCGGTTGATCTTGAATTCCTCAAGGATCGGTCCCAGCAAATATCCATCCGTTGCAAAGGCGTGTCCGCCGCAATTCAACCCGGATTCGATCCGGTACTCCGATACCCAGAGACCCTTTTTGGCGAGAAATTTTCCCTGGATCAGTGCAGATCGATAATCGCTTACCTTCAGCGTGATTTTCTTTTTCAGGTTACCTTGCTCATCGGGATAAAAATCATCGAATGCTTCGGCGTACCCGTAGAGGCGCGGATTCATTCCTGCTGAAAAGACTATCGAGGAGCGCAGGGTGCTCTGCGCGTACCCTCGAAGCGCGGCGTGTGCATCGTTGAATGTCGCGGGGAGTTTCTCGTCGTTCCGGTAGTTTTCTTTGTCGAGCTTCGTCATGATGTTCACATCGATGCTGCCGGGCTGGAGATGAGTGTGAATCCATTCCCGAAGCTCTTCTTTCAGCGTGCCCTTCTCCGGAAGTCTGTGAAAATGTTGCGCGATGGCGGAACCATCCGGAAGCATGTCGATGTATTTGTGAAGCTCTTCACCTGTTTCTTCGATGGAGTGTTTTAGTTTGGCGAACTTATCGTGGACAATCATGTCGATGAGATTCAGATATGCCGTGATTCGTTTCGCCCGATGATCCTCCTCTTTTTCGGAGATAGGGCGGAAGGGGATGTTCAATTGCTTGCTGTAGAACCCCCTCATTTTATCGATGAGAATATCGTCGACCAGCGAAATGACGGACGAAATGCCGTAGTGTGCGACTTTGGCAGGCGTGTCAATGGTGAAACCGATTCCCATGACGGGAATGTGAAATGTGTGTGTCTTTTTCGCTTCGCTCAATGTTTTCCGTATATAGGCATGAACAATATAATAATTTTTCCTCTGGGGATGAAATGGTTTTTTGATTGGACGGTGTCGTAATTTGAAATTTAAAAAGTGGACTCTGCGTGTCCCGTCGAAAGACGGGAAACCATTTGCCAAAGGCATCTCCCGAAGGGATCTGCCGAAGGCATCACTTCGGGACCGTGACCGAATCCCACGCTTGTGTCATGGTGTGGACTCTCGCTTTTCAGCGGGACAGGCTGTGACACCTATGAAAGGACAATACCCGCTCCAGTACTTTGTGCTCGCGAACAAGTGAGAATTCGCAACCTGAAGGCTTCGTCGCGAGCGCTCAACCGAGAGAATCATCCACATTCCCAAAATCGCAAATCCAAAATCCCAAATAATAGTTCTCATTCCTCTCCTCCTTGCTTCTCTTTTCCATTCTTCTGATATTTATGAGGCATGACAACTTCTTCAAAGAACATACTCCAAAAGTTACGCGATTTCTTGCTCGAGAATACTCGAGACAACATAACGCTCAAGTTTCTCATCGGTCTGATTCTCATTGCGCTCATTACAGTGATGTTCCCGCATCCGGAGTCGATCGAGTACAGCTACAATGTCGGCTCGGTGTGGACGGATAAGGATCTCATCGCACAGTTTTCATTCCCCGTTTATAAAGACTTCCGGCAGTACGAAAAAGAGCGGCAGGAGGCTGAGAAGAATGTTTACCCCGTGTTCCAGCGACATGAAGATGTTACGAAAAACCAAATCGATGCGCTCGGTCAGATCGTCCAATCTCTCGAGGAGGTCGTCGTTGCGCGCGTTCGCATGATGAAGACCCGTGCATCCCGGGATTCGCTCTCGTACCGTGAGTCAATCGGTGAGCTGCCGTTCTCACTGACCGATGATGAATGGAACCTGCTTCACCAATGGCAAGCAACAGAGAATCGAGGAGGAGTAAAGCGCTTTGAGAATTTTACGCAGACCCTTTCGTCGATCGTCTCGGATGTGTTGAAGACGGGCATCATCGATCAACTCAAGATGAAACAATCGCGGGCAGAGCTTGCGCTCCGCAAGGGGACGGAGGAAGACATCATTCCTTATGCGAAGCTGTATGATGACGATGAAGCGATAAACGTTCTGTCTGCTCGTATCAGGGCGGCGATGGGGGAAGGAACGCAGGCCTCGCTCGCCTTGAAAATTGTTCGCGCGATCGTCAAACCGAATATTCTCTTCAACCGGGAAGAATCCGACCGTGCCATCCAGAGAGCGGCAGACGATGTTCCGCGCACGATCGGCTTCATGCAGGAAAACGAGCGCATCATCAGCAAACATGATCGCATTACCGACGAGAAGAAACTGAAGCTCGACTCCTACAGAAAGGCGCGCGTTGAGCAGGGATCGGAATACATCGAGTGGCGGCACCGGATCGGGATCGTTCTTCACGTGACGATAGTGATCGGTCTCTTTACCATTTATCTCTTCTTGTTCCGGAAACGAATCATCCATGACAACGGAAAGCTCGTCCTCATTTCGCTGATACTATTATTGGAAACCTTCTTTGCCTATCTTTCGCTCGCACTCACCTTGACGGAACCGGTGCAGTATTTGATCTTCGTCCCGGCCGCATCGATGCTCTTGACGATCATCTTCGATTCGCGCGTTGCCTTTTACGGCACGGTGACGATTGCGTTGCTCATCGCCGGCATCAGGGGAAACGATTACGCTTTCGCACTCACATCGCTTGTGGCGGGAGCGCTCGGAGCATACACCGTTCGAGATATCCGCAACAGGACACAGATATTCCGTTCTCTCATTTTTATTTTCACCGGTTATGCACTTTCGATTATCGCCATCTCGCTTGAGCAATTTGAAAGTCTCACGACGATCACATCGGCGCTCACCTACGCACTTGCAAATGCCGTATTCTCTCCCGTTCTGACGTATGGACTTCTCATATTCTTCGAGCGTGTTTTCAAGGTGACGACCGATCTGACGCTGCTCGAACTTTCCGACTTCAACCAGCCGCTCCTGCATCAGCTCTCGGCGAAAGCGCCCGGAACGTTTCACCATAGTATTATGATCGGCAACATGGCAGAGGCTGCTGCCGATGCGATAGGCGCTAATTCCATCCTCGGACGTGTCGGCGGGTACTACCATGATATTGGAAAAATGATCAAGGCGGAATACTTCGTCGAGAACCAGGTTGGATCAGGCAACCGTCATAATCGGCTCAAGCCGCGGATGAGTGCGCTCATTATTCAGTCGCATGTGAAAGAAGGAGTAGAGCTTGGTCGAGAGTACGGATTACCGGAAAAGATTCTTGATTTTATCCCGCAGCACCATGGCACGACGCGAATATCGTATTTCTATGATAAAGCGTTGAAGCAAGCCATGCGACGGCCGGGGAAAGAAACAATCAACGATGAGGACTTCCGGTATCCGGGTCCGAAACCGCAGACAAAAGAAACCGGTATCGTCATGCTTGCCGATTCCGTTGAAGCCTCCACGCGCGTCATCGATGAGATAACGCCACAGAAGCTCGAACAGGCGATTGAAAATATGATCAAGCAACGTTTTATCGAAGGACAGCTTGATGACTGCGACCTGACGCTTCGCGATCTGACAAAGATCAAGGACGCATTCCTGAAAATTCTGCTCGGCATCCACCATCAGCGGATCAAGTATCCGGAACAGCAAAGGTCTGAGGAAGCCGCCGCTTTGCCGGCCTCGAAGCCGAGCGATACTGCTCTCCCCGTTGTTGAAACTGTTCCAACAGTCGCACGGGAACCATCGACAACTGCAATGCTTCCTGAGACGCGATCTTCGCCGGAAATCGCACCGCCAACTACAGAAGACAAAACGCCACGCGGTGAACGCGAACAAGCCGACACCCTTCGGCACATGACGGACCAGCAATCATGAACGAACACCTCCGTTCGTACATCCATTACCTTCAGCTTGAAAAGAATGCTTCGGTGAATACAGTCGCATCGTACAAGCTTGACTTACAACGCTATCTGGATTTCGTGAAGGGAAAAGGTGCTGCTGCGCCATCGACGATCACGGAGAGCCACGTCAGCGCGTATCTGAATCTTCTTCATCGGCTTGGATTGTCGGCGCGGAGCGTCGCGCGAAATTTGTCATCGATCAAAATGTTTCATAAATTTTTGGTCGGCGAAGGGATTGCGCGGCTCACGCCCGCGGAAAACATCGATACGCCCAAGCAGACGAAGACGCTGCCGGAGGTGTTGAGCCAGGACGAAGTCGAAGCGATCCTGAGCCAGCCTGATACCGTTCATTTGCTTGGCATTCGCGACAAAGCAATTCTTGAAACTATGTACGCCACCGGCATGCGTGTTTCGGAAGTCATCACGCTGAAGCAATCGCACGTATACCGCGATGAAGGAATCGTGAAGGTCTTTGGCAAAGGCTCGAAGGAGCGTCTTGTACCGATCGGTCGATCGGCACTCGAGTGGATTGCAAAGTATCTGCATGAGGTCCGTGGACGATTGGTGAAGAATGGAAGCGGGCACGATGTTCTCTTCCTGAATGCCCGCGGCAAGCCGATGTCGAGAATGGCGATTTGGAACATCGTGCGGACGTACACGGTGAAGTCCGGCATTACGAAAGACGTTCATCCGCATACGTTGCGGCACTCGTTCGCGACGCACTTGCTCGAAGGCGGAGCCGATCTTCGTGCCGTACAGGAGATGCTCGGGCATTCCGACATCTCGACGACGCAGGTTTACACGCACATCGATCGAGAGTACTTGAAGGAAGTCCATCGAACATTTCATCCAAGAGGATAACCGGAGACAACATGCATCAGACTCAGAGCACTGTGTGGAAAATAGCAGAACTCAGGAGTGAAGTCATCGGCATCGACACGAAGGTACCGTTGCTTGATGGAACGGAACGCCGCTACGTTTTCCTTGATAATGCGGCAAGCACTCCGACATTCAAGAGCGTGCTGAAGTGCGTCGAAGAATTCCTGCCGTGGTACTCCGGCGTCCATCGCGGGATGGGCTTGAAGGCAGTCGTTGCCACGAACGTCTACGATGAAACGCACCGTATCGCCGGTGAATTCGTTGGGGCGGATCTCGTAAGCAATTCCGTTCTCTTCGGAAAGAATACCACGGAATCAATCAACAAGCTTGCAAAGCGATTCAACTTCTCACCGAACGACGTCGTTATTTGCACCGTCATGGAACATCACTCCAACGATCTCCCGTGGCGAAAGTATGCGAAGGTTGTGCACACGGCGATTCGACCGGATGGTGGAGTCGATCTCGATGATCTCAAGCGCACGCTCGAAATTTACAAGGGCAGAGTGAAACTTGTTGCAGTGAGTGGGGCTTCGAATGTCACTGGAATCTGTAATCCTATTCACGATATTGCCGAGTGGGCGCATTCGGCTGGCGCGAAGATATTCGTCGATGCAGCACAGCTCGCGCCGCACCGTGCGATCGACATCCTTCCGAATCGCGCCGCCAAACACATCGACTTCATAGCATATTCTGCACACAAGATCTATGCGCCATTTGGTATTGGCGTTCTGGTTGGCCCGACGGAATTTTTCGCAAAAGGTGAGCCGGATATGGTTGGCGGCGGCACTGTTTCTTATGTCGGTACAGACGATGTTGAGTGGGGAAGTCTGCCGCAGAAGGAAGAAGCAGGAAGCCCGAATGTCGTTGGCGCGGTTGCACTTGCAGAAGCGTTGACGGTGCTGAGAACAGTCGGCATGGAAGCGATTGCCGGGCACGAACGAACTCTTCTTGAATATGCGATCCCGCGCATGCAGAAACTCCCGGGTGTTCGCATCTATGGGCCGACAGAGGATCTGACGAACAAAATGGGAGTCATTCCCTTCACGGTCGATGGATTGGATCATGCACTCGTTGCAACGATCTTGAGTGCAGAGGGGGGAATCGGCGTTCGGAACGGCAACTTTTGCGCACAGCCGTATATGAGGAAACTCCTCAATGTCACACCGGAGGAGGAGAAGTCGAGGCGCGCTGCTCGGTGCGATAATCCGATTCTTCCGGGAATGGTTCGTGTAAGCTTTGGCTGTTACACGAACGAAGATGACATCGATATCTTTGTCGATATGCTGGAGCGGATCGTGAAGCGCGAGTACAAGGGAAAATACTCTGTCGATCCGAGCACAGGCATGTATATGACGGACGGATACGGCGTCAACGCGGCGAAGCACTTCCGCTTCTTCAATCCCGCCGGAGCGTCGGTTGCGGGAGAGGAAGTGGCGTGAGAAGCGACGCCATGACTGGGAGGGGGTTGCATGACTGGGAGGGAGTTCCACTCCCGACCCAGAGACAGCACAACTAGGAGGGAGTTCTACTCCCGACCTAAATAGCTGCAATTATGTCGCATTGGAAAATCATTAAAGAAAAGGAAACCGAGCTCTACTTTCTTACTGCCACAATTGTCGAGTGGACTCCGATCTTTCTTTCACATAAGTATTTTGGGGTAATCATAGAAAGTCTCAAACACTGTCAGGATAAGAAAGAATTGCGCATTGCCGGCTTCGTTATTATGCCGAACCATCTTCATATGATAGCGGCAGGAAGTACATCGCATCCTCTATCGGAAACACTAAGGGACTTTAAACACTATACGGCGGTCCAGATAATCAAAACTCTCCAAGAAGCGAATCAAACAAGAATGCTGAATATATTTCAACAAGCAGCAGCAATGGATGAGCGCAGCAATATTCACAAACTATGGAATGAGGGCAATCATCCAATTCTCGTTGAAGATGAATATATGTTTCGCGAAAAGCTCAACTACCTCCACGATAATCCCGTACGCAAAGGATTTGTAGAACAACCGGAGCATTGGTTATATTCCAGTGCGCGGAATTATATTCTCGATGACCATTCGGTATTGAAGATAGAATGTTTAGTATAATCAGTACTAGGAGGGAGTTCCACTCCCGACTTTATCGTGAGTGAAGGAATGCCACGCCTGACCACACAACAAGGTCGGGAGTTCAACTCCCTCCCAGCAGGAGAACGGATCATGACTACACAACTAGGAGGGAGTTCCACTCCCGACTTTATCGTGAGTGAAGGAATGCCACGCCTGACCACACAACAAGGTCGGGAGTTCAACTCCCTCCCAGCAGGAGAACGGATCATGACTACACAACTAGGAGGGA
>JACOSY010000036.1 GCA_016178595.1 Ignavibacteria bacterium
ATTCACGATACTCCACCATCAGCCAGTCTGAAGCCGCATCCTCCACCCTAAAAGGCAACCGAATGACTCCACTATTTCATCGAGATTCTTACGTGAGGCAACGAATCAGTTTCGTTTAGATTCTTACGTGAGGCAACAGGCTTACTGTGCGAGAGCCACGGATGCCGCGAGAACCCGACGCGCACCGGAGGCGAGAAATTCCCGCGCGCACGCATCGATCGTTGAGCCGGTCGTGACGACGTCGTCGACAAGAATGAAAGTTTTCCCGCCGATCCGTGGAACGGCTGCGGGAAGAACGCGGAACGCTTCCCCGACATTCTCCCTGCGCTCCGACACGTTGAGCTGTGTCTGAGACTGCGTATATTTTGCACGGATGACAAACGAATCCGCGATAGCAATCCCGGAGACGTGTGAAATCCCTCGGCAAATGTATTCACTTTGGTTATACCCGCGCTCACGCTGCTTAAGTTTATGAAGCGGTACCGGGACAAGGAAGTCCGCGTCGGCAAATCGCTCATCGAGCACGATCCGTTTTCCCAATTCCTCGCCGAGGCGAACTCCAAGTGATTTCATTCCACTATACTTGAGATGGTGAATGACTTCCTGGAGCTTTCCATCCTTCTCAAACAGAAAGCTTGAGAGAATCCCTTCTACAATCCTTTCCGTCTCGAACTTTTGCTGGATTTCGTTCCAGGTTGGATGTCTAGAATCAATGCGCGTGAAGCTATTCCAGCACCTCGCACAGACACGAGTCACATCTTCCGAAAGCAATGTTTTGCATGTAAAGCAGACGGGTGGATAAATGAAATCCCGTAAAGGAACGATGACATGGCGGTGGATGATGCTGAGCACTGAAATCCTCCCTTTGGTTTGACACTTGAGATAATTGATATGATCGAGTTGGCGTTAAGACGAAAGATCGCCGGCAGCACAATCATCTCAAGCGAAGATCACTTCACCATTTTCTCCAGTCGTGTGATCTCATCCCGCAACTCCGAAGCGCGCTCGAACTCCAGATCCTTCGCCGCATTGCGCATTTCCTTCCGAAGCTCATCGAGCAAATCCTCTCGCTGGCCATTCGTCATATACTTCACGACAGACTCGGCGATCATCGGCGGTTTCTCTCGCTCGCGGCGTGCATCGCGCGCCACTTTGACATCTGCGACAGCAGTACTCGCAAGCACTTCTTCGGTCGATTTGTAAATTGTCTTCGGTGAGATGCCATGATCGCTGTTATATTCCAACTGCTTCTCCCGACGGCGGCCTGTTTCTTCGAGCATTCGCTTCATTGAGCCGGTAACAGTGTCGGCATAGAGGATAACTCTGCCATTGATGTTGCGCGCCGTTCGCCCTGCAGTTTGAATCAGCGATCGCTCCGAGCGAAGAAATCCTTCCTTGTCGGCATCGAGGATTGCAACCATCGACACTTCCGGCAAATCGAGTCCCTCACGCAGCAAATTCACGCCAACGAGGACGTCGAAGTCGCCAAGCCGTAGATCGCGTAAGATTTCAACTCGTTCGAGCGCGTCGATTTCCGAGTGTACATACCGAACTTTGATAGAGATATCGCTTAGATATTTCGCCAAATCCTCTGCCATGCGTTTCGTCAGCGTTGTGACGAGAACACGTTCGTTCCGTGCAGTTCGCGTTCTGATTTCGGCAATGAGGTCGTCAACTTGATTGCGTACGGGACGAACTTCCACTTCCGGATCGACAAGTCCGGTGGGACGTATGACTTGCTCGACCACGACGCCGCCCGACTTCTCCAACTCGTACGGTCCGGGCGTTGCACTGACGAAAACGATCTGCTTCACCATCGATTCCCACTCCTCAAATGTCAGCGGGCGGTTATCGAGCGCCGAAGGAAGGCGAAAGCCGTGCTCGACGAGTGTCGTCTTCCGCGAGCGGTCGCCATGCCACATGCCGCCAATCTGCGGAACACTTGCATGAGATTCATCCACAACGAGCAAAAAGTCTTTTGGAAAGTAATCCAGTAAACAGTACGGCCGCGAGCCTGGCGCACGACCCGCAATGTGCCGCGAGTAGTTCTCAATGCCGGAGCAATACCCGACTTCGCGCATCATCTCCATATCGAAGCGCGTGCGCTGTTCGAGCCGCTGCGCTTCGAGAAGCTTTCCGGCCTTCCGGAGATAATCGAGCCGCTCTTCCAACTCTTCCTCAATGCTCTTCAACGCTCGCTCGAGCGTCTGAGGTGAAGTGACAAAGTGTTTCGCCGGGTAGATGATCTCATATTCTGTCTGCGACTTTACTTCGCCTGAGAGTGGATGGATGTAGGAAATCTTCTCGATCTCGTCGCCGAACATCTCGATGCGGATCGCCTGCTCGATTTCATACGCAGGAATGATCTCGATGACGTCGCCGCGAACGCGGAACGTGCCGCGGGTAAATTCAAAATCGTTTCGAACGTAATGGATGTCCAGCAATTTCCGCAGGAGTTTGTTGCGCTCGATCCGTTGTCCCTTCCTCACCTGCACCATCTGCTCGATCCACTCATTCGGCGCACCGATACCATAGATGCAGCTCACGGAAGCTACAACGATGACATTCGGGTCGCTGCTCAGCAGCGCGCTCGTCGCGCGAAGCCGCAATCGATCGATCTCGTCGTTGATCGAAGAATCTTTTTGGATGTACGTATCGGTCGTCGGGACGTAGGCTTCCGGTTGATAGTAATCGTAGTACGAGATGAAGAACTCGACGCGATCGTGCGGGAAAAAGTGTTTGAACTCGCCATAAAGCTGTGCGGCGAGCGTTTTATTGTGCGACATGATGAGTGTCGGCTTGTTCACCTGAGCGATGAGATTCGAAATCGTAAACGTCTTCCCGCTGCCGGTGACGCCAAGGAGGACCTGGTACTTGTCGCCGCGGAGAATTCCCTCTGTCAATTCTTCAATAGCCCGGGGTTGATCGCCGCTGGGTTTGAAGTCTGAGACTAATTGAAATGGCATTGCGGTGAACTTAGTTTTTCTAATGTATTCAAATTGAAGGAGGATTTCAATTCCTCCTTAACCTTGTGTATCGTTTGCCTTCCACATACTACCGTTCTTTGGTTCGTTGTGTAAATATAATTAAATTGTACGATTCGTCAATTCTCGAACAATGTTCAAGTCGACTCTAAAGAATTTGAGGACTACAAAAACATGCGTGAAAAACCTTGGTCAGAATTACTAATCCCCGGGGTATTCGTTCTACTCGGTGCTCTGATTGGAAGTCTTATCTCTTGGCAAACCACGACACACCTTTTCCACCTACAGGAAGAAAAAGAGAAGCGACAAACACAGCTACAGCTTTATTCTAGACTCGGAGGAATCAAGGAGATGATGATCTATGAGGACATGGCATACTTGCAATACCAAGCAAACTCTAGGTATTATATGATTAGAAATACAACTCTCAGCCACAACGCTGATGATCATGATCTGGCCCGGAAACATTTCGATGACTCATTCCGATCATTAGAGAAACTTACACAACTACGCCGTGAAATGGTTGAAACAATCGGCCAAATAAGAGTCTTGTTTGACGCTGATTCCACAATCAATAAGGGACTAGATGCTCTCGATAGTCTCGGGAAACCTCATTTCATAGATGATGCTCCAAGTGAACCGAAAAGTTACGCCGAGTTGAATGCGTGGTTAGAAACGAAGACCAAACAGATCCATAAGAGTGTTACAGAGTCAGTTTCTGCAAGATTTGAGCCCTTACTCCCCGCCTTGCTCAGAAAGCTACGGAGAGAAGAGATCAATTTACAGTGAACCAGTTCAATATGCTCTTGGATTACTCGGCTTAGTGTCAACTTATGGCTGACAAGAACTTGACCCCCGATCAGGAAAAGACGTTCAACTATCGAATGCTCGGATGGGCCATCCCCTCTCCTCGTAGGAGAGGGTTAGGGTGAGGTGAGTCGGAGGATTGCTCAATGACCACATTCAATAATCGACAGACTCACCCCACCTATAATCCTCCCCTACTAGGGGAGGATGTCGTAGCTGCAGTGAATTTCATCGATCGGTCACCTTAGCACTCCCATCGCCCTCTGCAATCGTACCAACGAGCTATTGTAATCGTAGAGCGCCTGAATCTTGGTTATGCGCGCGTTGGAAAGAGAGACTTGCGCATCGGTCACTTCGAGCGCTGACGCCACTCCGGCTGCGTACTGACGCTCTGCGATATTCAAATTCTCTTCCGCTTGCTCAACGAGTTTAGATGAGGCTCCAATCCTTTCCTCCGCTTCCTTCAAGCCGAAATAATTTTGTTCGATGTCGAGCACGGCGTTTTGTGTCAACACATCGAGATTTGCCTGAGCTATATCGGCATTCGCCCGTGCCTGATCGACCCCAGCCTGTGTTGCAAATCCCTGGAAGATCGGCAAGGTGAACGTCACTCCAGCATTCCAGCGGCTAAAGAGCGGAAAGTCGAAGTTGCTCCACGTATACGTGCCGAATGCGGAGAGCGTCGGCAAGTGCTGCGTCCAAGCAGCGGTAACAAGCGACTGGTTTGCATCGACGCGGGCACGGGCGGAGAGAAGCTCCGGCCGCTGCTGCATCGCAATTGCACGAACGGAATCGAGCACCATCGCAAACGGCTGAACGGCGAGACTATCGACAAGAACATACTCACCGACCGGATGAACGCCCATCGCATTGTCGAGCTGAAGCTTCGCGACACGCAACTGGTTCCTCGCCCGAATAAGATTTACATTGGCATTCGCGAGATCAACTTCCGTTTTGGTCACGTCCACTTGTGCTCGCTTTCCAACACTGAAGAATGCCTTTGCCTGCTTCACGTGTGCCTCCGCATTTGCAACAGCCTCTTCATCGACTCCGACGATCTGCTTTGCCTGGATGTAGCCGAAGTAGGAAAGCTGTGCATTCATCACGACGGCACTGCGGGTCGATTGGTAATCAGCTTCAGCCGCATCGACGAGCTTGCCACTGGCGGAGACTCTGCTGATCGTCTTGCCGAAATCGAAAATGGTTTGGTTTGCCTGAATGCTTGCCGAATAGTTGTTGTACTTCTGATCGCGCGGCGGGAAATCCGGATTGAACACAAAAGCACCTTCCGTCCTCGACGCAGTTGCGGATGACATAATGGATGGAAGATACGATGCCGTTGCCTGCGTCAATCCTGCTTCGGCGGAACGGATCGATGCTTCAGCAGAACGGAGCAATGGATGATGTTCATGAGCGAGCGCCACCACACGATCGAGTGTGAGTGTATCGATCCTGATGTCGCGCACTTGTGCCGCCGCGAATTCGATGACACACAAAAGTACGACACAGACCCTGCAACACCTCATGCAGTCTCTCCCGCCGCTTCCTTCTCGGCAACCATGCTGCTTTGTTCCTCCAACACCAATTCGCGCTTGAACTTCTCCTCAAAGATCGTGTAGAGAACAGGAATAAAGAAGAGCGTGAGTCCTGTTGAAACCGTCAACCCGCCGATCACGGCAATTGCCAGCGGCGCCTGAGTCGATTCGCCGCCGAGACCGATGGCCATGGGAATGAGACCGAGTACTGTCGCAAGTGAAGTCATGAGGATCGGCTTGAGTCTCGTGATACCTGCTTTCAGAATAGCTTCATGCAGCTCAATTCTTCTCATCCGCAGATGGTTCGTATAATCCACCAGAAGAATTCCATTGCTCACCACAATGCCAACCATGACAATGATACCCTGGAAGGAGGTCACGGAAAGCGTCGTACCGGTGAGGAACAACGTCCAGAAGACGCCGATGATTCCGAGCGGCACGGTGAACATGATGATGAACGGATCGAGCAACGACTGGAACTGCGAAGCCATCACTACATAGACAAGCAGGATTGCCAGGCCGAACGCGAGAAGAAGATCGCGGAACGTTTTCTGCTGCTGCTCGACATTTCCACCAAGCTTTACTTCGAAGCCGGGCGGAAGATCCAACTTATCGATTTGTGAACGGATATCGCCGGCGACGCTCCCCAGGTCGCGTCCGGTAACGTTTGCCGTGACATCGATGAGTCGTTGCTGATACTTTCGGTCGATTTGAACCGGTGCATTTGCCTTCTCGATTGTTGCAACATTTTCCAGGAGTACCTGCTGGCCTCCCGGTGTTGTAAGGACGAGGTTCTTCAAGTCGTCGACATTCGAGCGAAAATCTTCGCTCAATCGAACAAGGATGTTGTATTGATTTCCTGTCACCGGATCCGTAAACAGCGACGCTACCGAGCCGTTGATACATGTATTGATGGTATTGGAAATCTGCGCGACATTCAATCCAAGAACGCCTGCCTTGTCACGATCTATTTTCACACGAAGCTCGGGCAAATTATCCTCACGGCTGATTTGAACATCCGTCGCCCCCGGCGTTGAGCGAACGATGGAGGCAATTTGTTTCGAAAGCTTCGCTCCTTCTTCCAGGTCAAACCCTCTGATTTCTACATCAACCGGAGCGGACGAACCGAAGTTCAGGAGAAAGCGGAGAATGCCGCCCGGATTTATGAACACGCTCGCGCCCGGGATTCGTGAAAGTTTCGGCCGAACGGCCTGAATGATCTCGAACACCGATCGCTTCCTCTGTTCGATCGACACGAGAGCAACTTGAATATTTGCAGAGTGGCTGCCGGAATTCCTCCCGAACGTATTGCCTGAGCGCGCTGACGGTACGCCGACATCGGAAATGATCGCCTGCACCTCGGGTACGTTTTCTTGCAGGATCTTCTCTATCTGTCGCATTGCCTTATCGGTCTCTTCCGCGCGGGTTCCGACGGGGAGCTTTACAGTAATTGTAAATTGACCTTCGTCCTGATCGGGAAAGAATTCTGTTCCGATGAATTTCAGAAGTCCTATCGAAAGGATTGCAAGTCCAACGATCGATCCGATCACCATGCGCCGATGCCGAAGAGTCCATTGAAGACTCTTCGCATACCAATCGTCGAGCGCCTTGACGAGGTTGTGCGACCGGAGGCGCATCCTGTCGGCAAACTTTGTCGATGTGAAATCGATTTCCTTTTCAGGTGGAAGGTAGTTCAAACACATGAGCGGTGTTACGGTCCGCGATACGAAGAACGAGCCGAACAGTGCGACCGTAATCGTGAGCGTGAGTGGAATAAAGAGAAGTTTTGCAATGCCGGTGAGGAACACGATGGGGAGAAAAACGATGACTGTGGTGAGCGTCGAAACAAAGATCGGCGATGCAACTTCTTTCGCAGCTTCGAGCGTCTCCTGCAGTTTCGATTGTCCCGGCTTCCGGAGGTTGTAGTGGCGCGAGATCGCCTCCAGCTCGACGATCGAATCGTCGACAAGCCGGCCAACGGCGAGCGCCAATCCGCCAAACGTCATGATGTTGAGCGTGACGTTCCCGAAGCGGAAGAAGATAAACGCAAGGAGGATGGAGAGCGGAATTGCGACAACGATGATCAGCGTCCCGCGAAGGTTACGAAGGAAGAACATGATGATCAGCATGGCAAGAAGGGCGCCGAGAAGAGCTTCGCGCTGGAGTCCGGAGATCGTCTGCTTGATGTACATCGACTGATCGAACGAGAGCGACATCTGAACGTTTTCCGGGATGCCGGTCAGCTTCGGCAATGCCCGGAGAACTCCATCGACAACGTCAATGGTATTTGCACTCGCCAGTTTTTGCACACGCAGTGTGACACCCGGCTTTCCGTTGATGCGAATGATCTCGGTTTGTTCCTGATAACTATCTTCGACTTTGGCAACATCGCGAATACGGATCGGGACGCCATCGACGGTCTTGATCACGACATCCTCAATCGGCTTGACGACGTTGAACCGTGTCTCGGTCTTGAGCGAATAATCAAGCTTCCCTGTTTTCAAATCGCCAGAAGGAATAATCATGTTGGAACTTGCAATCGCATTCAATACGTTCTGCACCGGTAATTGCAATGCCTGGAGGCGATCGCGATCGATCGTAACGTGAATCTCTCTGATCCGTCCGCCCAGTGCTTGTGCCGAAGCGACGCCGGGCAGATGTTCGATTTGCGGCTCGATGACATTGAAGGCAAGATCGTACAAATCGCGCTCGTCCATGTCGCTCGATACGGCGATGTTGCAAACCGGAATGTTTGTGATATCGAAGCGAAGAACCATCGGCTGAGAAACACCGGACGGGAGCTGGTTCAAAATGCGATTGACGCGTTGAACGACGTCCACCAAGCCGACATCGAGGTTCGCATTCCAGTTGAAGTTGATGCGCACCTGTGCGACTCCCTCACGCGTCGTCGACTGGACGTAATCGACGTCGTTCACCGAGCTGACGCCGCGTTCGATGAACACGGTAACCGATTGTTCCATGTCAAGCGGACCTGCGCCTGAGTAGAACGTAATCGCGCTGACAACCGGAACACTAATGTTCGGCAGCAGATCGACGGGAAGCTGCTGGAAAGAAACGAATCCTAAAACGAGGATCGTAACCGCAAAGAGGAATGTCGAGATGGGATATCGAAGTGCAAGTCGCGTTAACCACATAACCCGTGAACCGCTATTGTTGCATCATGACTTGTCCACCATCCCGGATGAGTTGCTGGCCGGCTACCACGAGCCGCTCAGTTCCGGTGAGGCCTGAAGACACTTCTGTGCGCCCGTTTTGCTCGACGCCTACTGTGATATCCTTTCGATGAGCAACCGTGCTGTCGATAACATACACATAGTAACTACGATCGTCTTTGAGGAGTGCATCGGTCGGGACTGTTATTGCGTCCTTATCCTCTCTGACGATCAATGTTATGTTCGCGAACATACCGGGCGTAAGACGAATGCCGGGTTTCTGGTTGGGAACGTCTATTTCGACAGCCATAGTCCTTGTGGAAAGATCGACCGATTGACTAAAGCGCGCAACCTTGCCGAGAAATACGTTCCCCGGGAACGCATCAACACGAATCGTAGCGCTTTCTCCCAGCCTCACGAGCGATATATCTTTCTCGAGCACACTGACCATAATTTTCAACTGATCGATATCCATCAGCGTAAATAACGTCGCATTGTTCGATGTTACATTCGCACCCTCATCGAGAAACCGTTTTGTGATATATCCGGCAAACGGTGCGGTGATTCGTGCATAACTCAGGCGTGTTTTCGCAGCTTCGTAGTCGGCTCTTGCGACTTTCATGGCGGCGTCGGCGTTATCAAGATCCTGTTTTGCAACAAGGTTCTGCTCGGCAAGCTCTTTCGTGCGTTCATAATTCAGTCGAGCATTTTGGAACTTTGCAGCATTTTGTTGAACCTGCTGGCTCAGCTCAGTCGTATCGATCAACGCAAGAAGCTGACCTTGTCGCACCGAAGCACCTATATCGACATAGACACGGTTCAGAGTGCCATTGACTTTTGAGTAGATGTTCGCCTGTTGGATCGGCAAGATATCGCCGGTGAACCTGAGTGTAGTGATCACGGTTTCGCGGCGCGGCTGATCCACCCGAACAAGCGGAGTGTTCTGTCGTCTTGTATCGGAAGAAGAGCTGTTGCCCATGATTCTCCATGCCACGAGTCCGAAAAGCAGCAAGAGAACTGCCGGGATAATGTAACGAGCACGACCTTTCATGGATGATGATGTTGCCGAATGATGTTGGATTCTCAATAGTCGGTGGGGAAAGGCACGTTCGCGCCTACGTGAAGACCCCGTTGAACTTCTCGGAATGTAGCGAACTTTTACTCATACCGCAAGGCTTCAATGGGATTCAGCAGCGATGCCTTCCGTGCAGGGTAGTATCCAAAAAATACTCCGACAGCGGTTGAAAAAATGACTGCAAGAATGATCGAGTTGGCGGTCACAAATGTGGGCCACCCGGCGACCCGCGACACAAGATTGGAGCCAAGAACCCCAAGCCCGATACCGATGAGCCCACCCAGCAGGCTCAGCACGATTGCCTCCATGAGAAATTGAACAAGAATGTCATACTTGCGCGCACCGATCGACATCCGGACACCGATCTCTCTCGTCCGTTCGGTGACGGAGACGAGCATAATGTTCATAATGCCAATGCCCCCCACGATAAGTGAAACCGATGCGATGCTTGCAAGAAGCGTCGTCATGATTTTTGATGTTGCCGATGAGGCTTCTGCGATTTCTGTCTGCGTGCGGATCGTAAAATCATTGTCGTCAGTAATACCAATTTTATGCCGTGCCCGGAGAAGTTGCGTGATCTCATCCTGTGCCTCAACCATTTGCTGTTTCAATCGGGCAGAAACAATGAACCCCCACGACCGGACATTCCCCACGAGCCGTTTCTGAAGCGTCGTGTAGGGAATAAGGATAATATCATCCTGATCCTGCCCCATCATGTTTTGTCCTTTCGATTTCAGCGTCCCGACGACTCGAAATGGAATGTTTCGAATGCGAATCGTCTGGCTAATCGGGTTTTCATCTGCAAAAAGCTGTTGGACAACCGTTTGTCCAATGAGGCACACTTTCGTTGCTGCACGGACGTCTTGATCAGTAAACAAGTCCCCTTGATCAATCCGCCAGTCGCGGATTGCGAAGAAATCGGGCGACCCGCCCTGTAGTGAAGTGCTCCAGTTAAGATCGCCATAGACCACCTGAGCTCCCGATCTCAATTGGGGACTAACATAGGCTACCGCCGGACATTGTTCTTTGATCGCTTGACCGTCCTCCTCGGTCAAGGTTGTGCCCGTTCCTGCGCCCGACATTACTCCTCCCCGTGCAGTAGAGCCGGGGAATACCATCAGTACGTTGGTACCGAGTGTACTGATTTGCGCATCGACAGAGACTTGTGCACCCTGACCAATGGCAACCATGGCAATGACTGCACCCACGCCAATAATGATACCTAACATAGTTAAGAGCGATCGCATCTTGTTGCGCAAGAGTGCATCGAACGAGATGCGGAGTATTTCAAGAAATCTCATCATAAGAATCGATCCTGGGATTAACGACCACGTCCACCGCCGCCGCCAGACATGCGAGGTTGAAATGGATTCTGTTGCGAACCCTGACTGCTCGCGGTCTCAGGACCCATAGCACTGAGGATTACCTCATCGCCTTCTTTCAATTCACCACCGGTTACTTCGACGTAGCGATTGTCATTGAGGCCCGCCGTAATCAATATTAATTTCACGTTCTTGTTCTCGTCGAGCACCCACACTTTACTCTGTTTCCTGTGCCATCCGACTCCGCCTTCTCCTCTCATCATGCCCATTCGGTGCTTGCTACTGTCGCCATTTCCCTGCCACCTTTTTCTCTCGCCCTGCTGCTGACCGGCTTGCTGTGTCTTCTGTGAATCGGGCGTCGAGCTACTCTGCGAGGTCGAACTTTGTGTTCCCACTTTTTCTACGACATCCTGTGGAGGTTGGAAGCGCAGTGCCAGCGCAGAAATACGCAACACATTGTCGCGTCTATCGACGAGAATCGAGACAGTCGCTGTCATTCCCGGGCGAAGCTTGAGATCGGGATTAGGCACGTCGATGATCACCGTGTACGTTACAACATTTTGCACGGTTACCGGGGCAAGCCGGATCTGCGATACGCTGCCGCGGAATTGTTCTTCTGGATAGGCATCGACGGTGAAACTGACCTCTTGACCCACATTCACCTGTCCGATGTCTGCCTCATCGACGCTCGCTTCCACCTGCATTCGTTTCAAGTCGTTAGCAATCTCGAAGAGTTTGGGAGCTTGCAGGCTTGCGGCAACTGTTTGCCCGACATCAACATCGCGAGAGATGACAACACCGTCGATGGGTGAGCGGATAATCGCATAGCGTAAGTTCACCTGCTGTTGATCGAGCGCCGCCTTTGCCTGCTTGAGCTGCGCCGTCGACGATTCGTAGTTGGTTGTCGCTGCATCCAGATCGGCTTGTGAAACAAGGTTTTTCTTGAACAGCTCCGTCGTTCTGGCAAGAGTACGCTTCGCGTCATTGACCTGTGCTTGACTGCGCTCGACATTTGCTTCAGCCTGCGTCACGGCAGTATAGAGGAATGTCGGATCGATTTGCGCGACGATCTGACCCTTCTTAACTTCCGAGTTGTAGTCGACGTACAGTTTCTGTATCGTGCCTGAAACCTGGCTGCCAACTTGGACCGTTTGCACAGGATTGATTGTGCCGGTTGCCCGCACCTGGACGACAATATCGCCGCGCGAGACCTTTTCCATTCGATACTTGACATCTTTTCCATTAGAATTCGAGAGGAAAAAATAACCGCCCGTGCCGATGACAACAACAGCAAGGAGAATGTAAAGAAAGGTGCGTTTCATGAATTCTCGATCATTGAGTGTTGATTATGAATGTGTTGATAGTTCTTCGATTGGTCGTCTACCGGCAAATCCGTCAGGAATTGTATGCCAGAAGACAATTGTCGGCTCACCTAATTTCCAGCAGAGATAGACTTCCTCATCATTAGACCGTATATGTGGAAAATCGATTAACCCTTCGTCGAGTCCTTTGATAATAATTCCTTTTTTGTCGAGATTCTTGGCAATTTTTACCAATCGCTCCAATTCCGGTGGGAAAAATCGCTCGCCATTCGGCCCGCTCCCGCCAAAGTATTGGTGACGGTAAATATCATACCCACGCGCATCCAGTTTTTTCTTGAGAGCAACAAGCTCCTCAACAAGGTGACTGATGCCGGAAAGCATGCGGCGAGCCTGATCGAGTGTGAAGTGTTTTTCGTGGAGATAGTCTGCCATGTTCATCAGAGCGCGACTGTAAAGTTTCCATCGTTCATGATCATCCGATCGTCAAACCAAACCGTCGGTTTCTTGATTAATCCGTCAAGATGGCTGGCAACGCGGACTGAACCGCCCATTGACTTATTGTCGCCGAATGCGATGTGAATTGTTCCCATGACTTTCTCGTCTTCGATGATTTTTCCGGAGAGTATCGCACGAACATTTTAACGGATCTGTTAATTTGTTTTCTTCTCCGCTGCACCGCGGAAGAGCATGTATCCAAGGATCGCAAACATCGCAATCGCCACCACGTCAGCATCCCACAAGAAACTGACGTACTTGTAGCCGACCGCGATTGGAAGCGGCAGTCCCGTTTGATCGTCGACGAAGTTCGGGATAAAATTCAGAAACGCACCCGCTACACCAAGCAGCGCACCGCCGGCGATCAAGCCCGAAGAGAAGAGTGTTCCTTCACTTTCCTCCGCCGCATCGGGAGTACGTTTGTATTTCTTGTCGGCGATCTTGCGTACCAGGCCGCCGAGGAAAATGGGAAACGTCGATGACAGCGGCAGATAAAATCCAACCGCGAACGTCAGCGAGTGGAATCCAATCAACTCCATGAAGAGCGCGATACTCGCACCGATCATGATGAGACCCCATGGAAGCTTTTGTTCCAACAATCCGCTGATCAACACCGCCATCAAGTTGGATTGCGGCGCCGCAAGCTCGCGTCCGCCAATGCCATCGACACGCTTGTAGACTGCCTGATGCGTTTGCTCGTCAACGAGATAATTTCCCGGCTCGATTCCCTCCTGACCGACAACTTTCACGAACAAGTATGTCTTGCCGTCGCGTCCTTGCATCTCTTCTGCTCGCTGAACGGCAATTGCAGGAGGAGTGAATGGATGTGCAAGCGCAATTTCCTTCGATTGGCTTTCATTCAAGAGCAGCATTGTCACGCCGACAACCGCAGCCGATGTTACGACTCCAACGAGCAAACCGAACTGCTGCGCCTTCGGTGTTGAGCCGAGGAGATGACCGGTCTTCAAATCTTGCGCAGTTGTTCCGGCATTACTAATGGCGATACAAACAGTTGCACCGATAACAAGCGCAAGATAGGTATATTCTTGTCCCGTCCATCCGACGGCGAGGAAGATAAGGCACGTTCCCATCAACACGGCGATCGTCATTCCCGATAGCGGACTCGATGAGGAACCGACGATGCCCGTGATTCTCGCGGAGACGACGGAAAAAAGAAATCCAAAGATGACAATGAGCGCTGCGCCGAGGACATTCACGCGAAACGTCGGCACGAGCCAAATAAAAATGATGAGCGCAATAGTCCCAAGTCCAACAAGAGTTATTGGCGTGTCGCGTTCAGTTCGCGGGATCGTTCCGCCGTCGGTATTGCCGAGCCGCTCTGTCGTAAGCTGCTTGATGGATGCACGAATCGAATCCCAGATTGCCGGAAATGCACGGAAGAGACCTACGATGCCGCCGGTCGCAACCGCGCCGGCGCCCATGTACTTGATATAATTTTTCCAGATATCGTACGTGCTCATCTCGCTGATCGGAACCGTGCTCGGATAGATCGCCTGCGTTGCATGTTGACCGATGAATGCGATGATCGGTGAGATGACAAACGAGGCAAGCAATCCTCCACCCACCATGATCAGCGATGTCTGCCATCCGATGATGTACCCGACGCCCATCAGCTCGGGCGCAACATCCATCCCCCACGACGAGCCGGGATAGAACTTGAAATCGTTGCCGACCGATGGCTTCCAGAAACCGAAGAGCGTGGGCAAACCTTTCCACAGTGCGCCGAGTCCCATCCCTTTGAAAATCTTCGATGCCGATGTTCCACCGACTTCTCCTGCCTTGATGATTTCCGCACACGCCGTTCCTTCCGGGAAACGAAGGTTGCCATGTTCCTTCACGATCAAATATCGTCGCAGCGGAATCATCATCAACACGCCAAGCACGCCGCCGGTGAGCGCGATGAGAAGCGTGATGGACATTTTCAAAGGAAAACCAAGGAAGATCAACGCGGGAATGGTGAACACCACAGCCGCCGCGATCGATTCGCCGGCAGAGCCGACGGTCTGGACGATGTTATTTTCCAGTACCGTATTGCCGCGAAGCTTTTTCAAGATCGTAATCGCCATGACTGCGATGGGGATCGATGCGGAGGTCGTCAATCCTACGCGCAGACCGAGATAGACCGACGCAGCGCCGAAGACAATGCCGAGCACGGCACCGAGGAACAACCCGCGCATTGTCATCTCTGCGGGAGATTGTTCGGCTGAAATGTACGGCTTGAACTCCTGAAGCACGGAAGACTTCGCTGAAGTTTCTGTAGTGTTAACGTGAGGCTTTGCCATAAGGACTTCGTGCGCTGAAACTATTGAGGATAGAATTTGAAGAAAATAGAGAAAATTTGGAGAAGATGCAAAGAGGTTGCTTGTTGCCGCTCAGTTATGTAGATTCACAGAAGGCGGTTCGCATAACGAGGGGATGGTTGAAAATTGAGCGAGCGACCGCAATGCTTGTCTATATGCTGCCTCAACAAAAATTTCTCAAACAATACCTACTTCAGCTCCTCGCGAATGCCATGAGCGAGGAAGAGTTAACCTCGCTGGTTCACCTTTCCCGCTCTATCGTTCAGGCCCATCTCCAAAGAATTCGATTCTCCATCTCGCAACTCTGCGAGCAGCAAGGGATCACGGCGCTCGACCTTGCGTACGATTGCCTTGGCGAGGTGTTCGCGCGTAACCAAGACAATCGTTTCCCGCACATCGACGCATTTGAGCATTCGCTTAATCAGCCTCTCGCTCACACTCCGGATCCCGATCTCTTCCTCGCGTTCAAACAGTTTCTCGTCACGTTCGCCGAGACGCAGCTTGCAAAACTCTATGCGCTGAACGATCCAACAGGAGCAAGGATTCACCGGTGCATTAAAGAATACTGCAAGACATCATCGTGTTTTACGTTGACGAGAGATTTTCGCGGGCTTGTCCTTCAACCGTCGAACAGCGATCCAGGCGATCACGGCGAGGCATACCCATTGGAAGAACTCGAGAGAGAAATTCTCCGGCGCGGGAAAGTTGGTGAGCCAGTTCCGAAGGTGTTATCGATCCTCCACTCGATACTTCGCTCAGATCATCCGTATCGCCGCTCCGTGCCGTTGGTCGATATTGTCAGAATCTTCAAACACTACTATCGGATTACTGGGCGGATTTCCGGGACTGACATTCTTGACGATGAGCCGACGCTCAATTTCACCGGCCTGATGGATTTCGAGATCGACTCCATCCGCAGGCAGGTGGAAACGACGATCAAGGAAAAGATCGTCACAACGTATCTTCTGAAAGGAAAGGTCGATAAACAACAAGCCGAGGCGATGTACTCTGCTCTTCACGATATGACGGTTGACTGGTGCACCGACCGATCCGATCCATCGCTGTTTGAATATTTTAGCCGCCATTATCCGATCGACGAAGAGCGGTACGAAGCGGAGTTCCGAACCAAGATGGAGTATCTCTTGAAGATCACGCGGGAAACGTTCGCCGCACATCTGATGAGAGAGTTGTAACCGAACGGAGAAGCGATTCTGGCACAGGCATCAATTGTTGAAATATTGTTGATAGAATCAATGATCATAGTTTAGCGGGCTGTTGAAAAAGCATTACCACATCGAACTCACCCTGTGGTTCCTCTCTAAAATTTAGAGAGGGACGTTTATACTGCCGTCGCGTCCCCTTCCCTAAGGTTTAGGGAAGGGGACGAGGGGATGAGTTCGAAGGGCGCAAACGAGTTTTTCATCAAAACCTGTTAGGATACTAATGGAAGAATTGCACCACATCGACGAGCGCACGTTGGAAGCATACGTCGCAGCCTCGACTGAACTTGATGAGCCGACGAAGACGGGCATTGAAGCCCACGTAGGCGAGTGTGCGCTCTGCCGCGAACAGGTCGAGAGCTTGCGATTATTCTACCGAGAACTCGATGAATCGCTCGACAAGGGACCAACCGAACGCGATCGTTCTTTCATGGAAAAGATTTTTGCACGAAGGCGATTTCTTCTCCCGTCGCGAGCGAAGGAGCTGCGAGAAAAAGCCGACAGCCTCGTCGAAGCGTATGCGGAGATCATCGAGCCATACCGTCGACCTTTGATGCAACGATTATGGCGTTACGTGCAAATTCACCCGGTTCGATCTGCCGCAGCAGCATCCTTTGGCATCGCAGTGCTCGCTGCGATGTTCCTCGTGTCGCGACCGGTTGCGAGGGATACGAATCCGGCCTACGCCAAGATCAAGGATTACGTGCTCACTGTTTACAATAAAGAAGCAGAAGTGTTGTGGACGAAGAGTGTGCTGGGGATCCCCGATCGATCATCAGAGATACAAGGGATGACGGGTAGTGAACCGAGATTTCTTCAAATGGGTGATCTTGATGGTGACGGAGTAAATGAGATACTTATTTCCGGCGCAAATAGAGAAGGCGTTTTCACCGTCGACTCATTGTATTGCTACGAGCACGACGGTCATCTTCGATGGGCAATGAATAGCGGTAAGATCATTTCCTTTGGTGATACGACTGTCCAACAGCATTCGATTGCAGCCATTTGGGATATTTTTGTCATGAAGAAAACCACTGCGTCTCACCCTCAGTTATTTCTTGTAGCAAGCGAGGTCAGTTTTTCCCCGACGAAGTTAGCTGAGCTCGATCCGAAGACCGGTCACGAGATTCAGGCGTATTACAATCGCGGCGGAAGTGGGCGGTTGCTTAGCTACGATCTCGATGGCGATGGGAGTGAAGAGCTGCTGCTTGTCGGTATTAACGATGCGTTTAATCGCGCCTATCTATCGGTTCTCGATCCATCCGATATTAACGGACATGCGCCTGTTCCTCCTCAATACGAACCGCACAACGTACCCGAAGCGAGAGAGAAATACTATTTGTTGTTTCCTCTTACCTACTTTGGTATACACTATAGCGTGGATCCCTATAATCAACCTATGAATATCTGGATTACACAAGGGAGGAGAATCGACTATGAAGTTAGTGAGCGTTTACAGAAATTCCCTATAAACAATATGGAGGCTCAGGTTGTTTACACCATTGATTCCACGATGCGAGTAGAATCGGTTGCGCCGGGCAATGGATTAATCAAAGCACAGGAATATCTACTACAAAATGGCACTCTCAAGAAGCCGCTCCTGCCTGAATACCTTAGCGAACTCAAAGATTCTGTGCTTTATTGGGATGGGGAGAGGTTTGGGAATAAGCCCACCACGAACCTGCGGTACCGACAACCTCAGCAACCAACCCCGTAGAGTCCGATTTGCAATCGGACTAATATCTCGAGCTTAGCAAAAAATTTTGTGGAATGTTTTCTGGAACCAACTCCAAACGTCGCAATGAATCTAGTGATTATGTTAATTCACTAATTCATAAAACCATTAAGGAGTTGGATCATGAAAAATTTTCTCTCACTTTCATTCTTAACCATTTTCATTTTTCTGAGTCAATCCATTGCTCAGATAACCTCCAGTAAAATCGCGTTTAGTTCCAACCGAGATGGGAATTACGAGATATACTTGATGAATCCTGATGGAACTGGATTGCAACGTTTGACTTACAATGATTCCGCCGATTACGGGCCGAGCTGGTCTCCTGATGGTCATAAGATAGCTTTTTCATCAAACCGTGACGGAAACGGGGAAATCTACACGATGAATGCAGATGGGACAAATCAAACACGATTGACTAACAATTCAGCAAGTGAAAGTGGGCCTTCGTGGTCGCCTGACGGAACTAAAATAGTTTTTGTATCAGACCGTGATGGACAGTCTGAAATCTATGTGATGAACGTGGATGGAACGAATCCTGTAAACCTCACTAACAATCCTGATAATCACGACGGTGAAGCCGAATGGTCTCCAGACGGAACGAAGATTGTGTTTATTTCATGGCGAAGTGGTACCGCTGACATATGGGTTATGAATAGTGATGGATCTAATCCACTACAATTAACAAGCGGGGAATGGGCTGGTACTCCTCACTGGTCACCAGATGGAAATAAAATTGCGTACGCAGCTACAGGCGCGATTCGTTTGATGAATGCCGACGGCACAAATAAGACAATATTGCTCAATGTTGGCTGTTGTATTAGCCCTAATCCAGGTTCTTGGTCCCCCGATGGAACAAAGATAGTTTTGTCTACCGATAGATTCGATGGTAACTATGAAATATATGTGATAAACTCAGATAGCACCAACCTTATCAGACTTACAAACAACGCTGCAGATGACCAGTCACCTTCATGGTCACCATTCTTGTCTCCACAGCCTGCCACGGAAAACCCTCAAATAATTTCTTCAAAGGATGTTCCTCATGATCAAGGTGGAAAGGTAACCTTGAATTGGCAAGCATCATCTCTTGATACGAACACTTCAACACTCACCCACTACAGCGTCTGGCGTGCAGTTCCTCAAGGCTCTGTCCAGAAAACTAACATCGCTCCAATGAATACCATCGCTCGTGACTTCGAAGGGTCAGCATACCGAATCACTTCGAATAACGGTACGACATATTTCTGGGAATGGATTGCAAATCAATCTGCCCATCGCTTTAGCGAGTACAGCTACACAGCGGCTACATTGTACGACTCTATGTCAACGACCCATGGCAAGCACTATTTTCTCGTGTCAGCTCACACAAATGATCTGAATGTGTTTTACGATTCCAATATTGATAGTGGGTATTCTGTTGACAATCTGCCGCCACTCGCGCCTAATATTGTCTCTGCTGAACACTTGCCCGGCTTGGACAGACTCAGTTGGAGGCCAAACAGTGAGATAGACTTGAAACAGTATGTGATCTTTCGAGGAACATCCGACACAAGTCTCAACCGATTCTATACGACGACAGACACTCTCTTCATCAATACCAGCGTTCTTCCTGGCAACACATACTGGGGTGTCGCGGCAAAGGACGTTCACGGAAATCTCAGTGAGGTCAGTTCCCCGATAGTTGTCACGGACATGGGAAAGGATAACGACCGGACTCCATCTTCATTCTCGCTCTCCCAAAACTACCCCAACCCCTTCAACCCATCAACCACAATCCGGTATGGGTTGCCGGGGAGTGCGCATGTCACGCTCTCGGTGTTCAATACGCTCGGGCAGCGAGTAGCTCTGCTTGCGGATGAGAATGAGGAACCAGGTTATTATGAGGCGGCCTTCGATGGGTCAGGACTTTCAAGCGGCGTGTACTTCTATCGCTTGCAGGCGGGAGATTTCATTGAGACAAAGAAATTACTTCTGATGAAGTAACAATTCACAGCAGATAAAATGATTAATGGATGCGGTCAACTATCCTTTCATCCCTCAATCTGCTGTGAATAGAAATGAGTCGCACTTCGACATATATCCTTGCGAAGGTTTAGAACCTTCGCAAGGTTTATCAACTCGCATTCTTCAAGATTGCCAGCAGGAAATTATAAAACTTCTCCACCGTATCGATATAAATTTTCTCATCCGGCGAATGCACGCCCTCCAGCGTCGGGCCGAACGAGATCATGTCCATTCCCGGTATCCGCTCGCCGATGATGCCGCACTCGAGTCCCGCATGGATGGCTTTGACCTGAGGCTCTTTGCCATACAACGATTTGTACGTCTCCTTCGCAATCTTAAGAATTCTTGAATCAAGGTTAGGCTTCCAGCCGGGATAACCATCCGTGTTCTCCACTTCTGCACCGGAGAGTCGAAGGATGGATGAAACAGTCTGTACCGCCTCGCCGAGTTCCGATGCAACAGAGCTTCGCTGGCTCGTGGCGAGCACGATTGCTTTCTTCGTTGTGTTGATGACCGCAACGTTCGTCGATGTTTCCACCAAACCCGGAATATCGGCGCTCATCTTCAAGACGCCGTGGGGAAGTCCTGCAATAGCTGTGAGGATTTCTGGCTGCTGTGCTTTCTTAATGAGCTTTCCTTTCTTCATCTTCGGATCCTCTACCAGCGTCACTTGAATATCCGGATCGACCGCCGAGACTTCAGCGCGAAGTGTGGCATTGAGCGATTGCACATTTGCTTTTGCTTCATCAAGATTCTTTTTTGGAATGAACACAGTGGCAATGCACTCGCGCGGGATTGCGTTGCGTTTATTTCCACCATTCAGAGCGGAGAGCCGGGAGCCAAGCGCTGTGAGTTCAATGAGAACACGATTGATGATTTTGATGGCGTTCCCTCGGCCCTTGTCGATCTCCAAACCTGAATGCCCGCCTTTCAATCCGCTCACCTTGAGGATACAGCAGGCCGTGCCTGTGGGCGCTGCTTCGAACGTGACTTTCCATGTAGCAAGGGTGTCCTTACCGCCGGAACAGCCGACGTAAATCGCCCCTTCCTCTTCCGAATCGAGGTTAAGGAGCGTGCGACTCTCGACAAAATCGTTCTGCAGATTGGCCGCGCCGGTGAGTCCGGTTTCTTCATCGACGGTGAAGAGGAATTCAAGCGGACCGTGCTCGAGTGATTTGTCTTCCATGATGGCAAGATTCGTCGCCACGGCGATGCCGTTGTCGGCGCCGAGTGTTGTACCGTTTGCCATCAGCATTCCATCGTTCCGGACAAGCTCGATCGGATCTTTCGAGAAATCATGTTCCTTGTCGGCATTTTTCTCGCAGACCATATCGAGGTGACCCTGTAAGCAGATGCTTCGCATGCGTGAATAGCCAGCCGAAGCAGGTTTCTTCACAACGACATTGCCAAACGTATCCTGTTTGGCGATGAGGCCAAGCTTCTTCGCAGTGTCGATCACGTACTCCGCGATCTGCTGCTCGTGCTTCGAGCATCGCGGGATGCGCGAGATCTCAGCAAAATATTTCCACACAAGTTGCGGTTGTAAACCTTCGATTGCTGTTGACAATGTAAACTCCTTCTAAGGATTATATATTCACGATGATTGTTACTGGTTCGAGGTTACAGGTTTCAGGAAAAAATCCTTCTCAATCTTCGAACCCCTGGCAACGTTTTAAAAGCACGTGTCCATTTCTCGTTACACGAACGTTGTATGGAATACTCAACTAGGCAGCACATATCTCACATGCCGCATCCCACACCAGAAATCCCAGCCCACCTGCGGCGTTCCGGCGCGCGCAACTCACAATACCCAATCCTCAATCCTCAATCCTCAATCCTGTAACCCCTGTTCAGTCTTTCTTCATCGCCGTGCGAACGAGGACGATACCGAGCAACGCGAACATTGCCGCACCGATGAGATCGGCTCCTGCGCCAAGCGAATCCCAGCCGTGAATCCCGACGGCATCGAGCAAGTATTCCGCCACAGAAACTTCTTTCGAGTTGCCGCCCACCATCGTCATGAATGTAATACCGCTCAAGATCGCGATCAACACTCCCGTCAACGAGCCTCCGGCAACCAGGCCGGTACTGTACAACATGCCCGGACTCACCTCCGATTCTTCCTTGACGCCCCGCATCTTATCGACGAGCGCCTTCAAAGCTCCTCCCACAAAAATCGGGAACGTGGTCGACAGCGGCAGGTACACGCCGACGGCAAACGACAGCGAACGAATCCCGCACAATTCTACAACGACTGAGATTGCCATTCCGATGAACACGAGCGCCCAGGGCAAGTCTTGCGCGAGCAGCCCTTTGATGATCGTCGCCATTAGCGTTGCCTGCGGCGCCGCGAATTTTTCCGTTCCGATCGCGTGAGGGATTCCCTTGTACGCCATCGAACCGTCGATCCATTGGAGCGTCATGCCCACGGCAAACGTCGAGACGAGCACGCCGATCACCAAACCGATTTGCTGCCAGATCGGCGTTGCGCCGACGATGTAACCGGTCTTGAGGTCCTGGCTCGTCGCGCCGGCGTTCGCCGCTGCGATGCAGACAATTCCTCCCACGACCAATGCGACGGATTGGAAGACATCACCCTTCCATCCGATACTGACAAAGATCAAGCATGTCGCCATCAACGTCGCGATCGTCATTCCGGAAATGGGATTATTCGATGAACCGATAATGCCGACGATGCGCGAGCTAACCGTGACGAAGAAAAATCCGAAGATAACGATCAACAAACCCATCAAGAGCGTACCGGGAAACGTTCCGGGCATTTGCGGAAGAACCGCAATGATCAACACGAGTGCAAGCGAACCAACAACAACCCACGTAATCGGGATGTCTCGCTCTGTACGCACCAGCTTGACGCCAGACTTCAATTCCTTCATGCTCTTGAAACTATCTTTGAAGGCAGAGACAATTGTTGGAAGTGTTTTGATGAGCGTAATCAATCCGCCTGCCGCTACAGCGCCTGCGCCGATGTAGCGCACATACCCGCCGCGAATTTCCGAAGGGGACATCTCGCTGATCAATTTTCCGGCAGGTTTCAAGATTGCAGGAAGCGAATCGCCAATGAAGGCAATCAAAGGAATAAGAACCATGTATGAGAGAATTCCTCCTGCAACCAGCACACCGGCAATTCTGGGGCCGATAATATATCCAACACCAAGATACTCAGGCGTAATCTCAGCGCTTAAGCTTGCGTTTGGATAAGAAGAACCTCTCGGAGCCGTGTAACCGGGAACGTCTTTCCACAAGCCGAACACGCTCATTAACGTCTTGTACACGACCGCCATCCCCAAACCGGCGAACAATCGCTTCGCCATCGAGCCGCCCTTCTCGCCGGCGATGAGCACGTCGGCACATGCAGTTCCTTCCGGATAGGGAAGAGTGCCGTGCTCCTTCACGATGAGCGAGCGACGGAGGGGAACCATGAAGAGCACGCCGAGAATTCCTCCGACAAACGCGAGCGTGAGAACGTTCATGTAGTTGAAATACTTTTCACCTCCTGTAAGAAAGATGAGCGCGGGGAATGTGAACGCGACGCCGGCTGCAATCGACTCGCCGGCAGACCCGATCGTCTGCACGATGTTATTCTCGAGGATCGTCGACTTGCCAAGCTTCTTGAAGATTGCGATCGCGAGCACGGCTATCGGAATCGACGCCGAGACGGTGAGTCCGGCGCGGAGTGCGAGGTACACCGTTGCCGCTCCGAAGATCAATCCGAACAGCGCGCCGAGGATAATCGCCCTCAGCGAAAACTCCTGCATCACAGTGTCCGCTGAGACAAACGGTTGAAACGTCGTGGATGGTTTATTATTCGATTCAGCCATGGAGTTCTCCTCTCGATGTGGCTTTACGTTGTGGAATTAATTCAGTCGATTTCTTGAAAACAATGCCTTGAAGACGTATCCTGCAACCTGTGGATTTTCCTTGAACCGGCGAATCGAATATTGGTACCACTGCTTGCCGAACGGAACGTACACCCGGAGATGATGTTCATTCCGAAGGATCTTCGCGCGAAGATCGGGACGAACACCGAGCAGCATCTGGAATTCGTACTCGCGCTTGCCGAGCTTCATCTCGTCGATCATGCGATACGATGCATCAATTAATTCGCTGTCGTGCGTAGCGATACCGGCGTACGCTTTATGTCGCAGCATCATTTCCAACACGCGCTTGAAGTTGTCGTTAATCTGGCGCCGATCCTTGTAGGCAATCTCCGCCGGCTCAATGTAAATACCTTTGCACAGACGAAAATTTGTGAGTCCATCCTTGATCATCTTCTCGGCGTCGTCGTACGTTCGCCTGAGATATGCTTGAAGAACGATGCCGACATTGGAAAAATCCTTCCGTAATTCCCGGTAGAGCCAGATGGTATCGTCGGTCGTCGAAGAATCTTCCATATCGATGCGGATGAAGTTATTGAGATCTTTCGCCCGGCAAACGATCTGCTGCATATTTTCGAGGCAAAACCGGCGATCAAGTTTCAAACCGATTTGCGTGAGCTTCACCGAGATGTTGGAATCGAGTTTCTCCTTTTGGATTGCATCGAGGACTTTGATGATCGTGTCGCGCGCCGCTGCCGCTTCGTCCTTGTGGTGAATATCTTCGCCAAGGACGTCGAGCGTGGCCAGGATGGAGTGACGGTTGAGGGTTTTGACGAGCGCAACGGCATCGCTGATTTCTTCTCCGGCAATATAACGACTTGCAAATCTTCGAACAACAGGCTTGGGAACGAGTGGAAGCGTGGCGACAATCAGCTTGTTCAAGAGACTCATCGAAGTTGTGGGAAGTCTGCGTTCAACTTAATTCACAAACCGAGACGCACATTTACGGCTTAGCTTGACGAATATAGGCACAAACGTTTTCAAAATCAAGCACGTTTCAGCCGAAGATCAAATTCGTCAGCCACACCGATACAAGGACGGCAACGATATCGACGATGATGCCCGCAGGAACTGCTTGCCGCGTTTTCGTAATGCCGACTGCCCCAAAGTACACCGCGAGAACGTAGAACGTCGTCTCGCTGCTTCCCATCATCACCGAGACCATTCGGCCGATCAGAGAATCGGGCCCGTGGCTCTTGATGATTTCCGACATGACGCCGAGCGCGCCGCTGCCGGAGAGCGGACGAATGATCGCCATAGGAAGCGCTTCCGGCGGCATTCCAATAAGACGCGTCACAGGGGAAAGTATCGATGCAAGAATTTCCATCGCCCCACCGGCCCGGAAGATACCGATTGCAACCAGCATCGCCACGAGATATGGAATGATGCGAACACCGACGTTGAATCCCTCCTTCGCACCTTCGACAAACGCTTCATAGATCTTGACTTTCTTGATTATACCGTAGACGACGATAGACAACATCAGCGCAGGGATCGCGAGGATGGAAATGACATCGATAATATTGATCAATGCCCGCATCGCGTCACGCCTCCGGTTGCAGTTGTCGTTTGAAGACAGGCAGTCTTGACAGCAGTTTTGCTGTGGTAATGCCAACGACGAGCGTAACAAACGTCGCTACGATAACGGTACCGAGTATTTCCGTAGGATTGGCCGATCCTGCTGCCGCACGAATAGCAATGACTGTTGCAGGAATGAGCTGAACGTTACTCGTATTGATCACAAGGAACGTACACATGGCATCGGTTGCCGTACCTGCTTTCGGATTAAGCTTGTTCAATTCTTCCATCGCCTTCAAGCCAAACGGTGTTGCCGCGTTCGTGAGACCAAGCATGTTCGCCGAGATGTTCATGATCATTGCGCCCATTGCCGGATGATCGGCGGGAACGTCGGGGAACAATCGTGTCGTGACTGGCTTCAGGAGACTTGCCAGCTTCGCCACAAGTCCGGATTGCTCAGCGATCTTCATGATGCCGAGCCACAGTGCCATAATACCGATGAGTCCGATCGCCAGCTCGACCGCGGTCTTCGCGTACTTGATAATGCCGTCGTTCGTCACGGCGTTGAGCTTTACGAATTTCACCGGCTCAAACATAAGTCTCACCGGCAGAAACCAATCAGTTCCTTCTCCAGTCACAGCACCGGTAGTATCCCATCGAACACGCGCGAGGAGCTTTTCTTTCTTTTGGAGAACGGCGATTTCTTTCCAGAGCGCGGGAGTTCTATCGTCAAGAGTAATGTTCAGGGTACCCTGGTTTGCATTGGTGGAAATATATTCCGCGTTTTGTTCGATGCTTGTCGATTGCTCAACTCCGTACGTCCGTTGGTACGTTTCGCGATCCATTCTGAGACCCACAATGAAGCGCTGGCTCGGCTGGGCAGACATCGAGGGTCGTTCTGCAAAGTGGAGCAGCGCAGGAATTTCTTCCCTATTATGATACTTGTTCGTCGAAAGGTCGTGCCAGTCATTCCCAACGGCGACGAGGATGCCGATGACGATCAGTGAAAGCCAGATATAATTGAGCATAGAATCTCTTTTCCCTGCATGAGAAAATCGAAGCAATATACTGGATTTCGGAAGCGATGTCAATAGGAGTCAACCTACCTTGCTGAAGACTATCCAAACTCCTCTTTGCGCTTGATACTTGCCGGATTTCTGAATACATTCACCTGAATAATTCCGATCACACAATCATTTACAACGCGAGATACACCATGAAGATAACAGGTTCCATCATTGCGAGTTTCGCACTTCTCTTCGCCACACCGACATATGGTCAAACGACACTCGACAGCGCGCGTGCGGAGATGTTCGTCTCGCTCTTCGATCAAGTCAGCACGCCGATCATCCAGGTTGCGAAGGCATATCAGAATGAGAAGAAGGCTTTGCCCGCGGATTCGGGTACGCTGGTGAACTATGCGCGCACACACAAAGACGCACTGGACATGCGTTCGTACAAGTCATTCGGAGTACGCGTCGATACAAGTCATCAATTAGTATTCACCTTCTCGTTCAAGCCGTTCAGGATGAGCCTTGCTGAGAAAGAAGGGGATTCGCGGGTGACGAGCCTTGTAGGAATGGTTCGCTTCACTCCGATTGGCAAAGAGCCGAATGGCGCCGCGCTCTTCATCACCGTTATCGATGCCTCCGTCATCCTTCCCGATTCCTCGCCGCGCCGCGTGAAAGAATATTCGCAGGTCACGGTAAAGGTGATCGCGCCGCGGTGGTAGGCGGTAGGAGAGGCATTCGTATTTGCAAAGGGAGGTCTCATGCACAAACGATATCCACATTATGTTATCGATCTCTCGCGAAAATTACGCAAGCATTCAACTTCGGTCGAGCAAATGCTATGGCAGCGTCTTCGCAACCAACAACTCGACGGATTAAAATTTTATCGACAATTTCCGATCCGTCGTTACATCGCCGATTTCTATTGCGACGAGCTTAAACTTATCATTGAGTTGGAAGGCGGCATTCATAACAAACCCGATCAGAAAGAGTATGATGAAACAAGAGTTTCTGAATTGGAGGGTATGGGATTGACAGTAATGAGAATTCGGAATGCAGAGGTGGAACAAAATATTGAAAAAGTATTGGAGAGGATTGTTGCCTTAAAAAACCCTCACCCCTGAATCCCCTCTCCCACTGGGAGAGGGGAAGTCCCGCCGTCATGGTGAGCGAAGTCGAACCATCGGCGGGACAGAGGTGAGGGTTCGACGGTCATCGCGGCTTGATAGTGGACGGGAGTTTTGGTAAATTAGGGGAGAACAATTGTATCCACAGTGATCACTGATTCAACAGATACGAACGAAAACGACGATGAGAAAAAGGAAAAGAGAATAGCCTTTTATTCAGCAATTGTCAATGCTTACATCGAATCGAGCTTTGAAAAAGATCGAAGTCTACTGAATTTATGCAGCGGTGGCATTGGATTGTTAATCACACTTTTGTCAACTATTGGTCCTGCGTCATGGCTTGAACTCATACTGTACTTAGTCGCCCTCTTGTTCTTCGGATCAGCGATATTGCTTATAATTTACGTTCTCTCCGAAAATCGAAATTACTTGGTAAGGCTTAATAAAGGGGAAGAATTGAATGAAACGAAGCTAAAAGTACTGGACAAATTGATCTCGATGCTGTTCATCGGGGCTGTAGTTGTTTCGCTAACAATTGGCGTGATGGTTGGAATCGACAAACTAAATCGAAAGGATGAAATAGCCATGAGTAAAGAACAGAAAACTCCTCACGAATTCATTGAGAGTGTTCAAGGACTTAAGAACCTAGAGCCCGACTTCGTCAGGAGTCTTCAAGGGCTCTCGCAATTAAAGCCTTCCCAGAGTGATACAAGTGCGGGTGGAGATACCGACAAGACGACACAGACAGACAGTAAGAAAGAGAAGTAGCTGAATTGTTGTCGAACAATCTCCGCAGGCGACGATTCGAATCATCGCCTACAACTCAAGCACAATGAAAGGTCTTGCTATGTCAAACGTCGATAAAAAATCAATTGTTGAAGGGCAAATCAAACGAGGTGGAGTCAATAATAAGCCCTTGCAACCTAAACCTGCGATCAAACCCTCCGGTCAAAAGCCCCCGTCTGACTCCGGCAAGAAATGATTGATTCACATATCAAACTCCATCCAGCAGTTAATGTTTGAGGCGCCAACGCATTCCACGAAGACTGGTTGTTAACAATTCACGGGCGTGTTAACCATTACACAATGAAACTCCTTTTTTCCTATCTCCGCCAATATTGGAAGCTCGTTTTGCTGGCGCTCGTTCTCGCGACGATCAACCAGACTTTCTCGCTCCTCGATCCGTTGATCTTCCGCCACATCATCGACGAGTACGTGACACGGTTCAAAGAGTACACGTCGGGCGATTTCTTCCGCGGGGTCGGTCTGCTGCTCGCGGCGGCGGTCGGCGTCGCGTTCGTCTCCCGGGTGGCAAAAAATTTCCAGGACTACTTCATCAGCACCATCACGCAAAAGCTCGGTGCACAGATTTATTCCGATGGCTTGCGCCACTCGCTCGAGCTTCCCTACCAGGTTTTCGAGGACCAACGATCCGGCGAAACACTCGGAAAATTACAAAAGGTGCGCACTGACGTGGAGAGGCTGATCTCGATATCCATCAACATTATGTTCACGACGCTCGTCGGCGTCATCTTCGTGATGATTTACGCCTTCTCGGTCCACTGGCTGATTGCACCGGTTTACCTCTCGACCGTTCCGCTGCTCGGAATTATCAGCTCCATCATCAGCCGAAAAATCAAAACGATCCAGAAAGTGATTGTTGCCGAAACCACGGCGCTCGCCGGCTCGACGACCGAGTCGCTCCGGAATATCGAGCTCGTCAAGAGCCTTGGCCTTGCGCAACAGGAAATCACACGACTCAATTCCACAACGGGAAAAATCCTGAAGCTCGAGCTGAAGAAAGTCCGCTACCTTCGCAGTCTCAGCTTCATCCAGGGATCGGCAGTCAATGCCCTCCGCACAGGCATCCTCGGCTTGATGCTCTATCTGATCTTCATACAAGAGATTACGTTCGGACAATTTTTTTCATTGTGGATCTACTCATTCTTCATCTTCGGCCCGTTACAGGAGCTTGGCAACGTCATCAACACCTATCGTGAGGCGGAAGTCTCACTCAAAAACTTCCAGGATATTCTCGACACCCCGAAGGAGCCGAAGCCGGCAAAGCCGGTGGTGATCGACGCTATCCGGACATTGGATTTCGAGAATGTCAGCTTCAAACATCTCTCCGGCACGACGAATGCTCTTACGGGCATCACCTTCGGCGTGGAACGCGGAGAGACGGTTGCGTTCGTCGGGCCGTCGGGTTCCGGCAAGACGACGCTCGTGAAGCTTCTCGTCGGATTGTATCCGCCTCAATCCGGGCGAATCCTCTATAACGATCATCCGACAACCGATATCGATCTCGATCGACTCCGCGAGCGGATCGGATTCGTTACGCAGGATACGCAGCTCTTCTCCGGAACGATCCGTGAGAATCTCCTCTTCGTCAATCCGGCCGCTTCGGATAAAGAAATTATGGACGTGCTCGAACAATCGGCTTGTCAGGGTTTGCTTGTTCGTGCCGATAAAGGATTGAACACGGTGATCGGTGAAGGTGGAGTGAAAGTGTCCGGCGGCGAGAAGCAGCGTCTCTCGATTGCGCGGGCGCTCCTTCGTAAACCGCACCTGCTCGTGTTCGACGAAGCGACTTCGTCGCTCGATTCGCTCACCGAAGAAGAGATCACGACCACGATCCGTGACGTCTCCACGCAGAAGGACTTGATTACGATCATGATTGCACACCGGCTCTCGACAATCCTCCACGCCGATACGATCTACGTGCTCGAAAAAGGCCGCATCGTTGAGGCCGGCAAGCACCGGGAATTGCTGGAACTGAAAGGTCTGTATTATGCGATGTGGCGCCAGCAGATCGGCGAGCGAGAGGATGGCGCGCTCAAGGTCGCCCTCAACGGGATGAAGGCGCTCTCCCAGAATTGAGCTTCATTTCCATTGTGAAACAGATCGCACAATCGTGTTGATGTAAATTTGGAATACGTTTTCGAAAGTGGTATTTTGGAAAACATGAGTTCTACAAGGAAGTGCAACACTCCAGGAGAGAATTTGTTATTCTTGGAGTATGGCACCTATACCACAGTATCATCAACTGTCTCTTGATGAAAGAGATCATATTGCCGTCTATCGGGCTCAGGGGTTGTCG
>JACOSY010000037.1 GCA_016178595.1 Ignavibacteria bacterium
AGCCTTCGTGACGTTGAAAGTGTACGATGTACTCGGACAAGAGGTGGCCAAACTCTTAGACCATGAACGAGTGGATGAAGGGGAGAGCGAGGTGGAGTTCGACGGCTCACACCTCGCAAGCGGCGTCTACTTCTACCGGATTCAAGCGGAAGGAATTGACGGTGCCATTCTTAACCTGCGCGGCAACTCCGTGACTCCGGTAAGAAAGATGTTGCTGACGAAGTAAGGTTTGGTCAGGAAATACAAGGCGTCGGAAGGTCTTTTTTCGTTAACCTGAACTTTTCTGTTTTTCTACGGCAGTCCTCGTGGCGGAGGCCTGGAAGCAGTAAACCCGCACAGAATGGATTGATCCTTTTATATTATTGAGCTACATTCTTGACGTCCCGCAACTCAAGATCCACTTGCGAGAGTGTCGCTTCCCTTCACGTCTGAGACTCTCCCGAAAGCGGGATTTTTATAGAAAATCGCATGACGTTCATCATGGCGTACCCACGAGTAGTTGCCTATATTGATGTCGGACGCTCCTTTCAAGCGCAATGAATGAGAAAAAAATCCCGTTCTTCTTTTCGAGGACGGGATTTTTGTTTCCCGCCTTCCTTTCAAATGAGGACAAACCTCTTCATAGTAGGACAGTACCCACGGGTGTCCAGGTTTGTCACTCGTCTTGCGTTTGCGTATCTTCCACTACTATGAATACACAACCACGTAAACTCGGCGAAATGTTACCACCATTTCATAATCTCAGGGGCGTTGATGGCAACTTCTATGCATACACCGATTTCTCTACCGATATCCTCATTATTGTATTCTCATGCAACCACTGTCCATACGTTCAGGCCTATGAGGATCGCATGATCCGGCTGCACCGGGAATACGAAAAGGAGGGTGTTCAACTTGTGGCCATCAACTCCAACGATACCAAGAACTATCCGGATGACAGTTTCGAACTTATGGTGAAGCGGGCACGAGATAAAGGCTTCAACTTTCCATACCTAAGAGATGAAGACCAATCTGTAGCGGATGCCTTCGGTGCCACCCATACGCCGCAGTTCTTTGTATTCGATAAAGGGAGAAAACTCTGCTACTCTGGGAAAATGGATGATAACTGGAAAGAGCCCGGTGCAGTAAAGGAGACGTATCTCAAAGATGCCCTCGACAATCTCCTCGCGGGCGAAAAAGTGAAAGTACCAGAGACGTACTCAATTGGTTGTACGATCAAGTGGAAGTCGCTATGAATACGTCCATTCCATCTGAACTAACTACCAACAGGATCAACGAAGAGTCTCTGCAGCGGACGTTTGAAGCGATGCTGACGGAGATTAAGCGGATGAAACTCGATGCAGGTGACAAGAAAAAGCTCATCGCCATGCTCATAAAGTACCGCACTGCGTGGAACAGTTACATCAACAGGGTCAATCCAAGGCAGAGCCGGGCAGAATTGAATAGCCAGAGGAAAAAGACACCGTAAAGCTCGTTCGTAATTTTGTGCAACGTTTTCGGCATGATTAACTGACCGCCCGCTGTAAGGCTAAAAGTTCTTGCAGTCTCGTCCTTCATGATCACCTAATACTACACCCTGCGTGCCGTTCCAATCGGAATGTGCAGCAGGATTAAGAACGATACCACGAGCATCACAATCCTTCCCCACCGAGTCCAAAAGTCATTGCAACTTTGGGATGATTTCTGTATACTACGTTGCCAATTGAACTCCTAACACATCACTTAACGATCTGGAGAATGTCCGAGAGATTGATCGGAGTAGAATAAGCTGAAACAGACAGAAAAGCAATCGGGATGTAGCGCAGTCCGGTTAGCGCGCCTGCCTTGGGCGCAGGAGGTCCCGGGTTCAAATCCCGGCATCCCGACACTTTATTCTCAACGATTCTGCTCTCGTGATTGGCGTATCCAACCGATTCATCAAGTCCATTGACTCGATTCCTTCTCAATTGCATCGCAATCTGGATCGATTGCCCTGCCTCTATCATTTATAGTTGTCGCGACCATCGAAAATCTACGGAATTCGGTTGCTTTTTTGGTTCTATTTCGTTACCTTGCCAATCGTCAAGTGAACGCGGGTATTTTTTGTCAGACCAAACAATGTAAAGGATCCATCAATGGCCGATAAAAGTCGCATCCTCGTGGTCGACGATGAAAATGCACTCCGAACTGTCTTGAGCAGCGAGCTTTCAAGCGCTGGCTATGATGTCGCGACGGCATCGGACGGTGATGAGGCGATCTCCGAGGTGCAGAATAAGAAATTCGACCTCGTACTTCTCGATATCAAGATGCCGAGAGTGGATGGTTTCGAAGTGTTGAAGTTCATCAAGAAGAGTTATCCCACCGTTCGTGTCATCATGTTGACCGGCTTCGCTGATTTGAAGAATGCCATTGAATCGAAGAAGCACGGTGCCGAAGACTTTGTCAGCAAGCCGTACGATCTTGTCGATCTCCTTACCACGATTGAGCGTGTGCTGAGTGAGTAATCTTTCTGTCCTATTGTCTCTCTGAGTAATCGGGCAATGGTCCAGCGGTACAAAATCCTCATTGTCGATGACGAAATTGGTTTAACGGCTTTATTGCAGGAGGAGTTGCAGGAAGCTGGAGCCTACGACGTCGAACTTGCCGGCGACGGTGCCGAGGCGATTAATCTCATTCAAAAAAACCTCTACGATGTTGTCCTCCTCGATATGAAAATGCCGCGTGTCGGCGGGAAGGAAGTTCTCGAGTTTATCCAGGAACACTCCCCATCGACGCAGGTGATCATCCTCTCGCAGTATGCCGATCTCAAGATGGCAGTCGAGACGACGAAGCTTGGAGCGTACGAAGTTTTGAGCAAGCCGTACGACTTCGATCAGGTTGAGCAGACGATTCGACGCGCAATTGAGCGGAAGAAACTCCTCATCAATAAGGAGCTGAAGGAACGGGAAGACCAACAGAAGACGCACGAAATTATCGGACAGAGCAAAGCGATCCACCAATTGTTGGACAGTGTTCAGCGCGTCGCCGATAGCGACTCGATTGTTCTGGTAAATGGGCCAAGCGGTACAGGCAAAGAACTTGTTGCGAATCTTATCCATCGAAGCAGTCCACGCAAAGACCGGCCTTTTGTGCCGGTGAATTGTTCCTCCATCCCCGATACCCTGCTCGAGAGTGAGCTCTTCGGCCATGAGAAGGGCGCCTTCACCAATGCGTATGCAGCGAAGCCGGGCTTAGTCGAAGTTGCAAACGGCGGCACGCTGTTCCTTGACGAAGTCGGCGACATCAGCCCGATCATTCAGCCGAAACTCTTACGCTTCCTTGAGACCGGTGATTTTCGCCGTGTCGGCGGAACGAACGAGTTGAAAGCAAACGTTCGCGTTATTTCCGCCACAAACAAGAATCTGCAGGAAGAGGCACGCGCAGGACGCTTCCGTGAAGATCTCTTGTATCGACTGAATGTCATCACGATACGTGTCCCATCATTGAAGGATCACCGGGAGGATATCTCGCTGCTCGTGGAACACTTCCTCCTGAAAAAATCCAAATCCAAACATCCGAAAAAGCTTAGCGACAGGTCGCTTCAAACTCTGATGATGTACGATTGGCCCGGCAACGTTCGCGAGCTGGAACACATCATCGAAGGTGCGATTATTCTTTCTTCGGGCGAGATGATCGACGTAGACGATCTCCACCTGAATGATCGCCAGACGGAGCCTGTTGCGACTTCGCTTTCCATGGAAGAGATCGAGAAGCAGCACATCCAAAAAGTGCTCAAGATGTACCATGGCAACCGCAAGAAGACTGCCGAGGCATTGAACATCAGCGAAAAGGGACTCTACCTCAAGATCAAAGAGTACGGGCTGACGGTGGAGTGCACTACTGTCCGAACCATGATACTGTGAAATTTTGAATTACGAATCAAAGCGGTGTGTTTGTGAAAGACCAATGAAATTTGTATTATCAAGGGAGGAATGTACATGTCTTACACCGCGTTCATCAGTTACAACACCGCACCTGAAGAACAAGTATTCGTCTATCGCCTTCAGACGCTCGCGGCAGCAAGCGACATTATCGTTCTGCTTCCACAACGAAATGGTCAGCGCATCACTAACGAGACGAAGCTTCGCATCGACAAAGCAGATAGCGTCATCGTTTTCCTGACCTCGAAATTGAGTCCGGAAGTTCGGGAGGAACTCGCCTATGCAGAAGCGAAAAGCAAGCTTATCATCCCCATCTACGGAAAAGGTGTGCGCCATCCCGCCGGGGCGAAGGATCTACATTGGATTTTCTTTGACCCTGCCTTGCAGACACCTGGGGAGATTGAGCAGGAGGTTTTGAAGTCTCTTGGCAGCGCAAAGAAACAAAAGGAGAACAGAGAGGCGATCGTGCTCGTAGGTTTGGGTTTAGGACTTCTCTGGCTGATTTCTTCCAACAAATAAATCTTAGGGATGGCATTACCTCTCGCCGTGGCGGATACGTCCGTCCTCATCCATCTTCATCACCTTGGACTATTGGAGTACCTCAGTCATCTCTATTCCGGGGTTCTGGTACCGTCGCCTGTGCGCACAGAGTTTCTTCGTCGGGATAAAAACGGTGCTCGTGAACTTGCGCTCAATGTGCTCACTACTCGCGGGCTCTTCACTCGCTGCGATGATTACGACTCAAACGAAGTCGACTTGCTCCGTACTTTGAAGATGAAAGGAGCTGAAGCCGAGGCACTTTCTCAACTCAAGAAACAAAACGCCGATGTATTATTGATAGATGAGAAAATTGGTCGATCCGTCGCAGAACGCGAGAGGAGAAGCGTCAAAGGAACGATAGGCATTCTTGCCAGTTTCTCGCGACTGGAGTTTGTCGAGTACTTTCCTGCCGTAGAACGATTGCGGAAAGAGTTGTCATTCAGAATTAGCGACGAAGTTGTGAGAGAAGCCCTTGAAAAGACCGGTGAAGGGTTTGGTGGTTGAAGTGACTCTGAAACAAAGTAGTCGGAATCGTTTTTTCTCCTGGTTTCTCGCGCTGTTCGTCCGATTATGAATCGGGACACTACATTCTTCCTTCTCTCACAATCCCCAATCGTTTGACTTTCCGGCGATATTTTTGTACTTTTGTACCATTGTGATGCATTGGTGCGCCCTTTGTTCTTCTTCCAACATGAACGGGGCGTTTTGTGTACGTAGTCGAAAGACCTTCCCATGACGAAATTTCAAGGTGTTGATTACTATAACCTCGACGGACTCCTGAGCGAAGAGGAACTCCTTGTTCGTGATACTGTTCGCGAGTTCGTCGACGACAACGTTCTCCCTATCATCGAAAAGCATAATCGCGCCGGCACATTTCCCATCGATCTCGTTCCGAAGATGGCGGAACTCGGGATGTTCGGCTCGACGCTTCCGGCAAAGTACGGCTGCGCCGAAATGAACAACGTCGCCTACGGACTTGTCATGCAGGAGCTTGAGCGCGGCGATAGCGGCGTTCGGAGTTTCGCATCGGTCCAAAGTGCGCTCGTGATGTATCCGATTTTTGCGTTCGGCTCTGAGCAGCAGAAGGATCGCTGGCTGCCGAAGCTTGCCGACGGATCGAACATCGGTTGCTTTGGATTGACCGAACCCGACTATGGCTCGAACCCCGGCGGCATGATTACGCGCGCCGAAGAGAAAGGCGATTGCTACATCTTGAACGGTGCAAAAATGTGGATCACGAACGGTACGATCGCAGATGTCGCAGTGGTGTGGGCGAAGCTCAATGGCGTTGTGCACGGATTCCTTGTTGAGAAAGGAACCAAAGGTTTTGGCGCGCCGGAAATGAAAGGAAAACATTCACTGCGTGCATCTGTCACCTCGGAATTGATCTTTCAGGACTGTATGATCCCGAAGGAAAATCAGCTCCCGAAGACCGAGGGATTGAAAGCTCCGCTCATGTGTTTGAACCAGGCACGCTACGGCATTGCGTGGGGCGCGATCGGCGCGGCAATGTCCTGTTATGATACGGCGTTACGCTACGCGAAATCGCGCATCCAGTTCGGCAAGCCGATCGCATCGTTCCAGATGACGCAAGAAAAACTCGTGCACATGGTGACGGAGATTACGAAAGCGCAGCTTCTCTGCTTGCAGATCGGACGATTGAAGGACCAGGGGAAGCTTCGGTACCAGCAGGTCTCCATGGCGAAACGGAACAACGTGCATCATGCGCTTGAGATTGCGCGGATCGCAAGAGAGATTCTCGGCGCGAACGGCATCCTCGACGAGTATCCGGTCATGCGCCATGCGGCGAATCTCGAATCGGTCAAGACGTACGAAGGAACGCACGAGATGCACACGCTCATTATCGGTGAAGATATCACCGGAATATCAGCGTACGTGTGATTGGCGAATGTGGAATGATGGTCTTCGTAATTTTCCGATCTGAGATATGGGATATGGGATGTGAGCCAGGCGGCTCGCGCATATCTCGCGCCTCACATCTCACATCCGACATGTAGTTTATGCCTCAGACAAAATTCATCGGTGAAGCTCTAACATTCGACGACGTCCTCCTTGCCCCGCGCAAGTCGAGCGTCCTGCCGCGCGACGTGGATGTCTCGACGAACCTCTCCTGCCACATTCGACTCAACATTCCGCTCGTCTCCTCCGCAATGGACACTGTGACTGAAGCGGCAATGGCGATTGCACTTGCTCGTGAAGGCGGCATCGGCATCATCCATAAGAACATGACGATCGAGCAGCAAGCGGCGCAGGTCGATCAAGTGAAGCGCTCCGAAAGCGGTATGATCCTCGACCCTATCACCATGCATGCCGGGCAGACCGTCGGCGATGCCCGTGAATTGATGACACGGTACCAGATCTCCGGGATTCCCATTGTCACGAATGGCGGAAAGCTCATCGGCATCGTGACGAACCGCGATCTTCGCTTTCAGCCGAATCGCGAGCTTCCCATTTCCGACGTCATGACGAACGGCCATCTTGTCACTGCGCCCGTGGGGACGACGCTCGAACATGCCGAACAGATATTACAAAAACACCGCATCGAGAAGCTGCCCGTCGTCGATAAGAACGGCTTCCTCGTCGGACTTATCACGTTCAAAGACATTCAAAAGAAGAAACGTCACCCCCATTCTTGCAAGGATAAGCGCGGTCGTCTTCGTGTCGGTGCGGCTGTTGGCGTCACAACAGATACCGTCGAGCGCGTTGCCGCACTGGTCAAAGCCGATGTTGATGTGGTCATTGTCGATACCGCTCACGGCCACTCGCGCGGTGTTCTCGAGATGGTAAAGCGGCTCAGGAAACAATTTTCCGGATGCGACATTGTTGCGGGAAATGTCGGAACGGCTGAAGCGACGCGCGATCTTATCCGCACAGGGGTTGATGCTGTGAAGGTTGGCATTGGGCCAGGTTCAATTTGCACAACACGCGTTATTGCTGGTGTCGGTGTGCCACAGGTGACGGCAATCTATGAGTGCGCGAAAGTTGCTGCGCGATCGAAAGTTCCCATCATCGCCGATGGGGGCATCAAGCAGACCGGTGATATTGCGAAAGCGATCGCAGCCGGTGCGGATTGCGTCATGATCGGCAGTCTCTTTGCCGGCGTCGATGAGAGTCCCGGTGAGAAGGTTTTATTCGAAGGTCGGAGTTACAAAATGTACCGCGGCATGGGATCGCTTGGAGCGATGAAGAAAGGAAGCAGCGACCGCTACTTTCAGGATGTCGAAGACGATCTGCCGAAATTAGTGCCGGAAGGAATGGAAGGGCGTGTGCCTGCCAAAGGTCCGCTGGCCGATACGGTGTTCCAAATGGTCGGCGGTCTTCGGGCCGCGATGGGCTACTGCGGTTGCCGTACGATTCATGACATGAAAACAAAGACGCAGTTCATGCGCATGACCGATGCAGGATTGCGCGAAAGTCATCCTCACGATGTTATCATCACGAAAGAATCGCCGAATTATCACAAATAAATGCACAAATAAATGATAAAGTCAAAAGTCAAAATGCAAAATGTCTTTAGTCATGGCGTGAGATATTCCAAGAATCCAACATCTCATATCTAACATCGCTTTGACTTCAACACGTCTCCAAAAACTCCGGTCGCAATTCGATGCACTCCGCATCGATGCGTTTCTTGTGACGTTTCTCCCGCACCTTCGATACTTGAGCGGCTTCTCCGGATCGAACGGTCTTGGCATCGTGACGGCGAACGCGGCGTTTTTCCTCACCGATGGCCGTTATGCCGATCAGGTAAAGGACGAGGTGAAGGGCTGGAAAGTATTCATCACACCGGGGAGTCTCTTCGAGGAAGCTCATCGACGAAAACTCGTTCAGGCGGGTATGCGCATCGGTTTCGACGGTAACACGCTCATCTTCGATCAAGTTCTACAGTTGAAGAAAATGTTCCCCAAAGTCAAGTTCCTCCCGAAAGCAGACACTGTTGAAAAGATCGCCGCGGTGAAAGATGAGGGTGAGATCGATCGGATTACGCGCGCCGTCGGAATCACCGATCGTGTCTTTTTCGAAATCCTTCCTTTCATCAAACCGGGTATGAGCGAGTTGGATCTGGCGGCGGAGATTTCCTATCGTCAGCGGAAACATGGCGCCGAAGCGGATGCATTCGAGACGATTGTCGCAAGCGGCGAGCGAGGTGCGCTCCCCCACGGTCGTGCGACGGCGAAGAAGATCAGGCACGGCGAGCTGGTAACGCTCGACTTCGGCTGTGTGTACGAAGGTTATCACAGCGACTTGACGCGCACAGTCGCCGTCGGCAAGCCAAAAGCCGAAGCGAAGAAAATTTATGCTATTGTGCTCGATGCGCAGACCAAAGCAATCGAAACGAGTTCGAGCGGGATGAAGGCAAAGGTTCTCGATGCTGTTGCACGTGAACACATCCGCAAGCATGGTTACGACAAATTTTTCCGTCACTCGTTGGGGCATGGTCTCGGGCTGCAAATCCACGAGCCTCCACGGATTTCCGTCTTAAGTACGGCAACGCTTGAGACCGGCAATGTCATCACGATCGAACCGGGTATTTACCTGCCGGGTTTCGGCGGTGTTCGCATTGAGGACGATGTTGTCATCCGCAACGGTGGGTGCGAAATTCTCAATCGCTCCCCCAAGGAGCTGCTGGTTCTTTGATGGCATGGTGAGTGTAAACGATCAGGATGGAAACACACCGCAACGTTCTCGTCATCGCATATTATTTTCCTCCCATGGGACTCAGCGGCGTCCAGCGCACGCTGAAGTTCGTCAAGTATCTCCCGCAATTCGGCTGGCAGCCGACCGTCTTAACGGTGACGCCAACAGGCTACTACGCGCAGGATTACACTCTTCTCGAAGAGATTCATCCACTCCATATCGATGTCGAGCGCGTCGGTTCGCTTGATCCCAATTGGCTCTTCCGGAAAAAAGGCGTCGTGAAAATGCCGTCCGAGCGAATGCGGAAAATTCTCACATTCTTCAGCGATTCACTCTTCATTCCCGATAATAAGATCGGCTGGAAACGCCAGGCAGTCAAAGCTGCTGAAAAGTTGTTCGAAAAGAAAAAATTCGATATTATCTTTGCAACGGCACCGCCATTTACCGATTTCCTGATCGGTGCTGAACTCGCGGAAAAATTTCGCAAACCGCTTGTCATCGATTACCGCGATGTGTGGCATGAGTATCCATACAAGTACTACCCGACGCCGCTTCACCGGTGGATGAATGCACGCCTCGAGAAGAAAGTTCTCCACAGGGCATCACGGATCATTACGACGAACAGGCGTGTGAAGGAATTGATCCTCATTCGCTATAAATTTCTCGAGTACAATGATGTCATCATCATTCCGCAGGGATTCGATCCGGGCGACTTCAGGAGCAACGCAGCAGCCATCCAGAAATCCAACAAGATGCGCCTTACTCACGCGGGAGTGTTTTATGGCGACCGGTCGCCCATCTATTTCCTGCAAGCACTCAAGCAAGTCTTTTCGGATGCGCCGTACCTCAAAGATCGGATCGAAGCGTGTTTCGTAGGAAATTTTCACGAGAGTGACATGAAGCTCGTCCGTTTGATGGGGCTGGAAGGAAATGTGACCGTGACCGGCTACCTCGATCATGCACATTGTGTGCAGTACCTGCAGTCGTCCGATGTGTTGTGGTTTATGGTGAACAACGATCGTCAGTCCCCAGGCAAATTGTACGAGTATCTTGGCGCTCGCAAACCTGTTCTTGCCTGCGTGCCGTCAAGAGGCTTCGTCCGCCAGACGCTTCAGGAAGCGAGAGGAACGATCATCGTTGAGCCGACCGACGCCAAAGGAATTGCTTCAGCCATTCTCCAGTTCTATGAGCAGTATGCACAGAAGAAGCTGCCGCAACCAAAGGCAGACGTGATCGAAAAGTACAATCGCATTGAACTAACGAGGGAACTCTCTAAAATTTTTGGCTTCCTGACGGAATGAAAGTCTTTGTGATCGGATCGGGAGGACGCGAGTACGCGCTGGCGTGGAAGATTCGTCAGAGTCCGCTTGTGACGAAGCTCTACTGCGCGCCAGGAAATGCCGGCATCGCCGACATTGCCGAGTGCATTGATATCAAGCCTGCCGATATCAGTGGACTTCTCAAGTTCGCGCGTCAGGAGTCGATCGACCTTACCGTTGTTGGTCCGGAGCAACCACTCACCGATGGAATAGTCAATCTGTTCGAAGCGCATGGACTGAAAATCTTTGGACCGTCTAAAAGCGCTGCGCGGCTCGAGGGCAGCAAGGTCTTCGCGAAACGCTTCATGAAGAACTACGGTATTCCGACTGCGGAATACCAATCGTTCACGGCAGAAGAGCGCTTCGATGCCGAGCGATTTATCAATGAGATTCCCGTCCCGATTGTCTTAAAGGCGAGCGGACTCGCTGCGGGCAAAGGCGTCTCAATTTGTGAAACAAAGGAGCAAGCGCTCGAAATCCTCACGATGATGCTGGATGAGAAGGTATTCGGTGAAGCAGGCACAAGCGTCGTGATCGAAGAATTCCTCGTGGGTGAAGAAGCATCCGTGTTTGCGCTGACGGATGGAAAAGAATTCGTCACACTCGTACCGGCACAAGACCACAAGCGGATTCTCGATGATGACAAAGGGAAAAATACGGGTGGAATGGGCGCCTACGCGCCCGCGCCAATTGTCACCGACGAGATGTTTAAGAAAGTTCGTCATCAGATCATTGCACCGACACTTCGTGGCATGGCAAACGAAGGTCATCCGTACAAAGGTTGCTTATATGTAGGATTAATGATCACGGAAACGGGACCGAAAGTCGTTGAATACAACTGTCGCTTTGGCGACCCGGAGACTCAAGTCGTATTGCCGCTCCTTGATGAAGACCTCGTCGAGCTTATGCTCGCCTCCATTGATGGAACGATGAAGCAGAATGTCCACGTCAAGCCGCAGTCTGCGGTATGTGTCGTCATTGCATCCGGCGGCTATCCGGATGCTTACGAAACTGGCAAGCCGATCTTTGGACTGGAGAACGCTGTGCACGACAAGGATGTTGTCATTTTTCACGCAGGAACAAAACACGGTCATACGAAAGGAGAGATTGTTACGGCTGGTGGAAGAGTCCTTGGCGTTACGGCAATCGGCTCCAAGGACAATCTTGAGGAAACGATTGACAGAGCGTACCGTGCTGTGGAGAAGATTACATTTGATGGCGCCTACTATCGAAGCGATATCGGAAAAAAAGGCGTGGCGTGGATGAAACGACTTCAGATGACGGAGCATCGATGAAGATCCTTGTCACCGGTGGTGCCGGATTTATTGCCTCTCACGTCGCCGATGCGTGCATCAATGCGGGACACGATGTTGTCGTCATCGATGACCTTTCTATAGGCAAGCGCGAGAACGTACACCCGCGCGCGATTTTTTTTCAGATGGATATTCGAGATGAAGCAATCGGCAAGGTCTTCAGCGACGAACGATTCGACGTCGTCATCCATCATGCAGCACAAATGGATGTGCGGAAGTCGGTCGATGATCCCGGGTTCGATGCATCGGTAAACATTGTGGGCACGATCAATCTACTCGAACACTGCCGAACGACCGGGGTTCGGAAGTTTCTCTTTGCGTCGACGGGTGGCGCTATCTATGGCGATCAAGATTATTCTCCTGCCGACGAAACCCACCCGCTCCGTCCGGTCTCACCCTACGGCGTTTCCAAACTTTCGATTGAGAAGTACCTCTACTATTATAATGTCGTCCATGACTTGCAGTACGTGATCCTGCGATACGCGAACGTCTACGGTCCCCGGCAGAACCCACACGGCGAAGCAGGAGTTATCGCCATTTTCACCCAGAAGATGCTTACGGGTGAGCAGCCGGTCATCAACGGCGATGGGAAGCAAACCCGCGATTATGTTTATGTCGACGATGTCGTTCGAGCGAACATGCTTGCCTTGAGCTATGAGAAATCCGGCATCTTCAATGTCGGCACGGGAATCGAGACCGATGTGAATCGGCTCTTCCATTCACTGGCTGCGCTTACCGGTGCTCGTTGCCGGGAGAGTCATGGCCCGGCGAAAAAGGGTGAGCAGGGGAGGAGTGTTCTTGACTTTTCGAAGATTCGAAAGGCGTTTGCCTGGATGCCGATCGTCTCGCTGGACGAAGGCTTGAGGCGCACTGTGGAATTTTTCCGGAAGAAGATGAGAGATTCATGACTTCGAATCGTGTATTGATCGAGCAAGTCTTGAGCGGCAATCGTGTTGCCGTTGCTCGCGCGATTTCAATGGTCGAGAACGAGCATCGTGACGCGCACTCTCTCCTTCGATCATTGTATTTGAAGACAGGCAATGCGTACAGGGTCGGCATTACCGGCCCACCCGGCGCGGGGAAGAGCACGATCACCAATAAACTTGCAAAGCTGTATCGAACACAAGAGAAGCGTATCGGTATCATCGCTGTCGATCCCACAAGTCCATTCACCGGAGGCGCGCTTCTGGGTGACCGCATCCGCATGACGGATGTTGAGCTGGACGAAGCCGTATTCATTCGCAGTATGGCGTCGCGGGGAAGCCTTGGCGGATTGAGCAAGAAGGCGAAGGAAGCCGCAGACGTGCTCGATGCTTCCGGCTGTGACATCATCTTGATGGAGACAGTCGGTGTCGGACAATCCGAGCTTGATATTGTCCAGGCAGCAGATACAACGGTCGTTGTGCTCGTTCCGGAATCGGGTGATTCGATTCAGGCAATGAAAGCCGGTCTGATGGAAATAGCGGACTTCTTCGTCGTGAACAAGGCGGATCGGGCCGGCGCCGAGCAAGCCGTCATGTCGATCAAAATGGTATTGAACTTCAAGCCACAGCAGAATGGCTGGAGTCCGGACGTGATTCAAACCGTGGCGAATGATGGACAAGGAATCGATCGCGTGGCGGAGATGATCGCGATGCATCGGTCATACCTGGAGAAAAGCAACGACCTTACGAAGAAGCGCATGGAGCGTGCGATGGAGCGCATCCGCGAGCTTGTTGGAGAACGCTTGCGCGTCGAATTCTGGAACGACGAGCGCCGGAGATTATTGGAGACGCAAATGCAGGAAGTTCTCGCTCAAAAAACGACGCCGTATGACGTTGCCGACCGGCTCGTGCAGAACTTCAAGCGGTAGAAATTCTGGAAGGTGACATGGATGCGTCGCTTGTAAACAGTCATTCATTGCAATTCGTCCGAAATCCTCATACATTATAACCATCCAACCATACCAAGAAAAGCAGCATGACGAATGATCAGTTGACGATGGAACAAATTTCCCCCGAGTTTGAGATCACCGACAGCATGAAGATGGTGCGGGAGGTGGCACGGAATTTTGCCGAGAAGGAAATCCGTCCCGTCGTCATGAAATATGATGAGTCGCAGGAATTTCCTTTTGAAATCATGAAGCAGCTTGGCGAGATGGGCTTCCTTGGCGTGATCTTCCCGGAAATCTACGGTGGGGCAGGATTCGGGTATCTCGAATACGTCGTCGTCATCGAAGAGATTGCGAAAGTCGATCCATCGATCGGACTCAGCATTGCAGCGCATAACAGTTTGTGTTCCAACCATATTTATACCTTCGGCAGCGAAGATCAGAAGCGAAAATATCTCGCCGAACTTGCCTGCGGCCGCAAGATCGGGGCGTGGGCGCTTACCGAACCGACTTCGGGCAGCGATGCCGGCGCCATGCTTACGACCGTTACTCGCGACGGCGATTCGTATCTGTTGAACGGCAGCAAAAATTTTATCACACACGGTAGCGTTGGCGATATTACGGTGGTGATGGCCAATATGGACCGAAGCAAAGGAAAGAAAGGCATCTCTGCGTTCATCGTTGAAAATGATACGCCCGGTTTTATTGTGAGCAAGAAGGAGAACAAACTCGGTATGCGCTGCTGCGACACCTCCGCACTGGCATTCGATAACTGTCGCGTACCAAAAGAAAACCTCCTTGGCGAAGAAGGGACGGGTTTTGCGCAGGCGCTTACAGTTCTTGACGGTGGCCGGATTAGTATCGCTGCGTTGTCCCTCGGCATTGCACAGGGTGCGCTCGATGCAAGCCTGAAGTACGCAAAAGAGCGGAAACAGTTTGGAAAACCGATCGGCGAGTTCCAGGGAATCCAGTGGAAGCTCGCCGACATGGCAACGCAGATCGAAGCTGCACGACTCATGACGTACCGCGCGGCATTCCTGAAGAATCAGGGCAAGGATGTTACTCTTGAATCCTCAATGGCCAAATATTTTGCAAGCGAAATTGCGGTACAAGCCGCCAACGAGGGAGTGCAAATCCACGGCGGCTACGGCTTCATTAAGGATTTCCCGGTTGAGAAGTTCTACCGCGACGTCAAACTCGTGACGATCGGAGAAGGAACGTCTGAAATCCAGAAGCTGGTTATTGCCAGACAGCTGCTGAATATGTAACGTGGCACGTCCGGGCTCCGTAATGCGTCCCTCTCATCTCAAGGTTGCGCTTCTTTTCCTCTTCACTCTCTCCGGCATCGGGAATCTCTTTATTGCGATTGCAGAGAATCTCATCAACGCCAAACGGCCGGATGAAGCTCACAACTATATCCGCCGGGCGCAGCTACTGAACCCCGCACATGAACGAATTGCCGTTCTCCTGCGGAAGATCGAATTCCTTCAGAAAGGTATTCTGTAATGGCAGACCTTGGCAAGCCTGTGACACCGGACCTCACGTTTCACCGCTACGAAGATAATGTCAGGAACATGCTTCGCATTCTTGACGCGAAGGCGGAGGCAGTGAAATTGGGAGGCGGAGTGGAAGCGACGGAGAAGCACCATAAGCGGGGCAAGCTCACGGCACGCGAGCGGATCCAAAAACTCATCGATCCCGGCAGCGACTTTCTCGAGATAGGACTTTTCGCCGCGTACGGAATGTACGAGGAGTACGGCGGCGCGCCGTCGTCGGGAACTGTGTTCGGGATCGGGAAGATTCATGGACGAGACGTTGTCGTTGTTGCGAACGATGCCACAGTGAAGGCAGGCGCGTGGTTTCCCATCACGTGCAAAAAAAATCTTCGCGCGCAAGAGATTGCGATGGAAAATCGTCTCCCGATAATTTACCTGGTCGATTCGGCGGGCGTCTTCCTTCCGCTTCAAAGTGAAATTTTTCCGGACAAAGAACACTTCGGCCGCATCTTTCGGAACAATGCGATCATGTCGTCGATGGGGATCCCGCAGATTGCTGCAATCATGGGCCCGTGTGTCGCAGGCGGCGCCTATCTTCCCATTATGAGCGACGAAGCATTGATCGTCGAGAAAACCGGAAGCGTTTTTCTGGCCGGGCCATTCCTGGTGAAAGCTGCAATCGGCGAAGATGCCGATACGGAAAAACTCGGTGGTGCGGAGATGCACAGCGAAATTAGCGGCGTCACCGATTACACGATGCCGAACGACGAAGTCTGCCTCGAAACGATTCGCAATATCATCGGCAAACTTGGCGATAATCCAAAGGCGGGTTTCGATCGAATCCAATCAAAGGCGCCGCGCTTCGAAGTATCTGAGATGTATGGACTCATTCCGGAGGATCGCGCCAAACCATACGACATGCACCAGGTGCTCGCTCGCATTGTCGATGACAGTGAGTTCGATGAATATAAAGCCGGCTACGGAAAGACGGTCATCACGGCCTACGCTCGCATCGATGGCTGGGCTGTCGGCATTGTCGCCAATCAACGCTCGGTGACGAAAACGAAGAAGGGCGAAATGCAGGTTGGCGGCGTCATCTACAGCGAAAGTGCCGACAAGGGTGCCCGCTTCATCATGAATTGCAATCAAAAAAGAATCCCGCTCGTCTTCATTCAGGATGTTACGGGTTTCATGGTTGGAACACGCGCCGAACAAGGCGGCATCATCAAAGATGGGGCAAAGATGGTGAATGCAGTTGCGAATAGCGTCGTCCCGAAGATTACCATCATCGCCGGCAACAGTTACGGCGCGGGCAACTACGCAATGTGCGGCAAAGCGTACGATCCGCGGTTCATCTTCGCGTGGCCCTCAGCGCAAATTGCAGTGATGGGTGGAAAACAAGCGAGCGAGACTCTTCTGAGCATTCGTCTCCAACAAATGAATGCGAAGGGAAATCAAATCCCGAAGCAAGAGCAGGAGAAAATGTTGAAAGAAATTACCGATCGCTATAATACCGAGCTCGATCCGCTCTTTGCCGCTGCACGGCTGTGGGTTGACGGCATTATAGATCCTGCAGAAACGAGAAATGTCATCTCACGCTGTATCGGGGTTGCCGCGAACAACCCGCACATCCCTCGATTCAATCCGGGCGTGATCCAGGTATAAGATGCACTGTACAGGCTTGATAACGCTGCTGTTTCTCTTTGTGCAGATTTCACCGGCACAACGCCAATCAGCCGCAAACGATTCACTGCAACGATACTTTCAGTACGAGGATGCATCGCCGCTCAGTTGTCTTTTCACCTACTTCCCGCCGTTTCTTATTCAGCATGGAATTGAATTGCAGCAATTTGTTCGCTCGAAGACGTTCCGCACTCTTCGAAAACAGTTCGGCGACATCCGGGCGGTCGATGCGCTCTATATTCATGCGATGCGCATGACCAACAATAACACGGCAGTCTCATTGTTCCTTTCCATGGTCGCAGTGCTCGAACACAGGACCATCGGCCTCAAAGTGCCGGTGTTCAATCTTGCCTTCCCATTGACCAATGAATCCGACGAAGATTTCCAACGGCGGGTCAGGAACCTGCCGGCGCAACTCTATGCCGATACACCTCACGAGAAGGCAGGCGACAAGGACAAGCTGCAGCATTTCTTCGGCTCGGCGTTCCTGACGTTTATCTTTGAATCGCGCGGTCCAGCCGATAGAATAGGCAACTTCATCGAAGAAGGAGAGGAGGCGATCATTGTGGAAGGCAATTCGGATCCGCGCGACGTTCGCGCTAATCGGCAAGGGCAGAGATTCGGCCTCGCATTGCTCGACGATAATCACCGGCTGCCCTCGGAGTTTCTCAAAATTTCCAAACCGCATCTTACTGTGGTGAATGAAGCCAAGTGTATCGGAGTATGGTGATGAAAACAATTCTTGTCGTTGACGACGAAAAAAGCGTGCGCGATTCCATCAAGATGATTCTTGAGTACGAGCGCTATAACGTGCTTCTTGCGGAAAATAGTACAAAGGCGCTTTCGGTCTTCAAGGAAGAATCACCCGACGTCGTGTTCCTCGATATCAAAATGCCGTCCGGAAAAGACGGCATTGAAGTCCTGCGCGATCTGAAACAGATGAATGCCGGCGTTCCCATTATCATGATCTCCGGACACGGTACGTTCGATACGGCAGTAGAGGCAACGAAGCTCGGTGCATTCGATTACCTGGCGAAGCCGCTTGACCGCGATAAGCTTCTCATTGCGCTTCGCAACGCACTCGAGCAGCGCCAGCTCACAGAAGAAGTTCGCACGCTGAGAGAGAAAGAGCGCATTCTTGGAGCGAGTCAGAAGATCAAAGAGATTCTTACTCTTGTTCAGCGCGTCGGTCCGTCGGATGCACGTATCCTCATTACCGGTGAAAGCGGTACGGGAAAAGAGCTTGTCGCGAAAGCCATTCACCGCGCAAGCAAGCGCGTGGCAATGCCGCTTGTCGAGGTGAACTGTGCGGCAATTCCTTCGGAGCTGATCGAGTCCGAATTATTCGGACACGAGAAGGGGTCGTTCACCGGCGCGACGACGCAGAGGATCGGGAAGTTCGAGCAAGCCGATGGCGGAACGATCTTCCTCGATGAAATAGGCGACATGAGTCTGCAGGCGCAGGCAAAAGTGCTTCGCGCTCTCGAAGAGGGAAAGATTGAACGCGTCGGCGGCAGCAAAACATTGCCTGTCGACGTTCGGGTGATTGCGGCAACAAATAAGAACCTTCATGAGGAAATCAAGAAAGGAAGCTTCCGTGAGGATTTGTATCACAGGCTGAATGTCATTCCGATCCAGATTCCTCCGCTCCGCGAGCGAAAGGAGGATATTCCGATTCTCGTCGAAGCCTTCATTGACGACGTCTGTTCCAGGAATGGTATCGCGCAAAAAAAAATCTCGGAGCGTGCAATACAAGCATTGACGACCAGGGAATGGAGCGGGAACGTCCGCGAGTTGAGAAACATCATAGAGCGGCTGGTCATCATGACCAACGATACCATCATTGACAGTGCAGACGCGGAGACGTCATCGTTCCGGAAAGGGAGCGTCATCGATGACTTCTTCTCTTCGAGCTCGTCATTCCAGGAATTCAAGGATCGTGCAGAGACCGCATTCCTCTCACATCAATTGAAGCTCCACGGCTGGAACGTCTCGAAAACAGCGGAAGCGCTCGGCATGGAACGCAGCCACCTCTACACGAAGATCAAGAAATACAATCTGGAGCGGGAGGGGAAAGAAGGAGTAGAAGATGAAGGTGAAAAGAGTTAGGTGGTAGGACAGTCCCCAAAGTCCGAAGGACTCCTTCGGAGGATTCCTGTCCTACAGACGTACCAAGGAACAACATGAAAGGCACGCCAACCGGCAGAAGCCACACATCAGAACGAAACACCTTCAACGAACGAAGAAAGATGTAACGGCTGATCTCAGACGTCATATACGATCGAAGTAACTCTCAAAACCCCTTCCTCTTCCTCACCGCTTCGTACATCACCAGCGCACCCGCAACGGACGCATTGAGTGACCCGACCTTTCCGAAAACCGGAATCTTCACAAGAAAATCGGACTTCTCTTTGACAAGCTGGCGGATGCCTTTGCCTTCGTTTCCGACAATGACCGCGATCGGCATCTTGTAATCGATCTCGGTGTACGTCTTCTCCGCGTCGGCATCCGTTCCAATAATCCAGATGCCTTTCTGCTTTAGTTCATCCAGCGTCGCGGCGATGTTGGTGACTTTGGCAACAGGCATGTGTTCGCTTGCGCCCGCTGAAGTTTTCGCGACAGTCTGATTGACCGTTGCCGCATGATGCTTCGGAATGACGGCGCCGTGCACCCCGGCGCATTCCGCCGTGCGAATGAGCGCACCGAGGTTCTGCGGGTCTTCAATCTCGTCGAGGATGAGGAGGAAGGGAGGCTCGTTACGTTCTTCGGCAATCTTCAGGATGTCGTCGAGCTCGACGTAGGCTTTCGTGCCGACGACTGCAACGACGCCCTGGGTCGTCGTGTCACTCACGAGGTCGCGGAACTTCTGCTTCCCAACATCAACGCAAGGAACGCGATTCCGTTTCGCCATCGACCGTATCTTCTCAATGATATTTCCTTTGACGCCGGCAAGGATGACGACTCTTTCGATGATCGTTCCTGCCCGGAGCGCTTCCATGACCGGATTCCGCCCGGCGATGATGTTGGCGGTGGGCTTTCGATCATGAATCACTCGCAACGGCGTGTGTTCGTTACCCCCAGTGCTTTGATTTTCGTTGTTATTGTCCGGCCCCATCTCTTCGTACATATCCTACCTCACAATAAATGATTATTCTGAATCGACACGTTGCAATGTCGGTGATGACGTTGTAATTTGATGCTGCTTGTCCCATCGTTTCTCTAACAATCTTCCGGACACAAACACCACAATGCCGCCGATGAACAAGTAGAGCTCACCCCACATATCTCCGTACACACCCTGAACCAGCCCGACCATCAGTGCGGCCATACCCATTGCCTGGAGTACCTTTCCGATAACTCGTACATTCATGTTATTACGCCGGGTGCGCGGCTTTCAACTTCCGGATGAACATCTCTTCCGGTACGTGATACTGAAACGCCCATTCACCATTAATATACACGACGGGGATACGTTCCTTGAACTCGTTGTAGAACGCATCACCTTCCCGAATCTTAATCTCGCGCAGCTCAAACTGCTCTCGCAGCTGAATCTTGATGAGAGTATCTTTCGCAATGTCGCACAAGTGGCAGTCGTGCTTCGAATATAGTTCGACGAGGATCATGGAGCAGCAGTGAGCGGTTGGTTCTTGTTCTTCGAGAGCAGCGCAAAGCCGGCAAGCCCGATGACGATTACGACGAGCGAGATCAATTGAGCCTCAGAGAAACCGAACAGCAAACGGGGATTAATCCGGATGAATTCTACGAGAAAGCGTGCGATGCCGGCAAGGATGAGGTAGAGCGTGAAGAGCTTTCCATCGATGGTAAACTTCTTTCGAAGTCTCCATAGCACGAGAAACAACAGAATGCCCGCTAAAAATTCATAGACCGGCGTCGGATGAACAGGAAGAGTATCGGGAACGACGCCATTGACGCCGTACTTCTGCAAGACTTCCGGAAAATCCTTGAAGGCAAGCGAGGGGGGATATGTTCCGTTAGAATAAACCGCAGCCCAGGGAAGATTTGTCGGCATTCCGTAATCGCCGTCGCCGGAGAAGTGGCAGCCGAGTCGCGCAATGCCATAGCCGAGCATGAGCGCGGGTGCAGCTGCATCGGCGATTCGCAAGAAGGGGATTCCTTTCCTGCGGCTATACATCCAGATGGCAACCGTCGCGAGGACGAATCCGCCGTACCACGTGAGCCCGCCGGGAGAAAACGCCATCGATGGTTGTCGGATGAATTCATTCCAGCTCTCGATCACGAAGAGAAGCTTCGATCCTGCAAGACCAAAGAGGATGGCAAACAACGTAATGGTGCTGCCGAGATTGGGATCGATCCCTCTCCATTTGAGTTCCTTCGTAAGAATCGCGCTGGCGGCGATGAACCCAAAGCCCATCATCAAGCCGAAGCTGTAGAGGGGAACGGGACCTATCTTAAAGAGTATTGGATGCATGAAAAGATTCGTATCGTGTGTGTCCGAAAACGTGTGAGAGAATCTTGCCTTACTGCGTTTTTCCAGAATCTCTTTGAAGCTCCTTCAATTCAACGGGAAGGTTCGAGAGTGTCAGTGTTCGCTGCTCTCCCGTTCGCATGTCTTTCAGTTGTGCTGCATTCTGCTGAAGCTCGCTTGCGCCGGCCACAAGAACAAACCGTGCATGTTGCCTGTCGGCTTCGCGCATCTGCGCCTTCAGACTCCGGTCGAGTAAATCAATCTCGCATGGGATGCCGGCGTGGCGAAGAGTCATCGCCGCGGCAAGTGCCCAGCGCCGTCCCTCGTCATCCGGTGCAGCAATGAACACGTCGGGATGGATATCGTTGTCGATGGCGATCTGTTGGTGTTCCATAACCATGAGAAGACGCTCGATGCCAGCGGCGAATCCAACCGACGGCGTGGGTTTTCCACCGAGTTCTTCGACAAGTTTATCGTATCGGCCACCGCCTGCAAGCGCATCCTGCGAGCCAAGATCGCTGCTGATGATCTCGAACGCGGTCTTAGTATAGTAGTCGAGGCCGCGGACGATGCGGCCATCGACGGTAAACGTACGATGTAACAACCGAAGGCTGTCTTGAAGTTCATTGAAGTGTGCTGCGCATTCCTTGCAGAGGTGATCGAGCATCAACGGAGCGTCTCTCGTAAGCTCGCGATCCTTTTCATCCTTCGAATCGAGGATGCGCAAAGGGTTCTGCTCAAGCCGGCGTTGACTTTCAGGTGAGAGTTTGTCGTAGACTTTGCCAAGGTACTCTTTCAGAATTTCCTTGTAGTGCGGTCGGCACTCCGGGCATCCGACCGAATTAATCCTCAGTTCGATGTTCTTGATGCCGAGGGCTTCGTACACTTCCATCGCAAGTGCAATAATCTCCGCATCGATCCTTGCCGAGGTTCCGCCCGTCGCTTCGGCTCCATATTGGTGGAATTGCCGGAGTCGCCCGGCCTGCGGTCGTTCCTGCCGAAACATCGGCGAGAGGTAATAAACTTTCACCAGCGGCTGCTGCTCGCCCAGATTGTTTTGGATGTACGCGCGCATGACCGAAGCAGTCATCTCGGGTTTGAGCGTCAGGCTTGTTTCACTCCGGTCGATGAAGGTGTACATTTCCTTTCCGACGATATCCGTCAGCTCGCCGATGCCGCGCGCGAAGAGAGACGTTTCTTCGAAAACCGGCGTCCGAATTTCTTTGTAGTTGAACCGGTGCATGACGGACCGGATGGCCTGTTCGACATACTGCCAGCGGTGGCTCTCATCGGGCAGGATGTCCCGTGTACCCTTGATAGATTTGAACTTCAATACTGCTCCATGCATGTCCTCCGCCATCTGGCGGAGCGGGCGTGTGGAAGGATTGTACTACATTTCGGAGTAACTTGCTTCTTCCTGTCTGAATGTATCCATAACTTCGCGCGGCGACTGTGCCGCGAGAAGCCTGCTGCGAAATTCTTCTTTGTTCATGAGCCGCGAGATGCGACTTAAAAGCTTGATATGCGGGCCAACCATGTTGTCCTTGCCGACCAGGAGGAAGATCAGGCGGACCGGCTTTTCATCGAGGGACTGGTAGTCGATCGGCTCTGCGGTCACGGCAAAGGCTGCAACGGTATCGACCACTGCATCGGTCTTGCCGTGGGGAATGGCAAAGCCGTTGCCAACGCCCGTCGACATGATCTTCTCTCGCTCGAAGATTGCCGCGCGAACCCGCTCCTTGTCGAGAACCTTCGGCGATTGACTGATCAGGGTCACCAGTGCGTCGATGATCTCGTCCTTTGATTGCCCGAGGAGATTCGTTAGGACAACTTTTTCCTCGAGGATGTCACTGATCTTCATGCTGCTGTCGTACTCCTAAGAAAGGCAGAGACGTTTAACGTATCCGTCTCAGGCGATATCATGGAAATCGGCAAGCAAAATATGACTCGATGTGCAATGCTGTTCAATGTAAGAAAAAATTCAATATCTCGCAACAGGAAGAGAAAAATAGTAGTGGGTTATTTTCAGACAATTGTTCAGTGAATGAAAAAATAGAACTATACGCCAAACCTCACCTCTAGTAGGTTGTCCAAAAAGTCTCTCGCAAAGGCGCTAAGGCGCAAAGTTGTTTTAAGATCATTCTTGTAACGTAGTCCTTTGCGATCTTTGCGTCTTGGCGTGAAACAAATTCCGTGCGTTTCAGGCAGCCTCTGGGAATAGCACAGCATTGGAAACTGGAGTTTTTATGCAGGTGAGGTCAGAGTGCCCGGATCGTCTTATACAGTTCCAACTTGAGACGCTACCGAAAAATCCACTCATCGTCCGCGAAGCGCTTGCTCGAGGTCATCGATAATATCGTCGACATCTTCCAGCCCGACGGAGATTCGGACAAGCCCGTCCGTAACGCCGATCTTCCGCCGCTGGGCTGCCGGAATGGAGGCGTGCGTCATGGTCACGGGGTGGGAGATGAGCGTTTCGACGCCTCCGAGACTTTCCGCCAATGCACAGAGGCGCACGCGCTTCAGGAACTTTCTTGCTGCAGCAAGGCTGCCGAGATCGAACGAGATCATCCCGCCGAAATTCTTCATCTGCCTCCTTGCGAGCTTGTACTGCGGGTGCGTCGACAGCCCGGGATAGTGAACTTTATGGATTTTCTCCTGTTGCGTGAGCCATTGTGCGATGTGCATCGCGCTCGTGCCGTGCCGTTCCATGCGGACAGCGAGTGTTTTTGTGCCGCGGAGACAGAGCCACGCATCGAACGGACTCAGGATTCCTCCTGTCGCTTTTTGAAGGAAACGCAATCGCTCGGTCGCCTTTTCATTGTTTGTCACGACGATGCCTCCGAGCATGTCGCTGTGGCCGTTGAGGTATTTCGTCAGGCTGTGGACGACGACGTCGATGCCGTGTTCGATCGGACGCTGCAGGTACGGTGTCGCGAACGTGTTGTCGCAGATGGTAATAAGCTTCCGCTGCTTGGCCAGTCTTGCAATTGCCGAAAGATCGGTAATTTCCATCGTGGGATTCGTCGGCGTCTCGATGAAGAGCATGCGGGTATTTTTCTTGATCGACTTTTTCACGAGATCGAGCTTCGTCGTGTTGACGAAGTCGAATTGGAGGCCGTAATCCTCCAACACGAATTTACCGATGCGGTACGTTCCGCCGTAGACGTTGTCGGAGACGATGACATGATCGCCTGGCTTGAGCAGCCGGAAGATCGCATCGATTGCCGCCATGCCCGAGCCGAACGCCATGCCGTGCCTGCCGTTCTCGAGCGCGGCGATGTTGGCTTCGAGCGCATCGCGCGTCGGGTTGTTGACGCGCGAGTACTCGTAGCCTTTGTTCTTGCCGAGCTCGTCCTGCACGTACGTGGAGGTGAGATAGACCGGCGTCATCACCGCACCGCTGAGCGGGTCAGGTTTTTGTCCGGCGTGGATTGCTTTGGTTGAGAAGCGGAGCGTATTGCCTGGGCTTTTCATGATTCAATGGTTCTTATAGAAGTCAATCTGCTTTTTGATTTCATCGATGACCTCTGGATTATATATTCGTTTCTGAGTACCTTCCTTGATTGAATATACATAGAAGACTGGTCCGCCAAACTTCTTCGAGAATTCCTTGTGCGTTTGTGCTTGGATTTCTTGTTCCTTAATAATTTGGGTGATATAGGCAAAGCCTACAGGTTTTATTTGAAGGCCGATGTACTTGTCTTTAATCTTGATGTAGAAGTCGACATTGAAGAGACGGTCCCATTCATCAGTGGCTGGATGTATTTCAACGCCAAGTGCTTCCTGCAATTGACCGTAGACGGTTTGAATTTCAGTAGTATAACCATCAAAAGTTCTCTCGATAACAACCTCTTTGATATAGTTTACGCAGTCTTCAGGAATTATCTCTTCAATTTCCTTTGTTAGCACTTCTGAAACTTTTGTATATAATCGTCGACCAAGTTCTTCCAAATGGTCTTCCGGATAGACATTAGTGAAATAATAACTCCTCCAGTCTTCAACTTTCTTGGGCGAGTACTTTCTGATTTCTTCAGACACAGCCCCCACGTTTCGTTTGAAGTTCAACTGCCAACGATTCATTGCGCTATTTAGAATCCATTCCTTTGACAAGCTCATCTCCTGACTATTTTGACTGTGTTCTTTCCAACGACAAGGTCTTGAATCTATCCTTAAGCCGATGTTCGTTTGAATCGTCGGCAAGCGCCAAACCCTGCTTGACAAGATGTGCGTTAAGGAAGGTCTTGTTCTTCAAGTAAAGGTAGACCAACGGTCTGCCCTCGTCGTCGTATTTAATGTTATCGAATTTCAGGAAGACACGCTGGCCCTTTGTAGATTCTTGAAGAAATCGCGTCGCTTCTTCCTCGCGACCGGGTATTGCTTTTACGCCGAGCAGTCTGACAAGAAGGCCATTGCCTAGTTCTACCACTTCAGGTGAAATAATCTTCTTAACAGTGAAATAATTCTCGCGCCTCGTCTGACTCCCATCTATCTTCGAGCCAAACTGAAGTTTTTTTGGGTCGACTTTCTTATCGAACCGAACCTTGTCTCTGAAAATGTATGGCAACTCGTTGATCTTTGATGAAAAATCCTTAGACTCCTGATTCCTAACTCTGATTTCAAATGTTGCTTGATCGGTCGTAAGTCCGAGAGGAGTGATCCCCAACTTCTCTTGAATGTGAGGAAGAAATTCGGCGTTGATCTCGTAACCTACCGAATTGCGTGCGAGGTTTTTCGCTGCCAATGAAGTTGTGCCGCTCCCTAAAAATGGGTCCAGGACAGAGTCTTCAACGAAGGTGAACATTCGAATCAGCCGTTTTGGGAGTTCTTCGGGGAACATGGCTAAGTGCTTATCCTGGCGCTCACCACCAAAATTCCAGTGGCCTGTGAAGTACTCATTCCATTCTGAAGTGGTTAACTTAGAAAGTTCCTTTGCTTCCTTGGATGGTCTGGGTGGTTCACCAAGCTTCTTGAAGATCAAGATAAATTCGTAATCGATTTTTATGATGCCGTTTCGAGGAAACGGAAACGATCCCATCACCGTTGCCCCACCGGTCGTATTGGTGGTAGTGACCTTTTGCCAAATGATGGCACCCATGTAGTCAAACCCAATTATCTCACAGAACTTGATAATCTCTGTCCGAATGGGAATGACCTTGTATCGTCCGTAATAAACTGAACGAGCGAACTGGTCCCCAATATTTATGCATAGTCGGCAGCCCGGATGCAAGACTCGAAAGCATTCATTCCAGACAAGATTCAAATTATTGATGTAATCTTCGTAAGTATCGTTAAAACCAATCTGATCCTGATGGCCGTAATCCTTCAACTGCCAATACGGTGGAGAAGTCACAACGAGATGAACGCTTTCATCTAGAACATCATCCATCTGGCGCGAGTCGCCGATAATAATCTTGTGTGTAGTTTTCATTTTATTCTTTCCTCCCATTGTTTGAGTACAGGTCTATTCACTTTACTATTTCTCAATCTAAATTCCAAAATCATGAGTTCTACAAGGAAGTGCAACACTCCAGGAGAGAATTTGTTATTCTTGGAGTATGGCACCTATACCACAGTATCATCAACTGTCTCTTGATGAAAGAGATCATATTGCCGTCTATCGGGCTCAGGGGTTG
>JACOSY010000038.1 GCA_016178595.1 Ignavibacteria bacterium
AATGAACAAACTCTACACGTAACGACATGGCAGACACTGCTTTCCAGGGCATGAGCAACCTCCGTTTGATTGTTGATCATGTCCAAATAAGTGTTTACCATGTCTCCGAACAAGTGTTACCCATGTCCCCGGTCTGTACACTATTAGGAGAGGATGGGAGGTGAGGTCTCGTTGAAAAGTGCGAGACCCCATCTGTAATCTTCCCCTAAGAGGGGAAGATGAAAAAACATCACCCATAATTTCATGCGACTACCATGAACACCCTCTCCCTCGGCGATGAAGCAGCCTTTTCCCCTCCTTTGTTAAGGAGGGGTCGTCACGATTCGAAGAAGCGGGACGGGGGAGGTCAAGCTTTGATCATGCACCCCCTGACCGCCGACACGTCGGTGGTCGTCCCCCTTAACGAAGGGGGACAAGAAAACAATGAGGACTTCTTGACATGAACACACTCCGCCTCGCCGATTGCCTGTACGTGCTGTCGAAGAATATCCCAATTATATTTACACTCTTCACTGCTGGTTTTGCTGCTCGCATCGCTTCACTCAAAAACTGTTCGACAGAACGGGCGCGGGAAGAACAGATTTCCCTGTTGTCCTGCAAGCAGACGTTCGCTTCGCTCACGTCGTAGAACAGCGGGAAGGTACGCCACAAACGCGAATTCAAGTGGGAGCGGCACGAGAGCGTCATCATGAAAGGTTTTCCCGAAACGTTTACGCTTTGGTCGTTGATGAAGTAGTCGTCGAGGGGATACGTTAACAACCCGGGCCGCCTCGAACATCAAGACCGGCTCCTCCTTGTCTGGCAACTCCTTCCGTTTTTTTGTATTTTGTTTCAGTTTCCTCCAACCAGTAACTGATAACCGTTAACCAATAACCGCACGCATGCAGCACAGCGAACTCATCCTCGTCCTCGATTTTGGCTCTCAGTACACGCAGCTCATTGCCCGCCGTGTGAGAGAACTTGGAGTCTATTCTGAGATTCATCCCTTCAATCTGTCGATTGAAAAGATTCGTAAGTTGAAGCCGAAAGGAATTGTTCTGTCCGGCGGACCGTCGAGCGTTTACGCCCCGGATGCCCCGCACTCGTCGCAGGAGCTATTCAGTCTTGGAATTCCGATACTCGGAATCTGTTATGGTCTTCAAATGATCGCGTACCAGCTCGGTGGACAGGTCGATACGTCTGCCAGGCATGAGTACGGCTTTGCCGAAGTGCTGATCGATAATACCTCGGACCTCTTTGCCGGATTGAATGGCCCGATGAAGGAAGGACGAATGACAATTCCCGTGTGGATGAGTCACGGTGATGCACTCACCAAACTTCCCAGGGGTTTCGAGCCGATTGCGCACACGAACAACTCACCCATCTGTGCCATTCGCAATGTCGAAAAGAAAATTTACGGCGTGCAATTCCATCCCGAAGTCGTGCATACGGTACAAGGAAAGGAAATCCTTCGCAACTTCGTCTTCACGATCTGCGGTTGTCGGGGAGAATGGAATGCCGGGTCCATCATCGATGAGAAGGTCGAGGAAATCCGAACGGCGGTTGGCAGCAATAACGTTATCTGTGCACTCAGTGGCGGCGTCGATTCATCCGTCCTTGCCGTGCTTCTTCACAAAGCCATCGATGATCGGCTGTTTTGCATCCATATCAACAACGGCTTGATGCGGAAGGATGAGAGCGAGAAGGTTGTGAGGCTTTATCGCGATTCATATCACTTCAACTTAGACCATGTCGATGCAAGCGATCTCTTTCTCGACCGGCTGAAAGATATTATCGATCCTGAGCAGAAGCGGAAGATTATCGGTAAAGCCTTCATCGACATCTTCGAACAGGAAGCTAAAAAAATGAGTACCGTGAAGTTTCTCGCGCAAGGCACGCTCTATCCCGACGTCATCGAGTCTGCCTCATCGAAAGGACCCTCGCACACCATCAAGACACATCACAACGTCGGAGGATTGCCGGAGAAGATGAATTTCAAGCTCATCGAGCCGTTCCGCGAGTTGTTTAAGGATGAAGTGCGTGCAGTGGGACGAGAGCTGGGATTGCCGGAAGAGTTCATCACGAGGCACCCGTTCCCCGGTCCCGGACTTGCCGTGCGCATCATGAGCGACATCACCAAGGAAAAACTTCGGATCGTCCGTGAGGCAGACGAAATATTCACTGAAGAAATCCGGAAGGCAGGATTGTACGAATCGCTCTGGCAGGCGTTCGCCGTGCTGTTGCCTGTACAGACAGTTGGGGTAATGGGAGACCAGCGTACGTATGACAATGTCGTCGCGCTCCGCGCTGTCCGGAGTCTCGATGGCATGACTGCCGATTGGGCGCAGCTTCCGCACGAGCTGCTTGCGAGAACGTCGAGCAGGATCGTGAACGAGGTCCGCGGCGTGAACCGCGTGGTCTACGATATCAGTTCGAAGCCGCCGAGCACGATTGAGTGGGAATAAAACCCTCACCTTCGTCTGAGGGGTAGCTGTGCTACCGACCCTCCATCTCCCCGCGCTAATGGTCGGGCAGCAATGTCTGGGAGGGAGCTTCGCTCCCGACCGGCTTGTCGCTAATGGTCGGGAGTGGGAACTCCCTCCCAGTCGGGCAGGTACATCCGGCATCACGCATCATCGTATCACCGTCACCTTTTCTCCTCCGCTCGCCGAGTAGTAATCCGCATTGTACATCGCTTCGGCAGCGACGGGCGCGTAGTTGAACTCGCCGGCAGTGACGGCACGAACCATGTAATAAAACGACTGTATCTGATTGGCGGAATAGAAGTTCGTGTAGAGATTGATCCTATCGTCACGAATGTCCATGTACATCGGCAAGGTGGGATTCTTAATGAAGGAATAGTTTGTTTGCTCGGTGAGCCTTGGGTTTTCAATCTCGAATCCGGCTGGAAGGAGATCGGTGATCGCAACATTGCTGATCTCATTCACACTCGATGTGAGTGAGAGCTTGACGATGATGAGATCATTTTGCTTCATCGTGCTGAGGTTGGCGGGCTGACCTGTTCGTGTGAAAAACTCCCGGCGAATCTTCAGATTCCTGTCTTCGACTTTGATCTTGCCGTCAGTTCGAATTCCTTCCGTCACGAGCGAGTAGTATACCCGTCCGTCCCCCGTCATCGAGATTGTCACTTTTTTCCCGAATGGATCGATGTCGATCTTCTGGTTACCGCCTTTATACGCATACTCTTTCGATCCGACCTGTATCGTTCCTTCAACCTTCGCATTCGAGGCACGCCGCGCCGCCTTCCCGAATGCGAGCAGCGTAAATGCATTATCCTGCGTGCTGTACCAGCGATAGCTGTGGTATGTCTTCGATAGGTATTCCATGTAGAGCGGGATGTTGGCGTTGTCGTAGTCGGTTTCGAGCAGCACGTTGAGAATGATGGCGTTGGCACGAATGGGAGAATCGAACGTGTTGCCCGATTCCCGAAGAGATTCTTCGGTGACGAACTGCGGCGGCAGGAGCTCGAGCGAAGTTTTTCGATCGCCGCTGAGGGCGAATGCCCCGGAGAGAAGTACCTGCGTGTCCGTCGTCAGGAGTCCACGCTCGCTCCTGTAGAAATTCATCAGCGCCTTCTCCGGCTGGCCGGCAAGCGCGAGCACGTAGAGCGCATAGATCGACGTCTTATCAGCGATGCGTTTGACCGTTACCTTTTGTCCGGGACCGTAGTAATAGTAGTCGACTGTTTTTTTGCTCCGTGCGATTGTCGTTATCGCGTTCAGCGCCGACTTGAGAACTCCTTCCGAAACTGCGTAACCGGCTTTCTTTGCCTCCAGCAAAAAGTGTGTTGCGTAGACGGTCGACCAGCCGTTCGCATAATCGCCGCCGGGCCAGTAGGAAAACCCTCCATCCGGCATCTGCATCGACGTAACTTTCATGATTGCTTCGTTCACGAAATACGTTGGACTGCCGGAGTTCAGGATGGTTGGATCGAGGATTGCTGCAATATCCCGCAAGTAAATTTGCGGGAATGCTTTCGACGTCGTTTGTTCCAGACATCCGTGCGGGTAACCGACGAGATACTTCAACTCCTTGGCGAAGTTTGCAACCGGATAGGGACTCAGCGTGATATACGCTTTCCGTCCAAAGTTCAGGTAGGCATTGGTGACGTCGTGTGAAACGGAATTGCCCGCGTCGATGAAGTCGCTGATGGCTTCAGCCTGGAAAGGTGAGGTAGGACGGATCGGCAGCTCAGTGATCGATTCCAGATTCTCACCAAACGCATTCGTCTTCACTTTCACAATCGCTTTCCCAATCTGGTTCGTCGAAGCAAGAGAGACGGCAGCGTAACGTTCCTGATTCGCACCGACCTCAAGTGATGCCGTCTTTGCGAGCGCGACAACTCCGCCCTCCGTTTCAATGTCGAACGAGAGCTTCGTCGGTTTGTCCGTCGTGTTGAAAGCGGTGATCGGCATCGTGATCGTGTCGTTCGGACTCAGGAACCGTGGAAGAGCGGGGGTGATGACGATCGGATCGGCAACTTTCATCCCGCGCTGTGACGACCCAAAGCGATCACCCTTATAAGCAAGCGCCATCAGGCGAAGCTCGCCGTTAAATTCCGGCACGTCGAGCGTGACATTTGCATTGCCGTTCGCATCCGACTTCAGAATACCTGACCAGATCGCAAGCGGCTTGAAGCGCTGCACACCGAGCGGATTCGTGCGTTTCGCGATAGCTTCATCGCTTCCGCCCGTGCTGCTCTTCGCCGGTTCCGGCAACAGGTGCTTGAAGAAATCGAACGTTTCCGTCTCAAGCGCTTTCTTCTGGTAGAAGTAACCATACGGATCCGGTGTTCGGAAATTCTTCACCTGGCAAATTCCTTCATCAACTGCTGCGAGCGTCACGAAGACATTCTGCTCTTGTCCAACATTTACGGTCACGACCTGCTTCGTCTTCGGTCGGATCTTCTCGGGCGCACTGATGTTCACCCCGATCTTGTTGGATGGCTTCTCGACAACTAACGGTGCGATGCCATGACCTGCCAGGAGCGGTATGTTCAAATCGTTGATCTTCCTGAAGAGCACCGCAGTGACATACACATTCGGCAGGAATCTCTCTTCGACGGGAATATCCATCGAGGCGGAATTGTTCACAACGTCCACGTAGCGATAACTGTAGACTTGGTTCCGCTCGACTGTCACAAGCATTTTTCCGCTGAATGGAGTTTGGAAAAGAATCTTCGCCGTTCTCCCGGGTGCATAGACAGAATCGTCGAAGACAATCTGCACGCGCGCTTCCGGATCGACCTGGAAAGAGGTAATATCGGACGTTCCCCAACTGTAGGCATAGAAAAAGAATTGATTGTATCCGCTGTCGTCAACTTTCGATACACGAACCACATATTCACCCGAGCGCGGAACGCTATAGGTATACGCAAGCGGCTGCGCGCCGAGTGTTACAACTTCGCTCTTCTCCGTCATCTCCTGTCGTTCGGAGACGTAGCGCAGCGTATTATCGTTCCCATGCCGGCGCAGGATAGAGTGCCACTCGTAGCGGATGATATCGACCTTCGCCTTGAATCCGATGATTGGCTTGTCCGATGGATCAACGGCAATCAGCTCGAGCTTTCGTGTGGAGTTCGGACTGATGTAGTAGTCGTTCTCGGTCTTGATGCCGATGAAGTAGTCTTTCGGATAGATGGTCGTCTGTGCGAGCTGGTACACTGGACGTCCTGACTCGTCGAAGACCGCCACACGGCCGCGTGCTCGAAGAAGTCCTGAAGAAGTCAGATCCTCGGGTAGCGGAAACTCGATCGTGGCTGTTCCTTCTGCATCTGTCTTTCCGTTCACGAGGTAGGGCGTGCCGGAATAGTTCTTCGCGCCTTCATCACTGAAACGGAAATTCGAAAAACTCTTCGACACGTATGGTATGATGTTGAACGATCCTTCGAACTCGTAATGACGATTGGCTGCCGGCGGCCCGAAGAAGTTGAGTGCGAGCAGATGATACGTCAGCTTCTCGCCGGGCTTTGCAGTTGCCTGCGATGGCTTGAGATTGACCTTCAACCGATCGGGAACGAAGTCTTCGACGCTCACGCTGTTACTCGTCAAATAGAGATCATTGCCCGTGTAGAGTGTAATTTGATACGATCCCGTTTGTGCTGACGAAAGTGTTTGATAGCTTGTCTCGAAGGAGCCTTGTTCGTTCAGCGTGTGCTGTAATTCGTTTACAACAGTGCCGCGCGGATTCATGATCTTCACCTTCACAGGCATTCCTGCCGGAAGCGGATTCGAGAGATTCCGAATAATACCGGAAATGTACATCTTCTCGCCCGGCCGATAGATGTTGCGATCGCCGTAGAGGAAGGAATCGTACATGTTGGGCGAATCATGTTTGCCGGAAGCATCGAAGCGAGATGTCTCAAGGCGATAGTCTTCCAAGTTGATGAAGTTGAAGTCGTTTCCTTGCTCGGCAGTTACGAGTTTGAGATCGAAATCATTCTGTACTTCCTGCCAATGACTGAAGCGAACGACGCCGTCGCCGTCTGATTTGCCGGCGGCAATAATCTGGTTGTTCGTTGATATCAGATTGATCGTGACGCCGGAGAGCGGCTCGGTTGTCTCCAGGCTCGTAGCGAAGACAAGAAGCTCGTCACTGCTCTGCTTTACGATCAGGCCGATGTTCGACATCGAAACAAGCTTTGCGGTGGAGCGCCACGGTTCCGCCGGGCTTGCGATCTCCACTACGAAGAAACCTTTGTAATCCGTTCTGATGTACGTAGACATATCCAGAAGCGTCGCGGCTTCCTGGTTGGCAACGTTCTTTACCGGGATTGAATCATAACTCAACTGGCGGCCGAAGTTACCAACGGAGTAACGAAACTTGCGTGTGTACCCGTGGCTATAGCCTTCTCCCTCATCTCCTCCTTCATCATTATACTCGTATGAATAGTCGTAGTGGCGTCCACTCTCAAGGAAGAAGACGAGATTGTTCTGGAAGATTTGACTCACGCGGACGGAAATCTTGTTGAGGTTGACGCTTTTCAGCTCGAGTTTCTTCTGTCCGGCTAAGAGCATGTATTGCCCCGACGAAGAGGCAAAGCGGAACGATGGCTTGATATTACCGATGATAATATCGGCTTCGTAATCGTTCTGCGTTTTTGCCTGGAGGACGCTCTCGAGTCCTTTCTTGATGAGAAGATGGAACGACATGCCCGGCTCAAACTTGCCGCGCAGTGTCAAACTTTGCCGGTCGCCTTCGAGCGTGTAGTTGCGCGAGGGTTGCAGCACGATGAATTGTCGTGCCGAAGCCGAATCAATCTCCTGCGACGTTTTGATGGTGATCCATCCGTTCGCGCCGTCGAGGCCGAAGTCGTGTCCATAGATCTTCAATTCTTCGATGCCCGGAAGCTTGAACTCGAAGGGACGATCGGTGCGGATGCGCGTGTTCGTCTGGGTGGATGTAAGCTGCGCATCGAAATCGACTTTGATGACTTTCGCCTTTTCGGTCTGATCCACAGTGCCGATCTCAATCGGGATGACTCGATCTGCTTGCGATGATACTGTCGTAATCGTCTGCAGCTGGTTATCGATCGTTACTTTGATGAACTTCCCGACATCGGTGGGATTGACAGCGTACGTGAACTCTACGTTGCCCCTGATGCCGATCTTTCGTTTCTCGCCCAGACGATCGTAAAAGAACTCCACGGTTTTCATGTAGAAGCTTTCCGTCGAAAACATGAATTCATCCTGCCCGGTAAACGACTTTGCCCCGGACATCGTTTGCAGCAGCGTCGTATTGATCTTTCCCCTGATCTTCGCATCGCCAGGGAAACCTTCATCCGGACTGAACAAGAGTGTCGACGAATCCTGCCAGGAGAACTTGCCCGGGATTGGAGGAGTGAACTCGATGAACGGCGTCTCCGTCCAGAGGTTCACAGAATCCTGCTTGACAACGGCACGCGAGAATTTCAGTACAATAACCGTGTCGGTCCGGATCGTGCCGGTGGGAAGGGAAGAGCTAATTTGCAGTGTGTCGGCTTCCCGTTTGCCGCAGGAAGATAAGAACACAAGCGCAGCGAGCATGATGGTAATGATGAGCAAATGACGATCTACCATGAATGATTTTCCTTCCAGCAGTAAGAAATGGTTAAAGCGTTACAAGGCATAGTTAATGTTGATTTTTACAGATGACGTCCTTCCCTTCTCATCCATGCAAGTAATTTTGTGCTCGCCCTTGTCGATCGGGATGAGAAGCTTTTGGTTTGCCTTCTCGCGTGTGAGGAAACGATCGTCAAGGTACCAGATGTGCTCATGTACGTCGAGCCCTGAGTTTGCTTGCAAACAAATTTTTTGTTCTGATGAGACGAGGAAATACGTCATGTCCTGCGATGGGCTCATAATCTTCGGACCTTGTCCTGCAAAGACGCGGGTACATTGTACGTTATGCGGCGGCGCGGAGTGGTAGCTCCTGCCGATCGCATTCCAAAAGTTGAACAACTCCGGTGGATACTCTTGAAGCGTGACGATCTTGTACTCATGTCCTCCGAGGCACGAGGGACAGTACTGCACCTTCCCGTCTCGTGAAACCGTGTACCCCCGGTCGATGTCGCAAAAGCGGTTGAGTGTGTGTCTTACTGAATAATAATCGTCGATGACATGGATACATCGTTCTGTAGGAACGAGTCCGCTATTGGCACACACCTCACGAATCAGTACATCGCCTGGCTGAGGAAGAATCGATTTCTGATTTCCTGTGGAGATCGAGTTGAAAATGTCGATCAGCAGGGGAGCGGCAGCTTTCCCGCCGGTGACGTTTGGATTGCCGCGGTGCGTGACATTGCCAACCCACACGCCGACCGTATACTCCGACGAATAGCCGATCGCCCATGCGTCGCGTCGTCCATAACTCGTGCCGGTTTTGAATGCAACTTTGGGGAGATTCAGTGACGACTCGAAGTTGTTCGGCAAGTCCGGGCGATCGAGTCCGGAAAGGATATCGGTCACCATGTACGCTGCAGATGGACTGAAGACTTGTTTCAGGCGGAGCGTGTCGGTCGACGATCGCTTCATAAAACTCGGCTCGATAAAGTTCCCGCTTGATGGAAAGGATGTGTACGCTGCGGTCAACTCCTCCAACGTTACTCCACATCCTCCGAGAATTACGCTGAGGCCGAGCTTTTCCTTTTGCTGCTGGAGAGCATTGAATCCGGCATTCGAGATGAATGCAAGAAATGGCTGCACACCGGTCTCGCGAAGCAGCCGAACCATCGGCACGTTGAGAGATCGCCGGAGCGCTTCGTCGAGGTACACAAGCCCGGAGTATTTGCCGTCATAATTCTCTGCGGTGAATCCTTCGGCATCATAAGGGACATCGAGGAGACGTGTCTTCGGTGTTAGCACGCCGTTGTCCATTTGCATCGCGACGAGGAAGGGCTTCAGCGTCGAGCCGGGCGAGCGAAGCGCTTTGACGGCATCGACCTGACCGCGGGCACTCACATCGTCGAAGTTTTCCGAACCGACATACGCGATAATTTCTTCGGTTCGATTGCTGATGACAAGCGCGGCGCTATTCTGCACGCCGTGGAATTTCCATTCTCGCAAGTTGTTCGAAAGCAGGGCTTCGACCGTTCGTTGTACCCGTAAATCAAGTGAGCCATGAATCTCGTGTTCTTTCGGAAATTTCTCTTTGAGACGCAGGCAATAGTGTGGTGCTGCAATCGGTAGTGTTCTTCTGTTGGCTTGTGCCGATGTCTGCGCGATGATCGCCGAATCCTGTCGGGTAAAAATTCCGGTCAGAATAAAAGGACGTGCTCGATGGAGGCGTTCTTCATAGAGTCTCGCAGCATTTCGATCGGGCCGTAAGTCGTTTGGATCGTTGGGGATAAGGATGAGGTCAAAGAGTTGGGCGATGTTCAATCGCTCAAGTGGAGTTTGGTAGTACAGAAGCGAAGCCGACTTCAGCCCTTCAACATTTCCTCCGAGAGGAACCATCGAGAGATACATTTCCAGAATTTCATTCTTTGAATATTTGCACTCGAGCTGAAATGCGCGAAAGATCTCCACGAGCTTATTGAAATATGTTCGCTCCTTGGGTTCCAGCATCCGGGCAACCTGCATTGTAATGGTCGACGCGCCGGATACTCTCTTGCCGCGAATGATGTTCCGAGCAAGCGCCCGTGCGACGGAAAATGGATTGACGCCGGGATGATAGTAGAAATACTTGTCTTCCTTCTTGATAAGGATTCTTCGTAGCTTTTCGGGAATCTCATTCGGGGACGTTCTCAATCGCCAGATGTTGTCTATCGCAAGGTATGCGGTGAGCAGTTTACCATGCCGATCATAGATCACCATTGAGTACGGTTTCGACGGAGGAAGCGGGAAGAGGTGTGAGAGAATAACAAAACTCAGCACGATCGCGAGGAGCGAGCAAAGAAAAAACAGTGCGAGTGATCTCCCGTATTTCATCAGCGCTGGTAGTATAGACTTTTTCGACGGAAATGTCAACTGCCCGATCGGTTTGGTACCACTCGTCAACCTCCTGATCGTCATCGGCTTGAGACACTCTGGCGGGAGAAGGAAGAAAAACGAATGATTCGGAGAAGCTCAGTTCCGGGAAGTAAAAATCAGTTTTTCCGTTGACCTGCTTTTGACAGTTTCGAAGAGTTTGCGCACCTCGGCATATTTCTGAGCAGGGATATACGGTTGGCGAACCGAAAACGATTCTTCTTCGATGAGTTGGTGATCGCCGCCGGAGGAGAAGTCGTTCTTGTACACCATGTCGTCGTTCGAGAGCTGAATCTTCTCAGGAATATTCCTGACCATGAAGTTCTCCTGTGGGTAGTTGACTGCGATTCGCTTCTTTACCGTGAAAGGATACTCCAGATCAATTGGATAGATGCGCTTTTCCTTCGCAAGCCAGCTCATGTCGGTAAAGAGCTTGAAGGGATCGATGCTGAGAAAGTAGAGATCGCCTTGTTTGCGCAAAGCATCCGGTACTGTAAAGTCGAAGGACAGCGTCAGATCACACGAGAGCGAATCGAAATTGCTGAAGGAACAGGACTTGACCGTGGCGTTCAAGTAGTCATCGACGATCAATTCCTTGCAGTAGTCTCGGAGTTCCTTCTCAGTGTAGTCACTGAACAGTGCGCGGCTTCGAAAGTTCTTCTCTCCCTTGTAGGTCATTTTCACTTTGAATGTCGTCTCGTGCAGCGGGTCGACGTTTACTGCGACCTCGATTGTTGTAACGTTCTGATCGCAGGATGCATTCGGCGTGTGTTCGATCGAGGCAGTGCCGTTTTCGTTAAGGACAAGGACGTCGATTCCTTCGTCTTGCCATGGCAGCTCGCCCAGACCGCAGTAGTTCACCGTTGGATCGATCCAGTAGGTGTGGTGATCACGTCCTTCCGCCTTGACGATCATGTGGTTGAAATTCCATGTAGGAAATTCCGGATCGAGCACTCCTTCCGATGCTGTCAGGACAAGGATTGGCTTTGCCGTCACGCCGACACTTCTCAGCAGACTGATGAGAAGGATGGCCTTGTCCTTGCAATCCCCGTATTGTCGCATGAGCACAAGTTGTGGAACGGTGGGCTGGAGAGATCCCGCGCCAAGCTCAATGGCAACGTACCGAACTCCCTGGATATACTTGTAGATGTTCTGGATCTTTTCCGATTCCGAAATACTTCCCCCCGTCAGTCTCTCAGCGAGTGTCTTGATCTGATCGGTGATGATGAGCTGCGGGTCGAAGACACGGTTGTAGTACCATGCGGCGATGTTATCCCAGTTCGCCCATTCCGAGAGCGAGAACCTCACGTAGGCCATGTGAAGAGAGTGCGGAGGCATATTCACTTCTTCTTCGAACGCCGGAATATCTTTCAACGACCAGGTGAATGAAACCTTGTCCCGCTTCGAGAGTTTTTCCAACACCCGTTCGTTCTTGACCGGTGATTGCACTGGCTGGGGCAGGTCGGGGTAATTGTAGCTCTTGTACCGCCATGTCCAGCCCAGCCCCCACTGCTTATCCATCAAGACAATCGGGACTGTGAGAACGTATTCGTTGCGGAGTGTCGGGAGGTAATTCTGGATGTACCACGTATCGTACCAGAACCCGCGCTGAGTCTTCTTCGTGTACCGATACTCGACGATACAGCCTTTTTCAACCGAGGGAAATGTGAAACGGATCTTGCGGACGTCCGAATAGAGAACGGACCCTTTTCCTTCGCCGCTGATTGTGTAGAAGTCGTGGTCCCTCAAAATGATGTTGGAGCCGTCAGGCTTGATCGTCCTGGCTTGGATGTCGGTAAGAGCTTCGCCATCGTATAAATTAATTTGGACGGAGGCATGTGCGTCGAGGTTCTTGAAGAGCTTTTGAATCTTGTGGACTTTGTTGAAGGTATAGAGATCGTTGTTGCCGTCGATCTCCATTTCCACATCCTGGCGATCAAGAAGAACCACACCATCGGCATCGGGGTAATCGTCCTGCGTCGGCATCTTCACCAGGCCCAGTTCTTCTCTCAATGCTGTTGCGTCCATCAGGAGGGCGGTAGTGCATGAGAGCGAAAGGATCATACATGCCAGCGCAAGAGCCCAAACAATGTTCTTCATTCTCAGGACTTTTTAGATATGGTGGTATCGCGCTTGGTACACTAAAAATGTACTACAGTCATGCGTCATATTCAAGCCCATGACGGAAAAACCCGCCCTTTTTCAATGCTCGGCTGAGAGAGCTTTCTTTCGTGAGGAATCGTTTTCAGGATTTCGAGAAGAATTATGCTCATACTTCACAGAATTGCCCTTTTTCTATTCTTCGTGAAGTAAAACGATAGGAAAATATATGACAGGCTTGAAGCTTAGAAGGGATAATTGTTGCGCTGGCCGTTGGTCGAGGTTGTAACGATGATCGTAAAAGAAATTCCGACTATCTCTATCGCATAGCAACCGATTCCTTAACGTGCTTGTGTATTACTGATGCTCAATCCGATTAATCTTCTTCTCATAGCTTACCTTCTGCATGTACATGATGATCTTGCCTCCTCCAGGTGCTTCTGCGCTCACGATTGCGCTCTCGACGCCTTTTGCGTCGACCTTCCAATTTCTGACGGTCGCGGGAGTCCAATTCCTCGTTTTGTAGAATGTGGCCATCCTCATGATAAGCGCTTTCTTAAATTGCGCTTTCTCATAGTCCGTCGTCAGTGTCATGTACGATGGACCGAGGTCGTTGCCCTCGAGTCGGAAGGTAGTCCAATCGAAGTTGTTGGCAATTGTCTGGTCCCCTTTGCTGATTCCTTCAAAGGTCGATTTGGCAAGGTTGATCGATTCTCTTGAGTCCAGATCACAACCTGCGAGTGTCAGGAAGAAAACAGTGCATACGACTATAACAACGATAGTGGATGTTCTAGAATTCATGGTGGATCCTTCTGCAGTAGATTTTTTGGTCAAAGATACAAAAAAATCGGCACGCCGCTCAAGTGCAACGTGCCGGTTATCATTCTATCCTTCTTCTCATTGTTACGAGCAGCCTGAAGTTTCTCCACAATTCACGCATTTGTAACATGTGCCGCTGCGAACCATGATGCTGCCGCATGAGTGACAAGGCGGGGCATCGGCTTGTGCCTGGTAGACTGCCTTCTCGTTGTTTTCACGGGTTGGTGCTGTGGCGATCTTCGCCTCCTTCAACGCACCGGCAACGGCCATATCGAGATTTTCTTCCATCGTCTTCGGGAGTTCATCCGCAGGGAGGAACTTCTTGCCAAGCCATCGGAAAATGTAATCAAGAATCGACTTCGCAATCGGGACGTCCTTGTTGTTCGTGAAGCCGCTCGGCTCGAAGCGCATGTGTGAAAATTTCTCGACAAGCACACGGAGCGGAACCCCGTACTGAAACGCCATTGAGACAGAAGTCGCAAAAGCATCCATCAATCCGGAGATCGTCGAACCTTCCTTTGACATGGTGATGAAGATTTCACCCGGCGTATTATCTTCGTACAAGCCGACGGTGATGTAGCCTTCATGCCCGGCGATCGAAAATTTATGTGTGATTGCCTGCCGCTCGTCGGGTAAGCGGCGACGCACCGCTTTCTGTTTCGCCTTAGTCGTAAGCTGGTCGAGGCTTGTATTGAGCGGTTGCGTGCGTTTGCAGCCGTCGCGGTAGATCGCGATTGCCTTCAGCCCAAGTCTCCACGCTTCGATATATGTGCTGGAAATATCGTCAGCCGTAACATCGGCTGGCATGTTGACGGTCTTTGAGATGGCGCCGGAGATATACGGTTGAACAGCCGCCATCATCTTGACATGACCCATATAGTGGATTGTGCGCTCGCCTTTCGCCGGTTTGAATGCGCAGTCAAATATCGGGAGGTGCTCTTCCTTCAGGTGCGGCGAGCCTTCGATGGTATCGTTCTTATCGATGTACGCAAGGATGTGTTCGATTTGCTCATCAACGTAACCGAGTTTCTTCAATGCGAGAGGAACTGTTTGGTTGACGATCTTGAGAAGTCCGCCACCGACGAGTTTTTTGTATTTCACGAGAGCGATATCCGGCTCGACACCTGTTGTGTCACAATCCATCATGAAGCCGATTGTCCCGGTTGGAGCAAGGACGGTTGCTTGTGAATTGCGGAAGCCGTACTCCCGACCGATTGCATAGGCGTCATCCCACACCTTGCGCGCTGCTGTAAGAAGATCACCGGGTACATAGCGATCTTCGATTCGGTCGGCGGCGAGGCCATGCATCTTCATAACTTTGAGCATGGGTTCTCGGTTTTTCTGGTAACCTCTGAAAGGCCCCATCTCTCTGGCGATGAGTGCCGACTGTTTGTACGCTTGACCGCACATGAGTGCAGTAATGGCCGAGGAGTAGGCGTGGCCTTCATGGCTGTCGTAGGGAAGGCCGCGCGCCATAAGCAAGGCTCCGAGATTGGCATAACCGAGCCCAAGGGGGCGGTACTCGTGACTGTTTTGTGCGATTTTCTGTGTCGGGTAACTTGCGTTATCGACTTCGATTTCTTGTGCGGTGATCGTGATGGTGACGGCGTGGCAGAACGATTCAATATCAAACTCGCCGTCCTCGGTGCGGAACTTCATCAAGTTGAGTGATGCGAGGTTGCAGGCCGTATCATCGAGGAACATGTATTCGCTGCACGGGTTCGAGGAATTGATCGGAGCAGTGTTTGTGCACGTATGCCAGTTATTAATCGTTGAGTGAAACTGCACTCCGGGATCGCCGCAGATCCATGCAGCCTCTGCCATTTCTTTCATGAGGTTGCGCGCACGATGTGTATCCATCGTGTGACCATCGCGAACGGCTTTCGTAATCCAGTGCTTATCATCCACCACGGCACGCATGAATTCATCGGAGACGCGCACGGAGTGATTCGCATTCTGATAGAAAACGGAATCGTACGCGCCACCCGGCACGTTGAAGCCGCCGTCGTATCCTGCCTCGATCAATGACCATGCTTTTTTTTCTTCCTCCGACTTGCAACGGATGAAGTCGAGGATGTCCGGATGCTCAGCATTCAAGATGACCATCTTTGCCGCACGACGAGTTTTTCCTCCTGATTTGATCACGCCTGCGAACGCATCATACCCGCGCATGAACGAAACGGGACCTGATGCTGTGCCGCCGCCTGAAAGACTTTCTCTCGATGAGCGGAGAGTCGAGAGATTGGAGCCTGTCCCTGATCCCCATTTGAACAAAAGACCTTCTGTCTTGGCAAGGTCAAGGATGGAATCCATTGTGTCCTGAACGGAATTAATGAAACATGCCGAACACTGTGGTTTTTCTTCAATACCAACGTTAAACCACACGGGACTGTTGAATGCCATGTACTGGTTGACGAGCAAGAAGGTGAGCTCGGAGTAGAAGATATCCGCATCTGCTTCACTTGCGAAGTATCCGCCTTTCCGACCCCACTCAGTCATTGTGTGCGCGACGCGATCGACAAGTTGGCGTACGCTCGTTTCACGTTCCGGTGATCCGATCTTTCCGTGAAAGTATTTCGAGACAACTATATTTGTAGCTGTCATCGACCAGGACCTCGGCACTTCAACGTTTTTCTGTTCGAAGATTGTTTCTCCTCGCTCGTTGCTGATCACAGCACTCCGGAGTTCCCACTCGATGATGTCAAAGGGATGGATGCCGACCTTGGTGAAGTATCTTCGGAACGTTAATCCTCTCCGCTGCTGTACTGGTTCTGGTCGCTGGGATGCCGAAGCTTCGGTGCCGCCGAGCATCGTGATCTCAGGGTTGGCCATCTGAAAATCCTCCTTATGAATATAGGTTAAAAGTGGATGAAAAATTGTCTAGAATCTGATGCCGTAATGGACATAGTTCTTGACATTCTGTGAATTTTTGGGGATCTCTGACGTTCAATGGGTTACGCATAATCAAAATCCAAAATCCTCTTTAGCACAAATAATTCGCAAGGTAGGAAAATAATGTCGGCGAGATTGCACACTCAGCGTGCCGACATTGGTTCGAAATATATGGAGTTGTGGGTAAGAAGTCAAGTGAAAAATGAAAAAAAATTTATGACTACCGTATTTCCAACGTCAGATCACAATCAAAAATGGGTAGCAAGGATAATCACTGATTATCCTTGCTTGGGCGATCATCTATATGTACCAAGGTGTCAGGTACACACTTTTTCATGTTTTAGAGCTGTTTAGATATACGAAAATCAATCAAAATTGAGGTTTTTTGGTGAATTCCTTGCATCTAAAAATTGCATGGCGTATTTTGTGCGGGTGTTTTTAAAGCCGTTCGGTGACTCTCACTCGTTCGTATCCTTATGGGAACCATAGTAGAGTTCGGTACAATCGTCGAAATGTTCGACAAGCTGACGAAGAAGCTCGTGGATGAGAAACGTCCCGTCTTGATGCACAAAGTGAGAGGTGAGTACCACGGCATCTCGTATCGCGAGCTACGGACAATGGTGGAACAAATTGTGTGTGGTCTTGCCGCGCTCGGAGTTCAGCGCGGTGCTCGGGTTGCGCTCATTTCAGAGAACAGGCCTGAGTGGGTTGTCACCGACATCGCGATGATGTACCTTGGAGCCGTCAACGTTTCGATCTATCCAACACTCACGCCGAAACAAATCGAACACATCTTGCTTAATGCAGATTGTTCGTACGCGATTGTTTCGAATACGTTGCAGCTCAAAAAAGTGCTCTCAATTCTTCCGCAGCTTCCCGGTCTCAAGAAGATTGTCCTTCTTTCCGAGAATGACGCGAAACCGAATCTTCCCGTCCTTACGTATGCACAAGTCTCGGAGATGGGCAAGCGCTTCCTTGCCGACCATCCCGACTTTGTAGAGAAGGCAAAATGGCAAGTGAATCCCGATGATCTCATGACGCTCATCTACACAAGTGGAACGACAGGGAACCCCAAGGGAGTCATGCTCACTCACAATAATCTCGTGAGCAACATCCGTGCCTCTGCAGAGTGCATCCCGTTCACCGAAACTGATCGTGTGCTCTCGTTCCTTCCTCTCTGCCATTCGTACGAGCGGATGGCAGGGTATTACACTGCACTTGCCTGCGGAGCGACGATCGCCTATGCGGAAAGCATCGAGACCGTCCGCGATAATTTGCTCGAAGTGAAACCTACCGTCGTTACAACTGTTCCCCGTTTTTTTGAGCGAATCCATAATAGAATTATCAAACAGATTTCGGATGGGCCTGCGCTTCAGAAGGCGATCTTTCACTGGGCAGTGCGCGCCGGGAAAAGATACAAGCGTGCGCAGAAAAACGGAGCCCCGCATCCATTCTTGTTATTGCAATACCGGTTTGCGGACGCACTGGTCTTCAAAAAGATCCGCAGGCGCACCGGCGGTCGAATTAAATTCTTCGCCTCCGGCGGCGCTGCCTTATCACGGGAGCTGGGAGAGTTCTTCGAAGCTGCGGGAATACAGGTCATTGAAGGCTATGGCATGACCGAATCATCTCCAGTCATTAGCGTCAACCGGCTGGATGATTATAAGTTCGGTACTGTCGGGAAACCGATTTCCAACGTCGAAGTGAAGATCGCAAATGACGGTGAGATTCTTGTTCGTGGTCCCAACATCATGAAAGGCTACTGGAATGATACACAAGCCACTCTCGAAGCGATCGATGAAGAAGGATGGCTGCACACGGGCGATATCGGTACCTTTGATGAAAACGACTTCCTGGTTATTACCGACAGGAAGAAACACCTGTTTGTGAATTCGGGAGGAAAGAATATCGCACCGCAGCATATTGAAAATCTTTTCCTCCAAAGTAATCTCATCGATCAATTTGTATTGATCGGGGACGGGCGCATGTTCCTCACCGCGATCATCGTACCCGACTTCGACGTCCTCAACGATGTCGCGAAGCAGATTCGCGTCTCTTCTTCATCGACGAAGGATTTGGTTGAAAATGAAACTATCCGTCAATTTTTCGAAAAAGAAATCGCGGGCATACAAAAAGACCTTGCGAGTTACGAGCGTGTTCGCAAGTTTGTACTGCTCGATCATCCACTCACCGTCGAACAGGGCGAGATCACACCGACGATGAAAGTCAAACGCAAGATTGTTGAAGAGCGATATCGAGATCTCATCGAAAAAATGTATCAGGGGATCAAGTAAAATTTCTTGACAATTGTGGAGAAAATGGGTATTTTGGGGAAAGTTTTCTCTCACAAGTCTTCATGAAAAACCCGTTCATAATAAATATCAGGAGGCGCCAATGAACTCAACGTATTCACTTGCAGTTGATTCGCGCGCCAGCATTGTTTCTGATGGGCTTTGGCTTCGCAGCAAGGCATGGGATCTCACGTTCATCAGCTTGAGTGCGACTCTTGTTGCGATTCCATTTCTTACCTATTATTTTGCCAACGAGGCGAGCCCATTTATCAACAAGATCATCGCAGCGCTGGGGGTTCACTTTACGTGGGACGAGGATGCGAGCCGCAACCTCGTCAACGGTGTCATCGCATTGTTCATCGGTGGACCGCACATGTACGCAACGTATACGCGGACTGCGCTTGACAAAAATTTTTCACGCAAGCATAAAGCGTTACTCTCGTTCTCGCTCCTCATCCCGGTCGGGGTCGTCTATCTCGGTGTGAATCACTTCCAGCTTCTCATCACGTTTTTCTTTTTCTGGGCATCGATTCACATCCTCCATCAAGCCGCGTTTATCGTCGAATGTTACAATCGAAAATCCACCCACGCTCTTTCCTGGTCTTCCCGGATGATCGATTATGGCGTACTGTTTACGGCGCTCTACCCTGTGGCGACATACAAATTTATCCACGACGAATTTTTCATCGGTTCGAATAATATCCTTTTCCCGGAGTTCTTGAAGAACGAGTATATATTCTATCTTGTCACCGCTGTCTTCGCTGCGTCGGTTATCCTTTTCGTCTGGAAAACGGTGTACGAGATTCGTTCTGGCACAGCTCATTACCCAAAGATTCTTCTCATCTCGCTCACGGCAGGAATTGCATTCATCATCCCGGCATTCCGCAATTTGGATGTAGCGTTCCAGGGTTTTAATACATGGCACTCGTTCCAATATCTTGGTCTTACGTATTATATCAACCGGTTGCGACACGAGCGAGGAGAAATCGGGACAAAATTCATAGATAAAATGTCGGAAGACGGCAAGACGTGGTCTTATTATTTCTTCACTGTCGGGCTTACGGTCGGTGCAGTGGGGGTGATCGCTTTATTGATCTACTTTAGTCCGGTTCTTGGACTCACGTTCGACCAGTGCTACTACATCGTCGTTCTGTCATTCTTGCTTACACATTATTTGCACGATCATCTCCTTTTTACCAAACCGGAAGAGATTCTGTTGAACACGTAAGGAATTCGATCATAACCGAACAAAGACCCCGACGGTGTGCCGTCGGGTTTTTTGTTGTGATTGGAACTTCTCCTGAGTATATTCATTGGCGTTGAAAATGACAATTCCCCGATTGCCGAAAGGAAAAGTCAGTCTTGCCCGAGCACTCTCCAAGCTCGGTTACTGCTCGCGAGCCGAGGCTGAGCGACTCATTCTTGCAGGAGAAGTACAAGTCGAGAACCGAGTTGTACGAACCCCATCCGTTCGTGTTACTCCGGAAAACGTCAGGATCACTGTGAATGGAAAAGTGATAACGAAGAAGGAGTACATCTATATCCTCCTCAACAAACCAGAAGACGTCGTCACAACACGATCGGATGAGCGGGGACGGAAAACTGTGTATGATGTGTTGGGAGATGTCGGTCAGTGGATATTTCCTGTCGGAAGATTGGACAAAGATACTTCGGGTCTATTACTTCTTACGAACGATACCCAGCTTGGTGAGCAATTGACGAACCCTGGAGCAAAAGTTTCAAAAACGTATCGTGTTACGCTGGAGAAAAAACTTTCGACTGGTGACAAACGGACGATCGAGCAGGGGATGCTCCTCGATGGCGAACGATTGAAACCCGCTGTTGTGCGGCGGCTCGAAGGAACAACGTACGAACTGACGATTATCGAAGGAAAGAACCGGCAAATTCGACGCATGTGCGCATCGCTCGGGTATCGCGTTCAGAAGCTCGTTCGTATTCGTATCGGAAGTCTCGGATTGAATGAACTCGAAGCAGGTGAGTGGAAACATCTCATCGCGAAAGATATTGGACTGCTCGTTCGCGACCCATTCCCAATTCCAAAATCTAAAATCTAAAATTCTCAAGATGTCCTACATTGCCTGTACACTCATCGAAGTCTGTGTATTCAAATTCGAAGACGACCGACCGATGTATCTTCTCCTGAAAAGACGGAAGGACGAGAATCTTTATCCCGGCATCTGGCAGTACGTCACAGGTTCTATCGAAGGAAAGGAAAAGGCGGTCGATGCCGCGCTTCGTGAGTTACAGGAAGAAACCGGTCTCGTGCCGCAGCACTTCTGGGTCGTGCCGTTTGTGAATTCCTTCTACGATCCAAACTACGATAGCCTGAACCTGATGTCTGTCTTTGCGGCTCAGGTTCAACCGGGCGATAGTCCGATTCTTTCATCCGAACACGAGAAATTTATATGGCTTCCATTCGACGAAGCGCGACGGAAGCTCGTCTGGCCCGGCCAGTGCGAAGGTCTTCGCATCATCCACGAATATATTGTTCGGGGCGAGGAAGCGGCAAAACTCAACCAGATTCGCTAAATACATTCCGTATGAGTTCCTTAAGATTTTTCCGTAAACTTGTCAACCTTTTTAACGTATATCTGGTCTAACTGATAAATCGAAAAGTGATTCCCCAAAATGTTATGTGAGGAGAGTTTGCCATGACGTCCCGCATTCTATCTGTCGTATTCCTTGTCGGCGTATTCTTCCTGGCCTGTTCGTATTCCCGCGCCCAGCATGTTACCCGAACGTATATCTTCGATCACCAGCGCGAGCACGGCCATCTCGGCGTTAATGTCGACGATGTCACGCCGAAACTGAAGGAGAGAAAAAACCTTTCGGTGGATGCAGGCGCTTACGTGAAGGATGTGGTGGAAGATAGTCCGGCTGAGAAGGCTGGAGTAAAGGAAGGCGATGTGATCGTCAAGTTGAACGACCGGACGATCGAAGATAGCGACGATCTCATCCGTGCAATTCAACGGACGAAGCCGAAGTCCGACGTGAAAATTGAAGTTGTCAGGAGCAAAGAGCACAAGACACTTACCGCGACGCTTGAGCGCGAGCGGGCGCCACGCGCGTTTGCATACGGTTTTGGTGATGGCGATATCCACCTGCCAAAACTTCCGAGGATGCCGCATTCTCCGAAGATGCCGCAGCACTTTGAGATTTTTTCAAGCGATCGTCTCGGTGGCCTCACTGTTCAGGAACTCACCAAACAACTCGCCGAATACTTCCAGGTCCCTGATCGTCGCGGTCTGTTGGTGACGGAAGTGGAGAAGGAGAGCGATGCAGAGAAGGCGGGCTTCAAGGCAGGGGATGTTATTACCAAAGTCAACAAGAATTCCGTTCGTGACGTCGATGATCTTCGACAGGAAATGGAGGACTCGGACGGTAAAGATTTGCCGGTTGAAGTTGTGAGGAGTGGAAAAGCGGTTTCACTGAAGCTCCATATCGAAAGTGAGGATGCTGACGACGACGACGATATGTCATTCAATGCGTCTCCCGATCAGTGCTATCCACACAAATCCTGTGTGAGGATTCGAAGCTCTGAGCTCAAGCAAAATATTCTTGATCGCGTGATGGAATCCCTGGATCGAATCAAGATGCAAATCGAAAATCGAATCAACTCTGTCGCGGAACAGATCAAATCGACGTTCGTCTCGCTTTCCTCCGGCGGAGACCAGGCTGCGGTTGCACATAGCTAACTTCCTCGGTTCTACGGCCCTCTGAATACCTACCGCCGACTTCCCGAGTTGAAGTTGGCGAATTATTTCGTATATTCCCACTTCGTCATCCCATAATCAATTCTTCCATAGCAAGTATGTGACCTCTCAGTTCGCCACTTGGTGAAAAGAGGGGTATTATTCGACTTCATGAGGTTTATCTCTATGCAGAAATTGCTCACAGCATTTGTGCTGATCGGTAGTATCCTCTTCTCTATTCATTCCACCCTCGGCCAGGTTGCAGACACAACGAAGGAAAAGCCTTACGAGAATGTAGCGCGCGACATCATCGCACGTGGATTGCTCTCGTGCAAGGCGTATGACTTCCTGAAAGAACTCACAACGCGTGTCGGCGCCCGGCTCAGCGGCTCGCCTCAAGCCGAGAAAGCCGTGCAATGGGGCAAGAAGACAATGGAGGATAATGGCTTCGACAACGTGCGACTGGAACCCGTAACGGTTCCTCATTGGGTTCGTGGACCGGTTGAAGAAGCATCCATCATCCTTTCCGACTCAAAGCAAATTCCGATTACGATCTGTGCACTTGGTGGAAGTATCGCAACGGCGGAAGACGGCATCACGGCTGAAATCGTCGAAGTGAAATCGTTTGATGAGTTGAAAAAAATGGGTGATGCCGCAAAAGGGAAGATCATCTTTTTCAATCGGCCATTCGACCGCACGAAGTTCAATACCTTCGAAGCTTACAGTGGTGCGGTCGATCAGCGTGGACAGGGTGCGGTCGAAGCGGCAAAGGCGGCAGGAGTTGCGGCACTCGTTCGTTCCATGACCTCGCGGCTCGATGATGTTCCACACACCGGAGCGATGCGCTATGTCGATACGATTCCCAAAGTACCGGCTGCTGCTGTCAGCGCAATCGGTGCGAATGTACTCGACAGTCTCATCCGGAAAGACGATCATGTGAAGGTTCGATTGAAACTCTCGTGTCAGAAGTTGCCGGACGTGGAATCCGCAAATGTTGTCGGTGAGTTGACCGGAACAGAGCATCCGAACGAAGTCATTGTTATCGGCGGACACCTTGATAGCTGGGATAAAGGACAAGGTGCGCACGATGATGGCGCCGGCGTGACGGAGTCGATTGAAGCTTTGCGTCTGTTGAAGGAACTCGGCTTCAAGCCGAAGCGAACGATCCGTGCGGTGCTCTTCATCAACGAAGAAAACGGCCTGGCGGGTGGTAAAGCGTATGCTGCGAAGGATCGTCCCGGTGAGAAACACATCGCTGCAATCGAGACGGATGCAGGTGGTTTCTCTCCACGGGGATTTAGCGTACAGGCAGATTCATTGATGATTGAAAAAATCGCGCGCTGGTCGTACCTCCTGCGTCCCATCGATGCCGACCGGATTCAGAAGGGCGCAGGCGGCGCGGACATTTCCGAGCTTGGGAAGAAGGGCGTGCCGCAAGTCGGTCTTCGTCCGGATGGGCAGCGCTACTTCGATTACCACCACTCGGACAATGACACGATCGACAAGGTGAACGAGCGCGAGCTTGAGCTTGGTGCTATCGCACTTGCGATTCTTGCCTACGCGATTGCACAAGAAGGATTATAATTCATTGTTGACTCACTATCATCCACTAACGGGAGCCTTATCATGAAAAAACTTGTAAACGTTTTATTCCTTCTCCTCTGTGCGATTTCATTCGGGATCGCACAAGAGAAAATTGATACAGCCGCCATCTCACGCATGAAAGGTGAGGGGATGAACAATTCACAGGTGATGGAGATACTCAGTTACCTGAGCGATGTCTATGGTCCTCGCCTCACCGGCTCGCCCGCGTTTGTACGTGCCGCCAACTGGGCGCGCGGCAAGCTCGAATCGATGGGCCTGGAGAACGCACACCTCGAAGCGTGGGGACCGTTCGGACGCGGCTGGATTCTGAAGCACTATTCCGCCAACGTCATAGGCTACCAGGTTTTTCCGCTCATTTCCTATCCGAAGGCGTGGTCTCCCGGCACGGATGGACCGACGACCCGCGATCTTATTTATCTCGATGCAAAGACCGACAGCGCACTCCAAACATACAATGGAAAACTCAAAGGGAAATTCGTTCTGTTCAGTGATCCTCGAGAGATCAAGGCACACTTCGATCCGGAAGCCACACGAGAAGCCGACTCCTCATTGTTAAAACTTGCCAATGCAGAGCCGACCGAACCGCGCCGGCGGCAACGCTCCGAGATGACCCCTGATCAGAAGGCGCAAGCTCTGGTTGAATTTCACAAGTGGCAGTTATGCCAGAAGGAAGGCGCTGCAGGCGTGCTGACGATCAGTCGCGGTGATGGTGGAAATGTTTTCGTTCAGCAAGCCACGGTGCCTGTCCATCCCGATACGCCGTTTGTCCGGCGCATCGGCGCATATAATCCAAAGGCCCCGAAGATTCTTCCGCAAATTGCCGTCGGTGCAGAGCACTACAACCGACTTGTCCGCATGATGCAGAAGGGTGAACATCCAAAGCTTGAGTTGGACCTGGATGTTGAGTTCACGAAGGAAGATTCTTGCTACAACATCATTGCCGAGATTCCCGGAACGGACTTGAAGGATGAAGTCGTCATGATCGGCGGGCACTTCGATTCGTGGCATGGTGGTACCGGCGCGACCGATGATGGAACAGGTTCGGCCGTTTGTATGGAAGCGATGCGCATTCTGAAGACGCTTGACTTGAAACCGCGCCGCACGATCCGCATCGGATTGTGGGGTGGAGAAGAACAAGGACTACTCGGCTCGAAGGCGTACGTCGCGCGGCATTTCGGCGAGAAAGATCCGTCGATGCCTGATAGCGTCGCACCGGTACTGTACAAGCCCGAGGCGGAAAAGTTCTGCTCGTACTTCAATAATGACAATGGAAGCGGTAAGGTTCGCGGCGTGTACATGCAGGGCAACGAAGCAAGCCGACCGATCTTCCGGAAGTGGCTCGCACCGTTCAAAGATGTCGGTGCATCCACACTGACGCTCTCCAATACCGGCGGCACGGATCATCTCTCGTTCGACGCCATCGGTTTGCCCGGATTCCAGTTCATCCAGGATGTGATCGAATACGATACGCGGACGCACCACTCGACGATGGACGTGTGGGATCGTGCCCAGCCGGAAGACTTGAAGCAAGCCTCGGTTATCATGGCGGCGTTTGCCTACGACGCAGCGATGCGCGATGCAAAGTTTCCGCGGAAGCCGTTGCCGCAGCCGCAGCGCGCGGCGGGGAGCCAGTGATTGATAATTGATTCACTTTAAGGGGGGGCTGGTATTTTTTATTTGAGGGAGTAACGTAATTACAGTGGGATTTCGACGGGGTTGAGTACCAGCCCCGTCGATGCAGTCATCCGCTCATATCACCTATGGCTCATAAACTTCATATCATTTTTCTTCTTGCGGGGATGATTGTGCTCGGTTCTATTGGCACGAGTGCGGTCGCATCCGACAAATCAGCCAAGCTCCTCGATCTTGCCACAAAGGAGTTTGGAAGCCTAAGCAAGGCTGAGCAAAAATTCTTCCGGGCACAGACAAATGGTACGATGGCCGACTACACGACAGGGGATGATCAAAAAGACAGTGTCGATAATGCTGAGTGGTGGGATACGACTCGCGTTCTCAGGGCCACGCGCATCGCATGGCTCTGCAGGGATCCACAAGCATCAATCTTGGTGTCAGATAAAGGCATCCAAGTCAGAGGCGTACGCATCGACGAAGGATTCGATGTTGAAGAATCAAAAATCACATTTCTGCTCTACTTCGAAAAATGCTCCTTCAAGGATAAGATCAATCTCAGGAATGCGGAAATCAAATCGTTGTACCTGATTGGCACACATACCGCTTCGATCCAGGCGAACGGGTTAATAGTTGAGAAAGATTGTTTTCTACGTGATGGCTTCAAGGCGGAGGGTGAAGTGAGTCTTCTCAGAGCGAAGATTGGTGGGGACCTCGATTGCAGTAGTGGACAATTCATCGATTCTGCGGCGACAGCTCTTTCTGGCGATGGGCTCAAGGTTGAAGGAGCCGTGTTTCTTTATAATGGCTTTAACGCAGAGGGTGAAGTGAGTCTGCGTTTTGCGAATATCGGATTGAACCTTGAGTGCGACAACGGTGTGTTCATCAATAAAGGTGGGACAGCTATTGATTGTGAAGGATCGACGGTAAAAGGAGATGTTTTTCTTCGCGATGATATTAAGGTGGAAGGTAAGATGGATTTTTTTGCTGCAACAGTGGATGGGTATTTCCATTGGAGAAACGTATCTGATTCCAGCAAAGCGTCATTAGATCTTCGATCAGCAAAATTAGCCTCGCTGTTGGATGACCAAAGGAGCTGGCCTGAAACCGGAAAGTTGTACTTAGATGGGCTCATGTACAACGAGATTTCAGAATATGCACCAATGGAGTATCATCAACGCATCGATTGGCTACACCGGCAACCCGATTCACCTTTTCATCCGCAACCTTATGAGCAACTTGCCACAGTGCTTCGCAAGTCCGGTCACGATGACGACGCGACGGAGATACTCATCCAAATGCAAAAGGATCGCGGCCGTCTCGCAAACCCCGTTTGGTACCAATGGCCATGGTATCATATCTTCGGACCAGTGATCGCATTTGGCTATCGCCCATGGCGATCGTTTTGGTACGCGATCGGGTTTATTTCACTCGGTTCTATTTTCTTTGGGATTGGTTATCGAAAAGGTTTGGTTGTTGCGGCACGGGAGAAGTCGGAGGGCTACCCGAAGTTCAATGCACTCGTCTATTCACTCGATGTTTTTGCGCCACTCATCGATCTTTACCAGGCAGACTATTATTTGCCGCAGGGTAAGTTTCTCCGTTTCTATCATTGGTTTCAAATTATCGCCGGCTGGGTACTCACAACGTTGCTTGCCGTAGGTCTCTCCGGGTTGGTAGTTAGTTAACTGACGTTACGCAAAGTAGAGGTAGCGGCGGAATCGGCCATTGGAACTCACCCTGTGGTCCCTCTCTTTGAAAAGAGAGGGATGTTAAGCGCTCCCCTTCTCTTGTTTAAGTCGGAGATCCCGCCTTCTCTGGCGGGGAGAAGGGGCCGGTCTACGACTCTATCGAGTCGAAGACTCGTAGAGGGGATGAGTTCGGATGATGGAGCGAGAACAACTTTTTTCTTCCCCTTCTTGCGTAACATCAGTTAGTTAATACTATTCCGGTCTCGGTGGTGTTTCGTTTGGAAAATGAGGAGGTTATTTGTTTTTGCACTTCGTCTTCCCGTTTCGTACATTAACCCGGCATCACGTCGATTTTTTTCTTCAAAGGAATTCATGAGTTTACTTGTCGTCGGTTCACTCGGCATCGATACGATTGAAACGCCGTTCGGCCGTGTCGAGAACGTCCTCGGTGGTTCTGCAACCTACATCTCGACTGCCGCGAGTTATTTTGTCACGCCGATTCGTTTGGTCGGTGTTGTCGGCAGCGACTTCCCGAAAGAATACATCGAGTTCCTTGAGAACCGGGAAATCGATCTCGAAGGCTTGCAGATCGTGCAGGGAGGAAAAACCTTTCGATGGGGCGGCCGCTACCAGTACGACATGAACAGCCGCGACACGCTCTTTACCGAGCTGAACGTCTTCGAGCATTTCGATCCGATCATTCCATCATCGTACAAAAAAACGACGTACGTATGCCTCGGGAACATCGATCCCATCTTGCAGCGACGAGTGTTGGAACAGATCGAGAAGCCCCGCCTTGTCGTTGGTGACACGATGAATTTTTGGATCAAAGGAAAGCATGCCGAGCTGATGAAGACGTTCAAGCTCGTCGATGTTCTCATCATCAATGAAGCGGAGGCACGCCAGCTTACGAACGAACCGAATCTCATTAAAGCCGCTAAGCTGATCATCAAGCTCGGTCCCAACGTCGTGATCATCAAGAAAGGCGAGCATGGCGCTCTGTTGGTGACCGAGCGGACGATTTTCTTTGCTCCTGCCTATCCGCTCGAAACCATCAACGACCCGACTGGCGCCGGCGATGCGTTTGCGGGTGGATTTGTCGGATGGATCGCGCGCACCGACGATCTTTCGGAAGAAAATTTCAAGCGCGGCGTCATCTACGGCAGCGCGCTTGCGTCGTTCTGTGTCGAGCGCTTCAGCCTTGAGCGCCTGAAAGATATTTCGTACCTTGAAATACAGGATCGCTTCCGTGAGTTTAGGGAGCTGTCGAAGTTCGAAGTCGAGGTTCTGGCGTAAGCCCTCACTGCGGTATGAAATCGTGAAATCGATTGAGTGGTTGGGAAATCGCCTTCGATTCATCGATCAAACAAAACTCCCCCTCGAAGAAGTCTGCATCGAAACGGATCAGTACACACTCCTCGCTGATGCTATCCGTTCGCTCGGTATTCGCGGCGCGCCGTTGATTGGCGTTGCCGCAGCGTACGGCGTCGCACTTGCCGGACTCCGAACCGATGAATCGAATCTCCAATCTTTTCGCAACGAGATTGAATACGCCATCGGCGAGCTTGCGTCTACACGTCCGACTGCCGTCAATCTTTCTTGGGCGCTTGAACGAATGAGGAAAAATTTGAACGCGAGTCTATCAATCGAAGCTGCGAGAGTAGTGCTTGTGAGGGAAGCGATCGTAATTCATGAAGAAGATGAAGAAATGTGCAGACGAATCGGTGAATGTGGATCGCAGCTTATTCCTGATCGTGCAACGATACTGACGCACTGTAATGCCGGTGCATTAGCGACTGGAGGAGAAGGAACTGCGCTCAACATCATCACGACAGCGCACAGAATGGGAAAGTCGATCAACGTCTATGTGAGTGAAACTCGTCCATTGCTTCAGGGCGCTCGATTGACGACGTGGGAGCTTATGAAAGCAGGAGTTGACGTTACGCTGATTATCGACAGTGCGGCTGCATCGCTCATGCAGCAGAAGAAAATCGATTGTGTCGTTGTTGGCGCTGATCGGATCGCGCGGAACGGCGATGCGGCGAATAAAGTCGGCACGTACATGCACGCTGTCACTGCACATTATCATGGCATTCCATTCTACGTTGCAGCTCCATCGTCGAGCATCGATCCACCGCTTGAGGATGGAAACAACATTCCAATCGAGGAACGAAACGCATCTGAAATAACGGAAGGATTCGGGAAACGCATTGCACCCGAAGGAACTAACGTGTACGCGCCTGCGTTCGATAGTACGCCCGCTCGATTGATCACTGCAATCGTGACCGAGAAGGGAATCCATCGTCCCCCATTCCATTTCCAATGAGATGAGCGAGATCATCAAGACAGAAGCCATCGTGCTGAAGTCGATGAAGTACCGCGAGACGAGCAAGATCGTAACGCTCTACACGCGCGAGTTCGGCAAGGTGAGCACGATCGTGAAAGGTGCACGGCGGGCGAAGAGCACATTTGGATCGTCGCTCGAGCCGATGTCTTATGTGTCGGTTGTTTTCTACAAGAAGCAGGGACGGGAGCTGCAAACACTTGCGCAGTGCGATGTCATCACTCCTTTTCGGAAACTGGCAGAGGATTTGGAGAAAATGTCGGTTGGTGTGACGATCATCGAGCTTGTGAGTGCGGTCGCCCATGAAGAAGAAAGGAACGTGGCGCTCTTCAACCTCGTCGCTACAAGTCTTACGACACTCAACGACGTGGGGAAGAATTCACTCAATCTCCTCTATGCTTTCGAAGTTCACCTCGCACGGATTCTCGGCTTCCAGCCGACATTCGGTCGATGTATATCGTGCGGTCGTCCGCTCAGTTCTCAGCTCTCTCCTGACGATGAAATAGTATTTCATCTTGACCGCGGTGGTCCGCTCTGCGGCAATTGCGCAAATACCGGTGGCCAGGCATTCCTTTTATCGAGAGGAAGTCTCATCAACTTGCAGCGGATTGCCTCTGCGGAACACCTAGTAGACGTTTCGTCCGTCGACATCAGCAAGGAATCGAAAGCAGAAATCGGCAACTTCCTCTGGAGCTACCTGCGGTATCATGTTTCGGGAATCAGGACGCTTCGATCAGAGAAAGTTTTCGCGAAAATTTTGACCGTCTCCTGAAAATTCATTAATTTTTTCATTATTGTGTTTGTGTATCCATTTGCGTTCATTGAAAGCATCAAAGCGTAACAAACTTACCGATAATCGTGTATAAGGGATTGTGACCAACCATATTTTCGTATACATCAAGGAGTAATGTATGTCCAAAAAGTCTGTTCTTGCAGCACTATTCTTGATTTTTGTCGGAATCGTTTTCGGAGTCGTGCTCGTCTCGAGCTTCCGAGGCGGCATTGAACCCGGTTTTGCCGGCGATCAGCAAGTGAAACTCGGCGCGCCGACGCCGATCAAAAATCCCGACTACGATCCGAAGGCTCTCAGCAAAGCGTTTATCGAAGTGAGCAAAGTCGTCTCTCCGACCGTTGTCTCGATCACCGTGACGACAAAAGCGAAGAAGCATTCGAGCGATATGAACGACTTCTTCCACTTCTTCGGTCCGGACTTCAAGGCTCCGGATCCTGAGCCAACACAAGGTGCAGGATCGGGCGTTATCATCACTCCTGAAGGCTACATCCTCACCAACAACCATGTCGTCGATGATGCAGATGAAGACCACGTGGAAGTCACGACGAACAGTCATCATAACATGAAAGCAAAAATTATTGGAACCGATCCCTCGACCGATCTGGCAATCATCAAAGTCGATGGCAAAGATTTGCCCACAGCAGCACTTGGCAATTCTGACGCGTTGGAAGTCGGGGAGTGGGTCGTCGCCGTCGGTAATCCACTTGGATTACAAGGGACTGTCACTGCCGGTATCGTCAGCGCCATTGGTCGTGCGGGTCTTGGCATCATTCGTGACGAACAGGGGTACGGCATTGAGAATTTCATCCAGACGGATGCAGCGATTAATCCGGGCAACAGCGGTGGGCCACTTGTCAATCTCAAAGGAGAAGTTATCGGGATCAACGCTGCCATCGCAACCACGAACGCTCGCTATCAGGGTTATGGTTTCGCAATTCCGATTAATCTTGCACAAGCCGTCGCCGAGGATCTTATCAAACATGGAAAAGTCTACCGAGCTTGGCTTGGTGTAAGCTTGGGTCCCGTCGATGAGACGACCGCGAAGGCGTTGAAACTCGATCAAGCAGGCGGCGTGATGGTGCAAACTGTCGTCGAAGGGGGTGCTGCGAAAGATGCCGGATTAAAGGAAGGCGATGTGATTCTCTCCGTCGACGATAAGCAATTGAGTACGCCAAGCGATCTGCAGACATATATCGCGCGAAAACATCCTGCCGATGTCGTGACATTGAAATTGTATCGTGATGGCAAGGCATTCGAAAAGAAGGTGACGCTCAAGCGGCGAACAGATGATAAGGTTGCTGCTCGTAACAATAATGGCAATGATAACGAAGACCAAAACACGGAGCCTGAGTCTCATTCAAAATCGCTGACGTTTGACAAACTCGGCATGAGTGTCCGGGCGTTGACCTCCGGTGAGAAACGGGAGTCGAGTATTGACAAAGGAATTGTCATCACGGATGTGACGCGATTTGGAGAGGCGTTCAATCGCGGGCTTGGACGTGGAGATGTCATTCTTGAAGCAGACAAGAAAGAGATCGCCTCACCCGGTGACTTGAAAGCTCTCCTCGAACGCCGCCAGCCGGGAGATGCGCTACTCCTCCGCGTGAAGAGAGGAAATGGACAGATGGCCTACATCGCCGTACAGATTCCAAACTCTTAAACGAAACGAGTTTTTCGTATAGTTGCCCCGTCTCGAAAGTATTTCGGAATGGGGCACTGTATTTATGACCAGCCTGTTTGCATGTGAGCGTCACATTCCGTAGATTCAGAGCACTCGCATATTCCATAGAAGGGTTGAGAACATGTACCACATGTCGAAATTTCTCCCGTTCATTCTTGTTATGGTGAATAGTATGTCCTTCACCCAGACCAACGTTTCGTTTGATCAGTATCGGCTTGATAACGGGCTGACGGTCATTGTACACGAAGATCACTCTGCGCCCGTTGCAGCAGTCGTGGCGATGTATCACGTCGGTTCCAAGAATGAAAAAGTGAAACGCACAGGCTTCGCCCATCTCTTCGAACACGTGATGTTCAAAGGCTCGGAGCATGTGGCTGATGGAGAGCACTTCAAACTCCTGCAGGAAATCGGAGCCAATATTAACGGCTTCACGACGGAGGATGGTACGACATATTTCGAGGTCGTACCGAGCAACTATGTCGAGCTTGCGCTCTACCTTGAATCCGACAGGATGGGTTTCCTGCTGCCGGCCGTTACGCAGGAGAAGCTCGACAACCAGCGCGATGTCGTGAAGAACGAGCGCCGTCAACGCGTGGATAATGTTCCGTACGGAACCGCTGATGAACGGATTGCCAAGGCGCTGTTTCCGGAAACGCATCCCTACAATTGGCCCGTCATCGGTTACATGGAAGATCTGAGCGCGGCCTCGCTTTCCGACGTCCATGATTTTTTGAAAACATATTACGCTCCCAACAATGCCTGCCTCGTTGTGGCAGGCGATTTCAATCCTTCGGAAGTGAAATCCTGGATCGAGAAATACTTCGGCTCAATCCCACGCGGAAAGGATTTCGAGCGTCCTGCGCAAGTACCGCTCTCGCTCAACGGATCGAAGCAAATAGTCCTTGAGGATAAGGTGCAGCTTCCGCGTTTATTCTTGACCTGGCATACTGCACCGAATTATTCACGCGAACATGCGGTCATGAGTGTTCTTGCAAACATCCTGACCCGCGGAAAGAACTCTCGCCTCTACAAACCATTGGTGTATGAGAATCAGATTGCCCAGTCGATCAGTGCCGCTCAGGAAGGCCTCGAGATTGCCGGTTATTTCCAGATCGATGTCACTGCCAAGCCCGGACGGAATTTGACCGAGATGCAAACGGTCATTGATTCCGTCCTTCAGTATTTGTTGAAGAACGGCGTCACTGCTGCTGAAGTGGAGAAGGCACTAACCGCTGCAGAGGTGTCATCCGTGAATGGACTCTCGACGGTTCTCGGCAAGGCAACCAACCTCGCGTTCTATTACTCCTACACCGGAGACCCGACCTGGATCAATCGCCAAATGAAGCTCTACGAGGGTATTACTCCGGATGAAGTACTCGCTGCCGCCCGGAAATATCTCATGCAACCAAGTGTCTCGTTGAGCGTCGTGCCTGTTGGCAAACCTGAACTCGCAGCCAAGAAGGGAGAGTAATCAAGCGATGAAAACACGTATCGAAAAAGTCATATTCGGATTATTACTTATGATCGCAACGATGCAAACTGTTTCGGCAGATGATAAGATTGATCGGACGCAGCGCCCAACCGGCAAACCGGCGCCGAAGATTCATCTGCCCGAGATTCAGAAAGCAACCCTCAAGAATGGACTTATGGTGTGGCTTGTGGAAGATCATGAGCTTCCCACGGTTGCATTCAATCTTGTCATGAACGCCGGAGCCGATCACGATCCCCTTGCACAACCCGGACTTGCGTCGATAACCGCAGATATGATGGATGAGGGAACAAAGGCACGCTCAGCATTGCAAATCTCCGAGGAGCTTGACGCCGTCGGCGCATCGCTCGGCACTTCATCCAATCTCGACGGATCATACGTCACTCTCAACACGCTGTCGAAGTATCTCCCGAAGTCCCTCGACGTTTTTGCCGATGTGGTTGCTCATCCGACATTTCCGGACAAAGAATTCCAACGAATTCGGAAACAACGCCTGGCGACACTTCTTCAGCAAAAAGATCAACCGCCGGCGATTGCAACGAACGCATACTACTATCTCCTCTATGGATCGAATCATCCGTATGGAAATAATCCCAGCGGTTCAGAGGCATCGTTGAATGTTATGGCAACGAGTGATCTCGTCGCATTCTATCAGAAGTACTTGCGGCCGAATAACGCCATACTGATTGTCGTGGGAGATACAAAACTTGCCGAGATCACATCACGGTTGGAAAGTGCGCTTGCAGATTGGCAGCCTGGAGACGTCGCGAGCCTTACAGTGCCACCACCGCCTGTTCAGGATAAGATGCATGTCTACTTGATCGATAAACCCGGTGCGCCGCAATCCGAAGTGCGCATCGGATATCCATCCTTGCCGCGCAGTACGCCGGACTTCTTCCCGGTGACAGTCATGAACCGCATCCTTGGCGGGCAGTTTTCGAGCCGGATCAATATGAACCTTCGCGAACGCCATGGCTATACGTACGGCGCAGGTACGAGCTTCCGATTCTTGAAAGGCATCGGCCCGTTTACTGCTTCGGGTGGAATCGTCACGGAGAAGACGGATAGCTCGCTCATCGAGTTCATGCACGAGATCAACACCATGTGGGAGAAGGGCATGTCGTCGGAGGAGCTTTCTTTTGCCAAGAAAGGATTGCTGGGAAACTTCGCACTCGCATTTGAAACGCCGGCGCAAATTGCAGGCGCTCTGCAGAACGTCATCCTCTATGGTTTGCCGGAGAACTATTTCAACACGTACCTTCAAAACATCGATGCAGTTTCACTCGATGATGTCCAGCGAGTTGCGAAAAAGTATCTGGATGCATCGAAGATGGCGGTTGTTGTCGTCGGGGATTTGGCCAGGATCAAGGAGGGAGTTGCGGCATTAAAGCTTGGGGATATCGTATTGTGTGATATCGATGGGCATCCGATCCCATAATCGGTCTGCAAGGTTGAATGAAAGGCGTACCCCTTGACAAAAAATATAAATTTGTTATCTTTGAGAATAAGAATCATGATAATGTTAAATAATTTTTTCTGACGGTATAAGGAGGTAACAGGGTCTTCAGTTCACACTACGTACCACATACGAACGGAAAGTTGAGCAGCAAAGTGCTCATCCTCAATCAAAACTACGAGCCGATGAGCGTTTGCAACGTGAAGAAAGCTATCGTCCTCTTATTCCTCGGTAAGGCGGAACTCATCGAAGCTTATGGGGATAGGCGCATCCATGCGGTCTCGATGTCGATGCCGTTTCCGAGTATTGTTCGCCTGGGCGTCTACATTCACGTCCCGTACAAGAAAATCATCCTCTCCCGCAAGAACATTCTCCGTCGCGACGGGCATCGGTGTCAGTACTGCGGCCGGACTGACGCCTCGTTGACGGTTGACCACATCATGCCGAAGGCGAAGTTGGGCGAAGACACGTGGGAGAATCTCGTCACAGCCTGCGTCAACTGCAATAACAAGAAGGGTAATCGTACGCCCGAAGATGCGCACATGAAACTCTTACGGAAACCGATGAAGCCGAACCATGTCACCTTCATCCGGCACTTCGTCGGCACGATCGACGATCGTTGGAAGCCGTACCTGTTCATGAACTGAATCCCGCTTCAGACGGAACGAAGGATCTCATCCACAATCCCGAAGAACCGATCATCACCAACTATTTCACTTGCCCACGAAGAAAAGAATCTTAAGCGGCATGCGTCCCACCGGGAAACTCCATCTCGGTCACCTCGTCGGCGCGCTGGAAAATTGGGTTGCACTCCAGCGTGAATTCCAAAACTATCACCTCATTGCCGACTACCACGCACTCACGACGAATCCCGATTCATCGGACATTTACAAGAACTCGATCGACATGCTGATCGACTGGCTTGCCGCCGGCATCGACCCGACGATCAGTCCCGTCTTCCGCCAGTCGCAGATCAAAGAGCATACCGAGCTTCACCTGATTTTTTCCATGCTCATTACGACGGCACGACTCGAACGCAATCCCACGGTGAAAGAGCAGGTGCGCGACCTGAACATCGAGAATGTTATCTACGGGCATCTCGGTTATCCGGTGCTGCAGGCCGCGGATATTCTTCTGTACAAAGGAGATGTCGTTCCAGTGGGAGAGGACCAGGTTCCGCACGTCGAGATCACAAGAGAGATTGCACGCAAGTTCAACGATCAGTATGGAAATGTTTTCCCCGAGCCAGAGGCAAAGCTGACGAAGTTCGCCCGCCTGCCCGGACTCGATGGCAGCATGAAGATGAGCAAGTCGGCGGGGAACACGATTCTTCTTTCCGATTCTCCGGACGAGATCAAAGCGAGGATGAAGAAAGCCGTCACCGATCCGCTCAAGATTCGAAAAGGCGATCCCGGCAGACCTGAAATCTGCCTTGTCTATACCTATCATCAGAAATTCAATCCCACGGAAGTTCCGGAGATCGCGGCTGGTTGTCGCAGCGGTGCATTAGGTTGTGTTGACTGTAAATTGAATTGTGCAAACCACATCATTGAAGTGTTAGCGCCGATCCGTGAGAAGCGCGCTTACTACGAATCGCATCCGAAAGAAGTCACAGACATCCTTCTTGACGGCGAAGCCCGTGCGAAGAAAGTCGCACAAGCCACGATGACGGAAGTGCGCGAGGCGATGAAGCTTGGGTGAGATGGATTAATTCACAGCAGATTAAGGGATGAAAAGGATTCTCGACGGAGATGGTTCACAACGGAAAGAATTCACAGCAGATTAAACTGATGAAACGGATATAGCCAGAGTACATCAGAAGATTCTTGAGCTAGAACTGTACAGGGCAGATGACGCCTAAAGTCTTGATTGTTGCATCAATATCTCTTAATTTTAAGGCAATAACTTAGTACAATATGATGGAGCGTCCATGAAAACGGAACTGGGATGGCTTACAAAACCAGAAGCACTGAAGATGGTGCGAAACAACTTTCCCAATCTTAGAGATTATAGTGACGATGATGTCGTTGCTACTCTGATGGGTATGGGAATCACGCCACAAGTTGATCCAAACGCCCCAATCGGGGAAACAATATCTTTCCGATTCTATTCTTTCAAAGAATTTGTTCGCGAAAAACAAACAGCGCTTGGCCGACATCCAGATGCTATCAAACAGGTGGTTGAGAATGTTCAAGAATGGGACGAGATACTAAGAAGTCAACCACTGAAAAGAAAACCATAATTAGCCAGAAGTTGGATTCAAATTGGACTCCTTAAATCAAGCTATTTCAGTACACAGGTATGTCTCGGTCAGATATTTAATGCAGAAATTCTTCTCTTACTTTTTAATTTTTACTTTTGACTTTTGAATTGACTTGTCCTACATAGTAAAACTCCAGGAATTCGAAGGTCCGCTCGACCTTCTCCTCTTCTTCATCAAGAGAGACGAGCTGGATATCTACGACATTCCCATCTCGAAAATCACAAAAGAATTCCTCGAGTATCTCCATTACATGCAGGAACTCGATCTCGAAGTCGCGGGTGACTTCATCGTGATGGCGGCGGAGCTGATGCAGATCAAAGTGAAAATGCTTCTGCCCAAAGCGCCCGGTGAGGAAGAAGAGGAAGACCCGCGCGCCGAGCTCGTTCGCCGTCTGTTGGAATACAAGCGCTACAAAGAAGCCAGCGCCGTTCTTGGCGTTCTCGAAGATGAATCGGTCAAACTCTACTACCGGCAGGCTTTCCATCAAGATCCCAAAAAAGTGACGCTCGAAGACCAGGAAGAAAGCCTCAAGAGCATCACGATGTACAACCTGATTGCGGCTTTCAAGAAAGTCCTCGACGCTGTTCCGACGAAGATTTACCACGACGTCGAGCTGATGAATGTGAGCATCGACGAACAGATGAGTTACATTGCCGATGTTTTCCGTTTCCGTGAAGAGGCGACATTTTTTGAGCTTGTCTCGCACATGACGGAAAAAATTCGTATCATTGTAACCGTCATTGCCATACTGGAAATGGCGAAAAACCGGCTCGTGGGCTTGCGGCCCACACAGTTTGAGGATGACTTTATTGTCTACAAAATGAAACCTGAAAATGACGGAACCGATTTCAGAGAGTAAACGACATATTATTGAGGCACTGCTTTTCGCATCCGATGAGCCGCTCTCAGTCGCCCAAATCATCGACATCCTCAAGTCGGCGGAGAACTCCGGCCCACGAATTCGGATGAAGGAAGATGAAGTAGTGAATACCATCCGTGAGCTGAATGGAGAATACGTTCAAGCCGGCCGGTCGTTCCGCATCATTCAAGTTGCAGGCGGATTCCAGTTCGCGACGATGCCGGAGTTTGCCGAGTGGCTCGGTCGGATGGTGAAGGAAAAAGCCAGGCGCAAGCTTTCGCAAGCCGTTATCGAAACACTCTCCGTCATTGCGTACAAACAGCCCATCACGAAGCCGGAGATCGAAGCGATCCGCGGCGTCAATGCCGACTACGCGATCCAGAGATTGATGGAGCGCGGACTTGTTACGATCGTCGGGCGATCTGCCACAGCCGGTCGACCACTTCTCTACGGCACGACGTCGGATTTTCTCAAACATTTCGGCCTCAACGATTTGTCGGATCTTCCGAAGCCGCGCGAGATCGAAGAGATCATGGCCGATCAGGGATTTGAGATGGAGAAAGAAATCCTTAAGCGCATGGGAAAGACTGACGAAGAGATCGAAGAGCAGCTTGGAAAAACAGTTGTCGGAGCGGATGGTGAACTGAGAGAGTTGCCGCCTGACGAACCGCCTCCTTCTACACCGAGTGCGTCGGAGGATAATGAGAACCCGCCGCAATAAATCACACAATCTGACTCGTAGCCTGCCTGATAGACCTGATAGAATAGAGTTGTAAGATTGTGCCAAACCCAACCTCAGTTTTCCACGTTCCAGCAGAACGTAACTTCGGCATTGCCATATTGTGTATGTCATGAGTAAACCTCAGACCCAGTTCAACAAAAACCTCATCTCGCTTCTCTTTACGGTCTTCATCGACTTTGTCGGCTTCGGCATAGTCTTGCCAATCATGGCGCCGGTGCTGCTCGATGCGGCGCATGGCGTTCTCTCGCCTGAGACTTCACTCGCAACGCGAGAGTTTATCCTCGGACTCAACATCGCTGCGTTCCCCATGGCACAATTCTTCGCAGCGCCCGTGTTAGGGGTGCTCTCCGACAAATATGGTCGGAAGGTCATGCTGCTTCTATTGATCTTCGGGACATCGGTGAGTCTCGCACTCTTCGCCATCGGTATTCTGCGGCGGAGTCTCTTTCTCTTATTCTTCAGCCGCATTCTCAACGGCATCACCGGCGGGAATGTTTCCATCGCACAATCTGCGATGGCGGATATGAGCGACCCCGCTTCGAGGGCACGGAACTTTGGCTTGATCGGTATGGCGTTCGGGCTTGGCTTCATACTCGGTCCGTTCTTCGGCGGTAAGCTCGCCGATCCGCAGACAGTCAGTTGGTTCAATTACGCGACGCCATTTTGGTTTGCCGCAATCCTGTCGTTCGTCAATGTCCTCTTGATCTGGTTTTGGTTTCGGGAGACGCTCACAACACGGAATCTGGAAGCAAAGATCAATCCGGTTGCCGGCTTCCAGCATATCGCGAAGGCGTTCTCACACTCAAGCCTTCGAACGATTTTTGCCGTCGTCTTTCTGTCGATGTTCGGGTTCACCTTCTTTACACAGTTCTTTCAAGTGTACCTGATCGAGAAATTCAGCTTTACCCAGTCGCAGATTGGCGTGCTGTATGCCTACATCGGACTCTGGATTGCATTCACACAAGGCGGCGTCACACGCATTCTCTCCCGTCGAGTTCCGCCGAACATGGTCTTGCGCGTGAGTCTCCTCACGCTGAGCATCGGATTGATTTCGCTTCTGTTGCCTCAGCAGTCATCTCTTCTCTATTTCGTTTTGCCATTTATCGCACTCTCTCAGGGAACGACCATGCCGAATGCTACGGCACTTGTTTCAAACTCCGTCAGCATGCAGGATCAAGGAGAGATCCTTGGCATCAATCAATCGGTGCAGTCGGTTGCGTTCGCCATTCCCCCCATCATTGCAGGAATTGTTTCTTCGATCGATGTGCGGTTGCCGCTTATCCTCGCGTCAACGTTTGCGTTTCTCGCCTGGATCACCTATATCATATTCTATAAGCCACAAACCATCATGAACCGTCAAGGATAATCAATGCCTCGTCGACCCAAATCGAATGTCGATACAGGTCTTGTACGACTGAATAAATTCCTTTCGATGGCTGGTGCGAGCTCGCGCCGGAAAGCGGATGAGCTGATGCAGGAGGGGAGAGTACGCGTCAATGGAACGGTGGTGACGAGTCTCGGCACGAAGATCGATCCTGCTAGGGACACAGTCTTCGTGAACGAGAAGCAGGTGGTGATGCTCGATGAGCCTGTCTATATCGTCTTCAACAAGCCGAAGGACGCGATCACGACGGCAAAGGATGAGCGAGGGCGGGCAACGATCATGGATTACGTGCACGTGCGGGAGCGTGTCTATCCCATCGGTCGATTGGATCGGAAGACGACCGGTGTTCTCTTGTTGACGAACGACGGTGAGTTTGCGAACCGCCTCATGCACCCGCGCCACGAAGTCAAGAAAGCCTACACCGTCACGCTCGACAAGCCGCTCGAACCGAAGGACGTCAAGCACCTCGCCGGCGGAATTCGCCTCTCGGATGGAAAGACGAAACCGGCGGAGGTCCACTTGATTCCGACCGGGAAGAACAAAGTTGTCGGTATCGTCATCCATGAAGGACGCAACCGTCAGATCCATCGGATGTTCGAGGCGCTCGGATATGTTGTCGAGAAGCTTGATCGCGTCGCCTATGCCGACGTCACGTATGAGGGATTGTCCCGCGGGCGATGGAGGTTCTTATCCAAAAGTGAAGTGAGGAGGTTGAAGGAAGTGGCAGGGATGGAAGAGCAGAGAGCTTAGAGCGTGGAGCGGAGAGCAAAGAGCACGGAGCGGTGAGCGTTGGCTGGGAGGCAGTTCTACTGCCGACCTTTCTCTGGCAGGTTGGAGATCAAACCTCCTCCCAGATTATAGTTCCCTCTCCACTCGTCACCCTGAGCGCGGTCCCGACCGACTCTTCGACTTCTTCTTCGACTCGCTCCGCTCGCTCAGAATGCGCTCAGAGCGACGGTCGGGACGAAGTCGAAGGGTTTCACGGATAGAGGATTGAGATTCATTCATTGGCTGGGAGGCAGTTCTACTGCCGACCTTTCCCGTTGTTGACCGAGAGTTCAACTTCGGACAACGGAGGATAAAGCACTGTGCGCCGTTTTACTCCCCTTGTTCTTGATGGGATCAATTCTTAACACCATCAGAACAGAACTTTTCCCACTTCTTTAGCATTTGCTTGAAAACCGATGGAGCTTTTCGAGCAGGGTCTTCAGAAAAAATTCCAGATGCGCCTTCATCTTGACCTGATACCGTCCATACCACTTCCCCCGAAGCCAAGTCGTATATTGTAAACGATGCAGCAATCTGAGTGTTACTATTCGTTCCGAAAGGAAAGCTGCCCACGGAACCTTTGACCCATATAGATACTCCCCCAGTCAGCAGGTACTTGGTCGGGATTACATTTTTAAGTGATTTGATAAAATCACTTGTGATCCTCCTGGGAATCGTGATATTATGCTTTGATAAAATGCTATCAACGATACGAGCTTCAATAAAATCATTCTTATTGCACTTTCTCAGTTCACTCTCTAACACCTCAGTTGCTTTGTTTGAGACAGTCACATCTGGATGGTCAAGGTATGAAACTGCGAGATCATGCCCTTGTGGGATTTCGTGCCCGGGTGTAAGAGTAGACTTATAGACACCAGAACAACCAAACAAGAATGTCGTCACGATCGAAAAAATGAGAAATTTTCTGAGGTGGGTTTTCATTTATTCCCTCCATAGATGACTAAAAACCGACGGCCTACTCCAGCCATGGATTCCTGAAAACACAGGAGACGAACGGAGTGTTGTCTGAGTTGTGGATTTCGAGGGTTCCGTAGGCATCGGGAATATAGTGTAGTGTTGGGGGATAATACCGACTCTTCTGATTACTAAGATTATTGATAGTGACGACTTGCACAGATGTCTGCGGTTTGCCATTCATCAGAGACGGACCTTGTTGATCGAACGTTAACCGATTCGTAATCTCAGCAATCAAGTTTCCACTGATCTCATAGATAAGGAAGCCAGCACTCCCAGTAGTGAAGAATCGTTTATTTGCCATTTGTAGCGAGTCGGGGTTCCCGACATAGCTACCAATTCTATAAACCTGACTCTCGTCTAAGCCAACTTCTCGCAAACAACTCCCTATATTAACCTTGCCAAAGTACCCCGTTCCGATGGAAGTCGAAACACTGATCTTATATTCCATGTTCAATTGAAATTCCTTTAGACCTTAAATGAATGTGTTCAAACAAATATAGTGAAAGGAAACACCTCGCATTGCAGATATCTACAAAAGAAATTACTGCTACTCTTTGGTTTACTTTCGTTTGCCAATCTGTCAAAGATACTTGATAGCCTCGCCAATGTCAAAAGCATCCCAAAATTCTTCTAAACCAGTCACCCTGAGCGAAGTCGAAGGGTAGAGCGTCAACGAGTGATCGCTCTTTGCTGCGTAAGCGCTTCGACTTCGTCCCGACACAAATCGTCGGGACTGTGCTCAGCGTGACCTGGAAGGAGTTTGGTTCAAACCACCTTTTCTACGGCGGCGGTTACGTACTTCCGTAGACTGAGCGAGCTCGTGGAGCAGATCGAATCGGCCTGCGATCAGAGCTTCTTTCTTTGCGCGTGACCAACCTTTGATCTGTCGCTCCGCCCGGAAAGCGTCAAAGAGATCGGCGAATTCTTGGGACCAGCGTAGAGTTACGGGTCGTCTGCTTGCCGTATATCCTCCCAATGAACCCAATTGGTGTTGTGACAGTCGCTGGATTGGCTTGGTCGAACAACCTGTATAATACGATTGATCAGCGCACTCAAGAATATATACCCAGGCATGCATAAAAAACTCCCCCCAGTATGAAGTGTTTCAACAACTAATAAGGTCAGTCTGAGCGTAGCGAGTCCGACGAATGTCGGCGAGCGAAGTCGAAGACGGGCCACCACTATTCGGGCCACGCTTCTCCCGAAGGGACCCCTTCGGAGGAACTCCCTCCCAGTTCGAAAAAAATCAAAAGTAAAAATCCCATATCCTACATCGCACATCCCGTATCTCGAATCTCTCTCGCCACAGCAGGTCGGGAGTGGAACTCCCTCCCAGTCTGAAAAAAGTAAAAAGTAAAAATTCAAAAGTAAAAAATCTAAAATCTAAAATCCCACACCTCACCATCTCCTCGGCACATTCTTTACCGTCCTCACCGTGTCTCTTGCGATCAACAGTTCTTCATTCGTGGGGATGACGAAGGCTTTCAGGCGGGAGTTTGCCGTTGAGATTTCACCTTCCTTGCCCCCGACCATTGCTGTGTTGCGGCTCTTGTCCAATTCCAATCCCATCCACGCAAGCCCCGTGCAAATGCGCTCGCGGATGATAGCGCTGTTCTCACCGATTCCTCCGGCGAAACAAATTGCATCTGCACCGGCGAGTTCTGCAAGGTATGCACCGATGTATTTGCGAGCGCGGTGACAGAAGATGTTAATGGCGAGACTCGCACGCCGGTCCTGATTCTCGGCTTCTTCGTCGAGCAGCTCACGCATGTCGTTGGTGAGGCCGGAGATGCCGAGAAGTCCCGATTGTTTGTTGAGCATCGTATCGATCTCGCGGACAGACATTCCTTCCTTGTTGCGGATGAATTCGATGAGGGAAGGATCCATGTCGCCGCCGCGTGTGCCCATCACCAATCCTTCAAGCGGAGTGAATCCCATCGAGGTATCGACCGACTGGCCGTTCTTGATCGCACAAACAGAGCAGCCGTTACCGAGGTGGAGCGTGATGATGTTCACCTCTTCACGCTTGATGCCTTTCAGCTGTCGATAGCGGTAGGCGATATAGCGGTGGGATGTTCCATGAAAGCCGTACCGCCGGATGCGATGCCGGCGATAAAGTTGATAAGGGATGGCGTAGAGGTACGAGGTGTCGGGCATCGTCGAATGAAACGCCGTATCGAAGACGGCAACCTGTGGAACGCCAGGCCCGAGGAGTTCGCGTGCGGCCATGATCCCCTTGAGGTTCGCCGGATTGTGCAGCGGCGCCAGCTCGATGTTGTCTTCGATCTGTTCGATCACCGCATCATCGATGAGGACGGACTTGGTAAACTTCTCACCGCCGTGCACTACGCGATGCCCGACCGCGTGAATGTCTGCCAGTGAATTGATGTTGTTGATCTTCGACTCCGGCGAGATGATCCATCGGAGAACGCAATCGATTGCGTCGCGATGATCGCGAAGAGGCTCGGCACGGCGCACTTTCGCCTGGCCTTCAGCCTGCAAGGTGATCAGCGCCTGACCGATGACGCGCTCAAGCAGCCCGCTTGCCAATCGCCGGTCTGCGTTTTTTTCGATCAGATCGAGATCGGTTTCGATGATTTGGAATTTGACGGATGATGAACCGCAATTGAGGACGAGGATGTTCATGGGGATTTTGGATTTTAGACTTAGGATTTTTGATTCGACCCTCACCCCTATGATCCCCTCTCCCAAATTGTCCCGAAGGTCCGAAGGACTCCTTCGGAGGGAGAGGGGATGTCACGGAGTGACAGGGGAGAGGGTAAGACATATATCTTAAAAGATACAAAAATCTCGTCTTGTATGCGATTTGAAGTTCGATGCAATGTTCGTATATTCAAGCAACAATCCTTGAGGTTCAGCCATGACTCGTCTGTACCGATCCGAAACAAACAAAAAAATAGCCGGCATCTGTGGCGGCATTGGTGAGATGCTCAATGCTGATCCTACTATTGTCCGGCTCATCGCTGTTCTGCTCCTGTTTATTACAGGCATCATTCCGCTCCTGGTTACCTACCTCATCGCGTGGTGGATCGTTCCTCTAAAGAAGGAAGGAACAAACGGGGCACATCAAAATATCTGATCGAAGGATTGAGATATCCCGTCGTGATTGTTTCTCAATGTTTCTTCCCGGCCATAACAATTCTTAAAAATTCTATGATAAAAATTGCCATCCTGCTGATCGTTATTGCATCGTCGACATTCTCTCAGACGATTCCTGAAAAATGGAAAACCCCTTACGAGAAGAGCGGCTTCACGAAAACTCCGCGCTATGCTGAAACGATGGAATATTGCCGGAGATTGGAAAAAGCTTCGCCGTGGATCAAGGTAACGAGCTTTGGGAAAAGTCCTGAGGGACGAGATCTACCGCTGGTGATCGTATCGAAAGATCGAGCATTCGCTCCTTCAGCGGCGGCAAAGACCGGAAAAGCAATTCTCCTGATTCAAAATGGAATTCATGCCGGTGAGATTGATGGAAAAGATGCCTGCCTGATGCTGCTTCGGAATATGGTCATTACGAAAACAAAGGCGTCACTTCTCGATCATGTTATCATTCTCATTATCCCAATCTACAACGTCGATGGACACGAGCGGTTCGGGCCGTTTAATCGTATCAATCAGAATGGTCCGGAGGAAATGGGCTGGCGCGTGACGTCGCAAAATCTCAACCTCAACCGCGATTACGTGAAAGCCGACGCACCCGAGACGCAGGCGTGGCTGAAACTCTTCAATGCGTGGCTGCCCGATTTCTTTGTCGATACGCACGTGACCGATGGCGCCGACTACCAGTACGTGGCGACGTATGGCATAGAAGCAGGAGATAATGTCGCCGGGCCGGTTCAGGATTGGATCAATAATAAGTTCTTGCCGATCATCTCGCGTCTCGAAACAAATGACGGCGTGCCCGTCGGTCCCCTGATCTTTCTGCGAGATGATCTCGATCCGAAGAAGGGACTCCAAGGAACTTCCGGAACGGCGCCACCACGATTTTCAACTGTCTACACGACTCTTCAGAACAGACCGGGTATGCTCATCGAGATGCACATGCTGAAGGATTACCGGACTCGCGTCGACGCTATCGACGAAATGCTGGAAGCTACCATCCGGCGAATGAACGACGAGTATCAGTCGCTGAGACAAGCCGTCCGTTTGGCAGATGAGGAGATGGTGAAAGGTGTCTACAAATCCATTGCACTCGAATATGCGCCTGATTCCGTATCGAGCGGAACGCTGCATTACCATGGCGTGAGGCAACATAATGTACAAAGCGATATATCCGGCGCTACTCGCCGGATATATATCCATACGCCATTAGAGGCCGACATCCCGGTGTATGAACGAATCTATCCGACGAAAGTCGTTAATGTTCCCGTAGCGTACCTTATCCCTCCCCAGTGGGGAGATGTCATCGAACGGCTAAAGCTGCATGGACTAAAACTCGAGCGGCTCAAAGTACCGGCGACAATGCAAGTCGAGCGCTACCGTTTTACGAATGCTCAATGGCAGAAGGAGCCCTTCGAAGGACGGCTTCAAGTTCAATACAAGGTAGAGAGAAGAATGGAGGAAAGCACGTTCCCCGCGGGTACAGTTGTCGTTCGACTGAAGCAACGTGCGGCAAAAGTTGCGATCCACTGTCTCGAGCCTGAAGCGCCCGATGCGTTTGTGCAATGGGGGTTCTTCAATGCCATCTTCGAACAGAAAGAATATGCTGAGGATTACGTCATGGAGAAATATGCACGAGAAATGCTTGCCGGCGATCCTAAGCTCAGGGAAGAGTTCGAGACGCGAGTGCAGACCGACACTGCTTTTGCCAAAAGCCCGAGTGCGAGGCTCCACTTTTTCTATGAGCGTTCACCATATTGGGACAAGCAAGTGAATCTGTATCCCGTTGCCCGCTTGCTCACTGAAGTTTCACTGCGGACAGAGATATTGAAGTAAGTAAGAGATGAAGCTTCCCTCACTATTGGACGTTGCAGCGCAGGCATCGAGGACGGGTAATCGCTTTCCTCAACCGTACGATTCGCCGACCTCAAGCGGCTTCGAGGCGGATGTGTACATCGGCAGAAAGTAGGAAAGACATTTTGAAGAACTACAAATATCCACCAATGAACTGGAGTACCAACATGAGGCGACTTTACATTTTCACATTATATGTCTTCATCCTGTGTATCGTTTCGATGCGATGTGTCGTTTCAGCACAGGAACGTAACAAAGAGTTTACTCTTGAAGATATCTTCACAAGTTCGAAATTCAACGGCAAGGAGATCAACGGTTTCCAGTGGTACGATGGAGGGAAATCGTTCACGTATATCGAGATGGATACGGCAACCAAACAAACGGATATATGGATATATGATGTTGTCTCCGGCAAACGATCGAAGTTTGTCAATGCAGGAGATCTCGTTTTGCAGAAAGGTGAGACACCATTCTCGATCGGTAATTACACATGGTCTCCGGATAAGGAAAAAATCCTTTTCACCGGTACGCTGGCCGCGCGAAGATTGAAGTCCGGCGGGAACTTTTTTCTCTACGATCTCAAGAAGAAGCATTTCATACAGCTTACCCGGAGCGAGCTGGAACAGATGAACACCAAGTTCTCGCCTGATGGCAAGCTCATTGGGTTCGTTCGCGAAAATAATCTCTTCACGCTTAACGTAGAGGATGGAACCGAAACCCAGCTCACCTTCGATGGGGCACAGCACATTCTCAACGGTCACTTCGATTGGGTGTATGAAGAGGAATTTTCCATTATCGATGGCTGGCAATGGTCGCCGGACGGGAAATACATTGCCTACTGGCAGATCGATGAGAACCGCGAGCCTTCGTTCCCGGTCATAAATTTCCTCCCACTCTACCAGGACATTACGTACCAACGGTATCCCAAAGCTGGTGAAAGGAATGCCATTATTCGGATCGGCATACTCTCACTCGAAACGAAGAAAACGGCATGGGCGGACATCGGCGCGCCACTCGATTCCACACAAGACACCTACATCCCTCGCATACGCTGGACGAATAAACCGGGATTGCTTGCAGTCGAGCGGCTGAATCGTCACCAGAATAAACTCGATCTTACGTTTGTCGATGCAACTTCAGGTATAGCGAGAATCATTCTTACGGAAACATCCGATACGTGGCTGGATCTTCGGGATGATCTTACGTTCCTCAAAAAATCCGATGAATTCATCTGGTCATCCGATCGTGATGGATTCCTGCATCTCTATCGCTACAAAACCGATGGAACACTTATCAATCAAGTTACGCAGGGTCGCTGGGACATCGATCATCTCATCGGGGTTGATGAGCGATCCGGAACAGTCTACTTCCAGGCGGGAATCACTTCTCCGATCAATCGTGAAGTGTATTCCGTCGGCCTTGATGGGAAACACTTCCGACGAATAACAAAGGAAGAGGGAACAAACGACGCCTCATTCTCGCCGGATTACTCCGTCTTTCTCCACACGTTTTCCGATGTCAACACGCCGAGCCGGATGAGTCTTCGCAAAAATGATGGATCGCTCCTTCACGTTGCAGAAACGGGAACAATTGTCGCACTTGACGACTATACGATACGTCCGAAAATATTCTTTACGTTCAAGACCTCCGATGGCGTCGAGTTGAACGGTTGGATGATCAAGCCGGCCAATCTCGATCCTGCGAAGAAGTATCCGGTGCTGATGCACGTCTACGGCGGGCCGGGTTCACAGGAGGTGCGAAACTCGTGGGGCGGAACGAGATTCTTATGGCATCAGCTTCTTGTACAGAAAGGATACATCATTGCCTGTGTTGATAATCGAGGAACGGGCGCGCGCGGCAAGGAATTCCTAACAGTGACGTACAAACATCTCGGGAAATGGGAGACGCACGATCAGATCGAAGGAGCGAAGTATCTTGCCTCGCTCCCGTACGTGGATCCGTTGCGCATCGGCATTACGGGCGGGAGCTACGGCGGCTACATGACGTTGCTTTGCCTCCTGCAAGGAAATGACGTCTTCAAAGCCGGCATCGCTTCTTCCTCGGTGACGCACTGGAAGTTCTATGATACCATTTACACCGAGCGTTACATGCTGACTCCGAAAGAAAACCCGGAAGGATACGAAGAAAGCGCGCCGCTTTCGTACGCGAAGCAATTGAAAGGAAAGCTGCTGATCGTTCATGGCACCGACGATGACAACGTACACATGCAGAATTCCATCACGATGATCAATGAGCTGGTGAAGGAAAAGAAACTTTTTCAGACGTCGTTGTACCCCGGAAGCAAACACGGCATTCGGCAGCGGCTCCAGTACTACATGACGATGACCGACTTTCTCTTGTACAACCTGTAATCGCACGAACGAGTCAGAACAAATCAACTTGACTATGATGCAGAAGTTTTTTATGATTCTCACTCCCGAATCTACGATGACCCGGACGTTTTTGTACTATCGAGTATGACGCGAGTATGACGAGCATAAAATTTATTGTTGCTTTTACCTGTGCCGCTGTATTACCATTGGTTGCCGTTGCGCAACAACCCCTGACGTGGCGGGATCTCACCGGTCCGCAGGGATTCAACACCATCCGAAAAGGCACTGATGGAACTTTTTTTGCGACGAATGGACGCGGAGTCGTTTATGAATCGACCGACGAAGGAAACTCCTGGTCAGGCATCCTCGCCTATCCTTCGATCACTCCGATCGATGAACTTGTCGTCAATGGCTCGCACGTTGTCGTACACCTGGTCGATTTTTCATCCCGGAATCCGAGACAGATTTTTGTTTGGAATAATTCACCTCATAGCTGGACTCGTATCTTTGCCAGCGCACTTCAAGACTACAGTTCTCTCATGGTCGACGATCTTGGCGTAATCTTTGGCGTCGACCTGGATGCCGGAAGAGTGTTCCGATATACGCAGCAAACAGGCTGGACGGCTTTGGGCATCTCGCAGGGATTCCTGACGGTGAACTTCTTTAGTTCCCTTCTACCATCATTCATCTCTACTATTGACCATTCTGATCGAATCTTCATAGGATCGTCTCGCGGCGGGCTTTTTATCTCCGAAGACACAGCCAAGAGTTGGCGATCGACGCTGGAGAAGTATTATATTAGTGCGATCGATGTATCGCAACCGGATAGGATAATCGCTGGTGCGAGTCCGAGTCTCGACCTCCATACGAACGGCGGTGCTTTTGTTTCTACAGATTCAGGGAGAACATGGACGGCGCTCGGTCTTGAGGGGAAAAATATTTCTACGCTCACATCCGATCAGGATGGGAATCTTCTGGCTCTCGCCGAGGGTGATGTTTATAAATACGATTCGACCGTCAAGACCTGGGTAATTTCCGACCACCTCCCGAATCCATTTACGACGCTCCTCAATGGAGGAGGATATTTCATCGCTTCGAATGAAGTCACCGGATTCACTCGCTCGTCTGATGGCGGGAGTGGCTGGGTCGGCGGTCTGTTTCGTGGACGAGACGTGTTCTCGTTAACTGTTACCGATGGAGGGAATGTACTGGTCGGCACGCTGGGCAGCGGCGTGTATTATTCGCAACTGGGTAGTTCATACTGGACTGCAACACCATCCGGTGAGATAAGCGATTACGTCTATGACTTTGTAAAGACGAATGGAACGGTGGTGGCCGGTACAGATAATGGTGTGTATCGCGCGACTGACGATGGCCGTAGTTGGATGAAAACGAATGACTCATCATTAATAGGACCGGCGTATGCAGTCGATGCGCTCGGCGACGGTACGTTGTTTGCCGGCACTCTCTTTGGCGTCTTTCGTTCCGACGATGAAGGACATCATTGGCAACGAGCGGGAAATTTGTCGTCAACGATATTCTTCATGGACATCTCAACTGCTGGAGATATCGTCGCAGCGACCATTGGTACGGGAGTTTTCCTCTCATCGGATCGTGGCGAGACATGGACGTCGTTGGGGCTTTCGAGGAATGATATTCAAACAGTGAAGTTCACCCCGTCCGGTGGATTAATGGTTGGCGCGTTTGGCGGAATCTTCCAATCGACGAATCGTGGAGTCTCATGGGACTATCATAGCTTCGCCACGACGTACGCTTACACTCTCGCGTTCGCTGGAAACCAGACGGTGTATGCAGGTACATATCAAGGCGTGTTTGCGTCTTCCGATGGCGGCACAAACTGGGTTGCCGCCGGTGACAGCGGACTTTCGACGAAGGTTGTGCTTTCGCTTGATGTTGCATCTGATGGTTCACTGCTTGCAGGAACATACCGCGGTGGTGTCTACCAAACGAGACAAGTTGTTGTTCCGCCGATCGTTGAAGACGTTGCATCCGATGCCAACGTCCCGACCGCGCTCTCGCTTTCACAAAATTATCCCAATCCTTTCAATCCGAATACAACCATTCGTTATGCTCTGCCTGCTGGTGGAAATCGACCTGTCTCGCTTAAGGTCTTTGACCTTCTCGGCCGCGAAGTGACGACACTCGTCAGCGGCGAGCAAGGTGCGGGAAATTACGGTGTCACGTGGGATGCAAGTAGAAGAGCAAGCGGGATCTACTTCTATCGGTTACTGGCTGGCGGTTCCAGCGTCGTCAGGAAGATGGTGATCATGAAGTGAGACCGAAAAACCGTTTCAATCCTTGCAAGTGGCGCACAATTTTGCTATAATTCCTACGCTCACAGCATCTCTGTAATTCCCAAAGTTTAGACGGTTTTTGCGTGGACGATCAGCAGCAGCCCTCGGTTGATAAATCTCTTTATGAAGACCTCAATGAGTTGATGCGACGGCGGCGCGACGAGCTCGACGAGCTCAAGCGCCACGGCATTAACCCGTATCCCTATAGCTTCGATCGCGCAGACCTTTCCGCCGACATTATCCGGAATCACAACGATGGTGCACCGCAGCAACATGTCAGCGTTGCGGGACGCATCATGTCCATTCGTCGAATGGGTAAAGCTTCCTTCTGCCATGTTCAAGACTCGCTGGGAAGAATCCAGGTGTACTTGAGGCGCGATGATGTGGGCGAAGCCTACGACGCATTCAAGCTTCTGGATATCGGCGACATCATTGGCGTTGAGGGATTTATCTTCCGGACGAAAACAGGGGAAGTGTCGATTCATGCGAGACGCTTCGAGTTGCTGGCAAAATCCCTCCGGCCGCTTCCGGTCGTGAAAGAAAAAGTTGACGAGCAGGGGAACAAGATCACCTACGATCCGTTCGCCGATAAGGAACTGCGGTACCGCCAGCGTTACGTTGATTTGGTTGTGAACCCGGCAGTGCAGCAAGTCTTCATCAAACGTGCGAAGATCATTTCGACGATGCGGCAGTTCTTCGATGCTCGTGGATTCGTGGAAGTCGAGACCCCAATCCTCCAGCCGATCTATGGTGGCGCATTTGCTCGGCCGTTTATGACACATCATAACGCTCTCGATATCGACTTGTATCTTCGCATTGCCGATGAACTCTATTTGAAGCGTCTCATCGTCGGCGGCTTCGATGGCGTCTATGAATTTGCCAAGGATTTCAGGAACGAGGGAATGGATAAATCCCACAATCCGGAATTCACGATGCTCGAATTATATGTCGCATACAAGGATTACATCTGGATGATGGAACTTGTCGAGCAGCTTGTGAGTACAATCGCAAAGTCCGTGAACGGTACAATGACGATAACGATCGGTGAGAGGGAGATTGACTTCACTCCGCCATGGAAGCGACTCACGATGTTCGATGCCATTCACGAACACACCGGCAAAAGTCTTCGTGGAAAATCGGAAGCGGAGTTACGGGCAGTTGCAAAAGAGCTTCATGTCGAAGTTGAGCCCGGTGCCGGCAACGGCGCCATGATCGACGAAATCTTCGGTGAGCTGGTGGAGCCGAAGCTCATCAATCCGACATTCATCACAGATTATCCGGTCGAGATGTCTCCCCTGGCAAAAAAACACCGTCGCGAGGCAGGACTTGTCGAACGCTTCGAAGTGATTGCCAACGGGCGGGAGTTGTGCAATGCATTCAGCGAGCTGAACGATCCTATCGATCAGCGCCAGCGCTTCGAAGAGCAGATGACGCTTCGCGCCCGTGGCGATGAAGAGGCGCAGGTGCTCGATGAAGACTTCCTCCGAGCGCTCGAATACGGGATGCCTCCCACGGCAGGCCTCGGTATCGGCATCGATCGATTGACGATGCTGCTGACGAATCAAGATTCGATTCGCGACGTCATTTTATTCCCACAAATGAAACCCGAGCACTGATCATGTTGCGCAATTGTATTTTCGTTTTTGCCGTTGTACTATCAGCGTCACCACTCATTGCAGGTACGACCGGTATCCTGGAAGGAAAGGTCGTCGATAAAGAGACGAAGGAACCGCTGATCGGTGTGAGCGTCGCCATCGTCGGCACCCCCACAGGTGCTGCGACCAATGAGGTTGGCTTTTTCCAGATTAATAACCTGCAGGCAGGAACCTATGACGTTCGCTTCTCCAATATTGGTTACCAAACGCTCGTCTGCAAAAACGTTGACGTCCATCCTGACCTCCGAACAAAAATCAGCATTGAGCTTGGGCAGTCGGCCGTGCAACTCGGCGAGATCGAAGTGACGGCCGAGCGACCGCTCATCGAGAAGGACATCACGAGCACGAACTTCTCTGTGAATGCTGCCCAGGTTGATCGGCTCCCAATCCGAAATGTACAGGATATTCTCGCACTGTTTCCAAGTGTCACCGCCGAAGGAAACGTGCGTGGCGGAAAAACGTCCGAGGTTGTTTACCTGGTCGATGGGCTTCCCTTGCAGGATGTGATCGGCGGGGGAATTGGAACACCGCTTCCAAAGAGTTCCATCACGGAATTTTCGATTCAGTCGGGAGGATTTGAGGCGGAGTTTGGCAACGCACTGTCGGGTATCGTGAACATAGTCACTCGTCGCGGCAGCGACAAGCACTCGATCACGGTCAGGATGGAAAAAGACGATTGGATTGCCGGCAGCGTGAATCGCCAGCACAATCGCTTCACCGAAACCGAGCTTACACTTTCCGGTCCGCTCGTGCATGGGAAGCTCTACTACTTCAGCGCAAACACGTTTCAACTTACCGACACACGGTGGTGGCAGGACTTCGACAACTTCTTCGCTTCGCCCATCTCACGTGAGTTCAGCGGCTTTGGAAAACTCGACTTCGTGGTCTCATCACGAATGAGAATCACCGGGCAAAGCGTCTACTCGCTGCATGACTGGCACGACTATGAATATAGCTGGAGATTCAATCTCGACGGATTGCCGAAACGTAATCGCTCATCCTACCGGACAACGGCAATTCTCTCACACACTGTCACGGACAACATTTATTACGCGCTGAGCCTGAGTCACTACTACCTCCACTCGATGATCGGTGAGGATGATAAGAGCTCGATTCCTCTAACGCCGTATGAGTATGATTTCTTCCTTGAGTACGTTGTGAAGGGGAGCCGCGCCTGGTGGTCGGATACGAAGCAGAAAGTTTATACGGGCAAAGGTGATCTCACGATCCAGCCGAATCCACGCAACGTGTTGAAGTTCGGTTTCGAAGTAAACCAATACGATATCTTCAATGATCTTGTCAAGTACGAGCCGCAGAGAACATACTTCGGCAAGATTTTGCCTGACGAGCCGCTGCTCAATTACAGTTCTTCCTACCACTACTATCCGCGAAGCGGAAGTGTCTATCTTCAGGACAAGCTGGAAGTCGAGGCCGACGGCGCAGTCGTCAATCTCGGGTTCCGCTGGGATTTTCTTGATCCACGAAGCGAGCGGCCTGTCGTCGAGTACGTCACACCCGACAGTTCCTCAGGTCAGTACCAATCACAAGTGACACGCTTCGTGCCCGCATCGCTGAAACAGCAGATCAGTCCGCGCATGGGATTGTCGTTTCCGCTGATGTGGAATATGGTGCTGGTAATGAATTACGGTCACTACTTCCAGTTCCCGTTGTTCGATTACCTGTACTCGGGGACGAATCCTCAGCAGATCCGAAGCGGCGTCAACGTGCTTGTTGGAAATCCCGATCTGAAACCTGAGCGCACGCACGCATGGGAAGTAGGAGTGAAGTATGGGTTGGACGAGAAGACCGCACTTCACGTTACCTATTTTAAGAAGGAATTCATCGACGAGATCGATTCTAAAACGTTTCTTCCATCGAAAGCGCGCGTTGCCGGCGACTATGGCTTCGCTGAATATGTGAATAATGCATTTGCAAATGCGGAAGGACTGGAATTCATCGTCTCGCGGAATCGCGACGAGAGATTCTCCGGCTCCATCTCCTATTCACTCATGCGGACGGAAGGCGTGAGCGACTACGTGAACCAGGGAATCAATCTTCAACAGTGGGGATTTCCCGTCCTTAACGAACCGTATCCATTGAGCTGGGATCAGCTCCACACGCTCAAGATATCCGTTGATGCACGCCTGCCGTGGGATCTTGTATGTAACGCGGTATGGACATACAGCTCAGGTAAGCCGTACACATACTTCCCGACTCGCGATGGCTTTACTGCCGATGACACGACGCGTGCATTTCTCCCCAATAACGCGCGGCTGCCATCGAACAATACGCTCAATGTCAAGGCCTCGAAAAAATTTTTGCTTGGCGGACTTGCATCCTTCTCAGTGTATGCGGATGCACGGAATCTTTTTAATACGCTGAATCCACGATGGGCTGATGCCAACGGACGGATAGGAGGGCAGCTCGCCGATCCATCGGCATACTACGATCCGCGTCGTGTTTCTTTCGGAGTACGATATGACATGTAATCTACCGTTGAAGCGAATCGCAGAGTATCTTGTGCTCGGTCTCTGTGCGGTTTTTTCGATCACCTGCAACGAGTCGCTCCCGACGTACGTCTTTCCGCAGAATGTCCTTGCGATGAACGTCACGCTGGTTGAACAATTGAGCAACCGCCTTGCCCGTCCCGGTCACCAGATGGTCCACCTGGTGCTCACGGGGAAGAATATATTCGACGAGGTGTTCTACGATAGTGCGAGCATCAAAGGCACGGTCAGAATTTGGTGGAGGCGGAAGCCCTCGCAGTACACGACGCTCTACCTTACGAAAAAAAACCTGACCAATCCCAGCCTCATACAAAATGGAAAGATTCTGCTGTTGCCGGAACAGCAGTTCTCGATGAGTGTCTATTGGAATGTGAAGAGCCACGATAGTCTGTACCTGCCGGATTTGATGGACTTCACCTATGCCTCGAATCGGCGCGGCTGCGACTACAATGTCATCTGTGCCGATCCGGAAGAATTTGTCATCGAAGTGTCACTCCAAATTTATGACAAGATCGGCTACGTCTCCGCTCCAGCACGCGAATTCATTTTTGTTGCAACCTCATGCAAGAACTGTGGCGCCGGTCCCTACTGTCCACCACCTCCTAACGGATGCGGTTGATGCCTGAGAGTCGCTTGATAGGAGGCTGTTGCGCATGATTGGTTGGAGTATCTGCGCGTGAAGGACGCCGCCGCTTCAACGGTCTCACACCGTATCAGCGTTATTATCCCGACGCTACAGGAAGAGTCGTGCATTGCGCGCACGCTGCGCCAGTTCAAACGCGAGTTACGGCAGAAGTACGCACTTGAAATCATCGTCAGTGACGGCGGCAGTACCGACCGAACAATCGAGATTGCACGATCGTTTGCCGATTGCGTTGTCGAACGGGATCCGAAAGCCCGTGAAAATATTTCCCTTGGTCGTAACCACGGCGCACGTGTCGCTCACGGCGACATCCTTGTCTTCATCAATGCCGATGTCATCATCGAGCGCCCTGACGAATTCTTTTCCACCATCATCACGACTGTCGCTCAGGAAAATGTCGCTGCCGCAACGTGCAACGTGCTCATCTATCCTGAGGAAGAGAATGGTATCGATCGCGTCTTCCACAGATTCTTCAATTGGTACTTCCGGCTGCTGAATGTTTTCGGGATGGGGATGGGAAGAGGAGAATGCCATGTGATGCGGCGCGAAATCTTCGAGCGCGTGGGAGGATACAATGAAGTACTCGCAGCGGGTGAGGACTACGAGCTGTATCATCGCCTTCACCAAAAGGGAGAAATTGCCTTCCTTCGTTCGATCAAAGTCTTCGAATCGCCACGCCGGTACCGCAGGTTCGGTTACTTCTATATTACCTTCCTCTGGTTTCTCAACGGCATTTGGGTCTTGCTCTTCAAGCGATCGTTTGTTGAAGAGTGGAAACCCGTGCGGTGAGGGTTGATTCCTTATGGTAAGAAGAACGGTCAGCTCAGCGAAGTCAGGTAAGACGATTTATTCTTATATTTGAATCCTTAACGATTGGTTCGTGGTTCATGGTGAATTCCAAGAATATCGGTCGTACTTTTGAAACTCACCGCTACACATTATGGCGCGGCCTCGTAGAGCGCGATGACGGCATCTTCATCGCCGATACTATGGTCATCTCCATGGGTGAGCACGGGGCGATGCATGCAAGTCCGGTAAGTGACCGGACGGAAAAACCCGGGGTCTCAGAATCCGGGGACAGGCTGAAGGACCTTGCCGGGCATAATGTTGCAGAAATACGGCGGGCGATGGAAGAAGGCAGGAAGTGGGAAATGAGACTGAGGGAGTCTCCGCTCGGGAAGACTCAGCAGGACTTTGTTGCGTACTACGCCGAGGTCATCGCGGTCTTTACAGAATGGTACACCGCCCATGGAATACCGCTTCCCCATTAAAGGAATTAATTATGCTGCCAGAGATTTTAATGCAAAACTTGCGTGTTGTATTTGTTGGAACAACTATTTCAGAGACGTCGGACGAGCTCGGGTTCTATTATTTGGGTCCGAATAATCGGTTCTGGTTTTTACTTGAATATGCCGGTATCACACCAACGTCCGTAGTCTCCCCCTCGGAACGCAAAGTGTTATTTGACGCTAAAAAAGATAGAGTGCTCAATGAGATGTATAAGAAACTCTTCTTCGAGAAGAAAGAGACAGAATTATTGAAGCATCGGATCGGTTTGACCGACCTCAATCGACGACGGGTAATCAGCAATGACGACGATCCGGCGGCAGAACCCACAATGGACGATATTCAAAAGTTTGTTCGAAAAGTGGAAAAGTACCGACCAAAGCTCGTTGCATTTGTAACAAGCATGGAAATTTTCGAGAACTGTTTTAAGCGCTTATATCCATCGGTTAATCGACAAAGAGGAAAACAAGACTTCTTGATCGGTCATTCAGAGGTCTGGCTTCTCGGCAGCACCGGTGGGCGTGTCAAAGATACTGAAGGACTAGAGCAAGTGTTCGAAGACCTTGCCACTCGCCTCGGCGGTTTTTAGATATCTGAACCAGGATTTATGGGATTATCCCAGTGGGATCACTTCGTGAAAGGATGACCATCATAATCCTGATAATCTCATCATCGTGTGAATCGAGGTTCAGAGAGCAGAGAGAAGAATTCAACTCGTTCGCCATACACAACAGGAGATCTACCATGAAATCAATTCGTCTTGCTATGCTTGTCGCGCTCATTCTCGCGTGCGGAGTTCCTTCTCTTCTGCCTGCGCAGGTTAGCGATACGACACTCTTTCGTCATCTTCGCTGGCGGATGATTGGTCCTCACCGGGGTGGCAGAACCGTCGGCGTTGCCGGCATCCCCGATCAACCGAACGTCTTCTACATTGGCGTAAACAACGGCGGTGTCTGGCGCACCAACGATTACGGTCGTACATGGAAACCGATCTTCGACGATCAATCCACCGGCTCGATCGGCGCTCTCGCTGTCGCACCATCGAATCCCGATATCCTCTACGTTGGAAGCGGAGAAGGGCTCCAACGACCCGACTTGTCGGTAGGGGACGGGATGTTCAAGTCGACCGATGGCGGAAATACCTGGCACCATGTCGGATTGAGCGACGCGCAGCAGATCGGAGCAGTGATCGTCGATCCTCGCGACCCAAACCGCGTCTTTGTCGCAGTCCTCGGTCACCCGTACGGGGCAAACGAAGAGCGCGGCGTCTTCCGCTCGACAGACGGCAGCGGATCGTGGCAGAAGGTTTTGTACAAAGATGAAAACACCGGCGCTATTGCTCTCGCATTCGATCCGACGAACCCTGACATCCTATTTGCCGATCTCTGGTCGGCGCGTCAAGCTCCGTGGGAGAACGGTTCATGGCAAGGGAAGACGAGCGGACTCTACAAGTCCACAGACGGCGGTACAACCTGGCGGCAACTAACGAACGGACTTCCGACCGGCGAGCAGGGCTTGGGACGTATTGGTTTTGCAATTGCCCCGAGCGATCCCTCGCGCATGTTTGCCATGGTCGATGCGCCCGACCTTGGCGGCATGTATCGATCGGACGATGCGGGAGAACACTGGGCACGCGTCAATGCTGAAGGCAGAGTCTGGGGACGCGGTAGCGACTTCGCCGAAGTGAAAGTGGATCCGAAGAATACAGATGTCATCTATGTCGCGAACACACAAACATATCGCTCGACTGATGGCGGTAAGACGTTTACAGGGTTCAAGGGCGCTCCGGGTGGAGACGATTATCATACGATCTGGATCAACCCCATCCATCCGGAGATCATGCTGTTCGCAAGCGATCAAGGGGCGGTTGTTACCGTCAACGGCGGAGAAACGTGGGGCTCGTGGTACAACCAGCCGACTGCACAGTTCTATCACGTCATTACCGATAATGAATTTCCCTACAATGTTTACGGCGGACAACAGGAGAGCGGTTCGGTGGGAATCGCCAGCCGCGGCAACGACGGGCAGATCACCTTTCGCGAATGGCACCCTGTCGGCACCGATGAATACGGTTACATCGCTCCGGACCCGCTGCATCCGAATATCATTTATGGTGGAAGAGTCACTCGATACAACCGAACAACAAGTGAAGTGCAGAATATTGCACCGGAAGCGGTTCGCTCCGGTAAGTACAGAAATTTGCGCACGGCACCTTTACTCTTCTCACCCGTTGATCAACACGCACTCTATTATGCCACGAACGTGCTGTTCAGGACGACGAACGGCGGACATAGTTGGGATGTCGTGAGCCCCGATCTTTCGCGAGAAACACCCGACGTTCCGGCAAGCATCGGTATGTTCCGCACGCCGGAGCTGGCGAAGCAAGCACGCCGGGGAGTTGTCTATGCCGTATCACTCTCGCCGCGTGATGCAAAACTCATCTGGGCGGGAACGGACGACGGATTTATCCACGTCACGCACGATGGCGGTGAACAATGGAAGAACGTCACCCCGCCGCCACTGACTGCCTGGAGTAAAGTAGCGGGGATCGAGGCAAGTCACTTCGATACGAAAACTGCATACGCTGCGGTGAACCGCATAAAATTAGACGACATGCATCCGTACATTTACCGGACACATGACGACGGTACGACATGGCAGGAGGTCGTAACCGGGCTGCCTGAGAACGGACCGGTAAACGTTATACGGGAAGACCCCGTGAGAAAAGGGTTGCTCTTCGCCGGAACCGAACGAGCCGTTTATGTTTCATTCGACGACGGCGATCATTGGCTTTCGCTCCGGAACAATATGCCTGCGACGTCGATCAGGGATCTCGTCATCCACAATGCTGATATTGTTGTCGGAACCCACGGTCGTTCATTCTGGATACTCGATGACATCACCTCGCTCCGGCAAATGAACGAAGAGGTTCTTCGTTCCGATGCACATCTCTTTGCACCCGACACTGCGTATCGCGTACGATGGAACCTGAACACCGACACGCCGATTCCACCGGATGAACCGGCGGGAGAAAATCCTCCTGACGGTGCGATCATCGATTACTATCTCCCACGTGAGGCAAAGGGAGTCACGCTCGAAATTTCCGATGGATCGCACAACGTGGTGCGGAAATATTCCAGCATAGATGTCCCCGAATCGGTCGATGAACGAGAACTGACATTTCCCACGTATTGGCTTCGTCCAAAAATTTCGCTCTCAACAATGGAAGGGATGCACCGATTCGTTTGGAATCTGCACTATGCGCCGCCGAAAAGTTTGCCTCGTTCCTTCCCGATCGCAGCGGTTGTCCGCAACACGGCGAGCCAACCGCATGGGCCGTTCGTGCTGCCTGGAGAGTACACAGTGACACTCTCAGTAGACGGTCAAAGCTTCCGGCACCCGCTTACGATAACGATGGACCCGCGCATCCCGGCTTCGCAGGCGATTCTCAAAGAGCAGTTCGATCTTTCGATGATGTGTTATCGCGGGCTGGATCAGGTTCAACATCTCATCCACGAGATTCACGCACTGCGGGCACAAATCCGTATGCTCGTTCCTGCAGTGAAAGATACAGTATTAGCGGATTCTTTGTCTTCTCTTGATACGAAGATCAGCGCTTTTGAAGGAAATGGTCCGCCGAAGGATGTCGATATCATTTACTTTACGGTGCAGGATGGGAACACCGTGAAGGAGACGCTGAATGGATTGCAAACGAAGTTGCTGTACGTGATGATGCTACTGCAAGGCGCCGATGCACAACCGACAGAAGCACAGACAACTGCCGCACGTAATGAAGAGCAAATGCTGCGTGCGATGCTTAATCGGTGGGAAACGTATCGGGGAACCGCACTGCGTGAAGTGAACCGAATACTCAAGGAACATCATCTTGAAATCCTGAACGTTGAGGGGGGCGGTTGAGAAGCAGCGTAGATAGATATTCTATTGAAGTGAGCAACGCACGATGTTTTGCAACGCATCTCTTTTCGTATCAACGCAAATCTTCTTACAGCCCCCGAGGTGAAGCGGCGAATCGTTCTTCAGGAAAGGGTTTGGCGCAGACGAAGAAACCGCTGCTGGTGAAGTAAGTGACGCAAAGTTCGGTCGAGTGACCCTTCCCTCGAGCGAGTGAAGCCTCGGGCATCCTCCGTACGTGTAGATGTAGATCTTCTGGAATCCATCCTCGTTCGTCAGTCTTACAAAATTTGATTTGAACATGTCGATCTTCCTCACAGTATCCCCCCGGATAACGAGGAACATGCTGTCGGCCTCTGCACGCAGTTCATCCTCCTTCTGCCATTCGATAACCCATGATGCGGGGTTTTTATCCGGCTGTGAGATCAAAAGGATGAATGTATCCTTACGCTCCTCATTGATCGGGCATGGAATGAAGTCTCGATTGAGTAAACCCAGTCCATACGAAATATCCTTCCGCCGGCTGAACCATCGCACGTCCAGCCCGGGGCTGAGTGGCGGTCCCTCACATTCGCCCAAGTCGTTATCGATTCCGTATGTCGCACGGTTATTATTGCCAAAGTACATCATGATTGCTGCGCCCTGATTGTCTGAGACGCTGACCCACAGCGTCTGCGCTTGGGCATCACAGCGTATTGCGCACAGAGGCAGCAGAAGTGCAAAGATCGGCATGATTTTTTTTCCTGCCATTTGTCAATTCATGTTGAGTTTAGTATAATGAACATAACCATAATATCGGAGATTTGCATGAAAGCCCTCTATGTTCTTGTACTACCAGTACTGGCCATGATGTTCCCAAATCAAATACCGACAACTTCTCCCGATGTCATCGATAAGTACCTAGCGCAATACTCGCCGTATGAGATGAAATTTGATGCGAGCGGATTTAGCGATAAAGAGAAGACCCTTTTGAAAAAGCTCCTTCAGGCGTCCGAATATCTCGATACGATCTACTGGCTTCAGACGTCGACGTATGGAATGCACCTCCGTGACAGTCTGGAAAATAGTGAACAAGCGACGAAGCTGCTTACACTCGTCAAGCGAAACGGCGGACCCTTCGAACTCCTAAACGAGTACGCGACATTCATCGGAACACAGAAATATTATCCGGGAGACGAATTCTATCCACGAGGGATGACCGTGGAGCAGTTCGACTCCTTTGTGAATGACTTGCCGGAGGTAGAGAAGCAGCGGTTCATGTCGCCGTACTCGGTGATTCGGGACGATGGAAAAGGCGGATATAAAGCCATTCCATTTCATGAAGAATATAAACAATACATCGGACCAATTGCACAGCTCCTGAACGATGCTGCCGATCTTTCTGAGAACGAATCGTTTGCAAAATTCCTCCGGTTGAAAGCGAAGGCTCTTCAGACCGATGATTATTATGATGCGGATGTCGCATGGATCGATATGGAAGGAAGCAAGTTCGATATCGTCTTTGGTCCGTTCGAGACCTACGCCGACGGTATCAAAGGTGTGAAGGCAAAGTACGAGGCAAGCATCGAAGTAGTCGATCAAGAGGAATCAAAGAAGCTTGAAGTGTACAAAAGCTACCTCAAGGATATGGAAGAGAATCTTCCCATCCCTCCGGAGTACAAGTCGGAAGTGAAGGGATTGACGGCAAAGTTTGTTATCGTGCGCGATATCATGAGGAAGGGAGAAGCGATTGTCGGTTACCAGGCTGTCGCGACGAATCTTCCGAACGATCCTGCGGTGCACGAGAAGAAAGGAACGAAGAAGACGTTTTGGAAGAATATGTTTGCGGCGCGATTCAATACAATCATCAAGCCGGTGAGCGTGCGATTGATCGATCCCTCGCAGCAGCAGTATCTCTCTGACGAGGGGTTCTTTCAAGTTGTGCTCATGCACGAGATTTGCCATGCAGTCGGACCACGCGTTGTCAAAGTTGGTCCGAAAAAGGGTACGGCAGCGAACGCTGCCATCGGACCGAATTACAGTCCGCTAGAAGAGGAGAAGGCCGACATCGCCGGACTTCACTCGCTCGCCATGCTTATCGACAAAGGCGTCATCGATAAGAACCGGGAGCGCGAGTTCTACACTTCCTACCTTGGAAGCTTGTTCAGATCGATCCGATTCGGATTGAACGAAGCTCACGGCAAAGCAGCCGCCATCGAATTGAATTATCTCGTGAAGCAAGGCTCGATCATGTACGCTCAGAGCACCAGGCGCTGGTCGATTGATTTTTCCAAGATTCGTGATGGAGTAAAAACTCTGGCGAATGAAATCTTGATTTTAGAAGGAAACGGCGACGGCCAGAAGGTGCAGGAGTTCTTCGATCGCTGGACGATGATGACGCCGGAATTGCAAACAAGTCTCGACGCTGTCAAGGATATCGCCATCGATGTGCTGCCGCAGTATTCGATTACGTGGTGATATCATGATGCCAGAGACCCGCGAAACAGTTCTTGCCTTGAATTTCCGGTAAGAATTTTATGATGAAGTGTTTTTCAGTGGGAACTCGTCATTCTCAACCCCCACGCTTCAGCAGGAAATAGCGGAGCGTTAGCATCCGTTACCTATCTCTCCGGTCTGTACACTTATATAAGAGAGGGATAATGGGTCGACGACTCCCGACGGGTCTATTGACCCATCGGGTCGTAGACGACTCGTCGAGGCGAGTTCCTATCGGCGTTCATTGATTGTTCATGGTTTACTTCTCAGCTTGCCAAGATGTCCAAACAAATCCGGCTCAAAGAGCTTTCCGAACTCCAGCAACTCCTGCCAGAGTCCGGGAGATCGAAACCTGCAGCGCCGATGAAGCATAACCACGATGGGAAAAGAAAAATCGTACGCGTCTCACGTGATACCAAAGATAGAAAAGGCAAAGTGGTTACGATCATTTCCGGCTTCCAGCATAATCCGGACACGATGGGGGAGATCGCCAGGACTCTCAAACAGTATTGTGGTGCCGGCGGGACAGTGAAGGGAATGACGATTGAGATTCAAGGAGACCAGCGTGAACGAGTTACAGAGAAGTTGGGAGAAATGAACTACGTGGTGAAATGATGAACGTTCAATTCCTTTCACACCGTAAGTTCAATGGCGCGAGCGTCTTCCGCCCGCCTCGCCTACGCAGTATTAAACTTTTCTCATCCCCATGTATCTAACCCCCAGAGAATCGAGAGCGAATGGCGCCGAAGACGGATCTCGAGCTCGTTGACGACTTCCGGCGGGGACACGTCGAGGGATTCAACGAGTTGGTGCGGCGCTATCAGGAAAAAGTGTACTGGATTGCCCGGCGCGTCGTAGGTTCGCACGATGATGCCGACGATATTGTACAAGACGTCTTCGTTCGCGTGTATCGTGGTTTGAAGGATTTTCGGTCCGAGTCAGGATTTTACACGTGGGTTTACCGGATCACTGTCAACCTCTCGCTGAATGCGATCCGAACGAAGCGTGTCAAAGACTTCTTGCGATTGGATGATGTGGAAGAGCCGGCATACGATGGAAATGACGGGCAGCCCGATTCAGCGATTCTGCAGGATGAATACAAAGCGGTGCTTGAACGGGCAATCGATCGACTTCCGCCAAAGCAAAAATTGGTTTTTATGATGAGATATTTCGATGAGATACCGTACGAGGAAATGGCGAAGATACTGAGCAAATCGGTCGGTGGGTTGAAAGCGAATTACTTTCACGCACTAAAGAAAATCCAGGAATATGTGCGGCGGGAACTGAACTCATGACATGCAAAGACGCGCGATATGAACTTCCGGACTTTGTCCGTCGGAAGCCCGCCGATGAATCGGCGGTGACAGTTGCCGCTCATCTTGAGCAATGTACGTCCTGCAGGAGTGAGCTTGAACAATTCCGCAGTCTCTTGATGGATCTTGAAACAGTGAAGCCGCCTTCTCTTTCTCACTCAGTCGACTGGGCATCGGTGCTGCCGCGTGTTCACGAGCGGATCGAGAAGCAGCGATCGTTCATCCTGCCGGAATGGGTTCAGCGATTTGCGCTTCCACTTGCCGCAGCCATTGCTGTCGCCTTGTTTGTCATCAAAGTCATCCCGCTCAGTACTTCCGATTCGTTTGCCGATCTTCAGGCGACACTCCAGCAGCTTGCACCGGAAGAGCTGCAAGATGTCGCCCAGCAACAATCGATTGCGGAAATCGTGGAACCGGCGTCTCAAGACGAACAAGCGATCACCTCGGATGCTGATACGGCAGTCTTGAAGAACATCCTCACCGATGAAAATAATCGCAGCTCGGTGGCGGATCTCGATCACGAAACGCTTTTGCAGAGTTTAGATGAGCAGGAGGCGAGCGATCTCGTCTCCATGCTCGAACAGGCAAGCATGAACTAATCATTATTACGAGGTATACAATGAAAAAAATCTTTGGGAAGAAAATCTTTGGAATACTTCTGATTATCTCTCTGGTAGTCGCGCAGGATTCCGTCGCACAGCGGCGCCGCATGCCGCCGGAGGAGCGGCGACCGGAGCGCATTGAGAAGTTCAAAGCAATGCGTCTCATCGAAATACTCAAGCTCAGCGACGAAGATGCGGCACGCTTCACCGCCAAAAAGCGTGTGCACGATGAAAATATCGCCAATCTTATGAAGAGCCGCAATGAGGCGATTGATGATTTGGAAGACAAGGCCGGTGATAAGTCTACCGATAGCGATCTGCAGAAACGCATCGATCAGGTGCTCGACAACGATCAGAAGATTTTTACAGAGCGCCAGCGCTACCAGGATGAAATGCGGAAGTTTCTGAACGCAGAGCAGTTCGCTAAGTTCATTGTCTTTGAAAGGAACTTCAACCGGCGCCTGCGCGATGCTGTTGGAGAAATGCGGGACCGCACGCACGAACGTGGCCGCTACTAACGTGTCATCCGCGAACGCCTGCACGAGCCTCCGTCGTTCCATTGACGGAGGCTTTTGTATTTGTAGATGTGTCGAAACCCTTGTATATTTTCATTGATGAAACGCATCTATCTTGATCATACTGCCACAACGCCGCTCGATCCCCGCGTCTTTGATGTGATGAAGCCGTATTTCATCGAGAAATTCGGTAACGCGTCATCCATTCATACATTCGGACAAGAGGCGCGTGCCGCCCTCGATGAGAGCCGTGACACAATTGCGAAACATTTGGGAGCGCAGGCCGGTGAAATATTCTTCGTCAGCTGCGGCACCGAGGCGGATAATTTTGCACTCAAGGGTGTCGCCTGGCAAATGCGTGCGAAGGCAAAGAACCATATCATCACGAGCAAAGCCGAGCACCATGCCGTGCTCGATACGTGCGAGTTCCTTGGAAAGAATGGCTTTCAGATCACGTATCTTGACGTCGATCGTTATGGCGCGGTAAATCCCGATAGCGTTCGTCGTGCGATCATGCCGGCGACCGGACTTGTTTCGATCATGCATGCGAATAACGAAGTCGGTACTCTTAATCCGGTTGCACAGATTGCTGCGATTGCCCACGAACACGGTATTCTCTTTCACAGCGATGCAGTCCAAACATTCGGGAAGATTCCCATCAATGTCGATGAGATCGGAGCGGATTTGCTTTCCATCTCGGCTCACAAGATTTATGGTCCAAAGGGGATCGGTGCGCTCTTCATCCGGAAAGGCATTGTCGTTGAGCGTCTCATGCATGGCGGTGGACAAGAACGAGGCAGGAGGGCAGGAACGGAAAATGTTCCGCTTGCTGTGGGCTTTGCCAAAGCGGCAACTCTTCTCCATCAAGACAGGAAAAGTGAAGCAGATCGACTATTGGCATTGAAAAATGAATTGCGAAAGATGTTGGAAGCGAAGTTCCCATCGATTCAGTTCAACGGCCATCCGGTACACTCGCTGCCGCACATCCTGAACGTCTCGTTCAATAGCGAGCAGATGGAGATCGATGGCGAGGCACTCCTTTTCAATCTGGACATGGCAGGGATTGCCGTAACAAGCGGCTCGGCTTGTACCTCCGGAAGCATGGAACCGTCGCATGTCCTCCTCGCGATGGGGCGCGATCCGAAAACTGCGAAGGCGACGATCCGTTTCTCAATGGGACATTCGACAACGAGTGACGATCTCCAGTATGTTGTCGATGTGCTCGAGAAAGTCGTTGGGAGAATTGGGAAGGTGTTTGTTTAGCGGTGAGAGTGTTTCTGCCATTCTCTCAAAACCAATCCATATCGTAACCCTCGTTCGCTTACCCGTAACTCTCGAAAGCCGAGCAGCGACATCGTTTCCCGCAGGATGAGTGTGCCACCTGTGAGAATGTCTTCCCGACCGGCGGCAGCTTCCGAAAGCGCTCGGATATCGCTTGACGTCATAGAGGCAAGTTTGGCAAACCAGGTTTCCACCCGGGATCGATCAATGCGATAGCCGCTCACCTTCTCGACCTCGAATTCTGTAAGTTGTTGATCGAAGCATGCAAGTGTCGTTATTGTTCCAGCCACACCAATAAGTGTGTATGAATTGAAGCCGGGATTTTGAACCTGCGAGAGTTCTTCGACGATGAACTGTCGTGCACTCTCGACTTGCGTGGGCATAGGCGGATTGTCTTTGAAAAAGCGTTCGGTAATTCTCACTGCTCCGATCTGGAAGCTGTAACGACGAAGGATTGGGTCTCCATTATGACGCCGGGGAGTTGGATACGTGATTTCAGTGCTGCCCCCGCCGATATCAAGGACTGCTGTTTGTTGTGAAATTCCTTCCAGGCCGCTGACAACTCCATGATAGGTATAGAATGCTTCCTCCTGCCCGGAGAGCACTTCCACAGCGATGTCTGTTGCGGTCTTCAGATAGGAGAGAAATTCCTTTTGGTTCTCGGCATCTCGCACGGCGCTTGTTGCAACAACAATAATCTTCTCTGCCCGCAGCTGTTTCGCGAGATTCTTGTACTCGTTGACGATCCAGGCGATCCGATCGAATGCGGACGGATGAATTTCCCCGCGCCGGTCGACGTGTCGTCCGAGGCGGGGAAGATGTTGTTCGTGGTGGACTGTTACCAGACCTTTGTCGTCGACATCGGCGACGAGGAGGAGAACGGAGTTCGTCCCGATATCAATCGCAGCAACTCTCATCGCTTCTTCGCTGCGATAGCAACCCATTCGTTCTCGAATCGTTCTCCGACAATTTCGAAGTGTTTTCTTCCCAGTTCATTCACCATGCTGCCACGATCACCGCGAAGCAAACCGGAAAGGAGCAGCATTCCTCCATCCCGAAGAACGTTGCGGAAGTCGTCGAGCATCTCGATGTTCGTGTTGAGCGTGAGGTTTGCGCTGATGAGGTCGAAGTGGGAGTAAGGAAATTCACTCGCCGGTTTGTCGACAATCTCCACCGTTCCCTGAACCGCATTCGCCTCGACATTCTCCTTCGCATTCTCCAGTGCCCACTCGTCTATGTCGGTGCCGATGGCGGACGACGCACCAAGCTTGATTGCTGCAATCGCAAGCACGCCGGTCCCCGTACCCACATCAAGGACCGCCCATCCGGGCTGGAGATATTCTTCGAGCAATTGCAGAGTAAGGCGCGTCGTTTCGTGGTAACCTGTTCCGAACGACATCTTTGGATCGATTTGAATAACGATTTTGCCGTTGAGATTGTTATACTCTGCCCAGGATGGTTTAATGACGATTCTATTGCTTACCTCGATGGGCCGGATTGTCTTTTCCCATTGTTCGTTCCAATTCTGATCCTGAATCTCCCGGAAGACTACTTCTGCATTCGACGAGATCGTTCGAAGTAACGCTCGCAGGTCATGCTTCAAGGATTGGAGCTTCGAATGATCCCACCGATCCATTGTCAGGTAACAAAGAAGGGACGTATCCGTTTCTTGAAATCCTTCGCATCCTACTTTCAGCATCGTCGGGATGAGCATCTCGCGCTGTTGTTCGCCGGCGGAGATGGAAATTTCGAGGTACGTTTTCATGGCAAGCCGGCGCTTACTCCGGCTGGTGATAGATAACGTGCATGAGCACTCTTCCGACGGCTTCGAGACTTTCAGTGCTGCACTTGTCGGGAGTATCCTGCGTCGTATGCCAGTAGCGGTTTGTAGCGTCGGGGTAGTTGAAGTCAATGAGGTCGATGGTTGGAATGCCGACCTCATTCAGTGGCAAGTGATCGTCCATGACGTAATTCTGGACAGTGTTCGTGAACTGGTATATTCCCAATTCTTTGGCTGTGGACCAAACCAGTTCCACAACGTCAGGCGCATACTGCATCGAGTAGGGTTCCTTCATTAACTCCAACTGTGCGTCGCCCACCATATCAAGAAGAATCCCGAAGGAAGCGCTGAATCCGGAGGGAAGATTCCTGGCGAAGTAACGTGTTCCAAGAAGGTAGCGAGCATTGTCACGCTCCTTGCCATAATCTTCACCATCGGTGAAGAGCATATCGACGCCTGCGGGCGGTGGTTCTGCCTTCAGGTGTCGTGCAATCTCAAGGAGGATTGCGACCCCGCTGGCTCCATCATTCGCACCAAGAATCGGTTGGTTACGTTTCTTCGGATCAGGGTCTTGATCGGCGCGCGGTCGTGAGTCCCAATGTGCGATGAGGAGAATTCGTGTCCTGGCTTTTGGATTAAATGACGAGATGACGTTCGTAAGATTGAAAGCTTTGTCGTTATAGCCCTTGTGTGTGAAGGGTTGAAGAGTAACCGATGCAGCATATTTCTGCATCTCGTTCTGAAGATAGGTAAGGCATTTCTCGTGTTCAGTTGAGCCGGGATTGCGCGGCCCGAAATCAGTTTGGGCAGTCAGATACTCGAAGGCGCGACGTCCGTCAAAATCCGGCACATGCTGTTCGACTGCCTGTGGCGTCGATGATGGTTGAGGTTGTTTGGCGGAGTTTCTTGAGCAGGAGATGAAAAGAAATCCGACGATGAGACAGAAAATTGTGCGTGTCATGCGGTCTGTTTGATGAGGTTGTGTGTCTGAAAATCTAAGAAAAACATCGTTGAATCGCAATGCTCATTTCTGAAATGATTCTTTGACTAATCAAGCTGGATTAGAATTGAGGCCCTATCTCTCTCGGAACATTACGTTCACTTGGATGGTACAACCCCTGAGTGCTCATTGTGCAGCCACGGCTGCACAGGTTCTCAAGCCAATGTTGCTCACTCTTAAGTGCAGACATTCTCGCTCTACGCAATAGCAGGGGATAACGTACTTGACACTCGGAGAAATCTTCCGTACGTTAGTTCCATCACCAGGGAGTTACTAAGCGTGACTGCACACAGAGTGTTCCGAACCATCAGGTTGATCCTCAATCAGATTTCTGGGGTGTTTGGACCAACGGTAACGAGGTCTTCATCTGTGATTGGGAGAACGGTATAATGTACCACGGACGATGAACGAATGTAATTATCGATGAGATTTTTTTCAAAAAGGATTGTTAAATGAAAATGCATCAAATTATTCTGGCGGGTACAATCCTGCTGAGTATCATCTCCGGTTCAGAGTGCCGACATGGATCGAATCCTGTTGACGCTGATAGCATCAGCGACAACTCCAACGGACTTGTGCCGTTTAAGGTTGGCAACAAGTGGATTTTCCGATTCTATGCTTACGATACATTGGGGAATGTAGAAACAACGTTCTCTGATTCGTTCGTAGTAATGAGGGATACCGTCATCGGCAAGGAAAGATGGTATAAGATTCCGGGATTCAAACCAATGGATATAGATTATCTTGATTGGTACACAAACAGAAGCGATGGCATATGGGTTCGACGCAAATATTACGACAGCAGCATAACATATCTGACGTTTAAATTTCCGACGGTAAAAGATGATTACTGGGGGAATCAAATCCAAGACTCAACAAGAGTACTTTCAACCTCTGAAGTGGTATCAACTCCCTCAGGAACATATACGTGCATCAGGTACGAGGACCATTATGAGTTCTCTCAACTTGGTGATGTCCAGTATTACTTCGCGCCACATAAAGGGTGGGTACAACTCGACCTTTTTACGCAGACAAGCAGTGGCCGTCTTTACGTTATCGACAGGCGGGTTCTCATTAATGTAACACTTCAATAACCTTGAACTTAGCAGACATTTGTGCGAGACAAGCTATTAACGAAAGGGTGATCAGCATGAAATTATCGAAATCTATGCGTGGAGTTGTTCTGCTTCTCGGAATGTTCGTGGCTACATCTTCGTCTTGTTGCAAGGGTGGAGTGACTCAGCCCACTTTCCAAAGTGCATACAAACAATGGCGATCCCATAATCTCCACGATTACACCATCAACCAAGAGCGCTTGTGCTACTGCGGATACCGTGGTCTTATGAAGGTCACTGTGCGCGCCGATACCGTTGCCAGTGTAATAAGAATATCTGATAGTAGCACGGTGCCAACTTCAGTCTGCGCTTCCGTTGATTATCTCTTCGGAATAATTCGGAACCCAAGAGGCGACTCTTTGGTAATCCGTTACAATGCTGACTACGGATACCCTGAGTATCTTGATATCAATCCACAATTGCATCCAAGAGATGGCGGCGTTCTCTACAAAACTTCAAATCTGCGGGTACCTTGACGCATAAACGGCGGACGGCAAATGACGATGTTGGAATTATCATGAGAAGTGAAAGCCTCACGCAATACTTTTGCCAAGCTGAAGGGAGTGTGCATCTACAATGAATAAATTCATTTAACCACTGGCGACGTTGCAGCGTCGCCCGCAGTTTGAAACGGCAAATACCTCGGCAGATCGCTGCATGGCGCCTTTGGGGCCACGTGTGCCTTCTTATTTGCCATTAGCAATCAATTAACTAATTCACAGAAATCAAAATCATGAGTTCTACAAGGAAGTGCAACACTCCAGGAGAGAATTTGTTATTCTTGGAGTATGGCACCTATACCACAGTATCATCAACTGTCTCTTGATGAAAGAGATCATATTGCCGTCTATCGGGCTCAGGGGTTG
>JACOSY010000046.1 GCA_016178595.1 Ignavibacteria bacterium
CAACCCCTGAGCCCGATAGACGGCAATATGATCTCTTTCATCAAGAGACAGTTGATGATACTGTGGTATAGGTGCCATACTCCAAGAATAACAAATTCTCTCCTGGAGTGTTGCACTTCCTTGTAGAACTCATGATTTTGAATTGACCCTATGGCCCATCTACCGCTCACACTTCTCCACAGGCAAAAATACATTCAGGATCAGCTCAACGAAAGCGCCGACACAAAGAAGAAGATGTTCGATGCCTGTGCCGGCGACATTCTGAAAGCCGTCGATGCCATCATGCGCACCTATAATAGTAAGGGGAAAGTTTTCCTATGCGGAAACGGCGGCAGTGCGGCGGACTCGCAGCACATGGCAACGGAACTTGTCATTCGCATGTCGAAGCCAAATCGTCCTGCGCTTGCCGCAATTGCACTCACGACCGACAGCTCTATGCTCACCGCCGGGGGGAATGATCTCGGCTTTGAAAATATCTTTGCCCGACAAATCGAAGGTCTGGGCAATGCCGGTGACACGCTCATCGCCATCAGCACGAGCGGAAAATCCGAAAATGTCAATCGTGCAATCATCGAAGCCAAGAAGCGCGGGATGACGGTCGTGGGATTTCTTGGGAGGGAAGGCGGGACGGCAAAAGCGCTCGTCGATATTTCGATCATTATCCCATCCGATGACACGCAGAGGATTCAGGAAGGACACATCACGGTCGCACATATCATCTGCGGCATCATCGAGAATGAGATGTTCGGGTGATGGATTGTACGTCTACGAGGGAGAATAATCCAGGCGAGGTGCGCATTATGGACGAAGATGTTATTCCGAAAATTGACAGCGCAATCGAACGCTTGCACGCACAGCGCGAAGAGATCACCTCTCAATACTCGGATCTTTTACATGCATCAAAGCCTCTGGTTGAGGATGCGATGATTGGTGTTCTCCAAGAAATGAAGGAAGCTCTTCGTGAACTAAGGAGCCTTCGGGCGTTTGTCTTGAGCCACGGATTGCCGCCAAACAAGATCTCAGCTCCATAATGGCACGCCCTCGCCGAAACGACTTCCTCGTACCGACTCTTGCAATCCTGTTCGATGCCATCGCAATCGAGGGGGCATTTCTTTTTTCGTACTGGCTGCGATTCAACACGCGGGTTTTGCAATTCCTACCACTGAAGGAAGATATACCGCCGCTCGACGCATACCGGTACAGCTCGATTGTTGTGATTTTCGTTTGGCTTCTTGTCTTCAAGTCGGCGGGAATGTATGGTGCGCGCCGCAACATTGCATTAAGCGACGAATCCATCATCATCCTTCGGCGCGTGACGTTCGGAATGCTGATCGTGATGAGCGCGGCATTTTTCTACCGTACCTTTTCCTATTCGCGCGTAGTCTTCGTTCTTCTCTGGGGAACCTCGGTCGTTTTCCTTTCTATCGGGCGTACATTCCTCTACAATCTTGAGAAGAGCTTGTATGCGCATGGGCGCGAGCTGCGGAATGCCGTCATCATCGGCAGCAATGAAGCGGCCAACAGGATTTATCAGACGCTCCGCAATCATCCGCTGCTGGGCTACAAGCTCGCCGGGTATTGCGCCGACGCGCCGTGCACGAATAGTGCGTCGCTTTCGGGTTCGACATTCCTCGGTGGACTGAACGACGCGCCGGACGTTCTCGTGAAAGAAGAAATCGAATTAGCGCTCATTGCCATCGATTACGAACAGCATCCTCAGCTCTATAAGCTGATGCAGGAGTGTGAAGGAGTGAACGTTGAATTCCTGATGGTCCCCGATATCATCGAGCGTATTTCGACCGGCGTCTCCGTGAAAGAGATCGAAGGCATTCCGTTCATCAAGATCAAAGGGATGCCGATGTCGACGTGGGGAAGGATAGTGAAGCGGTCGTTCGATGTCGTTACCTCTCTCGTATTGCTGATTGTCAGTTCTCCTGTCTTGTTGCTTGTCGCAATGTTCATTCGGCTCGATTCGAAAGGTCCGATCTTTTTCAAACAAGAGCGAGTGGGGATCGATGGTGAGCGATTCGACATGATCAAATTTAGATCGATGAAAGTCGGGGCGGAGCTGCACGATCGTCAGTCAGGTCTCGGTATCGAAAACGACCCGCGGCAGACCGCCATCGGCAAAATCCTTCGTCATACAAGTCTTGATGAGCTTCCACAGCTCATCAATGTGCTGAAAGGAGAAATGAGTTTGGTAGGACCACGGCCCGAACGGCCGTACTTCGTTGAACAATTCAAGAATCACGTGCCGAAGTATCTCGATCGCCACCGCGTCAAGACCGGCATGACCGGCTGGGCGCAAGTGAACGGACTGCGGGGAAATACATCGCTCGAGGAAAGGATCAAGTACGATATCTATTATATTGAAAACTGGTCGCTGGGCTTCGACATTGAGATTCTTTTCAAGACCGTTGGCGCACTTTTCTCAACGTGGAGCTCTCGATGAGCAAAGAGCAGCGAGCATTGAGCCAAGAGTCATTATTTTTTTAATTTTTAATTTTGACTTTTGACTTTTGAGTTGACATGGTCACACTTTTCATTTTTTATCTCCACACAATAGCAGCAGTTGCACTTTTTACGAAGCGCTGGCAGGAAGGTGATTTGAAAGAAGCTTCGCTTGCGGTGCTGTTCATGCTGCTCATTTTCTCTGTCGGCTGGTCGATGTCGGCATTCATCATGAATTTCCTCATCGAGGAAAAAGGCTTCGGTCTGTGGCTCGATCGCAACGCGCTTGCGCTGGTGCTGCTGACGTTCCTCGAAGCGATTTTCTACTATCTTCAGACGCAGCGAAAGAAGCGAAAGGTCCTTCGACCCGCGTGAGAGTGCGTCTCACTTCAAGATCAATTTCCCCGACGCCTTCATTCTCACCCAATATCCCCAACCGGGAGAAAGCACGGTAATGGCGCCGTAACCAGGGTGTACCTTGAAATCGAAGAACGGGGATATTCTGATGTCCGGAGGGATTGTAATGACGTCGGACACTTGGACAGGTCTTGTCAGCGTTCCGACAAGATTCCATCCTTCGTTGACATCGATTGTATCGGACACGCGCGCGGTGCCGGAGAATGCAACAGTAAACGTGGAGTCGAACTTTACCCAGAAACCTCGATGCCATGGGATCGAATCGGTCGGTTCGTAGGTACCCGTGTAAATGAACGCCTTCGACGCGGTCGATGGGAAAAGGGTTGCCAGTTTCCTGTCCGGTACATCCAGCGGGAAGGACAGAAGGTTCCAGCCAGTTGCAATATTGATTGTAATCGAATCCTTGTCCGAGATAATGAAGATAGTGGAATCAATCAAGCTGCTATGAAGATCATCATGACCGTGCAGCCAGCCAACGAGCTTGTGTGAACCCTCTGACAACAATCCTGGATCAAAGAACTCGCTTGGGAACGAGGAATTCCATGTGTGAATTGTGTGCGGTCCAACGTGAATATAATTGAAGAGTTGAGTACAAGCAACATACCTGTGCCAGCATTTGGATGAGTCGATGCAATAGTCGTAGGGGCATCCAGTCGGAAAAGTGAGTACCACTGTGGTATCTTGACGGTTCCAATATGTGAACGTAACGTTTATTGTGTCCAGGGTATGATATGTTATCCGATCCGTTGAAACGCTTAGCTCGTTGATGGTGCTAACTCCAGCATCGCTCGTGTGGAAGAAAGCGGCCCTGCCCGCAGCCCAACCATCGTGCTGATCCAAGAAGAAGACGCTGTTGATTGGACGGTCTACAGGAGTATTTTCTTTTTGCCATGTGTCTCCTCCATCGGAACTCCGGTATAATCCATCGTTGCCGACAATCCATCCAGATCGTGAATCGAGGAACCACACATCGTTGAGCGACCATCCTCCAACATCGTGGCCGGGACCGGGCAATGCGCTCGCCGTCCACTTATTCCCTCCATCCGAAGTCTTGAAGATCATCCAATTCTGGCCGACTGCGTAGACGGTTTTATCCGTTACCACCGATAAACCTTCAATCTGAAAATACTGAACGCCATCAACAAATTGGCGCACCCACGTGTTTCCCCCATCAGTTGTCTTATAGATGCTTGATCCGGCAATCCAACCGATGTCTTTGGTGATAAACTTGACGGATGAAAACTCGGCCTGATCGGAGAATGTCGTATCATTCCAGGTTGCACCGGCGTTCGACGTTCGCATAAGATGACCTGCGCTTCCGGTAGCGAAACCGTGAGTGTCATCGATGAACCAGAGGGCAAGTGTTGAATATGGCATTTCACCGGTTTGATCGGTCCATGTTTTGCCACCGTCGGTTGTATGAAAGATCGAACTCCATCCTCCGCCCAGATTTTTTCCGATCCAACCGTGGTTTTCATCGGTGAAGAACATACTGCTCACATCGGACTGTGGAAGGGGACTGAAAGAGTCACCGCCATCTGCTGTCTTGAGAAGTTGATTATACGTCGCCGCAAATCCAACGAGCGAATCGACGAAGAACAATTTCTGAAAATATGTAGATGATGCAGGATTGATTGAGTGCCATGCAATGCCACCATTCTCGGTGCGGAAGATTTGGCCACTTTCACCGGCAGTTATAGCTCGGGCAGAATCGAGCTGGGAGATGCGAGAGAATGTTCCGATCTGCTGAAGCTGCCATGACGCGCCGCCGTCGGATGTTCCATAAATTCTCGAGCGCGTTAAAAACCAGCCATGATTGTGATCCATGAATGCCACATCGCCCGTGCCGAACGCGTATGGGACGTCGAAGTTCAAGGCCCACGTCGCACCGCCATCTGTCGTCTTGTAGAGATAGCCGTCGTAATCATTGAATGCACCGAAGTAGCCGGAGATCCAACCAGTCACGCTATCAGTGAATGTGAGGCCATTATATCGGAACAGTGAAACGTCACTGGAGCGATCGTTCCATTCCGCTCCGCCGTTTGTTGTCTGCAGGAGAGTTCGTGGACCGTAAGCCCAGCCGTGTTGTGTATCTCGGAAATAGAGGTGGTGCGGTGTCGCGCCCGGAGGCAGGGGTGATGATGACCAATTCTGGCCACCATTAGTCGAGTGGTAGAAGTACTCATTGGTGAGCTTCCAGGCTTCATTGGCGTCGATAAATTTCATATCGTAGATGACTGTGGTTGATGTAGAATCTATGATAGGTGAGAACGACCAGGTCAGTCCACCGTCAGTCGTCTTCGCGTATGATTCATTCGCACCGAAGGCATAACCCTCGAGCGCGTCTTTGAACGCGATGCCAAAAAGGTCGGCGGACCTGTCCGACTCGATGATCGTCCAGTTAACGCCGTGATCGGTTGAGCGAAGGAAGATTCCTTTCTCACCGACAGCAATGACGACGCCAGTTGGAAGGTATTCGACATCGTTGAGATTATTGCCGGTCGGGGAGTAATACTGCCACTCCCACTGAGCGTGAAGAACAGGTTGGAGGCTGATTGCCACAACAAGACAGAGCAGCGTGCGTTTCATAATTCCTCCACAGATTTATTCCGCGGATACCTATCGGTAGTACAAATTGTCCGTCAGATTGTCAAGCCGGAGCACACATTGAGTTTCAACCGAACGAACGAAAGAATGAGGTGTTAGTGATAACGCTTGAGCATTTTTCAATAAATCAGTGAAACAATGATTCAAAGGCAATTACCCGTTACCCTACTTCCTTTCTCCGTGCTCTCTCTGCTTATACTCCATCTCAGGCTTGATTTGTTCCATGTTGGGGGCGTTCCAATCTTTCAAGAGCGTTCACGCCGAATTTCCGGGTGATGCCGGCATTGGCTGTTCGGGTTTCTTCATCCATCGTCCGGCAAGGTACGCGAAGAGACCTGCGATCAATCCCGTGACTGCACCGATGATCGGCCCGACGATCAAGACCATCATGCGCGGACTGATCGATTGCGGAAGTTTTGCGTAGCCGGCCATTGCCTCGGGGTTGTTTGCGGCGTAGGTGGAGAAGAATGTCGCATGGATCAAGCAAATCCAGATCCCGTTCACAACGCTGACCGCGAAGCCGTGCAGAAAACGTTTCTCAGAGGTCTTTCGTGCAATGACGATTGCGTACACGATGAAGATGACGAGCCACAACAGCGGCTCGATGTGTTGGATCAGTCCGAAGACCGCCGCAAACGCCATCGCGACTCCAAAGAGCGACAGCGCAAAGATGAGTTTCCAGTTCATAGTGTTTGTATGATTGTAACGGAGATGGTAAATTTGATGATTGCTCAATGACACTGAAACCTTCCTGTTATCAAACTTCCGAAGTCGATTCCATCACTTCTCTCCATGCATTCGCGGCTTGTACTCGATTTCCTGCTTGATCGATTCCGTATACGGGCCATCCCATCCTTTCAAGAAAATCCTGCGAAGGAGATTGGTGATCTTTTGATTCTCGACAACAACGCCAAGGTTGCGCGTTGTGTAGAAGTAACTCTTCTCCCAGTTGCTCGTCCCGATCCAGCACGACGAGCTATCGATGACGAGGTACTTGCAATGCTCGACACGTGCGAACGAGATGTATCCGCCAGACCATTCAGGTATTGCGCTGAATTTTATCTCGATGTTTGACGTCTTCGCAAGACTCTTCAACGAGTCGATTGTGGGATGATCGATTGACCAATCCGAGACGATCATTTTCACCTTCACGCCGCGAGATGCTGCACGCTTAAGCGCTTCGTTGAGGATGGGATAATAACTTTTGTCGCGCGCGATGGGAGAGTACGTCAAAAACTGGCAGAACACATCCCTTGTTGCCTGATCGATGAGATGAACGATCGCTTTTTCATCCCAGAGCATCGTATCGGGAATTATTCCAATTGGACTCATGGTCGGTGTGTACACCAGCGTGTCGTTTGTTCCTTCAACAATACGAATAGGGAGTTGATACGATTGATGTTTCAGAAGCGATGCGATCTGACTCTTATCGCTGCTTGATGAAAGCTGCCAATCCAGCTCAAACACGTCTTCGTAAATCTTGATTGCTTGAGAGTTTTTGATTCGAACACCAAGCTCATGGATATGCTTGAGTGCGCGCCAGTCGAAGTTCTGGCTTCCGAGAAAGATTTGTTCTCCATCGACGATGAAATACTTGGAGTGTTGTACTCCGCCGGCAAGTTTCCCAAAGTCGATGACACGCACTTCGATGTTTTTCTGCTTGCCGAGCATGTCGGTAGGCTCGGGATACGTCTTGTGCATGCGCGCATCGACGATCAATCGAACGTTGACTCCGCGCTCCGCTGCTTTAACGATCGCCGCCAGGATGTCTTCCAACGGCTCGCCCTTTTGATCGGAGATGTAAAACTCTTCGATGTCGAGCGACTTCTTTGCGCCGTTGATCATCTCCAGCCAGACCTCGTGCGCATTCCGGATGTCGGGATTATCGAGTGATGTTTCGATGGGAACGCTCTCGACCAGCTCGAAATCGGGGTAACCGGCGATTTGCGAAAAGGATGTTTGAGTGAAAAGAAAAACAATAATGAAAAGGAAGATGTATTTTGTCATAAGCGATTCACTTCGGATTGTTGGAGTTGATTCACTTGAGATTATTGGAATGCAACGGATGACATTCACAGCAGATTAAACGGATGAAGGGATGATATTTACAGTAGAGTATAGAGATCGCACAGATTCCCTTCAAGGCACATCTTCAATCCTTTAATCCCCTTCATCTGCTGTGAATCCTACTTCCCTTTCCACTCCGCCTTCCGTTTCTCGACGAACGCCTTCATCCCTTCCTTCTGATCTTCGGAGGCGAAGAGGAGGTAGAAATTCTTCCGCTCGAATTCCAACCCTCCTTCGATCGTCGTGTCGAATGCTTTCAGCACCGCTTCCTTCGCGAGACGGACGGCAACCGGCGGCTTTGATGCGATTTCCTTCGCGAGGGTCTTCGCTTCTTCAAGATAATACTCGACAGGCACAACCTTGTTCACCAGTCCCCAGCGCATTGCCTCTTCACCGGAAATCATTCTTCCGGTGAGCACCATTTCCATGGCCTTCGCTTTTCCGACTGCGCGGGTGAGCCGCTGCGTTCCGCCTGCACCGGGCATCACGCCGATACTGATCTCCGGCTGGCCAAAGCGCGCCGACTCCGATGCGATGATGATATCGCATGTCATCGCAAGCTCACAGCCGCCGCCAAGTGCGAATCCACTTACCGCCGCGATGATGGGCTTTTTGATTTTTCGGATCCGATCCCACCGCGCAAACTGATCTCGCAGCAGCATCTCCATCGCCGATGCATTCGCCATTTCTTTGATGTCGGCGCCAGCGGCGAAGGCTTTCTCATTGCCGGTAACGATAATCGCACGGACTTCGTCATCCGTATCGAAATGCTCCAGAGCATCGACGAGCTCTTTCATCAGCGTAATGTTGATCGCGTTCAAGACGTCGGGTCGATTGAACTGGACGATGGCGTACAAATCTTGCTTCGAGGTGAGAATGGAAGTGTAGGTCATAGGGCGTAGTTGGATGATGAATCAATTCAAAATTCAAAAGTCAAAAGGAAAAAACAAGTGACGAGTATCGGATATCTCGCATCAAATATCATTCACATCTCTCATCACTATTTTATCAATACCATTTTTCGCACCAGGCTGCGACCATTTACGCTTAGGCGATAAAGATATACTCCGTTTGGAAAATTTGATCCATCAAACGTGAAGGAATAACTTCCGGAGTGTAACGTGGTTTGCACGATTGTGGCAACATCGTTGCCCACGATATCAAAGACCTTCAGAGCAACCGGTGATGAATGACTGATCACAAACGACACCGTTGTCGTCGGGTTGAACGGGTTTGGATAATTCTGCATCAGCATAAAAGCAGTGGGGAGGGAAGGATCATTCTCCACAACAGCATCGATGGAATCCTTCACCGGAACGGTCGACGTTTTCATTACAACGGGTTGTGACTTGCCGTGAACGTTCCATGAATCATAGAGCTTTCCTCCCCAATTGTTCCAATCGTATGAGTTACTAACATTCTGATCCCGCAAGAATTCGACGTATTCCTTGCTGATCGTCTGGTAGTAGATTGTCACAATGACGTTGGCCGCGGTTGATGGGAGCGTATACCGCGTCTCATCCCAATACTGACTGTCGATGTAGAAGGTTCCAACGGGCTCGGCAAGCCGCTCGGCGAATCCACTATTCGTGAAACCTTCCGGTGGAATCCTGTTGTCTTTGAAGATCGTGTCGTTCAAGAAGAAATGGAAGGATGGACCCGCGGGTAAGCCGTAACGCGCGGCCGAATCGGCAGTCAGGCCGTGGACAGCTTCGTAGACTTTCAGGTATGAATCTTCTTGAAGGATTGCCGACGGAAAATCATAAACGCCTGATTGAAAAACTGTGTCGTGATGGAGATCGAGAGCAATGAGATTGATCCACATTCTCCGGCCGTCGGGATATCCTGTCGGAAGTTTATGTCCCGTGAGATTGGTGATGCGGACACGGGCAAGGACGCTATCGCCGGAATGATAGGAGACCACGTCGAGGTTTGCGGCGCGCCGAAGAGTTGCAGTGGCTCGTACTTTTCCCAGCGCAAGAGCCTCGGTATCGAGACCGGTGTAAAAGTCGGGCAGGATGTCCGGCACAAACGTGTTGCCACCCGTGAGATCGTGTCGTGCGAGATTCGTCCGAAGCTGTGCTTCTGCATATATGCACGCGTATCCGGTTGTGTCTTTCATGTGGCACGACTGGCACGTGCCTTCGCTGCCCCTCTGCGCGTATGAACTCATCAGCCACTCGCTGTACGTACGCTCGAGAGGTCCGTATGCGTGAGGAGGAAGATAACTCCGCTGCTCTGGGGTGATACGATTGGGATTGCTAACGTCGTGGCACACGCCGCAGAAATTGCCTGTCGTTTGAAATGGATCATAGAGTGTCTTGTGGATTTCGAGCGCATCGCTAAAGGGACCGCGCTTATAGACAAAGAGGTTCTCGATGACGTGCATCGCATTTCCATAGCCGGGAACGGGCGGATTTGGCGGCGTAATCACGGTACTGTCCGGATTCATCGGGTCGACTAACCTATGACAGTAGTCGCATTGGACTCCATCGAGATCGGTGCCCGTGAGTGCCTGGCCGGTGAAGAGTTCGGAGTGTCCGACCAGCCAGCCGGTGGGAGAGTGACACCGGATGCAATACTCTCCATCGCCTTGATGATACTTATTCAGAACCGCAAGAGCTGCGTAGAAGATCGGATCACGTGCAGAATGAGCCATCATACTGCCTGCCCATTCTTTGGAGATCATGACAGTCCGCGAGCTGTCATTCTGATAATGGCATCCCTTGCACGTTTGTGCCGCATCGAAGGGGCCGATACTTTGACCCGGCTGCGTACCGGGGAGGGCGAGGAAAGGAACTCTCACCAATCCTTTTCGCGTAATTCCAAGAAGACCAATGGCAAGAAGTACGACAACAACCTTTGTTGAATGCTGTGAGAGAAATCGACGAAGGCGATATTGGAAACGCGAGAACACGGGAATAGAGGAATTATCTCTTCTGCGTTCTTTGTGTGCGGCGAAGTTTTTTATAATCGATTGGCCGTTTCTCAACAAATGCTTGAACGCCTTCACGAACTTCGGCCGATCCGGTATGAATCGTAAGCCAATCCCGCACATGTCCGATTGTCATTCCCCACGAGAAGTCACGCCAGAAATTAAGTTGCTGCTTGGTGTAGCGCAAGCACTCTGGCAACTTGTTGATGAGTTTTTCTGCCATCTCATCAACTGCTTTGTCGAGATGTTTTCTCGGAACGACTTTATTCACCAAACCCCATTCGAGAGCTTTTGCAGCAGGAATTTCCTCACAAAGAAAAAGCATCTCTCGTGCTCGTCGATCACCCACAATGATTGGAAGCCATTGCGTTGCGCCGGCTCCGGGAACACTGCCACGCGCAACACCAACATGTCGGATGACACTGTCATCAGTAGCAATGGCGAGATCGCACGACATCTGTAGTTCATTCCCGCCGCCCACAGCCATTCCATTGATACGCGCAATCGTTGGTTTTCCGATGGTGCGGAGACGTTCGAAAGTTTCAATGAAGACTCCCATCCATTTGTAAAAGTCGGCAGGAGTGTCAAGAAAGTCGGCGCTCCACTCCTTCATGTCCGCGCCAGTGCAGAAGGCCTTTGTTCCGGCCCCCGTGAGTATGACAACAGCGACATCATCGTCCCAACCAGCATCTTCACATGCAGCGCCGAGTTCACGCAAGGCAGCATAGTTCAAAGCGTTGTGAACTTCCGGACGATTAATGGTGATCGTCGCGCGAAGGTTTTTCTTTTCATAAATAAGATGTTTGAACTTTAGGGAAGATGCAGATTTGCCGGAGTACTTGCTCATTCGGTAACTTCTCCGAAAAAAAGTGTGACGGCATCGCCGGCAAACGTCATGAGATCCTTGGCAGCTGCTCGTCCTTCGGGAGAAGCATTGCCAGCATTCATCGCGTCGACAGAGTCGTAATACATTTCCGCCATCACATGGAACTTGGTCTCGCCGATCGGGGCGCCGGTAATTTTTGTAATCTCGATCTTGCGAAGACCCGGAGTCTTCTTGATCAGAGGAATGTGAACGTCAAAGTAATGCCTATCGAATACATCCATGTCGGCTGGCTTGCGGTAGAGTGCAACGAGTTTCACCATAGCAGATCATGAATCTGTTGAGTGGAGTAGTATGAATTGCCTTAATATACCCAGAGGTGTTTAAAGAATCAAGAAAAAGATTGGAATTCCGAGCGAAAATTGCTAATTTCATTGCTCGTTTTCTCACTGCTTTCTTCATGTTGTCATCAAGCATGGTTCGATTGCTCAATACACGATTCATTGAAAATGGTATCGCAGCTTTGATTGCTGCTGCTGCGTTTATTGTCTATCTCACGACGCTCTGTCCCACGACGAACTTTATCGATAGCGGCGAGCTTTCGACTGTGGCATATACACTCGGTATCGCACATCCGACAGGGTACCCTCTTTTTACTTTGATCGGATGGATATTCGCTCACCTTCCCCTGAGTCTGCGCGTGATTTACAAGTTGAACATGATGGCGGCGTTCTTTTGCGCGATGGCATTATTTGTCTTCTTTCGCTTCCTCGCTTTTTTCCTCCGGATACTTTCAAACCGTGGAACGAAGTCAAAGCAACCGCACATGTTGTCCATAGTTCTTCCGTCGTTGGTAGGAACGCTGCTGTTGGGATTTTCCGAGACATTCTGGTCGCAGGCAACATCCATCGAAGTCTATTCGGTGCATTGTTTTTTTCTTGCTCTTCTCTTGCTGCTCTTCATGAGGGCGATGCAAAAGGAGGGAGAAGAGGACAATCGTAGCATTCACACTCGAAGCCGGTGGTACGCATTCGCATTCGTTCTTGGACTGGCATTCACAAATCATATGACGACGATTCTGCTGGCACCGGCATTTCTTTATTTGTATTTCTCTACATATCGGTTTTCAGAATCGTCATGGAAACGCCTTGGCCGACTCGCGATACCGTTCCTTCTTGGTTTTTCGCTCTATCTTTATTTGCCGCTACGAGCGAGTGAACATCCAATCATGAACTGGGGAAATCCCATTGATCTGGAACGCTTCTCCTGGCACTTCACAGGTAAGCAATATCGAGTATGGATATTCTCATCGACGGAGAGTGCCATGAAGCAATTGCAATATTTTATCGATACTCTTCCACCGGAATTTGCCTACGTTCCACTCCTTCTTGCCGTGATAGGCTTGTGGAGCCTGCTGAAGGGTAATCGAACACTGATGATCTGGACGATCTTGCTCTTCCTCGGATGTATACTGTACGCCATCAATTACGATATCCATGACATAGATTCGTACTTCCTCCTGGCATACTTCACAATCGCTATTTGGTGTGCAGTCGGTGTTCACTATCTTATTATCACGATACGTAAAGTACACATGCAATCCATAATCGCAGTTGTATCTCTCGTGCTTGCCTGTGTCGTAGCTTTTGTAAATTACCCCAAGGTTGATGATAGTCGGACATTGTTGGTGGAAGACTACACGAGAGATATGTTGAAGTCTGTTGCTCACGGCGGCATTGTGATCAGCTATCAATGGGACTATTTTGTCTCAGCAGTCTACTACTTTCAGCTTGTTGAGAATGAGAGGCAGGATGTTGTCGTTATCGATAAAGAATTGTTGCGACGGTCGTGGTATTTCAAGCAACTTGAAAATCGTTATCCATGGCTCATTCAACAATCGAAAAAAGAGGTCGATAAATTTCTCGTTGAGCTGCAAAAGTTTGAACGCGGCTTCACTTACGATCCGAACCTTATTGAATTACGGTACAATGAAGTGATCCATAGTTTCATTGAAGAGAACTATCGTAATCGTCCTGTCTATGCTACACCCGAGATAGAGCCAGAGTACACATCCGGCTATAACCGGGTGCCTTCAGGACTGGCATTCATCCTTTACAGCGATACTCTCTCTCACGAAGCCCACATGCCCCAGTTTTTATTCCATAAACCGACTCGGTCAGATCGTTATGTCGATGGTCTGCTATCTCAATATGCCAAATCTTACGTGAACCATGCAATTTATTCAAACTTGAAGGGAAATAAAGATATAGCACTCCAATACATTGACAAAGCACTCCAGATTCAGCCTGAAATGCCCGAAGCGATAGACGTCAAGGACCGCATAACCCGCAGGAAGTAGTCATAATCTTTACCAATGGCACAAATATTGTTTGACTTTCTGAGAAAAAATGTTATATTACCAAGCTTGAAAAGTAATAGCCTGCCTTGCTCAACATGAACCCATGTTGTCATCAACCCTTGGGGATTGAAGAAAAGGGAGATTTTTTTCCCTTTTTAAGAGCAAGGTTTGCGTATATGAATGTTGAGTGGAAGGATCGGTCCCGATAATTTGAGTTGAATGTCTGCTGGCGTAGCTCAGCTGGTAGAGCAGCTGACTTGTAATCAGCAGGTCGTCGGTTCGAGTCCGACCGCCAGCTCCACGGAGAAACTGTTTACGGAACGAGAAGTGCAATCAGGTGGTTCCGGATACTCTTCGAGTGACAAGCAAAATTTTGATGCGGGCAGGTACGGATTTATGAAAAGGATGCCCGATTAAGTTGAGCGGGCAGGTAGCGAAGCGGTCAAACGCAACAGACTGTAAATCTGTCGGCTTCGGCCTTCGGAGGTTCGAATCCTTCCCTGCCCACATAAAGTATGATAGAAAATTATGTAGTACGAATCGAATGTGGGCGAATAAGAGTTGGAGATTTGAATCTTGCTTGCGGGAGTAACTCAGTTGGTAGAGTCACAGCCTTCCAAGCTGTTGGTCGCGGGTTCGAGTCCCGTCTCCCGCTCTGCGTTTTTGCTTGCGTAGCTCAGTTGGTAGAGCACATCCTTGGTAAGGATGAGGTCATCGGTTCAATCCCGATCGCAAGCTCGGCGATCAGTACAATAACCGAGAATGGAGTTGTCAGCAATGCGAGACATTATCACACTCGAATGTTCCGAGTGCAAGCGACGGAACTATACGACGACAAAAAATAAGAAGAAACAATCAGGCCGCGTCGAGTACAAGAAGTACTGCGGATGGTGCAACAAACGAACTTCGCATAAAGAGACGAAGTAACGCGTTCACACGTCAGTAGCTCAATTGGCTAGAGCAGCGGTCTCCAAAACCGCAGGTTGGGGGTTCAAGTCCCTCCTGACGTGCACGAGTGGAGTCGAACTCAACCCATAAGGATCAGTGAATGAAAGAGAAAATTATTGGCTTCTTCACCGATGTTGTGAAGGAGATGAAAAAAGTCACATGGCCTCGCCCGGATGAACTCCGAGAATCCACTATCATCGTTCTCGCCGTTTGCGGCGTCATTGCCGCATTCATTTTTGGTGTCGACTGGATTGTCAGCAATGTTCTGAAAGCGATTTTATAAGAGATGGAAGCGGTTGTGAATTCAACAACGTCACAGAAGCGATGGTATGCCGTCCGGACCTACTCCGGTCATGAGAACAAGGTCAAAGCGCATCTGGAGAATGAGGTGAAGCACTCGGGCATGATTGACCGGATTTCTAACGTCATGGTACCGGCCGACAAGATTTTCGAGGTGAAAGAAGGGAAGAAAAAAAGTAAGACCAAGAATTTCTTCCCCGGTTATATCCTTATCGAAGCGATACTCGACAAAGAAACCAAACACCTCATCCTTAATACGCCGTCTGTGATCAGCTTTGTTGGGCCTCGGAACGAGCCGGCACCGCTCCAGGTCGATGAAGTGAAGCGTCTCATCGGTCGGATGGAAGAGCGGAAGGACGTCGAGGTGCTCGAGGTTCCGTTCCATACGGGCGATGCTGTGAAAGTAATCGATGGACCTTTCAATAACTTCACCGGCTTCGTCCAGGATGTCAACGAAGAAAAAATGAAAGTACGCGTCATGGTGAGTATTTTCGGACGCAAGACGCCCGTGGAATTAGATTTCAACCAAGTCGAACTCGAAAAGTAATTCTCAATATCGGATAGTTTCTTATGAAGAAAATCACCGGATTCATCAAGCTCCAAATTCCCGCCGGACAAGCAAACCCGGCCCCTCCCATCGGTCCGGCCCTTGGTCAAAAGGGTGTGAACATCATGGAGTTCTGCAAACAATTCAATGCTCGTACTCAGGACAAGAAGGGACTGATCATCCCCGTTGTTATCACGGTGTTCTCCGACAAGTCGTTCACGTTCATCACGAAGACGCCACCCGCCGCAGTTCTTCTGGCAAAAGCCGCCAAAGTTGAGAAAGGATCTGGTGAGCCGAATCGAAACAAAGTTGGCAGAGTCACCCAGGCTCAGGTTCGTGAAATAGCCGAAATGAAAATGCCCGACCTCAATGCCACCGATATCGAAGCGGCCATGAAGATGATCGCGGGAACTGCTCGCAGCATGGGCATTACGGTTGGGGAAGAATAATTTCTTGCACGTGGAAGTTCCGCCTCGTGAGTGCGGGACGCTCGGACCACAAACTACTAAAGGAACACGCAGATGAAGCGAAGCAAACGATACAAGGCAGCCGTTACGAAGGTTGACCCCAAGAAGCAATATACTATTGAAGACGCAGTTGCCCGAGTAAAAGAAATGGCTTCTGCGAAATTCGTCGAAGCGGTCGACATTGCCGTTCGTCTTGGCGTCGATCCAAAAAAGGCCGACCAGGCAGTCAGAGGCACGGTTGCTCTCCCTCATGGTATCGGTAAAGAGGTCAAAGTGCTCGTTCTTGCTAAGCCTCCGAAGGACGAAGAAGCAAGGGCCGCAGGGGCCGACCACGTCGGTTTCCAGGATTATATTCAGAAAATTCAACAGGGCTGGGCGGATGTCGATGTTATCATCGCGACGCCCGATACGATGGGCGAAGTTGGCAAGCTCGGTAAAGTTCTTGGCCCTCGAGGTTTGATGCCGAACCCAAAGAGCGGTACGGTCACAGCAGATGTGGCAAAAGCGGTGAAGGAAGTGAAAGCCGGCAAGATGGAGTTCCGTGTAGACAAAGCGGGAATACTCCATGTCACAGTCGGTAAAGCCAACTTCGAAAACCAAAAATTGATCGAGAATATTTATGCGTTCCTTGGTACGGTCCTTCGTGCAAAGCCGGCAACAGCAAAGGGTCAGTACATCAAGAGCATCGCAGTCTCGAGCACGATGGGACCTGGCGTTTACATCGATAAGAACGCAGTCGTTGCACACTAAGAGCTTAAAGAAATTACGCACTCATTAATCTATATGTCTGTCTGCTGCCCTGCCGGAAGGCGGGGGCTTCTCAGCGGACACATTCAGGTCACGAGGAAAAAATGAAACGTTCCGAAAAGGATCAGATCATTGCAGAGGTGAGCAAAAAGGTCGCACGTGCCAAGGGCATGTTCTTCGCTGACTTTACCGGAATTACCGTCGAGGAAATTAATGGGCTTCGGCGAGAATTTCGTAAGTCGAACATTGACTACCAAGTCGTGAAGAACACTCTTGTACGCAAGGCCCTCGAAACCGTTGGTGGATACGAGGCGGTTCTTAGCCGTCTCGAAAAGCCGACCGCTATTGCCTTCTCCTACGATGATCCGGTGTCACCGGCAAAAATCATGAAAAAGTTTCGTGAGAAGAACGAGAAGCTCGTCGTCAAGGTCTGCGTTGTTGAGAAGCAGGTCTTCGAAGGCAAACAGCTCAACGATATTGCGAAACTTCCGACACGCAAGGAAATTATTGCGGGCGTGCTTGGCAGCATTCAGGCGCCAATTGCCGGTGTCGTCGGCGCGATTAGCGCAGTCATGCGGGATATCGTCAGCATCGTCGATCAGATCGAAAAAAAGAAGGCGGCCTAAGGCTGCTTCTGCAACCAAACACTTGTCATATACATTTTACAGTCAAAGGAGAACAACACCATGTCAGCAGTTCAAGAGATAGTCGAAAAAATTGAAAAGCTCACGCTTCTTGAAGCGTCTGAGTTGAAAAAGGCTCTCGAAGATCGTTTCGGTGTAACAGCCGCAGCCCCAATGATGATGGCGGGCGCAATGCCCGCCGCCGGTGGCACAGTGCCTGCAGCGGCAGAGGTACAAACAGAGTTCACCGTCGTATTAAAGAGTACTGGTGCCCAGAAGATCAATGTCATCAAGGTTGTGCGTGCAGCCACCGGTCTCGGTTTGAAGGAAGCCAAGGATCTCGTCGATGGTGCGCCAAAGCCTGTGAAGGAAAGCATCAGTAAGGACGACGCTGAGAAGCTGAAGAAGGAACTCGAAGAAGCCGGCGCAGAAGTCGAACTGAAATAAGGCTCTCTGTTCGGTCAGTTTGTGTCTTACACGTTTAAAACATTTTAACTGCGAGATTGTTTAACGGTGGCGTGACAAAGCGTCTTCATACAATAGCGAGTACCGATAATTTGGAATACTGGGTTATCGGTTTGCTATTTTTTTATCATGCACGCTATCTCTATTGTTTCTTGCCAGTTTGTTCGGAAATAGTGTTGTAGCTTCCATTGTCGCTGAAGCCACTGTCTATCTTTTTGTAAGAAGGAGAGAATAAAATTGAAGAATCCGAGCACACATTCGAATGGACGAATTAACTTCGCCAAGATTCCACAAATCCTTGAGTACCCGGATTTGTTGAATGTGCAGTTGGAGTCGTGGGAAAGTTTCCTGCAGGCTAGCGTCGCACCAGATAAGCGGCAGAGCAGAGGTCTCCAGCAGATATTCCTCACGAACTTCCCGATTACGGACGCGAGAGAGAATTATATCCTGGAATACGTCGAGTATTATGTAGAGAAGCCGAAGTACTCCGTTATCGAATGCCAGGAGAGAGGGTTAACGTATGCGGTTCCTCTCAAGTGTAAACTCCGCCTCTCAACCAAGAGTGACGATGGCAAGAGTTATGTCGACACGGTAGAGCAAGAAGTGTACCTCGGCAACCTGCCCGTGATGACACATCGCGGTACGTTCATCATCAATGGTGCCGAGCGTGTCGTCGTCAGCCAGTTGCATCGTTCGCCCGGTGTCTTCTTCGACGAGTCCGTTCATCCCAACGGGATGTCCATTTACTCAGCCCGCGTGATTCCATTCCGCGGTTCATGGGTAGAGTTTACGACTGACATCAGCAATGTCATGTACGTCTACATCGACAGGAAAAAGAAGTTTCCCGTCACGACACTCCTTCGTGCGCTGGGGTATTCATCGGATGATGAAATCCTCCAACTCTTCAACCTTGTTGAAGAAGTCGATCCACACAAAGTGACTCTGAAGGATTATCTTGGCCGTATCGTTTGCAGTGATGTTGTCGATAAGAGGACCGGCGAAATCTTCATCAACAAGGATGCGCAGTTCACGGAAGATTTGATGAAGAAAGTCAAGAAATCCGATATCAAGAAGATCAAATTCCTGAAGTATGAAGGTGTCGGCGAAAGTTCCGTCATAGCTAACACGATCCAGAAAGACACCGCCCGTTCGGATGAAGAGGCGCTGAACGCAATCTACCAGCAGCTTCGCTCCGGTGAAGCGCCTGATCTTGATACTGCAAAGAACCTGCTCGAGCGTCTCTTCTTTAACGCGAAACGTTACGACCTTGGCGATGTCGGTCGGTACAGAATGAATGCGAAGCTCGGCACTGAAATTCCCGTTACCGTGACGACGTTGACGAAGGCTGACATTATCGCCATCATCAACTATCTCATCGATTTGCAGCAGGGCCGGAAGACGGTCGACGACATCGATCACCTCGGCAATCGTCGTGTCCGAACAGTTGGCGAACAAATCGGCCAGCAGTTTACGATCGGCCTTGCACGAATGGCACGGACGATTCGTGAACGCCTCAGTCTTCGCGATCAAGAGAAGGTGACGCCGCAGGACCTTGTGAACGCGCGTACGATTACCAGCGTCATCAACGCGTTCTTCGGGACGAACCAACTCTCGCAGTTTATGGATCAGACCAATCCACTCGCGGAGATCACGCACAAGCGTCGTATGTCGGCGCTTGGTCCCGGCGGTTTGACGCGTGAACGTGCGGGTTTCGAAGTCCGCGACGTGCACTACACACATTATGGACGCCTGTGTCCGATCGAGACGCCGGAAGGTCCGAACATCGGCCTGATCTCCTCGCTCACCATTCATGCTCACGTGAACGAGTTCGGTTTTATTGAGACACCCTACCGCAAGGTGAAGAATGGCCGTGTTACCGATGAGATCGAGTACATGACGGCCGAGAAGGAAGACATTCATACGATTGCTCAGGCGAATGCCGAAATGGATGAAAAGGGCAAAATAACGACGGAGCGTGTGAAGGCGCGACTTCAGAGTGATTACCCACTCGCAAAGCCCGACGAAGTCCAATATATGGATGTTGCGCCGAACCAGATTGCCAGTGTTGCCGCGGCATTGATCCCCTTCCTCGAACATGACGATGCAAACCGCGCTCTCATGGGTTCGAACATGCAGCGCCAGGCCGTTCCGCTTCTCCGACCCGTCGCTCCAATTGTTGGCACTGGTCTGGAAGAGAAAACTGCCCGCGATGCTCGTACGATGATCGTTGCAGAGCGCAATGGTGTTGTCGAGCATGTCGATTCCAATTCCATTGTCATTAATTACGATTACGACGAGACGAGCACCGATGCGCTCATTAACTTCGAAGAAAAGAAGCGAGTTGAATATCGCCTGATCAAATTCTTCCGTACGAATCAGGACACAGCCATTAACCAGCGTGCAGTGGTGAAACCGGGCCAACGGGTAAAGAAAGGTGATATCCTTGCCGATGGCTGTGCCACCGACCACGGAGAGCTTGCACTCGGTCGCAACGTCTTGGTTGCGTTTATGCCCTGGCGCGGATATAACTTTGAAGATGCCATTATCATCAACGAGCGTTTCGTCGCGGAAGACATCTTCACATCGCTGCATATCGAGGAGTTTGAGCTTCAGGTCCGGGATACCAAGCGTGGCGAGGAAGAACTCACGCGCGAAATTCCGAACGTCAGTGAAGATGCCGTGAAAGACTTGGATGAGAACGGTGTCATCCGTGTCGGCGCTGAAGTGACAGAAGGCGACATTCTGATCGGCAAGATTACGCCGAAGGGCGAAACCGAATCCACACCCGAAGAAAAACTCCTCAAGGCAATTTTCGGTGAGAAGGCGGGTGATGTGAAAGATGCATCGCTCAAGGCACCGCCGGGAATGAAAGGTATTGTGATCGCAACGAAGCTTTTCAGCCGCAAGAAAAAAGATGCTGAGTCGAAGAAGGAAGACAAGCGTCTGAACGAGCAGCTCGATAAAGCACACAAGAAGGCCCTGAAAGAACTGGAGGAGAAGCTTCCCCAGAAACTCGGCATGTTGCTGGAGGGTGAGAAATCGATCGGCATCCGGAACCGCTCCGGTGAAGTCGTCTTTCGTGGCGGCACGCAGTTAAAGACCGATACCTTCATCAATCTCGACGGTATCGAAAAACTCGATCACCACAGCGAGTGGGTAGACGACAAAAAGAAGAATACGCTCATTGCAAAAATCTATGAAAACTATTTCCAGAAGCAAAACGATCTGGAAGAATACTATAAGCACGAAAAGACAAAAATCATGTTGGGCGATGAGCTGCCCTCCGGTATCGTCCAACTTGCGAAGGTCTATGTTGCCAAGAAGCGCAAGCTTTCTGTTGGTGATAAGATGGCTGGTCGACATGGAAACAAGGGTGTCGTTGCGAAGATCGTTCCGCCGGAAGACATGCCTTTCATGGGCAATGGGACGCCGGTCGATATTGTGCTCAATCCGCTCGGTGTACCATCTCGTATGAATCTCGGGCAGCTGTTCGAGACAGCGCTCGGATGGGCAGGTCACAAGCTGGGCACATCGTATGCAACGCCGATCTTCGACGGCGCAACATGGGAAGATGTTCAGGTAGAATTGAAGAAGGCAAACCTGGACCCGAACTCGAAAGCAATTCTGTACGATGGACGGACGGGCGAGCGCTTTGATCAGGAAGTGACGGTCGGGTTCATCTACATGCTCAAGCTCTCACATCTCGTCGATGATAAGATTCATGCCCGTTCCATCGGGCCGTACTCGCTCATCACGCAGCAGCCTCTGGGCGGCAAGGCGCAGTTTGGAGGACAGCGATTCGGAGAGATGGAAGTGTGGGCGCTTGAAGCGTACGGTGCTGCGAACATCCTTCAAGAAATCCTTACGGTGAAAAGCGACGACGTGTACGGTCGGGCAAAACTGTACGAATCGATAGTAAAGGGCGATAACTTACCCGAACCAAACGTGCCGGAATCATTTAACGTGCTCGTCCGCGAATTGATGGGCCTCGGCTTGGATATCAAGATCGAATAATAACGAACCCGGAGAGAGACACTATGGCATTTACACACGAGAGTATTATTAAAAAGAATTTCTCGAAGATCACCATCACGTTGGCATCGTCGGATTTAATCCTTTCTCGTTCACACGGTGAGGTGACGAAACCGGAGACGATCAACTATCGGTCGTTCCGGCCGGAAAAAGATGGATTGTTCTGCGAGAAAATTTTCGGTCCCGTCCGCGATTGGGAATGCCACTGCGGAAAATACAAACGTATCCGCTACAAGGGCATCATTTGTGATCGGTGCGGTGTCGAGGTGACGCAGAAAAGTGTCCGTCGCGAACGTATGGGCCATATCTCTCTCGCAGTTCCTATCGTTCACATCTGGTATTTTAAATCCGCACCTTCCAAGATCGGAAATCTTCTCGGTTTGAGCGGGAAGGACTTGGAGCGAGTCATCTATTATGAGTCCTACGTCGTGATTCAACCCGGGCCAACGGGGCTTTCGCAGATGGATCTCCTTTCCGAAGAGCAGTATTACGAAATCCTTGCATCACTCCCGGAAAAGAATCAGGATCTCGACGATACGGACGAGCGCAAATTCATTGCGAAGATCGGCGGCGATGCAGTCAAATCGCTCTTGAAGCGTTCCGCTGTCGAATCGCTTGCCGCGGAACTCCGTGCTGAATCACGAACGGAAACGTCGGTTCAGAAGAAGCTGGAGCTTCTGAAACGGTTGCGTGTCGTCGAAGCATTCCGCGAGCGCGAAGGCTCGCCGCAGAACAAGCCGGAGTGGATGGTCCTTGACGTTATTCCGGTTATTCCACCCGAGTTGCGTCCACTTGTTCCACTCGAGGGTGGACGATTTGCCACGTCGGACTTGAACGATCTTTACCGGCGTGTCATCATCCGCAACAACCGCCTGAAAAGGCTCATCGAGATCAAGGCGCCTGAAGTTATCCTTCGAAATGAAAAGCGCATGCTGCAGGAAGCTGTCGATTCTCTCTTTGATAATTCGCGCCGTGTCAACGCGGTTCGTTCCGACAATAATCGCGCGTTGAAATCGCTCTCCGACATGCTCAAGGGCAAACAGGGGCGCTTCCGTCAGAACCTGCTCGGGAAGCGCGTCGATTATTCAGGCCGTTCGGTTATCGTTGTCGGACCGGAACTGAAACTCCACGAGTGTGGTCTGCCGAAGGACATGGCAGTCGAGCTTTTCAAACCGTTCATCATCCGCAAGCTCATCGAGCGTGGCTTGGTGAAGACGGTGAAGAGTGCGAAGAAGATGGTGGATAAAAAAGGTCCGGAGGTGTGGGAAATCTTGGAGAATATCATTGACGGTCATCCGGTCTTGCTGAACCGCGCACCGACGCTTCACCGCCTGGGTATCCAGGCGTTCCAGCCTGTGCTTGTAGAAGGAAAGGCGATTCGTATTCACCCAATGGTTTGTACGGCATTCAATGCCGACTTCGATGGCGACCAGATGGCGGTCCATGTCCCGCTCTCATTTGATGCGCAGCTTGAAGCTCGTATCCTCATGCTCTCGAGCCACAACATTCTTTCGCCGTCGAACGGTGCGCCGATCGTTCACCCGACACAAGATCAAGTTCTCGGATGCTACTATCTGACGAAGTCGAAAGCAGACGATCTTGGTGAAGGCAGAAGGTTTTCCTCTTCCGAGGAAGTCATCATTGCATACAACTTGCAGATGGCTGGGTTGCACGCACGCATCAAGGTTCGTATTGATGGTAAAATCACCGAGACGACCACTGGTCGTGTCATTTTCAACCAGATTGTTCCCAAAGAGATGGGCTACATCAATGAGCTTCTGAACAAAAAGCGTCTTACGCAGATTGTACAATCTGTCTTCAGAACCTGCGGCAACCTTCGTACTGCCGAGTTCCTTGATGACCTGAAGAACCTTGGCTTCACATACGCGACAAAGGGTGGCCTCTCCGTCAGTATCGGAGACGTCGTCATTCCGAAAGAGAAGGAAGAAGTGATCAGCAAAGCTCTCCGCGATGTCGGTAACGTCGAGAACCAGTACTATCGCGGCTTCATCACCAATGGTGAGCGGTACAATAAGGTTATCGACATCTGGACTCGCACAACCAGCAAAGTTGCCGAGAAATTGTTTGATGCGTTACAGCATGCGCGCGATGGTTTTAACTCTCTTTACATGATGGTTGATTCCGGTGCTCGTGGTTCGAAGGAACAGGTTCGTCAACTCGCCGGAATGCGTGGCCTGATGGCAAAACCACAGAAAAGCATGTCTGGTGCAACGGGTGAATTAATCGAGAACCCGATTATAGCCAACTTCCGCGAAGGGTTATCGATCCTCGAGTACTTCATCTCCACACACGGCGCGCGAAAAGGTTTAGCCGATACCGCCTTGAAAACGGCAGATGCAGGATACCTCACACGTCGCCTTGTGGATGTCGCCCAAGATGCAATTATCTCGGCCTTCGACTGCGGAACCATCCGTGGCGTTGTCACTGGCGCGCTAAAAGAGGGCGAAGACGTGAAGGAGCCGCTTGCTGAGCGTATTCTCGGTCGTGTAGCGGTTCATGATGTCATTGATCCATTGACGCGCGAAGTCATCGTGAAGGCTGGCGAAGAGATTGACGAGAAGAAGGCCGCTGCCATCGCAGAAACATCAATCGAGACGGTTGAGATTCGTTCAGTGCTTGCGTGCGAATCGAAGCGAGGAGTATGTGCTTGGTGCTATGGCCGTAATCTCACAACTTCAAAGCTCGTCAAGGTGGGTGAACCGGTTGGTATCCTCGCCGCCCAATCGATCGGTGAGCCAGGGACGCAGTTAACACTGCGAACCTTCCACACCGGTGGTACGGCAAGTTTGATAGCTGCACAGTCGCAGATCATCTCAAAATTTGATGGAGCGGTCAAGTATGATGGCATCAAGTTCCTGAAGCAAGCTGATGCAGATGGAAAGCTCATTGTTATTGGCCGGAGCGGTGTTGTAAACATCGTCGATAAGGACAACCGTATGTTAACTAAGTATGACGTACCTTACGGTGCAATGCTCTTGCTCGCCGATGGCGCCCCGATCAAGCGCGGCGAGATTATCTACGAATGGGATCCATACAACGCAGTCATTATCTCTGAACATCCTGGTGTTGTGAAGTATCAGGATCTCAAGGAAAATATTACGTATCGTGAAGAGCCGGATGAGCAAACCGGCCACATACAAAAAGTCGTGATTGATTCTCGGGATCGGACTCTGAGCCCTTCGATCAACATCGTTAACGATCATGGACAGAAGGTCGGAAGCTACATCATTCCGACACGGGCGCACATGGTAGTGAATGATGCTGAAAAGGTTCAGGCAGGCACGGTTCTCGTGAAGATCCCACGCGATTCAGGGAAAACTCGTGACATTACCGGCGGTCTGCCGCGAGTCACCGAGCTCTTCGAGGCTCGTAGTCCCGCAGATCCGGCGATCGTGGCAGAGATCGATGGTGTGGTGAAGTTTGGTCCACAAAAGAGAGGTTCGCGGGAAATCATTGTCAGAAGCCATGATGGATCGGATGAACGGCGGTATCTTATCCCGATGGGTAAGCACATCCTCGCACAGGATAATGATGTCATCCGTTCGGGCGAGCGTCTCTCCGATGGTGCAATTGATCCACACGATATCTTACGGATTAAGGGTGTCGGTGCAGTGGAAGAATACCTGGTGAATGAAATACAGGAAGTGTACCGCATGCAGGGGGTGAAGATCAACGATAAGCACATTGAGGTCATTGTTCGGCAGATGATGCAAAAGGTGCGTGTTGTCGATCCGGGCGATACACGTTTTCTTGAAGACGACTACGTCGACATTCAAATGATTTCGGAAGAGAATGATCAGTTGAAGGAAGTAGTGCTCGTGACGAACAAAGGCGATTCGAAGCTGAAAAACAACCAGCTCATTGCGAAGAAGAAAGTTCGTGAAGTCAATGCAGATCTACGCAAGAAGGGGAAAAAGGTTGTTGAATTCCGTGATGCAGAACCCGCGACAAACGAGCCTATCTTACTCGGTATTACACAAGCCGCATTGTCGACGGATAGCTTCATCTCGGCGGCATCGTTCCAAGAGACCACAAAGGTTCTCACAGATGCTGCGATTGAGGGCAAGGTTGATCATCTCCTTGGATTGAAGGAAAATGTTATCATGGGTCACCTCATCCCAGCAGGCACGGGCTTGAAAAAATTCAAAAATATCATTGTGACTCCGATGGAAGAAGCAACTTCGATCGAGCTTACCATACCGGTCGAAGAGCCTGCTGACAAAAAGAGGGTCACACGGAAAGAAAAGGCAACCTCCTAATGTTCTCTTCCACCCGTGAACTTTCTTCAAGAAATCTTGTCAAGAACATTGACAAAAAGATAAAAATTTCATATATTTACAGGCTATATTAAAAAGAGGAGTTTGCATCTGCCTACTATTAATCAACTTGTAAAAATAAGTCGCGCGAAGGTTACTTGGAAGAGCAAAGCTCCGGCCCTTCATCAATCGCCTCAAAAACGAGGGGTTTGTACAAGGGTGTATACAACTACTCCCAAGAAACCCAATTCAGCACTTCGCAAAGTTGCCCGCGTCCGCTTAACAAATGGAATCGAAGTCACTGCTTACATTCCTGGAGAAGGACACAATTTGCAGGAGCACTCGATCGTGTTGATTCGTGGTGGAAGAGTAAAAGATTTGCCGGGTGTCCGGTACCACATCATCCGTGGAACTCTCGATACGGCGGGAGTTGCAGATCGGAAACAGGGCAGATCAAAGTATGGGGCAAAGAAACCAAAGTAAGTTTGTATGAGAAAGAAAACGGCAAGCAAAAGAATAATCATTCCCGATCCGAAGTACAACGACGTACTGGTTGCAAAATTCATTAACAGTGTCCTGAAGCAGGGGAAGAAACATCTCGCACGTCGGATCATCTATGATGCTTTCGATATCATCGAGCAGCGAACGAAGTCGCCAGGCATCGACGTATTTAAGAAGGCGGTTCACAATGTGAAGCCAGTTCTTGAGATCCGTGCACGTCGAGTTGGTGGCGCGACGTATCAGATCCCGACCGAGGTTCGTCAGGATCGTAGTATTGCGCTCGCAATTCGTTGGATCATTACGTATGCAAGCGACCGAAAAGACAAGTCAATGTCATTGAAGCTCGCGTCAGAATTCCTTGCTGCAGCGAATAACGAGGGAAATGCTGTAAAGAAGAAAGAAGACACCCACAAGATGGCAGAAGCGAACAAGGCGTTCGCCCACTTCAAGTGGTAGTTTCTCCCGCGCTTACACGTTAGAGAGTACTGCAGACTTTAATTACGACACCTATGGCAAGAATATATCCATTAGAACGGACACGAAACATCGGTATCATGGCACACATCGATGCGGGGAAGACCACAACGACTGAGCGAATTCTTTTCTACACGGGAGTTCTGCATCGGATGGGTGAGGTGCATGATGGCGCAGCGACGATGGATTGGATGGAACAAGAGAAAGAGCGGGGGATTACAATTACCAGCGCCGCAACGACGTGTTTCTGGAACAATCACCGCATCAATATCATCGATACGCCGGGCCACGTCGATTTCACAGTCGAAGTCGAACGCTCGCTTCGCGTCCTTGATGGTGCTGTTGCACTGTTCTGTGCCGTTGGTGGTGTCGAACCACAGTCTGAGACTGTGTGGCGCCAGGCCGATAAGTATGGTGTGCCGCGATTAGCCTTCGTGAACAAGATGGATCGCGTGGGCGCTGATTTCTTTAATGTCATTGCGATGATGAAGAGCCGGCTCGGTGCGAATGCCGTACCGATCCAGATTCCCGTCGGTGAAGGCGATATATTCACCGGCTTCATCGATCTTATCACGATGAAGGCGCGAATTTTCCACGAAGGCAACAAAGGTATAACGTGGGATGATATGGATATTCCTCACGATCTGCGGCGGCTTGCACAAGAGTGTAGGACGAAGATGCTCGAAGCCGTCTCGGATGAGGACGATACGCTTCTCGAAAAATACCTTGAAGGAAAAGAGATTTCTCCGGCAGAAGTTCGGGCAGTTCTTCGCCGTGCATGTCTAAAGGTGAGTATCATTCCTGTTCTCTGTGGTTCTTCCTTTAAAAACAAGGGCGTGCAGGCTCTTCTTGATGCCGTCATCGATTTTCTTCCATCGCCAAGCGATGTTTCTGCTGGCGAGATCACCGGTCATCACGTCAATATGAAGGATCACATCGTCCGAAAAGTGGATGACAAGGAAAAGGTGACGACGCTCGCGTTCAAGATTATGACGGACCCGTATGTCGGTCGATTGACATTCGTCCGGGTGTACACGGGTACGTTGGCAACGGGTTCGTACATCTACAATACTACGTCCGAGCGGAAGGAACGTGTCGGTCGTCTTCTCCGCATGCACGCGAACCATCGCGAAGATATCGATGAGGCATACTCTGGTGATATCGTTGCCGTTGTCGGACTGAAGCATACCAAGACCGGCGATACACTCTGTGATGATAAAGATCCTATCGTTCTCGAGAAAATGGTGTTCCCCGAGCCTGTTATTTCCGTGGCAATAGAGCCCAAGACGAAGGCTGATCAGGAAAAGATGGGTGAAGCGCTCTCCAAGCTTGCTGACGAGGATCCGACGTTTCGGATTTCAACCAACGAAGAAACCGGTCAAACAATTATTAGCGGAATGGGCGAGCTTCACCTGGAAATCATCATCGATCGCATGAAGCGTGAATTCAGAGTCGAGGCCAATGTCGGTAAGCCGCAGGTTGCGTACAAAGAAACTATCCGCAAGAAAGTTACGCAGGAAGGAAAGTTTATCCGTCAGTCCGGTGGGCGTGGTCAGTTCGGTCATGTCTGGATTGAGCTTGAACCTAACGAAAAGGGTAAGGGTTACGAATTCGACAATGCAATCGTTGGCGGTGCCATTCCGAAAGAGTATATCAATCCGGTCTCTGAAGGCATCCAGGAAGCGATGCGCAATGGTGTTCTCGCCGGGTATCCGGTTGAAGATGTAAAGGTCAAGCTCATCGATGGTTCCTACCACGACGTCGATTCATCCGAAATGGCGTTCAAGATCGCCGGCTCAATAGCTTTCAAAGAAGCCGCACGCAAGGCCCATCCCGTCCTTCTTGAGCCGATAATGGATGTCGAGGTGGTTACACCCGAAGAGTACATGGGTGATGTTATGGGTGACCTTAGCTCTCGCCGCGGCAAAATCGAAGGTCTTATGGCCCGCAAGGATGCTCAGGTTATTAAAGCGAAGGTTCCACTCTCAGAAATGTTTGGTTACTCGACAACACTGCGATCGATGACCCAGGGCCGCGCGATCTACACAATGCAATTCGGCTTTTATGAAGAAGTTCCGCAGAGTGTCTCCGATCAGATTATCGAAAAAGTCAAAGGTAAGGAAGCAATTCCGGCATAACAATGGAATTGAAAACGTTTATACTCTCAGCTACGAAGGAGATCTAAACAATGGCGAAAGAAAAATTTAACAGATCAAAACCTCACGTGAATGTGGGCACGATTGGTCACATCGACCATGGCAAGACGACGCTCACCGCTGCGATCACCATGACGTTGTCGAAAAAAGGTCTCGCGCAGGTTCGTACCTTTGACAGCATCGACAACGCGCCGGAAGAGCGCGAACGTGGTATCACAATCGCGGTCGCTCACGTTGAATACGAGACTGACAAGCGACACTATGCACACGTCGATTGCCCCGGTCACGCAGACTATATCAAAAACATGATCACCGGTGCAGCCCAGATGGATGGCGCGATCCTCGTTGTTGCCGCGAATGACGGCCCTATGCCGCAGACACGTGAGCATATCCTGCTCGCCCGTCAGGTCGGCGTTCCCCGTATCGTCGTCTTCTTGAACAAGGTCGACATGGTTGATGATCCGGAACTCATTGAGCTTGTTGAAATGGAATTACGCGATCTTCTCAAGAAGTATGAATTCCCTGGCGATGAAATTCCCATCGTTCGTGGCAGTGCCCTGAAAGCGATGGAAGCTGCAGTTCGTGCAGACTCGAAGCCCGACGATCCGGCTTTCAAACCGATCTTTGAGTTGATGAACGCTGTCGATAGTTACATCCCGATTCCGAAGCGTGATATTGACAAGCCCTTCCTGATGCCAATCGAGGATGTATTCTCGATTACCGGTCGTGGTACCGTTGGTACTGGCCGTGTCGAACGGGGTCGGGCAAAAGTCGGTGATGAAGTCGAGGTCATTGGTCTCGGTGCACATAAAAAGACTGTCATTACCGGCGCCGAGATGTTCCGCAAAGAACTTGATGAGGTGCAGGCAGGTGACAACGCCGGAATGCTTCTCCGCGGTGTTGAAAAGAACGAGCTGGAACGCGGTATGGTGATCGCCAAGCCCGGCTCGATCACACCACACAAAAAGTTCACTGCTCAGGTATACGTCTTGAAGAAAGAGGAAGGTGGACGTCATACCCCATTCTTCAACGGCTACCGCCCGCAGTTTTACTTCCGTACAACTGACGTGACTGGCGTTGCAACAATGCCGGCTGGAACCGAGATGGTTATGCCGGGCGACAACGTTGACAATCTCAGCGTTGAGCTCATCGCACCGATCGCTATGGAAGAAGGACTCCGCTTCGCAATTCGCGAAGGGGGACATACAGTTGGTGCAGGAGTCGTTACGAAGATTCTTGAATAAGATGACGTTAAGAGAGAAGGAACACACTTCGTGGCTGGACAAAAGATACGCATAAAACTGAAATCGTACGATCACGCGCTGATTGACAAGTCGGCGGAAAAGATCATCAAGACCGTGAAGTCAACCGGAGCGATCGTCTCCGGCCCGATTCCACTGCCAACGAAGCGTACGTTGTACACCGTGCTCCGATCGCCTAATGTCGATAAAAAATCGCGTGAACAATTTGAAATGCGGTCCCATAAGCGCCTCATCGACATACTCAACTCGTCGAACCGGACGGTTGACTCGTTGATGAAACTTGAGCTTCCCGCTGGCGTCGATGTGGAGATAAAAGTTTAAGTCGTTAAGTTTTTCCAATCCGTACGTGCTTACTCTCAGCACTTCCGATCACTCTTCGTGGTCGAGATGACAGAGAATTCTTTACTCGTTGAAAGAACTATGACTGGTATTCTCGGTAAAAAAATCGGCATGACAAGCATCTTCGACGAAAAGGGCGAATCAATTCCCTGTACTGTCATTGAGGCCGGTCCCTGCTTTGTTATTCAGATCAAAACAAAAGAGCGGGATGGATACGAAGCAATCCAGGTCGGCTTTGAGGAGAAGAAGGAGCGACTTCTGAATAAGCCTTTGAATGGCCACTTCAAAAAAGCAAACGTTACGCCTAAACGATTTCTCCGCGAATTCAAAGGCGTCGATGTCAGCAAGTACCAGGTTGGAGCAGAAATCAAAGTCGAATCACTCTTCGCCAAGGGCGATGTTGTCTCCGTGCAAGGGACATCGAAGGGGCGCGGCTTTCAGGGCGTCGTGAAACGACATCATTTCGGCGGCGGTTTCCGCACGCACGGCCAGAGTGATCGCGAGCGTGCACCCGGTTCTATCGGCTCAAGTTCCTATCCTTCCCGTGTTTTCAAAGGCATGAGGATGGCTGGACGGATGGGCGGAGAGAGGGTTACGGTAAAGAACCTTCGCATCTTGCAGGTGATTCCGGAATCGAACATCCTGTTGGTTCTCGGTTCTATCCCCGGGCATAATAATAGTTACGTCGAAATTCTCAAAGAAGAAACCTAAATTAGCTGGACTGCGAAATTATGGAACTTGATGTCTATACAAAAGACGGTAAGGTGAGCGGACAAAAGGTCATGCTCTCACCGGAGATCTTTGAGATCGAGCCCAACGATCATGCCATTTACCAGGCAGTGACGACGTACCAGAGGAACCAGCGTCAGGGTACGCACAAGACAAAGACGTATGGCGAAGTGAGCGGCAGCGGCAAGAAGCTCTGGAAGCAAAAGCACACCGGTCGTGCGCGTATCGGTGCAGTCCGTTCGCCATTGTGGAAAGGCGGCGGAACGATCTTCGGACCTGTGCCGCGCGATTACTCGCGCCAGTTGCCAAAGCAAATTCGTCAGCTTGCCCGCAAGTCGGCACTGAGCTACAAGGCGAAGGATGCAGCGATCAAGGTTGTTGAGGACTTCACATTTGATCAGCCGAAGACAAAAGAGATGGTAAGTATTCTCAACGTTCTCGAGTTGAGTGGTCGGAAAACTCTGCTTCTGGTCTCGAAGGCTGATCAGGCAGTGTGGAAATCCGGACGTAATATCGAGAATCTCAATATTGTCGAAGCGTCGAAGGCTTCAACGTACGAATTGCTGGACAACCAGATAGTGCTCATTCAAAAAAGCGCTGTGGAAGTTCTGGAAAGAACATTTGCGTAAAAAGGTATTATGACAGGAATCGTATTTCGTCCGATCGTCACGGAAAAATTGACGAACCTGCAGGACAAAGGAACCTATGCGTTCGAGGTCGATCCTCGCGCAAACAAAATTGAGATCGCACGCGCGATTTCCAAGAAGTTCAATGTCACTGTCATCGATGTTCGCACGATGAACTATAAAGGAAAAGCGAAGACGCAGATGACGAGGCGCGGACGATTCGAAGGGAAAACGACGCACTTCAAGAAAGCGATCGTCATACTGAAAGAGGGCGAATCAATCAACCTCTTTGAGAACATTTAAGACGAAAGAACCGAGCAATGGGCATTCGCATCCTCAGACCGAACACACCGGGTACACGGTGGATGACTATTCCGAGCTTCGAAGAAATTACGAAGACGGAACCGGAGAAGTCTCTCATCGAGCCGCTCAAGAAAAGCGGTGGACGGAACACCAATGGTCATATTACGTCGCGCCATCGCGGCGGCGGGCATAAACGCTTCTATCGTATCATCGATTTCAAGCGCGACAAGCATGGCATGAACGCGAAAGTCACGGCTATCGAGTACGATCCGAACCGGTCTGCGCGCATTGCACTGCTTCAGTATGCAGACGGTGAAAAGCGCTATATCGTTGCACCGGAAGGATTGAAAGCTGGAGAGACGATTTCGTCAGGTCCGCAAGCAGAAATTAAGGTTGGCAACGCGATGCCGCTCCAGAATGTTCCTGTTGGCACGTTCGTATACAATCTTGAGCTCCGTCCTGGCAAGGGCGGTCAACTCGCGCGCAGTGCAGGCTCCTCCGTCCAGATGATGGCGAAGGAGGGTAAATTTGCGCAGCTGCGTTTACCGTCCGGTGAGATTCGTAACGTTCCACTCGAGTGCTACGTGACAATTGGTGTTGCGAGTAACGGCGAACACGAGAACCTCAGTCTCGGCAAGGCCGGCCGCTCACGGTGGCTGGGAATTCGTCCGCAGTCGCGCGGTGTAGTCCAGAACCCCTGCGATCATCCGCATGGTGGTGGTGAAGGAAAATCCCCGCAGGGGAATCCTCATCCGGTGTCGCCATGGGGCTGGCATACGAAAGGAAAGAAAACTCGGCATCACAAGTTGCAGTCGAACAAGTATATCGTTAAACGTCGAAAGTAATATTACTAGAACAAAATTGTCGTAAGAAAAATTCATTATGAGCCGTTCGCTGAAAAAAGGTCCCTACATCGATCCGAAGCTCAACGAGAAGATCGAAGCAATATCCAAGTCAGGCCAGAAGAAAGTCGTGAAGACATGGGCGCGATCATGCACCATTAGCCCCGACTTTGTCGGCCATACGTTTGCCGTTCACAACGGGAATAAGTTCATACCGGTGTACGTCCACGAAAGCATGGTTGGACACAAGCTTGGAGAGTTCGCTCCGACCCGTATCTTCCGGACGCACCCGGGATTGAAGAGTGAGACGACAACAGGAACTGAAGGATAAGACCCATGCTGGAAGCACGAGCAATCAATCGATATATCAATTCCTCACCCCGCAAGATGCGGCTGGTGATCGATTTGATTCGCGGTAAGTCCGTTCCCGATGCACTCGCGATCCTCCATTTCTCGCCCAAGCATGCGGCGAAGGCTGCGGAAAAGACCGTGCGCTCGGCGGTTTCCAATCTCCAGAACAAAGACGAAGCTGGCCGGATTGAGACCGAATCGCTCTATATCAGCGAAGCGTTTGTCAATGAAGGTCCGAGTCTCAAGCGCATGCTTCCTGCGCCGATGGGTCGTGCGTATCGCATGGTCAAACGCTCCAACCACCTGACGGTTGTGATCACCCAGCGTCAACAGAAAGTGAAACAGGCTCCCAAGCCGAAGGCAGCTAAACCAACTTCTAAAAAAACCGAACAAGAACAGGAGTAATCTTGGGACAGAAAGTTCATCCGATTGGTTTTCGTTTAGGCGTCCTCCGTTCGTGGGATTCGAACTGGTATGACGACAAAGACTTTGCCGGAAAACTTCAGGAAGACCTGAAGGTTCGTACCTACATTCAAAATAGACTGAAGAAGGCGGGCATTTCGAAAATTTTGATCGACCGAACTCCGAAGCGTGCAGTGATTACCATTCACACATCGCGCCCGGGTATCGTTATCGGCCGGAGTGGAAAAGAGATCTCTCAATTGGAAGAAGAACTCCGGCAAATCACCAATAAAGAAGTCAAGATTCTGATCCATGAGATCAAGCGGCCGGAGTTGGATGCCTTCTTGCTGGCGGAGAACATCGCAGGCCAGCTTGAAGGTCGCATGTCGTTCCGACGCGCCATGAAAATGACAATTACATCGGCGATGCGTATGGGTGCTGAAGGCGTTCGTGTTATGTGCGCTGGTCGACTGGGTGGAGCTGAAATTGCTCGCTCAGAACAGTACAAGGAAGGACGCATTCCACTTCACACCTTGCGGGCAGATATCGATTACGCGCACGGCACGGCCAACACCATTTACGGTACAATCGGTGTCAAGGTGTGGATCTGCCGCGGGGAAGTCCTTGAGCGCGTCAATCGATAACAAGACTATTGTAAGGCTACGAGAAAACTATGCTGTTACCAAAGAGAGTAAAGTATCGAAAGACCCAGCGCGGCAGGATGCGCGGGAAAGCGTCCCGAGGTGCAACGGTCGCATTCGGTGATTTTGGATTGAAGGCACTCGAGCCTGGCTGGATTACCCAGCGCCAAATCGAGGCAGCCCGCGTTGCGCTGACCCGTCTCATGAAGCGCGAAGGGAAAGTATGGATTCGCATATTTCCCGACAAGCCCGTCACGAAAAAACCTGCTGAAACCCGAATGGGCAGCGGCAAGGGAGCGCCCGAATTCTGGGTTGCAGTCGTCAGGCCGGGTACGATCATGTTCGAGTTGGGTGGAATTGGAAAACTAGTCGCGGCCGAGGCAATGAACCTTGCAGCGCACAAACTCCCAATTAAAACGAGGATGGTCACGCGCCGGGAATACGAAGAAATAGCAGCATAATTGGACGGAAGGGCTATGAAGATTTTTGAGATTCGAGAATTACCGGAAGAAGAATTGGCAAAACGGATCCGAGATGAGGAAGAAAACCTCGTCAATCTGAAATTCCAAAAGGCAACGAGCCAATTGGAGAGTCCGATCCGTATTCGCTTAGTGCGTAGGGACATCGCGAAAATGAAGACTGTGTTCCACGAGCGGCAGATGAAAAAGGAACGCGAGGCTGCTGCTGTGCAGAAGACTGCATCGCTGCAGAAATAATATTGGAAGTGTGAATCATTATGGAAGAACGAGCGCAACGCAAAACGAGGGTCGGTAAAGTCGTCAGCAACAAAATGCAGAAGAGCATCGTCGTGGCGATCGAACGACGCGTCCCCCACCCTCTGTATCGAAAATATTTCACACGCACGACGAAGCTGATGGCGCACGATGAGAAACAGGAAGCGAACATCGGCGATGTCGTCAAGATCATGGAAACTCGCCCACTGAGCAGCCGCAAGCGGTGGCGTTTGGTCGAGGTTGTTGAAAAAGCAGAGTAAATCGCACTGAGAAATTATTATGATTCAGGAAGAAACGAATCTGGTAGTTGCAGATAACTCGGGAGCGAAGAAGGTCCGTTGCATTCGCGTTCTCGGTGGACACGATCGCCGGTACGCCGGTGTCGGCGACCTCATCGTCGTCTCCGTGAAAAGCGCGATCCCCGGGGCGGGTGTGAAAAAGGGAGAAGTCTCCCGTGCAGTCATCGTTCGCACGAAAAAAGAAACGCGCCGTCGCGATGGCTCGTTCATCCGCTTCGATGAGAATGCTGCTGTTCTTCTTAACGCTCAGGGCGAGCCGCGCGGAACGCGTATCTTCGGCCCTGTCGCACGTGAGCTGCGCGATAAAAATTATATGAAAATTATCTCCCTGGCACCGGAGGTGCTCTAAGGAAAACGGATCGAGAAATGAAAATTCACAAGAACGATAATGTTACCGTCATAGCTGGAAATTCCCGCGGGAAAACCGGCAAGGTATTGAAGGTCTATCGTGATGATAGGCGTGTTATTGTCGAAGGAGTTAACATTATCCGGCGACATTCACGCCCATCGCAGCGGAACCCACAAGGTGGCATCGTCCAGAAGGAAGCACCGATCAGCGCCGCCAACATCATGGTGATTTGCCCGAAGTGCAGCGAGCCGTCGCGCTTTGGCCACAAGCAGGTGTCGGATTCGACGACCGGCCGGAAGCACATGATGCGCGTATGCCGCAAATGCGAAGAAATGTTTTAAGGGAAAGTAGAGTACTCATGGGAAAAGATAAAGGACGGAAGGCGGCCGCGAAAGAGGCCAAGCAATCTGCCGCAACGGAACAGCACGTCGAAGAAAAGGGCACTACGCCGCGTCTTGAGGAGATGTTCAGAAAGCACATCATCAAGCAGATGATGGAGCGCTTTAACTACTCCAACGTTATGCAAGTGCCGAGAATGGAGAAGATTTCCGTTAACGTCGGCGTCGGTCAGGCAACGCAAGATGCAAAACTGCTTGATGTAGTGGCAAAGGACCTCGAGACGATTATCGGTCAGAAACCCGTTCGGACGAATGCGAAAAAGGCGATTTCAAATTTTAAACTTCGCGAAGGCTTGCCCATCGGTGTTCGCGTGACACTGCGTCGCAAACGGATGTACGAGTTCATGGATCGCTTCATCAACATTGCGGTTCCGCGTATTCGCGACTTCCGCGGCTTTTCAGATAAGTCGTTCGATGGTCGTGGCAATTACACGGTCGGCATTAAAGAGCACATTATTTTCCCGGAAATCGATGTCGATAAGGTGACGAAGGTGTTCGGTATGGACATCAGCTTCGTTACGACGGCGCTCACCGACCAGGAAGCGTATGAACTTCTCAAGTTCTTCGGTCTGCCGTTCGTCAAGCGGCAAGAAACAATTGAACAACCAAAAACCACTCAAAGCTGAGATAGGAGATTTCTTTGGCACGATTAGCGATGGTTGTTAAGGCGAAGAAGACGCCAAAGTTCGCGGTGCGCAAGCACAACCGCTGCAATATTTGCGGCCGGCCAAGGGCATATTACCGGAAGTTCGGCATCTGCCGTCTTTGCTTTCGGAAGATGGCCCTCGACGGCAAAATTCCTGGAATTCTGAAAGCCAGCTGGTAAGGAGTTGCGAAAGAACCTATGAATACGACCGACCCAATTTCAGATTATCTCACACGGCTGCGGAATGCAATTCGCGCACGGCACAAGAGACTCGATGTTCCTGCGTCGAATCTCAAGCGCGCGATTACAGGCATTCTCGTTCAGGAGAAATACATCGGCGGATACACGGAAATTACGGACAATAAACAAGGCATTATTCGCATCACGCTGAAAACGTCCGATGGGGCTAATGCGATTACAGGTTTGAAGCGCATCAGCAAACCCGGTCTCAGGATGTATGCAAATGCTCGGGAGATTCCTCGTGTCATGAATGGATTGGGTATCGCCATCATCTCGACGTCGAAGGGAGTCATGACGGGCAATGACGCAAGAGCGCAGGGCGTTGGGGGCGAAGTTCTCGCCGAGATTTGGTAATATTTTTATTGATCGAAGGAGATTAATGTGTCACGGATAGGACGAAAACCAATTCCCTCAGTCAAGGGAGTGAAGATTGAACGAACCGACGGTCGACTCAAGGTCACCGGCCCCAAAGGTGAACTCACGGCTGCGATTCCTTCCAGAATTGGACTCGAAGTAAAGGAGGATCGCATTGTCGTCACTCGTCCGTCAGATTCAAAACCGGATAAGGCGCTGCATGGAACATGGAGAGCTCTGGTGAACAACATGATGAAGGGCGTCACCGAGGGATTCCAGAAGAAGCTCGAGATTGTTGGAGTCGGGTATAAGGCTGAGTTGAAGGGAAAAAAAATCCAGCTTGCCCTTGGCTATTCTCATCCAATTATTTTCGAGCCGCCGGTCGGCATTAAGCTTGAGACTCCTGCACCCACGAATATCGTTATATCGGGGATCGATAAACAGCTCGTCGGTCAGGTTGCAGCAAAGCTTCGCTCATTCCGTCCGCCGGAGCCTTACAAGGGCAAAGGTGTTAAATACGAAGGCGAGTATATTCGTCGCAAGGCTGGTAAAGCGGCTGCGGCGGCTGGTGCAAAGGCAGGATAACCATGATTAAGAAGTCGAGAATCAATCAGCGAAGGCGGGTGAAGACACGTGTACGCAAGACGATTCAGGGCACGACAGAGTGCCCGCGTCTGACGGTCTACCGTAGTTTGCATCATCTTTACGCACAGATAGTGGATGATGGGCAAGCGAAGACCATCGCATCTGTGTCCACACTGTCGAAGGATTTGCGCGATCAGGTCAAAGATGTGAAAGGCCGTAGGGAACGTGCGAAGCGCGTCGGATCGGAAGTTGCAAAGAAAGCACTCGAACAAAACATCAAGCGAGTCGTTTTCGATCGGAACGGATACATGTACCACGGAGTCGTCAAGGCAATTGCTGACGGCGCCCGGGAAGCCGGATTGCAATTCTGATACCCACCGGCGAACATGGCCACGCCACTTCGTCATTGCCGGGTCGTCTAACGGCAGGACAGCGCCCTTTGGAGGCGTCAGTGGAGGTTCGAATCCTCCCCCGGCAGCAAAAGAAATTAAAATTTTAAATTTCGAATTTTTATAACTGGAGCAAAAAGTGGCAAGAATCAAAGCAGGCGAATTAGAGCTGAAGGATCGGCTGGTCCACATCAACCGTGTTGCAAAAGTCGTCAAGGGCGGACGCCGGTTTAGTTTCAGCGCAATCGTTGTCGTTGGTGATGGCAACGGCCATGTTGGCGTCGGGCTTGGAAAGGCCAATGAAGTGCAGGATGCGATTTCAAAAGGAGTCGACGATGCGAAGAAAAACGTCGTGAAGGTGAACGTCGTGAACGGTACCCTCCCGCACTCGGTACTTGCAAAGTATCGTGCATCGAGAGTATTGCTCAAGCCGGCCTCGCCTGGCACGGGACTCATCGCCGGCGGCGGCGTCCGCGCAGTGCTCGAGTCGGCAGGAGTGAGGGACGTTCTCACCAAGTCTATCGGCTCAACGAACCCTCATAATGTGGTGAAGGCGACAATGACCGCGCTGATGAGTTTAACGGATGCACGCTCAGTGGCACGACGTCGCGGCATGACACTGACCGAACTCTTTAAGCAACCAGCTCTGGCGTCGGCATCGGAAGTTCCCGCGAATTAAGAGGTCTTTCATGGAAAAGAAACTTAAAATTACACAGGTCGTCAGTCAGATTGATACTCTTGAGAAGCACAAGCGCACCATTAAGGCGCTTGGGCTTGGCAGGCCGAACTACTCCGTCGTGAAGAAAGAGACGCCGCAGATTCGAGGCATGATCAATGCGGTAAAACATCTTGTGAAAGTGGAAGAGGTCCAATAACGTCTATGGCGAACTTACACAATCTCCATTATGCAGAAGGATCGCGCAAGCGCGTGAAGCGCATTGGACGCGGTCAGGGATCCGGGCACGGCGGCACGTCGACCCGCGGCCATAAGGGCGAAGGTGCTCGATCCGGAACACACTACCGTCCGTGGTTCGAAGGTGGTCAGATGCCGTTGATTCGTCGCGTTCCGAAGTTCGGCTTTCATAGTCCGTTTCGAACTGAATATCAGGTCGTGAATGTTGCAGCCATTGAAAAACTCGTGGCAGGCGGCAAGCTGAAAGACGGAAAGATCACGCCGGATGTTCTTTATATGGCTGGTGCAGTGTCAAAGAAATCAGCCCCGATTAAAATATTAGGCGAAGGCGACATGAAGACGAAGCTTGAAGTCAGCGCGCACGCATTTAGCAAGTCAGCCGTCGAAAAAATCGAGGGTGCCGGGGGCAAAGCAATCACAATTTCTTTAGCGAAGTCGTAATCAATGGCAAAGCTCAGCGAAAGTTTTCGAAACATTTTTAAGATCCAGGAGCTGCGACAGCGGATTGTTTTCACCGCCATGCTGCTGATTGTCGTCCGCTTCGGCGCGCACGTGACGCTTCCGGGAGTGAACGCAAAGGTTCTCTCGGAGGTTATGAAATCGCAGGCATCGAATACGCTCTTCGGATTGTATGATCTGTTCGTGGGTGGTGCGTTCAGCAACGCCGCGATCTTCGCCCTCGGCATTATGCCTTACATCAGCGCGTCGATCATTATTCAGCTCCTTGGCGCGGTTATTCCGTATTTCCAAAAACTCACGAAAGAAGGTGAGGAGGGACGCAAGAAAATCACACAGCTCACGCGCTATGGAACAGTCATCATTTCGCTGTTGCAGGCGTGGGGAGTGAGCGTTCAGCTCCGGAGTATGTCTCCAGCAGGCACCCCGATCATTCCTGAAGGTGTGAGTGGTTTTGCGTTTCATCTCTCGACGATGATCGTCTTAACTGCCGGTACGATCTTCATGATGTGGATCGGTGAGCAAATCACCGAGCGGGGAATCGGGAACGGCATTTCACTCATTATTTTCATCGGCATCATTGCACGCTTCCCGCATGCCCTTTTGGATGAGTACCAGCTTGTGAGCTCGGGTGCGCGCGGTTTGATCGTTGAGCTGATCATCCTTGTTATGATGGTGTTCATCGTTGCCGGCATCGTTCTGGTCACGCAAGCGACGCGCCGTATCCCTGTGCAGTATGCCAAGCGAGTCGTGGGACGGAAGATTTACGGCGGTGTGACGCAATACATCCCGATCCGCGTAAACACGGCCGGCGTTATGCCGATCATCTTCGCACAGGCGATCATGTTTATTCCAAACACGATCCTGACGTTCTTCCCGGACAATGAATTACTCCAATCGGTCGCAGGATATCTGAGCTATACATCCATCACGTATTCGATCGCGTACGGGTTGATGATTATTTTCTTCACCTATTTCTACACTGCCGTTGCCTTCAACCCGAAGGACGTCGCGGAGACGATGCAGAAGCAGGGTGGTTTTATTCCCGGCATTCGTCCCGGAAACCATACGTCGGATTTCATCGATAATATTCTTACGAAGATTACATTGCCGGGCTCTATCTTCCTGGCAATCGTGGCGATTCTGCCGGCCTTAATGATACGTCTGGGGGTGACATCGAACTTCGCCAGCTTTTTTGGCGGCACGAGCTTGCTGATCGTCGTCGGCGTCGGATTGGATACGTTGCAGCAGATCGAATCGCACCTGTTGATGCGTCACTACGACGGCTTCATGAAGGCCGGCAAGATGAAAAGCAGGAGAATGTAGCGCGCGCGATGATGAAGATCGTGTGCGTGGCAGGAGAGTTGCACCCGGAATGGCCAAGGCAACAATAAAGTCGCCTGAAGAAATTGGATATGTTCGAGAGAGTTGCCGGATTGTCGCCGAAGTTCTTCAGTTGATGAAGATGCTCGTGCAACCCGGTATTGCCACGAAAGAACTGGATACCATTGCGGAACAGTTTATTCGTGCGCAGAAGGCGGAACCGGCCTTCAAGGGATACGGTTCAGATCGGAAGAACTTGTTCCCTGCGAGCCTGTGCACGTCGATCGATGATCAAGTTGTTCATGGAATCCCCGGCAGTCGGAAGCTCATCGAAGGTGAAATCATTTCGATCGATGTCGGTGTCAAGAAAAATGAATTTTATGGAGACGGTGCGTGGACGTTTCCCGTAGGTCAAATCAGCAATCAAAAGATGCGACTCTTAAAAACTGCAGAAGACGCGCTCTATGAAGGAATCGCCCGAGCACGGAGCGGTAATCGTGTCCACGATATTTCGGCAGCCGTACAGGCTCATGTAGAAAAGGATGGATTCTCTGTTGTCCGCGACCTTGTTGGTCACGGCATCGGACGAAACCTTCATGAAGAGCCGGCGGTTCCCAACTTTGGCCAGGCGGGCACGGGTTCTCTCCTGCAGAAGGGAATGACGATCGCGATCGAGCCGATGGTGAATGAAGGAGCGTACCGTGTCCGGATGGAAAATGACGGATGGACAATCCGCACCGCCGATCGCTCTCCGTCAGCTCATTTTGAGCATACGATTTTGATCACCGATAACGAACCTGAAATACTCACACTCTAACGGCTGTGGATGGCGAAGCAGGGACCGATTACCATGGATGGCATTATCACCGAGACGCTGCCGAACGCAATGTTTCGTGTAAAGCTCGATAACGGTCATGAGATTCTCGCCGTGATTTCAGGGAAGATGCGAATGCATTACATCAAAATTCTTGTCGGTGATAAGGTAACGGTAGAGATGTCGCCATACGATCTGTCAAAGGGTCGGATCACGTACAGATACAAGTAAAGGAAGAGAACAATGAAAGTTCGGTCGTCGGTCAAGAGACTGTGTGAGAATTGCAAGATCATTCGGCGCAAAGGTGTCGTTCGGGTTATTTGTAAAAACCCAAAACACAAGCAGCGCCAGGGTTAATAACAGGAAAGGACGTTAGAGCGTGGCTCGTATTTCAGGAATTGATTTGCCAAAGACTAAAAGAGCGGAGATCGGTCTGACCTACATTTTCGGCATCGGTCGTAGCAGCGCGCACAAGATTCTCGATGCGGCAGGCATCAACTATGGAAGGAAAATCGGAGAGCTGAACGACGATGAAGTCGCTCGGATTCGGTCCATCATTACTTCCGACTTCAAGGTTGAAGGTGCGCTCCGCAGCGAAAACCAGATGAATGTCAAGCGTCTGATGGATATCAACTGCTATCGTGGTCTCAGGCATCGTAAAGGATTGCCCGTGCGCGGTCAACGGACACGGACCAATGCTCGTACGCGTAAGGGAAAGAGAAAGACAGTTGCAGGCAAGAAGAAGGTCGCCGCCAAGAAATAATTCAGCATCCGATTTCGGTCGGGTGGTAACAACGAAAACGTGGAGCATCCTTAAGAATGGCAAAACAACCGGCTAGTGCTGCCCAGGCAAGTGCAGCGAAAAAGAAAAAGAAAATCCAGGTTGACGTTACCGGCAAAGTCTTTATCCGGGCAACGTTCAACAACGTCATCGTCACCATCACCGACGTCTACGGAAACGTCATCAGCTGGTCCTCGGCCGGCCGCAATGGTTTCAAAGGCTCGCGGAAGAATACTCCGTTTGCAGCACAGGTGACTGCCGAAGCGGCGGCGAAGGAAGCGCACGGTCTTGGCCTGCGGAAAGTCGACGTCTACGTGAAAGGACCTGGTTCCGGACGTGAGGCAGGTATCCGCTCTCTCCAGGCAATAGGCATCGAGGTCATGAGCATACGGGACATCACACCGATACCGCACAACGGCTGCCGTCCACCAAAGCGACGTCGCGTGTAACCGGAAAAGATTCTTGTTCAAATAGAAAGGAACTATGGGAAGATACATAGAAGCAAGTTGTCGTTTGTGCCGCAGGGAGAAACAAAAGCTTTTTCTGAAAGGCACAAAGTGTTTTACGGAAAAGTGTCCGGTGGAGCGTCGTGCATATCCGCCGGGACAGCATGGGCAGTCGCGCCGCCAGAAGATTTCTGAATACGGCGTTCAGCTTCGCGAGAAGCAAAAGATCCGCCGTATGTACGGCTTGATGGAAGAGCAATTCCGGAATTATTTCGAGAAAGCTCTTCGTCAAACCGGCCGTACGGGCGAGACACTCGTCAAGCTGCTCGAGCGCCGCCTTGATAATACCGTGTACCGGCTTGGTTTCGCGCCGTCTCGCAAGGCTGCGCGACAGCTCGTCGTGCACGGACATCTGATGGTGAACGATGCCTCTGTGAACATACCGTCGTTCCTTCTTAATCCGGGCGATGTTATTCGGGTGCGCGACAAGAGCAAGAAGCTCGACGTCATCCATTCATCGATGAAGCGCATGAAGGATAATACCATGCTGCCATGGCTCAGTCTCGATAAAGGAACAATGGCAGGAACGTTTCTCAATGTTCCGGAACGAGCCGATGTGCCGCTCAATGCCAACGAGCAGCTCATCGTCGAATTATACTCCAAGTAATGAACGTAATTGATCTCCGTCATCGAAGTCTATGAAATGCGGAAGAAGGAAACTATGCTAGGTATCACGTATCAAATGCCGGAAAAGGTTCAAATCGATGAATCGAACTATTCGAATACCTTTGGCCGGTTTGTGTTGCAGCCGTTAGAGAAAGGATTCGGTGTCACCATCGGCAATGCGTTCCGACGCGTGCTGTTGTCGTCGCTGCCGGGCACTGCATTCACCGCCATCCGTATCGAAGGCGTTCTCCACGAGTTCTCGACAATCCCAGGCGTCGTCGAAGACGTCGCTGAGATCATCCTGAACTTGAAAGCCGTTCGGATGAAGCTTCTCAACAAGAAGCTCGTGCGGATTGTTGTCGAGGCCAAGGGTCCGAAGGACTTTACGGCGGCAGACATCCAAAAAGCGAATCCAGAAATTGAAATTCTCAATCCGAATCAGCACATCGCCACATTGAATGCAGGTTCCGGATTCGAGATGGAACTGCGCATCGGACGCGGCAAGGGATATGTCCCTGCCGAAGAGAACAAACCGGACGACGCAGTTGTCGGTACGATCTCCATGGATGCGATCTACACGCCGATCAAGAACGTTCGCTACTTTGTCGAGACGACGCGTGTCGGTCAGCAAACGGACTTCGAGAAGCTGATCCTCGAGATCGAAACCGACGGCTCGATTGCGCCGGACGATGCGATCGCACAGGCTGCAAATATCCTTCGCGATCACATCCTGCTCTTCCTGAGCTTCGATATCGAGGCCGAGTCGGCTGACGATAACATTGAAAAGGATTCCGAGTTTGCGCGCGTCCGGAAAATCTTGATGATGTCTGTCGACGAGCTTGAGCTTTCGGTCCGTTCGCACAACTGCCTTCGTGCGGCGAACATCAAGACCCTTGCCGATCTCGTGAGACGCGACGAGCCGGAGCTGTTGAAGTTCCGCAACTTCGGCCGCAAGTCGCTTGCAGAGCTTTCCGAAATCATCGAAGGCTTCGGTCTCAACTTCGGCATGAACGTCGAAAAGTATCTCCAGGAAGGCGCACATTAATTCTGAACATGACGGGAATACCCTATGCGACATAGAAAATCAGGACGAAAGCTCAAACGCACCGCAAGTCACCGGAAGGCGACATTGATCGCGCTTGCGACGGCGCTCATCAGGAATAAAAAGATCAAGACCACCGTTGCGAAGGCGAAGGAGACGCGGATGTTCGTGGAAAAAATCCTCACGCGCGCCAAGAACGCCGTTGCCACCGAAGGCGAAAAGAAAAATATCCATGCACGCAGGCTCGTTGCGCGGTACATCAAAGACCGCAGCGTGATTAAAGAGCTGTTCGGTGAGATCGCCCAGAAGATTGCCAGCCGGCCCGGCGGCTACACACGCGTGGTGAAGTTAGGCCAGCGTCAGGGCGACGGCGCTGAAGTTGCGATCCTCGAGCTTATCGACTACAATACCGGCGAAGCGCCCGCCAAGGCGAAGCAGGACAAGGAAAAGAAGAAGAAAGAGAAAGAAAAAGCGAAAAAGGAAAAGAAATTCGCACCCGGCGCAGTAACCGACATGCCGTAAGCAATACCAAAGGATTGATGTTGATGAAGGGCTTCCGGCAATGGAAGCCCTTTTGTTTTCCTTCTGCTGACCCTCACCTCTCTACCTGGAATTACGGCGCGGCTAATTTCCCGGTTTACTCAATTGGCACATGGTCGGATTGAGACACTATTATGTTTTTTTAATCCGCCGATTGTCAACACTCTCTTGCAAGTCAACACTAGGTTGAGTATCATTCATCTACCGATCTCATCGCTCCGCAACGTGTATCAAAGTCTTCCAGTCATGAGCCGGATGAAGAAGACAACGCTTCCCGCTAACCGATGAATGACAAAAGGTCAATCGAAGGTTACTGTTGCCGAAGATTACTGTTGCTGTAACTCACTGACATACTCACATCATGAACGGGGGTCAATATGCAATATACACGAATTGTTCCGAGACTTCTCCAGGGGACACTGCTCGCTTGCACATGTTTGTTGCTGTCGTGCGGGAAAACTTCGATGAGCCCGACTTCGGGCTATGGAAACGAAGTTACTCCTCAAGCGCTTCAATCGCTTTCACCTGTCGGGTCGACATCCGGAAGCGAGAACGGCTCCGGAGGCAACATGCCGGCATATTACGACGGAAAACTCTTCACGATCAATTTCAAAGAGTTACCGGCGTCGGGTGAGAAAGCAGTTCTTGCCAATAATAAGTCGATCAACGTGATTTACATGTCGGACCCGGGCTTACCCGGAAACCAGCCGTTCGTCAGCGTTCTGGATGCAATACAGGGCGACGGTTTTAATCCGCTCTGGGTAGAAGTGCAGATTACGTTCAATGCCGGCTTCACCCCGCACCAGCTCTTCTCCGACACCGAAGTAGAAGCGGCAGCATCGGGTACAAATCCCGAGATCACGCTAAGGGTGACCGATGAAGTCTACCGCTGTTCGGTAGTCGGACCTAAATGAGGTTGCCTGAGGAATGAGGAAGCCAGCGTACTTGATCCGCGATCCGGGCACCCTGATCTCACCTGGGTAAAAGCTCCAATTTCCAATGCTGTGCTATTCCCTGAGACTGTCTGAAAAGCACAGAATTTGATTCACGCCAAGACGCAAAGATCGCAAAGGACTACGTTACAAGAATGATCTTAAAACAACTTTGCGCCTTAGCGCCTTTGCGAGAGACTTTTTGGACAACCTCTAGAGGTGAGGTCTGGCGTATAGTTCTATTTTTTCCATTCACTGAACAATTGTCTGAAAATAAAACACTACTGCGTTACCGTACGTGTTGACACCGCCGACAAATGTTCGTATATTCCTGAAAGTGACAGTTTGAGGCGCTGAAGAGATAGAGGAGTAGAGGGATTCCGAGAACCGGTCATGAAAGCCGCGCAGCTTGTTACACGGACGGTTTTGATGACGGGTTTTTTGTGCTCTCTACGGGATGGAAAAACGAAATCGTAATTAGAGGAGTCATATGCTATGCCCAGTTTTTGCTTTTTCGTAATATGATTATTCAATATTTATAAGGAGATAAATATGTTGACTATAAACTTCAATCCATCTAGCAACTATCCTATTGTAATGTCTTTCAAAACAATGAGGCGGATGGTTGGTATCATGGGAATGGCTCTACCAGTTGTAGCATGTATATGGTCTGTTTTATTTAGCGATTGCCATATTCTACTAGATTCCATAAGCGCTTATTATCATACAAATATGCGAGATATTTTTGTTGGTATTTTATGCGCAGTCTCTTTTTTTCTTTTCGCCTATCATGGATATGATAATCTAGACTTCATTACATTTAAAATTGCAAGTATTTCTGCTTTGGGAATCGCCTTTTTCCCAGCACTGATTAATAATAAGAGTTCATGCATAAACTTGGCCATAAATGCAAGCATAATAACTAATATATTGCATTACAGTTCAGCTGCAATCTTTTTCATAGTATTAGCCTTCATTTCTATTTTCCTTTTTACCAAATCAAAACCGAATACACGAAAAGAAGATAGAACAACGCAAAAAAGTATAGGAATCGTGTTTATATAATATCATGAGTTCTACAAGGAAGTGCAACACTCCAGGAGAGAATTTGTTATTCTTGGAGTATGGCACCTATACCACAGTATCATCAACTGTCTCTTGATGAAAGAGATCATATTGCCGTCTATCGGGCTCAGGGGTTGTCGA
>JACOSY010000042.1 GCA_016178595.1 Ignavibacteria bacterium
AATGAACAAACTCTACACGTAACGACATGGCAGACACTGCTTTCCAGGGCATGAGCAACCTCCGTTTGATTGTTGATCATGTCCAAATAAGTGTTTACCATGTCTCCGAACAAGTGTTACCCATGTCCCCGGTCTGTACATTCCCAAGAGAGGGACTGCAGGGTGAGTTCGTATTCACAGAAATGGTCAGGTGAATAATTCATAACTGTAAATATGAACTTGAAATAAATGTGTACCAGGAGACCTTATGAAAAAATATCAAAACTTTATCAACGGCAAATGGGTGGATGCAAAATCGGGTCAGACGTTTGAAGACCGGAACCCGGCTAACTGGGACGAGGTCGTGGGAACGTTCCCGAAATCGGGGAAAGAAGACGTCGATGAGGCAGTGAAAGCTGCCCGCACAGCGTTCGAGAAGTGGCGGCTTGTACCGGCGCCGCAGCGCGGCAACATCCTGAAAAAAGTCGGCGACATTATGACTGCACGTAAGGAAAAGATTGCACGTACAATGACGCGCGAAATGGGCAAGGTCATTGTCGAAACACGCGGCGACGTGCAGGAAGGAATCGACACGGCATACTACGCTGCATCGGAAGGTCGGCGATTGTTCGGACACACCGTACCATCCGAGCTGCCGAACAAATTCAACATGGCAATCCGTGTTCCCATCGGCGTCGCGGGGATTATCACGCCGTGGAATTTCCCGATGGCGATCCCGACATGGAAGGTTTTTCCAGCCATCCTCTGCGGCAACACTATTGTCTTCAAGCCGGCACATGATACTCCTGCGACCGCAACGCTGCTCGTCGAGATTCTGATGGAAGCAGGTGTACCCGAAGGAGTCGTGAACATTATTCACGGTGGCGGCGCTGACGTTGGCAACGCGATTGTCGATCATCCGGACGTCGATCTCATCAGCTTCACGGGATCGACGGCGGTCGGTAAGAAAATCTCCGCATCGGCAAGCCAGACGCTCAAGCGCGTTTCTCTCGAACTCGGCGGTAAGAATGCGCAGATCGTCATGGACGATGCGGATTTGAATCTCGCACTCGATGGAGTGCTCTGGGGCGCGTTCGGCACGACTGGCCAGCGATGCACAGCTACAAGCAGACTTCTCCTCCACGAAAAAGTGTACGACAAGTTCATGTCGATGCTTGTCGATCGAACGCAAAAGCTTCGGCTCGGTGATGGACTTCTGGCAACCACCGACGTCGGTCCGTGCATTCATGAAGGACAACGCAAAACCGTTCACGGTTACGTCGAGTTAGGACAACAGGAAGGCGCCAGGCTCGTTCTCGGTGGTTCTGTCGGGGCGGGGAACGGATTGAGCAAAGGCTGGTTCTATCAACCGACGATCTTTACCGATGTCACACCGGAAATGCGTATCGCGAAAGAAGAAATCTTCGGGCCTGTTCTGTCGGTCATTCGAGTCAAGTCGCTCGAAGAGGGCATCACCGTCCTCAACAACACGATCTACGGTTTGTCCTCCTCCATCTACACGAAGGATGTCAACAGCGCCTTCAAGGCGATCCGCGACGTGAAGGCAGGCATCACGTACATCAACGCACCGACGATCGGGGCGGAAGCGCATATGCCGTTCGGCGGAGTGAAGCAGACAGGCAACGGTCACCGCGAAGGCGGCTGGACGGTCTACGATTTCTTCTCCGAGTGGAAGACCGTCTACATCGATTACAGCGGCGGGTTGCAGCGGGCACAGATTGATATTGAGGAATGAATCACCGTCTGCTTTCCACTCGTTCCCAACGTCTCGTTGGGAACGGAATTGCCGCTCCCAAGTCCCGAAGGGACTCCACCGGAGCAGAGCTTGGGAGCGAGCCGAAATTCCACAAATTCCGTTGAAATCGCCTCTTGATTCTCTTTGAGATTTTTCTTATCTTTATCATAGTATGATCAACAACTTCCGACATAGCAATCATCCGCACAAGCAGGAATCGACCCCGCTCATTGTCGGTCGTCCCTACATCGTTTCCCTCTTCGAGCACCAGGAATTCTTCTAAGAGCCGGATTTTCTTCGCTGGAAATCCATTGATCTTAGAACGAATATTCCGAAAGGTGCCTTATGATCAACAAGAATTTTACAACAGGTTCAGCCGCCGCTGACGTGTCTCCTCCGATTCATCCAACAGACGTCCCACGCGTTCTTGAGAAACATATGCTCGTTGATATGCTGGACTTCGTGGTCGATTTGAAAAGGAGTGAAGGTACATATATATGGGATTCGAAATCGAATCGTCGACTCCTCGACTTCTTCACGTTCGTTGCGACGATGCCGATCGGCTTGAACCATCCGAAGATGACAACGCCGGAATTCATGGAAAAACTCGCGTATGTTGCTGTCAACAAACCGACGAACTCCGACGTGTACACCGTCGAGATGGCGGAATTCCTTGAAACGTTCGAGCGCGTTGCCATCCCTGAATACTTGCCCTATGCATTTTTCGTCGAAGGCGGAGCGCTTGGCGTTGAGAATGCACTGAAGGCTGCATTCGATTGGAAGATCCGCAAGAACTTCATGAAGGGATACACAGAAGAGCGCGGCAAACAGATCATTCACTTCCGCCGTGCGTTCCATGGTCGTTCGGGCTACACGATGTCGCTGACGAACACCGATCCGGTGAAGACGAATCTTTTCCCAAAATTCAGCTGGCCGCGCATCGACTCTCCTGCAGCTCACTTTCCGTTGAACGATGAGAATGTGAAAGCAGTTGAAAAGGCGGAACGGATCGCCATTAATCAGATCAAAGATGCTATCCGACAACATCCGGATGACATTGCAGCCATCATTATCGAGCCGATTCAAGGCGAAGGCGGCGACAACCATTTCCGGAAGGAATTCTTCGTCGCTCTCCGGCAGATAGCTGATGAGAATGAGATTCTCTTGATTTTGGATGAAGTCCAGACCGGCATCGGACTTACCGGAAAGATGTGGGCACACCAACATTTCATCCAGCCGGATATGATTTCGTTTGGAAAGAAGATGCAGGTATGCGGCTTCCTCTGCAGCAAGCGGATCGACGAAGTGCCCGACAATGTTTTCAAAATCTCAGGTCGGTTAAACTCCACGTGGGGCGGGAACCTCGTCGATATGGTACGCGCGCAGCGTTATCTGGAGATCATTGAAGAAGACAATCTCGTCGAGAATTCCCGCATCATGGGTGAGTACTTGAAGAAGCGGTTCGAAGAGCTTCAGGGGGAGTTTCCACGCATGGTGAGCAATGCTCGCGGGCGCGGCCTCTTCTGTGCAATCGATTTACGGAACTCCACCGAGCGAAACGAACTGAGGAAGAAAGCCTTCGATCGAGGTCTCGTCATTCTCGGCAGCGGTGAGCGCTCACTGCGCTGCCGGCCGCCGCTCACGATTCAACGGCATGAAATAGATGAAGCGATCGGTATCCTTCGTGAATCTTTGAAGGAGATGAAAGCGTAAAAAGGAGTAGAGCAACAAGCATACGGCGTCGGGCCTGGTGGATACCTGACGCTGGAATACAAAGCCCCGGCCAGTAGGGAAGTCGGGGCTTTTCTTTTCGAACCATATCGAAGTGCGTTACTTCAAGAGAACCAGCTTCTTCATTTCGCTGAATGGACAGGCATTGTGTCTTTGTATCTATGCCTTCATCCTCATTCCACGCTCTTCGTAATTGAAAATCCAACCGGCGAGTTTTCCGGGATCGATGTCCTTGAAGTTACTCCAGTATTCGCTCGTGTAGAGGTGACGAGAGCTGGATTCGTTTTTCGGAATCTCGTTCACCATTGTCTGTATTTGCTGGAAACGGTTCTTCCACCGTTTCATGTTTACGACGCGGAGATCAACCCATCCGTCGTGTGCCCATAGGTTGATGTTCTTCGAGGTAATGGGGACTTCATTTTCACCGTGGTATGGCGGGATCTTGATCTCCCGTGCGCGAAGAAATGATTTTCTATCCTGAAGCAAGATGGGAATGCCGATCGAGATGATCTGCGCCCGGAGTGTGCCGTCATCTCGAATCTCCTTACTGAGTTTCTGAGAGAGGATTCTTGGATTGGTCTTCATTACCGTGACCATATCTCCGCAGCAAACCTTCAACAAGTACGCTTCGTACAGGAGCTTGGACAGTCGTGGCGGTCCGAGTATTTCAAAGGCAATGCTCTTGACGCCATGCTCTTCTTCCAACCTCCGAATCTGTTCCTTGGCACTCTGGAATAAATATCCAGCACGATAGGTGGGTGAGAGCGATGCATTATCGAGCGCGTTGATGATGTCGTGTCCCGTATTGCCGCCTTTGATTTCGTAGATAACGCTTTCGGCGATCTCTTCAGGCGTCACGAATTCCATCTGACCCGGGGTCGAGATCGCTTCAAACTCACCCCCGGAAAAAAGTCCATTCTCGCCGGTATCGATAAAAACAGATTTCAAGGTGTCGCCGGTGGGTTTTGCTGCATCCTTCATCGAGAGTTTCAATGTGCGGCTCAGCTTGATCGCGCGCGAGGGCGGACAATCGTAGAGCTCGATTGCCTTGCCACGCTTCTTGATCTCGCCGTAGGCGACGCGTTTCCATGCAATCGCAGCAGCAGGCTTGATCTCTTTTGTGATTGGCGCATCAGGTGTTCGCCCCATCAGGAACAGAAGTAATGTGTGTGCGCCGGCGACAGCCGATTTACTCAACAGCACGCTTGATGGGCGTTCCTCGCTGTGCGTGTAGGGGATATTGAGTCCCATGCCGCCAGTGCCGCTCGTTCCGATCTTGACATAAATCTTTGTCCCGGAGGCGTGCATCGATCGGTAGAGAATCTGGACGTGCCGGATGAGCTGTGGCGTGTACAGCGTGCAGAGCAAGTGCTCGGCTGCATTGGCGAGTGAACCCGCTTCATTTTTCTTTTTCCCGCCCGACTTGGTCTTTTGTATTTCCTTAAGAACGGCGCGTGCACTCTGAAAAATATCCTGGTAAGCGATTGCAGTTGCCGAGTTTATGCAGTCAATGATGACCTCAGGTTTATAGGCATGGACAAGCTGAAAGATTGTCGACCGCTTGAGCACCGGCTCGGTCAATTCATTCAAAATGTCTTCGATCAGCATTGCCCGCGTATCGGGATTGCTGAGAATATCTTCGCGGCGTGTGTCCTTGAGATCATTTCTCACGAAGATGTTGCCCCACCATGGCACGAAGAACCGCTTGCCAACGCGAGGGAATTCCTTTCGCAGTATCTTCACTGTCCCTTCTGCTTCAGAACGGAGGAGAGAGGTGACGATGATTCGCTTCGGTTGTTCGTCGATAAGCTTTCGGCAGATGGCCGATCCGACCAATCCACCACCGCCAAGCACTACAACGGTTCGATTCTTTATGTCCATGAATAATCAGATGAGTCTGAGATGCTTCACATCCTTTCAGCTACAACCGCAGTTCCGTACGCGAGCACTTCCGTGACCCCGGCGGCAACTTCATTCGCATCATACCGCATGCCGATGATGGCATTCGCACCCATCTGATTTGCATGCAGCACCATAATGTCGTATGCCTCCTGGCGGGCACGCTCGCACAATTCTTGATACAGCGAGATATTTCCTCCGAAGAGGATCTGAATCCCCGCGCCGATGTTGCCGATGATCGACCGGGAACGAACGGTGATACCTCGAACAAGTCCCAGTTGCCGGGTAACTTTGTAGCCTTCGAGATTGAAGGCTGTCGTGACGAGTGCATGTTCAATCATGTGTGCCTCATTTGAGATTCATTGTTGTGACGATTTTTTCGAACACAGGGAAATAAACATCCTTTTGCACGGCGAACCAGGTAACGGTTGCTCGAATCACCTTATCATTCTTCACGACGAAATAGGTTCGGCTCATGATGTTCGCGACCGGCGAATAGTCCACCCAGATCGACTTGTTGCCGCCAATCGTCGCCTCGCCGTTGCCTCGCGACTTGAATTTACCTTTGTTTTGATCCCACACCTTCTCGACGGTTAAGCCTTTCGCGCCAAAGACGTCGATCTGGATGCTGCAATCGAGGCGGTCGGCGCGGAGTTTCACCACATAATCTTTATCGCCTTTCGCAACGTTCATGAACTCCAGATTGTCGGGATATTTTGCAGAGAAGTAGTTCGACGTGAGTGCCTCGAGATTTGCCGATGGATTCCACACATCAGCTTTCTTTGCGACGACGACCGGTATTTGAAAAGATTTCAACATTTCTTCGAAGAGCGGCACGTGGAGTCCATACTGGTCTCCGAAGCCCTCGAAATTCAGCCGGTACATTGCGGTATCGCCGGCGACGAAGACGTAGTGACCATAGATGCTCTTCTTTGTCGTTGCCTGAATTCTGTAGGGTATCATCTTGCCGTTTTTTCCGGCTACAGGGTACGATCCGTAGTTTGATCCTTTGCCGGAATCGATCTCAGCGTTATTCGCCTTGAGTTCTTCCATCGTCTGCGTGATGATATCATTGGGGCTCTTTCCCGCGTACGTAATAACGTCGACAGAGACTTGTCCGCCTTCGATGCCGGCTTTGGGATCGCGGAACTTATCCAGCACTTCCTGCGACTTGGCGAAGACTGCCTGGCCCGTTGTGCCAAGCTGCTTCCAATCCTTGGGATACTTGATCGAAAATCCATATCCGGGATCGCGGTACTCTTGCATCTCGCCCACCGGAACCGGCTGTAGTTTTTGTTCGCTGCATCCGAAGAAGATGATGAATGCAAGCATCGTGCTGAGAACAAGTGTGAATTTCATGGTTCTACTCCGTGTGATTGTAAGTGGATTTACGATTTGGGTACCACCGTGTCGTACCAAAATTTTTTCTCGCGTGAACCAAGCTCATCGATATGGAGATGCTTGGTTTCCATGTATTCGCGCAATCCTTCGACGCCGAACTCGCGCCCGATGCCGCTTTGCTTGTATCCGCCGAACGGCGCTTTTTCCGAAATCAAATGCCACTCGTTGATCCAAACCGTGCCGGCCCGCAATTGTCGTGCGACGGTCATGGCTTTTTCGCGATCGCGCGACCAGACGCCGCCGCCCAGGCCGTACACCGTGTCGTTCGCTTTCGCGACTGCGTCCTCGACGGACTTGTATGTGATAACGGAGAGAACCGGACCGAAGATTTCTTCCTGTGCAATCGTCATCGTGTTGTCAACGCCTGTGAGGATGGTTGGCTCGACGAAGAATCCGTTCCGAAGCGCCGGATCTTTTGGCGTCGATCCGCCAAGCGCAACCTTCGCGCCCTGCTTAACGCCGCCGGCGATGTAGCCGAGGATGCGATCTCGCTGCTTCGCAGAGATGACCGGTCCGTTGTCGGTCGAGGGATCTTTCGGATCGCCAAGCTTCATTTTCTTCGTCGTCTCAATCATCCGTGCGACAAATTCATCGTGCAGCTTTTCCGGGAGAAAGAGGCGAGTGCCGGCTTCGCAGCATTGACCCTGATGGTAGAAGATCGCATAGAGCGCTCCATCCACCGCGATGCTCAGGTCAGCGTCGTCGAGGATGATGTTGGCGGATTTTCCGCCGCATTCCAGCGTACATTTCTTCAACGATTCCGAGGCAAGGCTCATCACCCGTTTGCCAATTGTCGTCGAACCGGTGAATGAGACTTTGTCAACCATCGGATTCCCGGCAAGTTCTTCGCCAACATCGCTGCCATAACCCGGGACGATGTTCACGACGCCCGGAGGAAATCCAACCTCATGAAAGATATTCGCAAGCTCCATCGCCGTCACCGGTGTCAGCTCGGATGGCTTCAACACGACAGTGTTTCCTGCCGCGAGTGCGGGACCGAGTTTCCATACCGCCATCTTCAGCGGGAAGTTCCATGGAATGATTGCAGCCACAACGCCAATCGGCTCGCGAACGACGAGGTTCTGGCTGAACCCCGGCTTTGATAATCCGTCAACAGGCTCGAACGGATCCATCGCGGCAAGCTTCGAAAAGTAATTCATCGCACGGGCGCTGAGATAAACGTCTTCTTTTACCTTGCGGATCGTGCCGCCGGAATCGTCCACCTCAAGCTGTTCGAAGCCGCTCTTCCGCTCGTTGATCTTGTCGGACACAGCTTTGATGAGGGCGCTCCGTTCTTCCTTTGACATGCGCTGCCATGGACCATTGTCAAAGGCTTTCCGTGCTGCGGCGATGGCGTGCTGCGCGTCGTCGATTCCTGCCAGAGAAACACGAGCGACGATTTCCTGATTGAATGGATTGATGGAGTCGAACGTTTTCTTTGATGCGGACTCGACAAACTGGCCATCGATATACAAACGGTACTCGCGCATGGCTTACAACGCTCCGGTCCGACCAAAAACAGAGAGCGTGAGAATGATGAGAAAAAGAATCGGCATGATAAGATACGACAGCCTGATTTGTTGATCATGACTTTTCAGAATCACTTCAGCGTTGGCAGGCGCGGAACCGGCGACCATTTGTTGAATGATCGCGCCTCGCTTGCGTCCGCGAATGGAGAAGATGACGCCGCTGATGAGTGCGATGGCGAAGAAGACAATCTTGTATGCGAGCCAGGGTGGAAGCTCGAAGAGGCTGTAGCCGAGAATGTGCATGTTGCCGATGCCCGTCACCAGCATGATGAGTGAAGCGAAGGGAGACAGCAAACCTATCGGTCTCATTCCGCGAAGGATCGTTGCCTTCGTCTGAAGGTCATTTGCCTTCGTGTACTGTCTATTGAGGATGAAGCCTGCGACGAACGTGGTGACGAATAAGCCCAAGCCGATAAAGTGAATAATCAGTGTGATCTGGCGTTCCATGCGATTCCTTCTGAAAATGGCGATATCTCTGTCTTGATGATGCCGGCTCCCACGCGCCGACAGAAATGGAAATGGTGATTGAAGATACAGAAACTTTTCGAAAGTCTCAAGGATTTCACGACGGATGTTGGAATGCATTTCAAGACCGTACATCGGATCTACTATGGCACGATGATAGAAAGTTGTTTCCTTACCTGTTCAGCTTGCCAGAGATGACGCCGCTGGTGAGCGGCAAGAATATGGAACACGGAATAGACATTGTAACGCACGCGCTTGCTGAAGGGGGAGACAAGTTTAATGTGTGACAGATCGAGACCGTCGGCGTCCTCAAGAATTTGTATCAGCTCTTCCTGACTCTTGAGGAATTCAGCCAACATGCTTTGGAGCGGTTCCACATCCAATGGCTGAAGAGATCCGGATGTCTTCACACGAAGTCGGACCGGAGGCTCGAGTGCCCATCTGAACAGCCGCGCGCCAATATCCATGTGATAAGGACCGGGAGCCTTCAATCCTTTCACGCGCGAACGGTCGAGGGCGTCGTTGAACATTGGAATATAAACGTGGGTCGTCCGGGTGAGATGAACGATACACTGTGCGATCGACCAACTCTGCGGCTGAGGCCGCCGGACTAATTGTTCGTGTGAGTGATCATTGGTGAGTTTTGCTGCATGGGCGGATACACGCTCGAATTGTTGCTTGAGATCGCTAAGTTGAGGAGAAAGTATCACGAAGTGGCTGACAGGCATCTTCGAAGTTGCGAAGCTCTCATCCTCGAATCATGATCAACAACGTCTTGAATCCGGATGTCGCTTTGACGGCGTGAGGAATGTTTGCCGGCAATGTAAAGGTTTTGTAGTGCCGGTGTGCCTTCTGGTGCAGCGCCTCTATCGTTCATGTCTTCCTCTTATTCTCGCTGCGACAGGACTGATGATCGTACTCAGCACATCAGGTCTTGATGAATTCCTTTCAAGGAATGGATACCGCTCACCGTCGTGATAGTTGATGAGGAAGGTGCTGTAATAGTCACCGTTGACGACGAGAAATTGCATGGGGTTCGTACTGTTCTTGCCCGTTCGGACCGCATCTCGCAAATAATCTTTCGAATATTTTCGTCCATCGATCGCAACGAGCTTCATGCCGGGTGCGAGACCTGCTTTGGCTGCCGGAGTTCCGGGAACTACGTCCCGCATCGTCCCTTCTTCATCGAACAGGATACCGAGCGAAAAGCTCATATCGATCCGCTTGTGCGTCGATTCCCATGCCTTCTGCATGCTGTTGGGCATGTCGCGGTAGACGAGCTTCCATCCGCCTTTCTCAATACCACCGAGAGGGGCGTGTGCGTTCAACGATTGCAGCCGGTCGGTGAGGAATGTTGCCCAGTCGTATTTCGCAACATCGTTCAACGTGGCAACAATATCCTCAAACGTGTATATCTTCACCATCGGTCCGGAACTCTGACCGCCATGAAAGCGCTTGCAGAAGTCGTCGAGTGATCGCTTTCCCCTGGTAATCTGACGGATGCTTGCGTCCACCTCCAGCCAGACGAGGTCGCCCTCGTCGTAAAAATCCACACTGCGCCGCAACGACCCCCAATCGTCCCGTCCATAATAGAGGAGCTGGGCTTCGTCGGCAGCATCTTGTAATGGCCGCCACTCGCGTCCGGGGCGATTGTCAAGCGCTGCTGCGACGATTGCAAGGTGGTCGCGGTACTCGTCGGGTGTGCGCAGGCCGGAACGCGCGGCGAGAAGATTTCCGAGATACTGTGTAAGCCCTTCGTAGACCCAGAGAAGATCGCCTTTCATCGGTGTGGAATAATCGCCTGTTGCAAGATCGGCAGGACGACGGTATTTGCCATTCCACGAATGAACGTATTCATGCGGCAGAAGTCCGGAATGAACTTTCCACAAGTCTTCGTTGAGGAGCGTTCGTTCTTCGACCCGGTCGTCGCTCGATTGATGATGCTCGAGACCGAAGTGCGCAACTTGGTCGCTGAGTGTATACAGGAAATCATAGTGTTTGTAATGATGAGCACCGAACAACGCGTTTGCTTCACGCACAAGATTCTGATGTTTAGCGATCTGTTCCGGCGACATCGCCAGCGCTGCATCCCCATCGCTTGCAATGTCCAGAAACACCGGAACGGTTGTACCCGCGGTAATATCAATTCGTTTGAAATGCGCGCCTGCCAGCACCGGGGAATCGATCAGCATCGTGAGTGAGATTGGCTTGAAGTGGATCGTTCCTTCAGACTGATGATCATTTTCCAGTGCAGTGCCGAACTTCCACGCATCGGGCAACCGGAGCGATGGTGTGACCGTAATACTGTCCGGATTTTGGTCTTCGGGATAGAGGACAACCTGATTCCAGCTCAGCACGAGCAGTGATGCCGATGACGATGCACCGGAGGAGAAGCCCTCTGTTGCAGCAGGAAGCACGAAATCAAAGGCGAGATCGAGTGAATAAGTCTCTACTGGAACGTCGCAGTGGATCGCGTACATGTCCACCAGATCGCGTCGCCACGAGAGCGCATTTCCTCCGGCCATAATTTTCAGACTGACGAGATCGAGGACCGGACCCGTAGGACCGTGCTCGCCGGGAATCCATTTGGGATAGTAGAGCGTCGTCTGACCGGCATGAATCGTCATCGATTCCGCGATGTGGAGAATCTTGCGTGGCGCTTCGGTCGCATCAACGGTGAGCGTGATGGAGGATTGGGCCCGCAGAGCGAGCACGAAAATGAGAGTGGAAAATAGAGCGGACAGGACGAGCCTGTGAATTCTGCCGAGAGCAATCATGAATCTTTCCTTCTATTGTGTTGCCCCCTCTTGTGAATGGACTAATGTAGGAAATGGATGGAGAAGAAGCAACGCATTCTCACTATCAGATTACGGCGTGCTCGTTCTCCAGCGCTCTAATTTCGGAATCCCTCGCACGAAGAAACCCGCCATGAAGCCCGGCAGCCCTATTTCCTTTATCTTTCCACGGACACGTTCTTGCATCTGTTCCATTGTGATATCCGGTAACGTGAATTTTCCATGCTGATAACAATGGCTGCAATACTTCGTGCTCTTCGAGCCGTCGGCTTCCGTTCCACCGCCTTGTGGATCTTTCGAGAGCGGCATCCCGCAGCTCTGGCAGTTCTTGTACGATTTCTGTTGTGCCATGAACGGTTCTCCTTTCGTGATGTGGTTATCCAAGATACACGTACGTCATTCCCGCCTCCTGAGCGCGGTTGGCTGCGACGATCATTGCAGGCACGATGATGATGCCGGGAAGAATGTTTGCCAGCAGCTCATCCCGAATAAGGTCCTCATTTCCATTCAGGTTTTTTGCAAGATCTTTTGCCATCGAGCGGAGTGAACGATTGCAGCCGATGAAACGGACGCCACGTTTCTGTAACGCCTCGATGGAACGATCACCGCATGTTTTGCTTGGCAGGTTTTTGTGAAACATGTTCCGTGTCACCAGTGATAGCTCAATATTATGCTCTACTCTATGGCTCAGAATGAATGACGGATTAAAAGAATTTTCCCGTGATTCCCCTTTTGCGGTTCCCAGAGAGGAAGAGGATTGTGAGGAATACAAATACGAGTATGTGTAATCCCCGTTTGTCTGAGCGGGAGTGAAAGAGATCAACAGGGAAAGCGTTGTTGCATCCGAGATTCCGTAGACCGCACTGGTGGCAAGACGAAATACCGAATACGACGAGCTTGATGTGTTGACTGATGCGGAGACGGGATTACCCGATATAGAGTTACCTGAGTTATCGTACGGGCGATTCGAATAACTGGGCGTCACCGTCAGAATGTACTGACCCGAGCGAAGCGCAGGCAAATGGAAGCCGTTCGGGACGAGGAAGTTCGACAAATCCTGTGCATGAGAGAGTGCAGCGAAGAACATAAACGCTGCTAGAAAAAATGTTTTCATCGGTTACTCCGAATAATGAAGAATTGTTTGGGGTGATTTAAAAAATCGAACCGGGAAAATGTAGCAATTGCTTGAGTGAGTATCAAACAGTAGTGCCGGGTCAGAAAATAAATGGAATCAGTCTCTTTGTCTTCCGAGAATACTCAGCGTATTCAGGATAACGGTCGAGCAAAAGTTTTTCTTCGCTCATGATGCGTACAAACAGCATGGAGACAATGACCGACTCGACAATTATATTTTGCACGGATATATTGGCAAGAACTCCGACAAGCGTAAAGTACAGGATCGCCGCATAGATAGAATGGCGCACGAAGCGATACGGACCCGTTGTGACGACGCCTCCTTCGGTTGGATTCGCTGCCGCATGGAAGCTTCGCTTCCCAAACGTGATGCGCGCCCAGACCATCAACAGGAACGCCGCAATTTGCAGACCGATAGCTATCGGCTCATGTCCGAATAAGCTCTGTGTGTAGAACAAATACACAACTGCAAGAACGAGCACAGCGACGGCGAACGTGGAAGCGAGTTTGGGGTTCATAAGATATGTCAGCTTGAGTGACTGGATATCGTGATGGCCGGATTCGAGCTTGAAATGCCTGCTTCGGGGAGCGGCTGGTCACCCGGCACGGTTCGGCTTTTTCAACGCTTCATTCAATTGCTTGTAGTTCACCTTGCCGCCGTTGGCTTTCAGATGTTTCGTGATAACGATGGAACGAGAAATTCGGCTTTCCGGATTTTTTGCCGACCCGATGATATACAGCAGCGTCCGTTGTTTCCCCGCTGTGAGGACATGGAAGAAGCGCTTGCCTTCCGCGTCTTGTCGAAACAGCTCTTCCAATTCCTCGGGCATCGGTAAGCCGTACTTGCTCCCATCTTTCCGCAAGCCGACGTGAACCGTCATTCCGAATTTCAAGCCAAGAGCGTCGCGCAACTTCTTGTTGACGGTAATAACGAACGATCCGTTGCCATGAGGCACCAGTGCGCATTGGTGTTCCGCAGAATCATTCAGCGTAGAGACTACGCGACGCGAGCTGCCATCGATCAACTGTCGTGCAATGGAGTCCGGAACACCAAAATGGCAGCCCCACAATTTATTGCGCGACTCTTCCAATATTGAAGCGAATCGTAATGTTTTGTGCTTGGGCATGGCATGAGCGGTCAACCCGCAGCCTCATTCCGCATAACGTCTTTTCCGAATGCGCTCCCGTGGACCATGACGAACACGACACCGGCGCCGTACACCAGCAGCGGTAACCCGCTATGCAGACCGTGAACTGTTAGCGCAATGAAAAAGATCATCAGAAGACCAACGGCGCCAATCCTCAGCGTTGCAGGCACAAGAAACAGAAGCGCCGCCATCGCCTCGGCGATGCCGAGCCAGACCGCAAAATGACTGGCGGGTTGTGCGTCACCGCCGGCCGCTGCGTGCAACGCCGTGAGCACGCTCTGAATGAACACGACGATCCCCAGTGTCAGGTGGAACACGATGAATGCACGGCGAAGTGCATCACGATGCATGGTTCGGTACTCCTTTGGTTACTTGATTCTATTTTCATTTGCCTGGAGTAAATTATCCGAATGATTTTCCCAGTACGGCATGAAATACTTCTTGTACCTGACGTCGAAGGAATCCCGCTTTGCCGATCCTGCGGGGTAATGGTCTTTATCGTACTGATCGTTCCACGCTTCGGCAAGATCGATCTCGCCGAGGCTCGCATACTCCGTGATCCGCCAGATGTTCGGTTCCGAAGGACCATAATAGTGTGTTGCGACGCGGGAAGAAATAATGTGCGGGTTCGCTTTCAGCCGCGGCACGATATACTCGTCGACGAACGAAAAGAAGCCGTCCCATTCGCTGCGGGGCACGGTGTACGTCTGAACGGCGATGACGCGGCTCTTTCCCGGTTCCGGAGTAGGGCTGGAAGCGGGCAGCGATGTCAGAAGCACGAACATCGCGGAGATGAGTGTGAGTTTCATGATGATCCTCCTTTTGTATGAGAGTTAGACAGCTATCGTTCCCCTAACTTGCCAAAAATGTTTTCAGCTTCCACGCTGACCGCCTCGACGAATCGCACCGGCTCCCCGATTGCTCACATCGCCGCGGAATTTTCTGCTGGCATGGAAGTCAGAACCAACGGGCCTTCCCGCCGTGTGAAAGTCGTCTCCCGGCTTGAGCGCTCGCACGCGGAGCGGTTTTCCCTGCATGTCCTTCCCGCGCAATGCATCAACCGCCGTGCGCGCTTCGTGCTTGACCGGCATCTCGACGATACCGTATCCTTCCGAAGCTCCCGTCTTCTTGTCTTTTCCGATCGCCGCTGCGGCGACGGTGCCGAATGGCTCGAACATGGATTTCAAGTCGATGTCTGTAAATTCCAGCGGAAGATTTCCAATATAGATTTGCATTGCGTGACCTTTCGTTGTAAACGATCTTGGTTCAATAGTCTTGCCAATCAGAACATACAAAATATTTCGCAGAAATCATCGTTTTCTTCACGGCGTCAAGTTGAGCGGCTGATTGACCGGCGCTAATCCATGGCCTGCAGTGTTTGCCCTTACTTTCTTTCCGAGAAAGAAAGTAACAAAGAAATCTTCTCGAAATCGAAAACCGCACGAATCAATCGCTCGCGCACGTGCTAACAATTTCTGTGCATGACGTGCTTGCCGATTCTTCGAGAGGATCTATGCGCACAGAAATTGAAACGCTTCGATTGATTCTTTCCTTTCCACACACCGCTCACGATTTCGAATTCTCCCCTGGAAGAGCGTCCCTCTCTAACATTAGAGAGGGACTACAGGGTGAGTTCGAACGTCTGCAGCTTGAGACGCTGGTTAGCTAGCAGCAGATCGGATCCCGATGAGTTCTAGTGAGTGTCAAAGTCATTGAACGGTGTCTCGAGGACGACAGCGGCGTATATCTCTAAGATCGCCTGCCGAAGTTGATTGGTCTCTTCAACGAACCGGACATTCATCTCTCGAATTCGCGCTTTCGCGGCGAGAAAGGCTTCAGCGAAGGCAGGATCTTCGGCCAGTTGCTTCCGCGACCCCTCAGTGCGATAGGTTGCTTCTGTTTGTCGAGTTTCCTGGCGTGCGATCTTAAATGCGAAAGCAGCAACGTTCTGCCGTGAGTTGACCGCACCATGTCGCCGAATTCGATCACGTAAGCGATTGCTTCTGCCAACGTACAAATGAGCGCCGCGCTCCGTGAATAGATATACGCCCGACGCCGGCATACGCCGAGGCAAGGAGACGGACTTAACGGGCGCCATTGCGAGCAGCCCTTCAAAAGTGGGAGGGAGTATTTCTATTACTTGAACAAAATGAGGGTGCATAACGCTTTATGCTTCCTAACTAGTTCTTGTGCCGCATCGTTCATCACTGAATTTTGATTTCTTGTGCCATAAAATTGCAACAAGTTCTCTTCCCACCTCAAAGTTACTCAAACACCCTCTCATTCTCAAGTGACCCTCACCCCTGTCGCCGACTTCGTCCGCGACTTCCCCTCTCCCAATGGGAGAGGGGATCGAGGGGTGAGGGTTCATAGCAACTCACTCAAAATTTTTGTATCTTTTTCCAATTGTAGTGGCCGACCACTGGTCGGCGCTTCTGGAACGCGGGTCGGGGACCCGCTACTACACGACGGCGGGTCGCCGTCTACTACCAACATCAATGCCCAAACGTACAGACCTCAAGTCCATACTCATCATCGGTGCGGGACCGATCGTCATCGGCCAGGCGTGCGAGTTCGATTACTCCGGCACGCAAGCGTGCAACGTCCTGCGCGAGGAAGGCTACCGCGTTATCCTCATCAACAGCAATCCCGCAACCATCATGACCGATCCGGAGTTCGCCGATCGCACGTACATCGAGCCGATCACGCCATACTTTGTCGAGAAGATCATCGAGAAAGAACGCCCCGATGCAATCCTTCCAACAATGGGAGGACAAACGGCTCTCAATATTGCTGTTGCTCTTGCTGAGAGCGGCGTGCTTGAAAAGTATAACGTAGAATTGATCGGAGCGAAACTTCCGGCCATCAAGAAGGCTGAGAACCGCGAGTTGTTCCAGAAGACGATGCAAGAGATAGGGCTGGAAACGCCCAAGGGCGCTTTCGTTCGCTCGATCGATGAGGCAATACACTTTGCCGAGGAGGCCGGCTTCCCGATCATTCTTCGTCCATCCTTCACGTTGGGCGGAACCGGCGGCGGCACGGCGTTCAACATCGAAGAGTATCGAATCAAAGTCGAGCACGCGCTCGCGGCAAGTCCGATTCACGAAACGCTCGTGGAAGAGTCGGTGATCGGATGGAAGGAATTCGAGCTTGAGGTAATGCGCGACCTGAAGGACAATGTCGTCATCATCTGTTCGATCGAGAACCTCGATCCGATGGGCGTCCACACCGGCGACTCGATCACCGTTGCGCCGGCACAGACGCTCACCGACAAAGAGTACCAGCACATGCGCGATGCAGCCATCAAGATCATCCGTGCCATTGGAGTAGAGACGGGCGGATCGAACATCCAATTTGCCGTCGATCCGGATAATGGGAAAATGCTGGTCATTGAAATGAATCCGCGAGTGTCACGCTCATCGGCGCTTGCATCGAAGGCAACCGGCTTCCCGATTGCAAAGATCGCGGCGAAGCTCTCCGTCGGCTACACGCTCGATGAAATTCCCAACGACATCACGAAAAAAACTCCGGCATCCTTCGAGCCGACAATCGATTACACGGTCGTCAAGATTCCGCGATGGGATTTCGAAAAATTCAAAGGAGTCGACGATACGCTCGGTGTGCAAATGAAATCAGTGGGTGAGGCGATGGCGTTTGGACGAACGTTCAAGGAAGCGCTTCAGAAAGCTCTTCGCTCGCTCGAGCAGAGCCGCTACGGACTCGGTGCGGATGGAAAAGACTTGTTCGATCCTTCCCTTCTGAGTGAAGAAGAGAAGATGCAGTGGCGGGAGAAGGTCGTCCAGCGCTTGCGGACTCCAAAAGCAGACAACATTTTCTTTCTCCGTTACGCCATGCAGCTTGGCGTGAACATCGACGAACTGCACGAGATTACAAAGATCGATCGGTGGTTCCTCTATAATATAGAGCAAATCGTGGAGATGGAGGAAGAGCTGAGGGAGTACTCGCTGTCAATTCAAAATTAAAAAGTCAAAAGTAAAAAGGAAAGGGAAGAAATGAGTAACGATACGAGTAGAGCAAGAAATATTTTTTACTTTTTAATTTTGACTTTTGAATTGATCGCGCTTTGCGCGAACGCTCAGGTTCCTCCGGACCGCGACGGACTTCTTGGCGGCGAAGGCATGGGGTATGGACAGTTCGCCGAGATCAATGGCTACCCCGGACCCAAGCAAGTACTCGATCTTGCCGATAAACTTAAGCTCACCGCTGCACAGAAGAAGTCGATGCAGGAAATCTACGGCGAGATGAGAACGCGGGCAAAGGAACTTGGCAAGCGCATCGTCGGCATCGAAGAAGAGTTGAACGAAGCGTTCAGTTCCGGGCTGGTCAATGAAAAAGCGACGCGTGATGATTGCGAACAGATAGGCAAGCTGCGCGGCAGGCTGCGTGCGGCTCATCTTGCAGCGCACCTCAAAGCGAAGAACATCCTGACGGAAACACAGATCGAGTCGTATAAGAAATTGCGCAGTACAGAGAAGAACGCTCAGCAGAGTCATCAGCATTGAAGAGAAGGTGTTATTTGTTTTCAGTTATTAGTTATCGGAGTGACTAGTGGACGGTGAAATGGAATACTCCCTCAGTTCTTTCTATACTCAGTACTTCTATACTAACGCACCACCATACTTTTTACTTTTGCATTTTGACTTTTGACTTGAAACCAATCACCAAACAGATTCTCCTCAAAGCGAAACGATTCGGCTTCTCGGACCGCCAGCTTGCGACGATCTGGAAAACGGATGAGCTGGCGATACGAAAACTTCGGAAGCAGCTTAGCGTTCACTCCGTGTTCAAGACCGTCGATACGTGTGCGGCGGAGTTCGAAGCAGAGACGCCGTATCACTATTCGACATACGAGCAGGAAAGTGAGGTCCGCGTTTCCGACCGGAAAAAAGTGATCATCCTCGGCGGCGGACCGAACCGCATCGGTCAGGGAATCGAGTTCGACTACTGCTGCGTGCACGGAGTGTTTGCGCTCGAAGAAGAAGGTTACGAGACGATCATGATCAATTGCAACCCCGAAACCGTCTCGACCGATTACGACCAGACCGACAAACTCTACTTCGAGCCGCTAACGCTGGAAAACGTCCTCGATATCTATGAAGTCGAAAAACCCGAGGGAGTCATTGTCAGCTTCGGCGGACAAACTCCGCTCAAGCTCGCGAAAGCGCTTGAAGCGAATGGCGTAAAGATTCTCGGCACGTCGTCCGATAGTATCGACGTTGCAGAAGACCGGAAACGGTTTGGCGATCTTCTCAAGAAGCTTCACATCCCGCATCCACAGGATGGAACAGCTACCTCTGTTGAGGAAGCGGAAACTGTTGCAGCCCGAATCGGTTACCCGGTGCTTGTGCGTCCATCGTATGTTCTTGGCGGACGCGGAATGGAGATTGTCTATAGGGTCGATGCGCTGCGCGAATACATGAAAGCGGCAGTCAGCGTCTCTCCCGATCACCCCATCCTCATTGATAAATTTCTTGAAGACGCAAAGGAGTTCGATGTCGATGCCGTCTGCGACGGGAAGGATGTATTGATCGGCGGCGTCCTCCAGCATATCGAGGAAGCCGGCATCCATTCCGGCGACAGTGCGTGCGTGTTGATGCCGCAGGTCGAGAGCGTTCAGGTGATCGAACAGCTCAAAGATTTTACGCGCAAGCTTGCTCTCGCGTTGAACGTCAAGGGACTCATCAATGTACAATGTGCCGAGAAAGGCGGCATCGTGTATGTCCTTGAAGTGAATCCCCGCGCCTCGCGAACGGTTCCCTTCATCAGCAAGGCAATGGGTTTGCCGCTGGCGAAGATCGCGACGAAAGTCATGCTCGGCAAAACGCTGCGCGAGTTGGGCTTGCCGCTGGATCGGCAGCCGAAGCATATTGCCGTGAAGGAGCCGGTGTTTCCGTTTGGAAAATTTCCGAAGGCGAAAGTATATCTTGGTCCGGAGATGCGCTCGACCGGTGAAGTGATGTCGATCTCGGATACGTTCGGCGAAGCGATCGCGAAAGCGTTTGTCGGAGCCGGCGGTACTCTCCCGTCCGAGGGCGGCGTCTTCATCAGTGTCAACAACAACGATAAGAATTACCGGACGGTCGAAGTGGCGAAGGGATTCCAGCAGCTCGGCTTCACAATCTACGCGACGAGCGGCACGCAGGTTTTCCTGACGAAGCACAACATACCGGTTACGAGCGTGTTCAAGGTAAACGAGGGACGTCCGAACATCGTTGACCATATCAAGAATGGAGCAATCGACATTGTTATCAATACGCCGCTTGGCGAGACGTCGCGGTTCGACGAGCTGGCAATCGGCAGCGCGGCGCTCGAAGCGAAACTCCCGATCATTACGACCGTCTCCGCCGCTGCCGCTGCCGTCAAAGGCATCCAGTGGATGCGCGATCAGAAATCGAGTGTGAAGAGTTTGCAGGAATATCATAGTGAAGAAAGTGCGACGCACTTGGAACTATAAACCCAGGTAGGCGACGTCACCCTACGGGTCTATCGACCCATAGGGTCGTAGACGTGACGTCGCCTGCAAGCAGATTTCCACCAACAATCGAAAGGAAGTCGAACATGAAATTGATCCATCTCCTCATCATGCTGATGATATTCGTCAGAGTTTGTTCGGCGCAAGTTCCCGCAGCTCCTGTCTCTGTGCCGCTGAGTATTGAGCTTGGCATCGGTGGCGGCGTTTCGTTGCCCGGAGATGAACTGTCGAAGTACACGGAGACTCAGGGCTGGCATGCAGGCATAAAAGCGCGTGTGCATAGTGCCTTGCCTCTCGATGTCGTGGGATCGTTGACATACAATCGAATCAGGGACAAAGGCGGCTCCTTCGGCCCCACGCAATCTCCGCCGGATATTTTTGGAATCCCCACAGAACCGGGGGAGTATGTTGTCATGTGGATGTTCGGCGCAGGACTTGAGTACAAGCTTCCCGTGCCGATCGTGACTCCATACCTCGGCGCCGACGGGATGCTGAACAGCATTTCGAACACCAAGTCGGGCTCAACCTCCTTCACGCGCGGCGGCGTCGGACTTGGCGGCGGCGTGCAGTTTTCCGTTCCCGTGTTCGGAAGTTTCGACGCGTCCGTGAAGTATCAAATCTTCAACGTGACGGGAAAAGAAAACGGCGAGGAAAGTCTTTCGCAGGTCGCCGCAAACCTGATGGTGATATTCAGCGTGCTCTAGCGGGATGTCGAAGAAGGGAACTCGTAGCCACGAGCTTCAGCTCGTGGAAAACAATAGAAGAAAAGTTACGATGGGTTTCAACCCATTATATCAAATGCACATTTTTTGGGAGGGCTGAAGCCCTTTTGCTTTTATTGCATACTGAACCACGACCTGAAGGTCGTGGCAAGTCCGCACCCTGCAAAGTGTTTCAACAACCTGCTACAGTTAACAAAAGAGCGAAGCGTAACATGCTTCTGACGTCCGTCGCACCTCACCAAAGGAAGTAACAATATGAAATCATTTATGCGATTCCTTGCGTTGCTTGTCGTGCTGCTCTTTCCGACCGGATCGCTTGCGCAAATGGCGGATCCATCCTTCAAGCTTGATGTTGGTGTGGGCGGCGGGGTCTCGTTCCCGATGAGCGATCTCAGTAATCGGACAAGCAGAGGCTGGAATGTCGGGTTGAAAACTCGGCTGCACGGATTCTCGCCGCTCCAGGTTGCACTTGGCGCACACTACAATTCTCTTCCGCTCACTTCGTATGGGTTCTTCACTGGTCGCGGCTCGCTTCAGCATTGGATATTCAATGGCGGGCTTGAGATTCCCGTCCCGGTTGGACAACGAGACTATCCCTATTTCAGTTTTGGCGCGCTCCTTGCCGCCGTGGAAAACACTGGATCATTTATCACGACGTCCTCCGGCGGATTGGAAGTGGGAGTCGGGATCGTGGAGCCGTTCGCGCCCCGTTCGACAATCGACTTCGATTTGAAGTACCAGTGGATGAATCTCTTCGGCAAGGATAAATTCGACGGCGACTTCAATCAGATTCAGTTGATGGGTCATTTAATGGTAGGAGTTGTGCGGTAGCCGCAGACTTTATGTCTGCGTTTCTCTAGTATTTCGCGACCATGAAGGTCGCGCCTACCCTGACGGTGCAACGAAGGAACAACACCTCAATTTCTTCCGCTCCGACTCGAACCGATTGTTCGAACGCCTTCTGCGTTGACAGAGCCTGATCGATGATTTCCGAAGTCGCGATCTTGTTGCGCTGGTTTCTGTTGCGTCCCTCCAGGAGGCGAAACCACAACGGTCGGCGGTGGAACGTACGGAGGTTCAATTGGCACAATGATCGGTTGAATAATGACAACAATCGGAGGAGGCTGGAATACAACGATCGGATCTACATTGGTCGGTTCGGGTTCAACCGCAGCATCGGAGTTCTCGTCGTTCAATGCAAGTTGCGTATAGCAACCGCCGGTGAGCATCGCCACCGATAGCAGGAAGGAAAGTATGATTGTTTTCATGGCTTACCCCTTTCGCCGACAAACTATGACAACATCCGTGCCATTTGAAAAGGAGTGAAGGGCACTAAAATGAAAGGCTTATCTGTCCAAACCAATGTATCTATTGTTCTCGAAACGGGACGGTTCAATTACGACCGACGTTGCTCATTGTTGACTCGTTCCCAAACTCGGTTTGGGAGCGAGACATGGAAGCGTTGAGGGAGTATTTTCCTCTGACATTCCCAGCGTCGTACTTTGCGTGTTATGCGAAGGCTGCAACAATTGGTTTACGACGTTATTCTTCAACCGTAGCGTTCTCATTCACAAAAACCCGCTTGATCTCAGGATCAATATTTCCAGAAACGGTGACCTTTAATTTGAATATGGACGTACCCAGAAGAGCACCACGCATTCGAATCGCATAGACATCGGTGACTTGAATGTTTGCACCCACCGTTTTCTTGTCGCGACTGTCCAGGCGTACCTCTTCAATGTTGGATAATCCATGTCGGCTCTTTGCTTCATGCATTGCCCGATCCTTCATCATACCGAAGAGCTTGTTACCAAGTGTACTGAGTTCTTGCTCCAATGTGGATTTTCTTGATTGCCAAGACATAAGAGCTGTCTTGGCAGATGTATTCCATTCACCTTCTGAGTGTTTGGTAAGATATGTCTGCAACGAGTTAATCATATCGTCACAACTCTTCATCCAAACCACATAGTCGGTGGAGTGCTGCATAACCTGCTCTGCAGCGTCTTGAAGCTTCTGAACTTCCTCGAAGTCCAACTTGCGATTGACGGCTTCTTGTATCGAAGCCCTCTTTGATTGCCAATTCCCCAATGCCGACTTGGCAGTTGTATTCCACTCGCCCTCGGGATGGTTCTGAATGAATTCCTGTAGAGCTCTGATAACATCATCACACGATTTGAGTTTTGCGGCATCGTCACTCGTACCTTGGATACTTTGCTCGGCTGTGGTTTGCAGCTGCTGGACTGGTTCATATTCCTTCTTCGGATTCGAACATGAAGACAAGAAAAGAAGTACGAAAGTGAAGAGTATGGCGGGACAGGTTTTTGTGGTTATCATGTTACTTCCTTTTATTGTTGAATTCTCTGTTGCAGCCTTGCGCATAACTTCATCTATCCGCATTGTCTACGACTCTTCGAGCGTTTTCGATTCTTCCATTAAGTACAAAACCCGCCAACGAAGCGGCTCAAGGTTTGCCGGTCCATCGACGGGTTCTCAATTCTTCCGGACTCTCCCGGCTTTCGCCAGTGCAATGTAAGTAAATCCGTATGGAGAATCAATGACCGAGAGTTGCCTTGCTTTGTCATCAGAGATGACCCTCTCCCCCGTCCCCTCTCCCAAATTGGGAGAGGGGTGGCTCCGACGAAGTCGGAGACGGGGTGAGGGTAAAAGCAGGATTCACAATGTCGCGTGTCATTAGCAGCAAAGTCGAAGGGTGCTTGGAAAATCTTTTGAAATGCTTACATTGTATTCATCCATTCTGCAATCTATACACATTGTGAGCAAGGTTCGTACAAAGAAATCCAACACGGTCGCGCGCGCGGCTGCTGCCGAAAAAATTCAGAAGCCCACGAACGGCAGCCGCAAATCCAACATCGTCATTCGCGGTGCGCGTGTTCATAATCTCAAGAACATCTCGCTCGAGCTTCCACGCAACAAGCTGATCGTCTTTACCGGCGTGAGCGGTTCCGGGAAATCCAGTCTCGCATTCGATACGATTTACGCGGAAGGACAGCGGCGGTTCGTCGAGAGCCTTTCGGCGTATGCACGGCAATTCCTTGAGCGCATGGACAAGCCCGACGTCGATTTTATTCAGGGCATTAGTCCGGCAATTGCCATCGAGCAGAAAACGACCGCCCGCAATCCACGCTCGACCGTTGGAACGACGACGGAGATCTATGATTACCTTCGTTTGCTCTACGCTCGCATCGGCAAAACGTATTGTCATAATTGCAAACAGCTTGTCCAGCGCGATTCGGTTCGTACCGTACTTGATACGCTTCAAGCGGAGAGCGAAGAGCATGAAGCGGCGAGCGGCGATGGAGGAGGCCTGAAGCTTTACGTGTTGTTTCCTCTTCATGAACATAAAGATATCCCGCTGAAGGTCGAGCTGGAGAATCTGAAGCGAGAAGGATTCTTCCGCGTCTTCCATAATAATGAGATCATCGACCTGAATGAACGCACGCTGAACTCTAAAACAAAGAAGAAGGATGTCCTTGTTCTTGTCGATCGTCTCGTGTATCGGAAAGGCGAAGAGAATACACGGATGACGGATTCAATCGAAACGGCGTTCAAAGCCGGCGAAGGATATGCCGTTGTAAAATTACCGGACAGTGGGGAGGAGTATCGCTTCAACCAGCATTTCGAGTGCTCCAACTGCGGCATCCGGTACGAAGAGCCGGACCCGCGGCTTTTTTCCTTCAACAATCCGTTCGGTGCGTGTCCGAAGTGCCAGGGGTTCGGTCGCGCCGTCGGCATCGATATGGATTTGGTCGTGCCCGATAAAGAAACGTCGCTGCGCGATGGCGCGATCCACCCGTGGATATCGCCGAAGTGGCACAACTGGCTCCGCGATCTCCTCCGCATTGCCTACGATGCAAAGCTGCGGATCGACGTGCCGTTCAAAAATCTGACAAAGCGCGAGATCGACATCGTGATGAACGGCTGCGACGGTTTCGAGGGGATCCACGCTTTCTTCACGATGATCGAACGGAAAATGTATAAGATTTACTATCGCATTCTCCTCAGCCGGTATCGCGGGTACACGACATGCGATGCGTGCGGCGGCGCGCGGCTACGGCCCGATGCGTTGTATGTTCAGGTTGGTGGAAAGAACATCTCCGATATCGTCCGCATGACAATCGAGGAGGCGCATGCGTTCTTCGATCGATTAAAATTGACGCAATTTGAAGTCGACATCGCCCGCAGGATTCTTGAGGAGCTGCGTCGCCGTCTGAAGTATCTCGACGATGTCGGCATCGGTTACCTCACGCTTGACCGGCTCTCGAATACACTTTCGGGAGGCGAGTCACAGCGCATCAATCTTGCGACCGCACTCGGATCGTCGCTCGTCGGATCGTTGTACGTCCTCGACGAGCCGAGCATCGGACTTCATCCACGCGATAATCAGAAACTCATTTCCATCCTCAAGTCGTTGAGAGACGTGGGAAACACCGTCATCGTCGTCGAGCATGATGCGGAGATGATGGAACACGCCGATCAGATTGTCGATATGGGACCGCGTGCCGGTGAGTTTGGCGGAGAGATAATATTTCAGGGAGACTACGCGAGCCTGCTTGCCGATATGAAATCCGTTACGGGGCGATACTTGAGCGGGCACGAGTCGATCCCCGTTCCTAAGAAGCGTCGGGGAATGTCGAAGCGGAAGATCGTTGTTCGTGGGGCGGCTGAACATAATCTCAAAAACATTGACGTCGAGATTCCACTGAATATGTTTGTAACGATCACCGGTGTCAGCGGATCGGGAAAGAGCACGTTGGTGCATGAAGTTCTTTATACCGCTCTGAAGCAGATGAAGGGGATGCCCGGTGAATCTGCCGGCAAGCACAGGGCAATCGAAGGCGCTGAGTTCATCGACGACGTCGAGCTTGTCGATCAATCACCGATCGGCAGAACGCCGCGTTCCAACCCGATCACATACATCAAAGCCTTCGATATCATCAGGGATCTCCTGGCATCAACGCAGGCGGCGAAAATCCACGGCTACTTGCCGGGGTACTTCTCGTTCAACGTCGAAGGAGGACGCTGCGAAGCGTGCGAAGGGAGCGGCATTCAAACGATCGAGATGCAATTCCTCGCCGATCTCGAGCTGACGTGCGAGGTGTGCAAGGGGAAGCGATACAAGAAGGAAGTTCTTGAGATACGCTACCGCGAAAAAAACGTCGATGACATTCTGGGCATGACGGTGACGGAAGCAATCGAGTTTTTCAAAGCGCATCCGAGCGGGAAACGGGTTGCGCAGCGGCTCCAGGTATTGGATGATGTCGGCATGGGATATATTCGTTTGGGTCAATCGGCGACGACACTCTCAGGCGGTGAGGCACAGCGCATTAAGCTTTCTTCACATTTGGTGAATCGGGAAAAAGACAAACACACGCTCTTTATCTTCGACGAGCCGACGACTGGCCTTCACTTCGACGACATCGCAAAACTCCTCCGCGCGTTCAATGCGCTGATTGAAAATGGCAATTCCGTTTTGATCATCGAGCACAACATGGACGTCATCAAATGCGCCGATTGGATGATCGATCTCGGCCCGGAAGCGGGAGACAAAGGGGGAGAGATTGTTGCAGTGGGAACGCCGGAGGAAGTGGTATCATCGAAGCCATCTTACACGGGAGAATTTCTGAAACGACATCTTTCCTAGTGCGCTGGTTGCCGTACTTCTATAGTCTTACCACGCACTCCCGAAGTTGACCGTGATGAAGAATCCGCCGAACTCCTTCTTCGTCAGCGTTTCGTTGGTCATCGGATTTCGAAGGCTCTCCAATCCATCGCTGAAGTATGGGAGGAAGTAATAGCGGAGATTCATGCCGAGGAGACTTGAGCGTTCCGAGCCGAAGAATGCACCCACGCCGATATATCCGCCAATCGTATATTTCGGTTGACCTTTACCAAGTGCTGTGAAGTATTCATCATTGTATGGGAAGACGTAGATCATCGTCGGTCCCGCGGCGACGTTGATGTACGGACGGAAGTTATCGAGGATGTCATCCTTGAAGAGCCGCTTCTGCAATCCCACAAAGAGCGGCATCACGAGGAAGCGATTTACTTTGCCGGGCGTAAACTTGTTGCCATAATAATCGACGAACTCCTTCTCATCGTCATCATGTGCCTCGGAGATCGAGAAATCAAGGAAGCCGGAAAGATCGTCCGAGTACTCGTTCCGATAAAACCCGCCGAGCCCGAATCCTCCGGTTGAAATAAGGAGATCGATACCCCACGAATGCTTCGGAGGATTCGTCGGCAAGTTTGCCATGTGATCGAGCGATGCTATGGCGGAGCTGTCGGATCGCGATGGTGTTATGGAATCCTGGCCGCAAACCGGTAGGGTAAGGATGAAGAGACAACTGAGAAGAGCGAGAATTTTTGTGCTGAACATGGCGCCGCTTCCTTCCGAAACTCAGAACACTGCTACATGAAATATACTTTTGAATTGAACCAAAGTCAATGGGAACTTGTTCCCTTACGTAACATGAAATACGCCGAATTTCAGGTATCGTGTCTCGGGCATTGCCGGCAGAACCGGGTGATCCGGCGCCGCGCCGTGCCACTCGAGCAGATTGACGGTGCGTCCGGACAATCGTGCAGATGCAGCAATAATCTCCAGAAATGTCTCTTCAAAAATGTGATGAGAGCACGAGGCAGTGGCAAGTATGCCGCCGGCACTGAGCAACTGAAAAGCGTACTGATGAATCTCCTTGTATCCTCGAATTGCCTTCAGCACGGTCTTCTTATTCTTTGCAAATGAGGGTGGATCGAGAATAACGAGGTCGTATCTCTCCTTTTTTTCAACGGCTTCTTTGAGGAAGAGGAACGCGTCGCGCGCGATGAAGTGTGTCTTGGCGTCAAGATGATTGGCGGCTGCATTCTGTGATGCGCGTTCAACCGTTGGCGCTGAAATATCGATTGCCACGACATCCGTTGCGTCGCTGTACGCAGCATTGAGTGCGAAGCCGCCGTCATTGCAGAAACAATCGAGGACGCGCCCGCCCTTTGCGTATCGCCGGATCGCCTTTCGATTCTCACGCTGATCCAGGAAGAACCCCGTCTTTTGTCCCTCCAGTAAATCGATTTGGTATTTGATGCCATACTCCGATATCGTCACAGGCTCGATCGCTCCGCGGATGACTCCCTTGTGTTGATCGAGTCCTTCAAGCGTGCGGATGAGCGCTTCGTTTCGCTCCACAATTCCTTTCGGATGAAGAAGCGATTCAACGACGTCACACATGAGCGTCAGGCGTTTATCCATTCCGTAGGAAAACGTCTGGATAGAAAGAAACTCGTTGTACTTGTCGATGATGAGGCCCGGCAGGAAATCTGCTTCACCGTGCACGAGTCTGAATGTTTCGGCATTCGGATAGAGCTTCCGTCGAAGTGCGAGGGCAGTCTCGATCCGGCGGTGGAAAAATTGGAAGTCGATTTTTTCTTCCTCCCGGGAAAGGAGGCGGATGGCAATAAGTGAATTGGGATTGAAGAGTCCGAGTCCGAGGAATTGTCCGGCATGATTGTGGAGATGCACGATGTCGCCGACCTGCGGCTCTCCGTCGATTGTTTCGATCTCGTTGCTGAATGCCCAGAGATGTCCGTTCTGAATGCGCTTGTCTTCGTTCTTCTTGAGCGTAACGATTTTGTTCACGGCGATTTGTGCTATTGGCTGTAGGGAGAATTGAGCATCCATGAAAAATATTCTTTGTTGCGCCAGTTCTGCATCCAGACACTGACACCGGCATTTGTATCGATCACCGTTTTCGCGAACCTCTTGAGGAGAGCGCCCGCGCTGTCGAAATCCGCTTCGGTTGCATAACGATAGAAACGAGTCGGTGCGTCGTAGTAATGTCCGCTGCTTTCGAGGGAGTACGGCCAAACACCGACATTGGGAGGTTCGATCTCCTGTAATGGCAAATGATGGATGAGCGTATCATAAAATGCGGTACACATCCAGGAAGTGCTTGTCAATGTGCCGCAGTAAACCGCAAATGATTGCCGGGGATACCGCCAGAAGAGTGATGCCTCGGGCCGCGAGACACTGCTGTCGTGCGCAGTAAGCTGTACGGCCGATTCTGAAACAGTCACGGTATATATATCAGTCATGTTGTGGAGATGAACGGCAAGGTGATATTCACCTGGCGACACATCGAACGAGTCGCGCGAGGTTGCAGGACCCAGTGCATCCAGGCAAATACTGGGGGCTGTGACGCCGAAGATCGTCACATCAAACTCGTTATTCGTCCGGATGAGCCGGTAATCAATCCGGAAGTTGAAGCATTCATAAATATCATACGTTCTCATGGTGAGCATAAGGACGGGTGTGCTCGCTGAATCATAACGAGTAAACTCCTCTGCGATCCTTAGCGACACTTTTCCCCGGATGTCGCGATGGATGTCGTTGCGTGGCCCCTGTCCGGTATCGCATCCGCTAAGAACGATTACTACACTTATCCAGACTGCGATGAGGATATTTTTCATGTTGCACCTCCTTGTGTGTGCATGTGTAATGACAAGATACGCTTTTTTGGTTGTACTCTCCATCGATGCCTATCGTTCCATTGCTAAATAAGAAATCCCCGTCCACGTGCGGGCGAGGATTTGAAATATCTTGGAAGGCGACGTCACGTGACGTCGCCTTCGAGCGGAATATTCACGCTACCGTTACTTCCTTGCAGAGGTACACATCCTGAATTGCATTGAGTATCTGCACTCCTTCTTTCATCGGACGCTGGAACGCTTTGCGACCGCTGATCAATCCCATGCCGCCGGCACGTTTGTTGATGACCGCTGTTCGCACAGCTTCTGCCATGTCCGATTGCCCCTTCGACTCACCGCCCGAGTTGATCAAGCCGGCACGACCCATGTAGCAGTTCGCAACCTGGTAGCGGCAAAGATCGATGGGGTGATCGCTCGTAAGCTCGTCGTAGACCTTCTTGTGCGTCTTACCGAACTTGAGCGCGGTGAAACCGCCGTTGTTTTCCGGCAGCTTCTGCTTGATGATGTCTGCTTCAATCGAGACGCCGAGGTGGTTTGCCTGACCGGTGAGATCGGCAGAGAGGTGAAAATCTTTTTCGGGAGTTTTGAATGCCGGGTTGCGCAGGTAGCACCAGAGAATCGTTGCCATGCCAAGCTCGTGCGCTTGCTGGAAGGCGAGGCCTACTTCCTGAATCTGCCGCTTCGATTCCGTCGAACCGAAATAGATTGTTGCGCCGACGGCAACAGCGCCCATGTCGAATGCCTGCTTCACCCGTCCGAAGATGATCTGATCGTATGAATTCGGGTAGGAAAGAAACTCATTGTGGTTCAATTTCATAATGAAGGGAATCTTGTGCGAGTACTTTCGTGCAACCGCACCCAACACGCCCAACGTTGACGCGACGGCATTGCATCCGCCTTCAATCGCGAGCTTGATGAGATTTTCGGGATCGAAGTAGATCGGGTTCGGTGCAAAGGATGCGCCCGCGGAATGTTCGATGCCCTGGTCGACCGGCAGAATGGAAACGTAGCCGGTGTGTGCAAGTCGGCCCTGATGAATGAGCCAGTTCAAGTTCTTCAACACCGGCGCCGGACGATCGGAGTGTGCATACACGCGATCGACATAATCGGGTCCGGGGAGGTGAAGTAATTCCTTCGAGATGGTTTTGGATGTATGTCCCAATAAACTCTTGGCGTCACTGCCTAAGAGTTGTTCGATGTCGTTGATCTTCATTGATCTTCCTTTGTGATGAGATGAAGAATAGAGCGATTCATATGAAAATATATCAGGAAGAATATACGAAAAAGAGGGGAGAAGAGGAAATGAATTTGTATCCTATGTACTGTTGCTTGCCGACCTCTTTCTTTGGAACTCCCTCCATTTTTTGGTATATTTTCATCACCATGAACAAACTTTCCTGCATAATTTTCGATCTCGACGGCACACTGACACAGACCAATGAGCTGATCTTTGCCAGCTTCAACCACATCGCGAAAAAATATGCTCACCGGACCTACACATCGCAAGAGATTGTCGCAATGTTTGGTCCGCCGGAGGAAGTGGCTGTCGAAAACATTGTCGGTAAAGATCAGGTTGATGAGGCGATGGATGATCTCTGTGAGTTTTACAACGAACATCACCCGATGATGGCGGAGATTCATGAAGGCATTCGCGAGCTTCTCGACTTTCTCAAACAGCGCGGGCTTCTTCTTGCACTCTTTACCGGAAAGGGAAAACGGACAACGCTCATCACGCTCGAGAAATTCAGCCTCAAACCATATTTCGATCTCATCGTCACCGGCAACGATGTCGAGAACCATAAACCATCGGCGGATGGCATCCGGAAAGTGATGAAGACATTTCATTTGAAACCTGGGGAACTATTGATGGTCGGCGATGCCGTTTCGGATGTGAAAGCTGCGCACGAAGCGGGTGTCGCGATCGCGGCAGTGTTATGGGATTCGTATGGCAAGGAGAAGGTACTACAGATGGATCCGGATTACCGGTTCCACAACGTGGGCGCGTTCACGGAGTGGCTGAAATGTGCTGTGCCATCCGGCGGGGTGCGCACCCATTGAACGACTTCCCCTGGCTTCGACGGCTGATCATCGTCGCGCTTCCGGTTATCGTTGCATTTTTCTACATGACGGCATCGCGGCATTTTTCGTACACGCCCGACGGCACGTACATTTACTTGCAGTTTGCCAAAAACGTCGTTCGGGGCGCCGGGATTGCATTCAACGCCGGAGAGCCCACCTACGGCGTGACCAGTCCGCTCTGGCTTTTCGTCATTGCACTTGGAGGGAAATTGGGTCTTGATCTGTACATGGCTGCGAAGGCGATGGATCTCGTATTCGCAAGCCTCGGTCTTGTCGCGTTCTTCTTCGTTGCATACGAAGTAATCCGGAACGGCGTCGTGGCGCTTTGCGCGACGGTGGCATTCTCCGTTGATGCCTGGTATCTTCGCTGGGCAGGCTCTGGCATGGAAACCTCGCTCTCGGTACTTCTTGTCCTGCTGACGTTTCTCTTCTGTCTGCGAAACGAATACTTCCTTTCCATAGTCTTCGCAGCGCTGCTGACGCTCGTCCGGCTCGAAGCGATTCTCATGGTTGGACTCATCATTCTCGATGCCTATATCAACTCGCAGAACAAACGGCGGGCACTGAAACTGGGCACTGCGCTCCTCGTGGTGTATAGCGCGCTCATTGTTCCATGGTTCCTCTATGCACGGATGACGTTTGGATCAGCCGTTCCGACTGCTGCTATGGGGAACATTGGTTTCAAATTCACGATCGATGCGATGGCGCCGACGTTTACCAACGTACTCGAGACAATCGTTGCTCCGAATGGAGTTGCAATCGCCGTTCTCATCGTCGCAGGGATCGTCTTGTTGATGAAGAGAAAGGATCTCGTGTCGCTCGATCCGAGCGAAGAGTCTACCGAGAAATTTTTCATCTTCCGGCAAAGTCTCATCGGCGTTGGATGGATTGCTCTGATTTCCCTCTTCTATATTAGTATGAAAACCGGCGTCGTCTCGCGTTATCTTTTACTTGTGACGCCGTTTATCGTGATCTATGCGTTTTTGTTTCTCATGAGGGCGATCCTTCTCCTTCCCTGGCGGCGTTTTGCGTATGCAGCGGTTTTCGTGTTTGCAGCGCTCGTGATGTTGCAGAACCAGGTCTTTTATCGCTCGATTGTTCTGCCGGGAATCGAAGCATTCGAAGTGGGGATGGAAGGATGTCTCATCCCGATCGGGAAGTGGCTCGCGGAAAACACCCCGGCCGGATCGTCGGTCGTCGTCGGCGATATCGGTGCAATTGGTTATCACTCCGACAGAAGAGTATTCGACACTGCCGGGCTTGCATCGCCGGTATTCCTTCCGCTGCTGCACCGCGGATTTGAACCGTACGATATTATTGAGAAAAAAATGTACCGGACATACTGCGAGCCTGATTTTGTTATCGACCGGTCCGAACAGCCGGAGCGATTGAAGAATGACCCCGAACTTCTGCCGCTCGCGACGCGTCCATTCTATTACACGGGCCTCTCGAATTCGAAGATCATCTTCTACACGATCTACAAAGTCAACAAACTCTAACTTCGCGATCGTCAGCTACGAGGAAAGCCATGAGTAAATTTCCAGTTGGTGTTATTGGCGTGGGTCACTTGGGTTCATTGCACGCGAAGATGCTCGCCGGTATTTCATCCGTGGAGCTGGTCGGAGTCTCGGACATCGATTTTTCGCGCACCGAAACTGTTGCAAAGGAGGTAGGAGTAAAAGCTTTTGAATCACTCGATGAATTGCTCGTGCATGTGAAAGCGGTTACGATCGCCACGCCCACAAGCACACACTTCGCGATTGCCTCGAAGGTGATCGAGAAGAGAATCCATGCGTTCATTGAAAAACCGATCACGAGTAGTGTCGAAGAAGCGGAAGGTCTCATTCGGCTTGCACGAAAACACAATGTGAAAATCCAGGTGGGTCACATCGAGCGGTTCAATCCGGCACTGCTGGCGCTTGAACAGTATGAACTCAAGCCGATGTTTGTGGAATCGCACAGGCTCGCGCAGTTCAATCCGCGTGGGACCGATGTTGCCGTAGTGCTTGACTTGATGATTCACGACATCGATATTATTCTTAGCCTCGTACAGTCTCCGGTGGAGAAAATCGATGCAAATGGCGTGGCCGTTATCTCTGATACGATCGACATCGCGAATGCCCGGCTACAGTTTGAGAACGGCTGCGTTGCGAACGTCACGGCAAGTCGCATTTCACAGAAGAAGATGAGAAAGATGCGGCTCTTCCAGCGCGACGCATATATATCGCTCGATTTTTCTGAAGGACTTGCCGAGATCTACCGGCTCACCGATGGAAGCGGCAAGGCTGGCTCATCCGCGATGATGCTTGGGCACATCGACTCCGGCAAAGTGAAGAAAACGATTGTCTACGAGCAGCCGGAAATGAAGGAAGTTAATGCGCTGAAATACGAGCTTGAACTGTTCGTCGGTGCGATTCTGCACGATACGAAGCCTGTCGTAACTGCGGAAGAGGCAACGCTCGCCCTCCGCATCGCGCATGACATCATGGAAAAGATCAATCGGCAGAAACTCGCTCTATAATAGTATGACGGTTCGGCAAGACATAATCGATTTTCAACAAACGATCATTCATACCATCGGCAGTATTGCCGACGAGTATGGCTTCGAGGTGTACGTTGTCGGCGGATACGTGCGTGATAAACTGCTGGGCAAGGAGGTGAAGGATATCGATTTCGTTGTCATCGGAGATGGGATTGCATTCGCGAAGCTCGTTGCCACAAAGTTTAAACGGAAGAATATTGTCACCTATGAGACATTCGGTACCGCGATGCTGCAGCTCGACGATGGCAAGATTGAATTCGTTGCGGCTCGCGAAGAGCGTTACGATGCCGATTCCCGCAAGCCGCACGTGAAGCGCACAACGCTCGAAAGCGATCTGTCACGCAGAGACTTCACGATCAATGCAATAGCGGCATCGATCAACAAAAAAACGTTTGGCGAAATTGCCGATCCATTCGATGGACGATCAGATCTTGAAGAGGAAATCCTTCGTACGCCGCTTGCGCCTGAGCAGACGTTCGACGATGATCCTCTGAGGATGATGCGTGCCCTCCGTTTCGTCTCTCAACTCTACGATCCATCGACGAGCCGGAGGTTCATTGTCCAACCGGAAACACGTGAAGCCATCAAGAAGAAAGCCGAACGGATCGTGATCGTCTCCAAAGAACGAACAACCGATGAGTTCCTGAAAATTCTTGCATCGCCAAAGCCTTCCATCGGCTTGAAACTTTTGTATGAAACAGGCCTCGCGAGCTACGTCTTCCCTGAACTCGTCGACATGGTTGGCGTCGAGCAGCGAAAGGACTACCATCATAAAGACGTCTTCCTCCACACCTTGAAGGTTGTCGATAATATCAGCACCACAACCGACGATGTCTGGCTTCGGTTTACAGCTCTCGCGCACGACATCGCCAAGCCGCGGACGAAGGCATTCAAGGAGGGAATCGGTTGGACGTTTCACGGACACGAAGACCTTGGTGCCCGTATGATGAAGCCGATCTTCCGCCGTATGCGCTTCCCGATGGATAAACTCCCGTATGTTGAAAAGCTTGTTCGTTTACACCTGCGACCCATGGTGCTGGTAAGTGAGGAAGTGACCGATTCTGCCATCCGCAGACTTCTCTTCGAATCTGGCAATGATATTGACGATTTGATGGCATTGTGCCGGGCCGATATTACCTCACAAAACCCCAATCGAGTTGCTCGCTATCTGAAAAATTACGATATTGTAATGCAGAAAATGCAGGAAGTGGAGGAAAAAGATCAACTCCGCAACTGGCAGCCACCTGTTCGCGGGGACGAGATCATGCAGGTATGCGGCATTCAACCGGGTCCACTTGTGGGTATTTTGAAGAAAAGAATTGAGGAGGCAATACTCGATGGACAGATTCCCAACGAACACGATGCGGCACTCGAGTACCTTTTAAGCATCAAAGGCCAGGTCTTGCAGGAACATTCCTGAACAATCAGCCTGCTCTCTTCCTGTAACTTTTTCACGCGAGATTCGTTAACAGGGATGGTCTTCGCGAGTCCTTTCTTTTGCTTTCACTATATCTATAGAAGGAGTTTGAACGATGACATTACGATGTACTTCATTTTTCTTGTTCGTACTCACGTTGGTTGGAACCGTTGGCGCGCAGCAGCCTGTGACACTGAGCCTGGAGAAGGCTGTTCAGCTTGCGTTAGAGCAAAATTCAACCGTCATCCAGGCACGGAACACAATAGAGGCACGACAAAGCTCCGTCACCGCAGCATATGGTCAGTTTTTACCGTCAGTCGGTATCAGCGGAGACTGGTCGCAAACAAAGAGCGACTTTGCTTTCTTTAATGGAATAGAGATTCCCGGCGGTAGTTCGGAAACGCGGAAACAATATACTGCCGGCCTCGGTGCGAACTTAACACTCTTCAACGGTTTCGCAAATACATCGTCGGTTAATCTCGCAAAGGCAAACGAAGCATCAGCCGAACACTTCACGCGACGAACCGAACAATCGATCGTTTTCCAAACGCATCAACTGTACCTGAACGTCGTCCGAACGTTCCAGTTGCTCAAGGTGAATGAAGATAACTTGAAGCGAAGCCAGCGGCAGCTCGAGCGCATCACCGAGTCGAACAAAGTGGGAGCGGTGGCTCTTGCCGACGTGTACCGTCAGCGCGTTCAAGTGGGCAATGATGAGCTTGCATCAATCCGTGCACAGAACGACTACGAGAAAGCAAAGGCGGACTTGCTTGCTCTCCTTGCAGTGGATGGAGAGCAAGAGTACCAAATCGATCTCAACGGAATTCCCACCGATATTGACACGAACGAGTTTCGTGCGTTGAACGGGCAGTATACCAATTTTCCAGAACTGACCCGGCAGGCAATTCAGAATCGGCCCGATTACTTGTCGGCTCTCGAAAGCAGGAACGGTGCCGATGCGTCGCTGAACATTGCACGGTCGGCGTACTATCCTTCGATCACGACAAGTGCTTCGTACGGATACGATAATACGGAATTCAGCAAGCTTGCTGACAACAAATCGTTATCCTTCCGTCTGTCCGTGAATTATAATCTCTTCAATGGATTCTCAACGCAGGAAAAAACGCAACAGGCTGAAGTCAGCCGCAGGAATTCCGATGAGCAGTTACGGCAAACGGAACGCAGTATTCAGGTTGATGTGAAGAAAGCGCTCCTCGATCTCGAAGCGTCGGAGAAGCAGGTCAACGTCACGCAGACAAGCGTCGAGTCTGCTGAGATGGATCGGAAAATAGCTGAAGAAAAGTACAACCTTGGTGCGGGCACGCTTCTCGATCTTCTCATCGCAAACGCAAATTACACGACTGCATTGAGCAACAAAGTCAATGCGGTGACCGGCTATGTACTCGCGAAGAAACAGGTTGAGTTTGTACTCGGCACAATCACGAAATGACATCAAGTTTTTTGGAAGGACACGACAATGGCAACGAATGGCAAGCGATCCAAGAAGAAAGTCATCATTTTCTCCATTGCGGGAGTAGTGTTGATTGCATTGACGCTGCTCGTCATACTCGGCAGCAAACGCGAGCCTGTTTTCACGGTGCAGACGGAGAAAGTTGAGCGGCGTACGATTACGCAAACGGTGACGGCAACCGGCAAGATCTATCCGGAAATTCAAGTAAACATCACGCCGGAAGTGAGCGGTGAGATCACCAGTTTGCCGGTAAAAGAAGGGATGAGAGTACGAAAGAGCGATCTTCTGATGAAGATCAAGCCTGATACGTATGCTGCACAGCGTGATCGGGCAGCAGCCGAGTTGGCGTCGGCAAAGGCAAGTTTACAAAAAAGCGAGTCGGAGTATAAGCGAGCGAAAGAGTTATTCGCGAAGGGACTGATCTCCAGCGCAGATCTTGAGCAAGCGAACACAAACTATGAAGTCTTGAACGGGCAGTACGCGCAGTCGGAAGCAGCTCTCAAACAATCGAATGAGAATCTGCTGAAGACCACGATTTATTCACCCATGGAAGGCACCGTCAGTCAACTGCTTGTCGAGCTTGGCGAGCGTGTGCTTGGCACCAGCCAGTTTCAGGGAACGAACGTTATGACTGTTGCCGATCTTTCACGGATGGAAGCCCGCGTTGATGTCGGAGAGAACGATATCGTTCTGATTTCTCTTGGCGACACTGCTCGCATCGACGTAGACGCGCTCAAGGGCAGAAAACTCACAGGCATCGTCTACGAAATCGGCAACGCAGCCAAAACAAAGGGTCTCGGTACTCAGGAAGAAGTCACGAATTTCGTGGTCAAGATTCGTATTCTCGATAAGGATGTCTCGCTCCGGCCCGGCATGTCGATGACGGCAACGGTTGAAACGGAAACGAAGAACAATGTTCTCGCTGTACCGATACAGAGTGTCACAACACGCTCGCCTAACAAGATGAAGATGGGCGAGAAAAAAGAGCCTGAAGAAGGCGAAGACATGGCTGCCAATGATTCCAAGATCAAGCAAAAAATCGAGAAGCCGAAAGAAGTGGTTTTCATCGTCGAGAACAATGTTGCCAAGATGCTGGAAGTGAAGCGTGGCATATCCGACGATGCGTATACCGAAATCACGAGTGGTCTCGATGCAGGCAAAGAAGTTGTCTCCGGGAGTTACAAGGCTATCAATAGAGAACTGGACAACGACGTCAAGGTCAAGGTCGAGAACATGAGCGCCAAGAATGGTCCGCTATCCACGGCGTCGAAGTAATTACCTGACACCAAAAACGGAGCATCGATGAATAACAATTCGGTCGTCATCAGTTTACAGCAGATCAAGAAAATCTACGACATGGGTGGAGTGGAAGAGGTTCAGGCACTGCGTGGTGTTTCGCTGGAGATTCAGAAGAACGAGTACGTCGCGATCATGGGACCGTCCGGTTCGGGCAAGTCAACGCTCATGAATATTATCGGATGTCTCGATACGCCGACATCCGGTCTTTACGAATTCAACACCGTCAACGTGAGCGAGATGAACGATAACCAGCTTGCGAGGGTCCGTAACAAAGAAATTGGATTTGTCTTTCAGACCTTCAACCTTCTGGCACGATCGGATGCGTTGCACAATGTCGAGCTTCCATTGATCTACGCGGGTGTTCCATCGGTTGATCGCAAGCGGATGGCGCGTGAAGCGCTGGAACATGTCGGGCTTGGCGATCGGATTCACCATAAACCGAACGAGCTCTCGGGAGGTCAACGGCAACGTGTCGCGGTCGCGCGGGCTTTAGTGAACAGGCCTTCGATCCTCCTCGCCGATGAGCCGACCGGTAATCTGGACTCGAAGACCGGCGATGAAATCATGATCCTTTTCGAGGAGCTTCATCGTCAAGGGAATACAATCATTCTGGTAACGCACGAGGAGTATATCGCCGAACACGCGTATCGCATTATCCGAATTCGCGACGGTATGGTGGAAAGCGATACACCCGTTGAGCGACGAGCAAAAGTACTTGCTGCCGTTTCCTGAGGATACTGCTATGGTCTCACTCTTCGAATTTCGAGAAGGATTATCGGTTTCGCTTCGTGCACTTCGCGCTAACAAGATGCGCTCGGTGTTGACGATGATCGGCATTGCTTTCGGTATATGGGCCGTCACGATGATGGCCACTGCGATTGAGGGAGTAGGCCGTGCGTTTGAAAAGAGCACGTCGGCATTCGGTTCGAAAGTTGTTTACATCCAGAAATTTGCCTGGGCAAGCGGTGAGGAAGAATGGTGGAAATCTCGGAACCGCAGAAATATGAAAGTCGAGTACGCCGACTATATTCTCCATCATGCAACACTCATCGATGCCGTAGCTCCCGCTGTCGCGACTTTCAAGGATGCGAGTTTCGGTTCACGCACCATGATAGCCGCTTTCATCACCGGTACGACACACTACTACCAGGAGGCATCAGGAACGACAATTGCTGAAGGCCGTTTCTTCTCACAGGAAGAATCCGATGGCGGCCGGCCCGTCTGTGCCATCGGTGCGAATGTTGCCGAGACTCTGTTCCCGAACATCGACCCCATTGACCAGGTCATAAAAGTCGGAGGCTTTCCGTACCGCGTGCTTGCGGTCTTCGAGAAACAAGGAGGAATGTTCGGAGCGTTTACGTCCGATAATCGGATCTATATTCCTATCAGATCGTTTATGAATCAGTTCGGCACGCGCCGGGACGTGACGCTCAATGTTCGTGTGGCGCAGAGCGCCGACATTGAAGACGCGAAGGAAGAACTCCGTGGAATTATGCGGAAGGTACGGCAGTTGAACGTCGGACAAGAAGACGATTTTAGGATTAACGAGCAGGAGCTTTTGAATCGGCTCTTTCGAAGTATTACAGCAGTTATTGCATCGATCGGGTTTTTCATTACCGGACTTGCATTGTTTGTCGGCGGGATCGGTATCATGAATATCATGTACGTGTCTGTGAGTGAACGGACCAAGGAAATCGGGATTCGCAAGGCCATCGGTGCACGGCGAAGAACGATCCTCTTCCAGTTCCTCGCCGAGTCGGCAATCATTTGCATGATCGGCGGGCTCATTGGCCTCCTGTTTGCATTTCCATCCAGTCTGCTCCTGAACCAGGTTCTCCCGACGGCGATGCCTCTTTCGGTTGTCTTTGTTGCGCTTATTGTGTCGGCGCTGGTGGGTATTGTCTCCGGCTTCTTGCCTGCGTACAAAGCAGCGAAGATGGATCCGGTTGAAGCACTGCGGTACGAGTAAGCTGAAGAATGTTGTCTACATTGTTGAAAACATAGTTTCGAGATTTTATGCCGCGATCATTTGAATCCATCCTCTACGAGATACGAGAAAGCCTCGTCATGGCACTCGTAGCGCTCAGGACGAACAAACTTCGTTCAATTCTCACACTTCTCAGCATGTCGGTCGGTGTCTTTTCGATCATTGCGGTGATGACAGCAATGGGAGTGATGGTGAATAGTATCGAGAATGGTTTGAGCCAGCTTGGAGCGAACACGTTCCAGGTTCAGAAAAACCAGGAGTTTGAATCTGATAATCCGCGTGATCGCGCCAAGCTCCGAAATCGGAAAAACATCCAACACTCCGAAGGTATACTCGTCAAGGAGCGGGCATCGCTTGCCAAGATCGTTGGACTGGAAGCATGGGAAGGCGGGAAAATTATAACGACCACCGATGGAAAGAAAACGAATCCCGGCGTCAGTCTGGTCGGTGAAGATGTGGAAGGTTTCGCAACAAACGATTGGTTGATCGGTGACGGACGATTGTTTACACAAGACGAGTTGAACTCCGGTCGCCACGTAGCGATCATTGGTACCGTCGTCGTACAGAAACTGTTTGCAAAAACCGATCCTCTTGGTCAGACAATCCGCATCGATGGGCAGGAGTATGAGATCGTCGGTGTTCTTGCCGAAAAAGGCGGCATGCTTGGCGGGAACCAGGATAATTTCGTTGCAATTCCGCTCACGACCTTCTTTACAATCTACGGGCATGACCGGGATATCCATATCATGGTGCAGTCAACTTCTCGTGAAACATACGAGGACTGCATCGAGCAGGTACGCGGCATCCTGCGCGCTGTTCGTCACGTTGCTCCGGGAGCCGACGACGATTTCCACATCTTCTCAAACGATACTCTGATCCAATCGTTTAACGATTTCTCAAAATATGTCCGGCTCGGATTGCTCTTCATCAGTGCGGTTGCACTCATTGCTGCCGGCGTCGGTATCATGAATATCATGCTCGTTTCCGTGACTGAACGGACGCGCGAGATCGGTATCCGAAAAGCGATCGGTGCAAAGAAAAAGAATATCCTCACGCAGTTCATACTCGAAGCCGTTGTCGTGAGCCAGCTCGGCGGTGTGATTGGTATTCTTTTTGGAGTCATTGCCGGCAATATCATTGCTTTCATGTTATCTGTCCCACCCGTTATCCCCGTCGACTGGACGATTATCGGTTTCGTTACTTGCTCCTTGATCGGGATAATTTTTGGAGTGTATCCTGCCTGGAAAGCCTCAAACCTCGATCCGATCGAGGCGCTCAGGTATGAGTAACCTTGAGGAGAAGGGCAAAATTCTGACGTATGAGATGAAATTGCGAGCTTCTTATCCGCTTTCTCCGGTTTTTCACCTCATAACGTGTTTACTAGGGTTTCACTCTTGACAGTCTGAAGGATTTCTCATATCTTATATAAAGCATGCCCGCAATTTTGATCACCATTTTTACCTTATGAGGGGTTTATGAAATTACGATACAATGTTGTTATTCTCGGTGGAGCTATTGTGTTCTCGCTCCTATCGAGTGCGCTCTTCGCACAGCCGAAGTACCGCACCTTTAATCAGAATGATCTGGGAGAGAAGAAGGACAAGGCGGGAAAGGCCGTGGGAAGTACGGCGTGTTTTGTTTTCCATAATACGACCGGTCAGACGGTGAATA
>JACOSY010000043.1 GCA_016178595.1 Ignavibacteria bacterium
CGCCATCGCCGATTCAGTGTCCTGCGACGCCTGTGTTCCCGGCGCCGACGGCAACTGACGTGTGCGATCCGAGCCCGACAATCACGTTCGCCGATGTACTGACACCGGGGAACTGCCCTGGCGTGTACAGCGTGACGCGTACATGGACGGCGACAGATTGCTCAGGCAATCATTCAAGCTGTCAGCAGACGGTGAACGTCATAGACACGACACCGCCGACAATTACCTGTGCGGTGGTGACATCACCGATTCAGTGTCCTGCGACGCCTGTGTTCCCGGTGCCGACGGCAACTGACGTGTGCGATCCGAGCCCGACAATCACGTTCGCTGATGTACTGACACCGGGGAACTGCCCTGGCGTGTACAGTGTGACACGTACATGGACGGCGACAGATTGCTCAGGCAATCATTCAAGCTGTCAGCAGACAGTGAACGTCATAGACACGACACCGCCCGTGATTACCTGTGCTGGACCGAAAACGATAGATTGTGCGGCAACGGTCGTATTCGATACGCCGACATTCAGCGATAACTGCGATCCAAATCCTGTCCTGAGCATTATCTCGACAGTTGGTACGGCAGGAAGCTGCGTAACGGAATCGTGCTACACTCGTACGTGGCGTGTGACTGACTGCGCAGGCAACTTCAGTGAGTGCAGCCAGACGATCTGCAAGCATGATGCGACACCGCCGGTGTTGACGTGCCATGCGGATACGACTGTTGCCTGTACATCAGCGGTTGCGTTCACGCCGCCTCAGGTGACGGACAACTGCGACCCGAATCCGACGGTCGTCATCTTGTCGACGGTCGCCACACCTGGAGTGAACCTTGGTGACACGGTCTATACACGAACGTGGCAGGCTACGGACTGCGCCGGCAATGCAAGCGCGCAGTGCAGCCAGAAGATTACTCGATTGGGTTGTCCAGTCGGTGAAGGCTGTACGCCTGGCTTCTGGAAGAACCATTTGTCGCTGTGGGATGGTTGCTCCGATGCGACTGTTGTCTGCATCAGGAACACCATCACGACTCTCGGCGCTCCATACTCGTATGGCAGTACGTCACCATGTACCGCTACACAGAATGGATTGACCGGTAAGTCGTTCTGGAATATCTTCGGGCTCGACATCGTTGCGCATCCGGAGTACAAGCGTGGACTGTCCTCGACACTGACGATGCAGCAAGCAATCAATCTTGGCGGCGGTGGGTTCTCGAAGCTTGCCCGTCATGGTATTGCCGGTCTGCTGAGTTCATGCGCGTTGAGCCAATATCCGTTCACCTCGACGCAAATCCTCCAGATGGTGCACGATGCGTTCGTGAACAATACACCAGAACCGACGGCGACTCAGATTGCCGCTGCGAACGATGTCAATAACTGCCCGCTGGGTGCTACCTCGACGGGCCAGATCATCCAGCAAGGCTCGGAAGAAGAAGTGAACAGTGCATCGGTAAAGCCGACAAAGTTTGCACTGCACACCAACTATCCGAACCCGTTCAACCCGACGACGTCGATCAAGTTCGACCTCCCTGAACAGAGTGTCGTACGCCTCAGTGTGTTCAACATTCTCGGTCAGGAAGTGGCGGTCTTGGTCAATGGAGTAGTGGAAGCGGGATTCCGAGAAGTCGAATGGAACACCACCACAGGAAATGGTGTGGTCCTGCCGTCCGGCATCTATCTGTACCGGATCCAGGCAACATCGCTCTCCAGTGATAAGGAGTTCACTCAGATCAACAAGATGGTTCTGATGAAGTAAGACTTCTCATCGAAGGAGTGAATATGGGGTGGGTATTTTACCCACCCCATTTTGTTTTGCAGCCAACGCTACATCGTAGTTTATGAAACAGAATTTAGTAATCAAGTTGCGCCACGTTATTCCGGCAAGACTGGACAAGTTAACAATCCTGTGGCGAGCGGCGACTCTTTTCGGCATTATCACATTTCTTGCTATCTCCCAGCTCTCTGCACAGGTAAGTCACTGGGTGAAGCAGCAAAGTACAACGTCGAAGTGGTTGAATGGGGCCGACTTCATAAATGGGAATGTCGGCTGGGCAGTAGGATTCGATGGTATCATCGTGAAAACGATTGATGGCGGGGATCATTGGCTGCAGCAGCCTCTTGATTCGAGTATTTCGCTTCTTGCAGTCGATTTTATCAATCCGGATACAGGATGGGCCACGGGATATGATACGAGTGGCATCATACTCAGGACGACGGATGGTGGTGCACATTGGGATACACACCACGTTAGTTCTTCTCTTAGTGACGTCCAATTCTCCTCACCTGCGTATGGTTGGTCGGTTGGTCCGGATGGAGTACTCCATTCCACGGATGGCGGGCATACATGGGAACAACAAGTTGTTGATACTTCTGGCGCATTCTTCACATCAGTTTTTTTTCTGAACGATAGTATAGGTTGGATTACCGGGCAAGTTCCCGGGCTTGTTCTGCGGACAATTGACGCCGGTCTCACGTGGCAACGTCAGACAAGCGGTATCATTGATTCTTCAGAGACCATCAATGATGTATTCTTTATCAATGCGGATACTGGCTGGATCGCGGGCTTTGGCTATAACGAGAGCCAATCGTATGGCCTCCTTCGGAAATCGACCGATGGAGGAACAACATGGGTCGATCCCCCAAGTGGAACGGATCAGTATCTTCTCTCGATTGGATTTTCAAATGCAAATCGTGGCTGGGCTGTTGGGGGAAGTGGCACGATTGTAACGACGACTGACGGTGGTCAGACATGGACGAAAGATCTTTCCAATACGACATCTGAGCTGAACAAGATCGTCGTCCAGAATAGTGGTGCCTGGGTCGCAGGGTCCGACGGTCTTATTCTCAAGCGTCCGTTTGGTTCGGCGTATCTCCAGGCGAACGTTCGCGTTCAGGATGGGTGGAATCTCATCGGCCTGCCTCTTCTTCCCGATGAGGTGCGGAAAGATTCGATCTTCCGAACTGCGACCTCGCATGCCTTTACCTATTATCAGACCTATGAACAGCGAGATACGATCGAGTTTGGGAGGGGATATTGGCTGAAATTCTTAGGCGACCAAACCATCAACCTTACTGGTTTATCGGTCGACAGTCTCAGGATGAGTTTACCTCAGGGCTGGAACATGGTGTGTGGTATCACTGATCCATTGCCGGTTGATAGTATCATCGAAGACCCGCCGAATTCAGTCACGGCAGTCTTTGGATACGATGGTGCATATTATCCTGCTACGGTTCTCGATCCGGGAAAAGGCTACTGGATAAAAACGAATCAGAACTGTACAGTGACATTCCTCTCTTCTCCATTACGCGGCAATGTCACGAGCCACACGTGGATTAATCTCGCACGGTTGCGGTCAGACGAACTGCCGCCCGTAGCACCCATTGGAAATACTATCAAGGAAGAAGAAAAGGCACATGTGCCGGCGGTCTATGCGCTTCGTCAGAACTATCCCAATCCATTCAATCCGTCAACGACGATATCCTTCGATTTGCCGGAGGAGAGCCGAGTAGATCTCGGGATTTACAACATGCTTGGACAAGAGGTTTTTGCAGTTGTATCGGGAATGCTTAATGCAGGATCGTACACATATCGATGGAATGCGACCGGAGATCAGCCAGGACAATATTCATCCGGAGCCTATTTTTATTGGATGACCGCAACTTCGCGTCTTTCCGGGAAAATATATAGTGAAGTGAAGAAAATGATTCTCACCAAGTGAATGCGCTACACGGCTTACTGGCCGGTATGATGTGTTCGCATTCAGTGATTATATAAACCACAATTGCATTAAGAAGAATTAATGGATTTTCTATTGCATAGTTCCTGACAAGGCACTATATTATTATTGTAGAAGAACTTACACAGCCCGCCGACCATAACCTCAAATGTAGGGGTAATGCCTGTGCGAATACGTCTGATCACCTCCTTCCTCTCCATCCCGACATGCGTACAGTGCCAGCATAGATCTCCGTAGATGTTCATTTTCCTCAAATCCGCGCTTATATGCGACTCAAGGGGATCAAACATTTGCGTTCGTTTCGATTGTCATGGAACACACACTGTTGCGGAACAAAATGACGCAGTGATAGCAATCACCCTTTAGTTGAATGGAAGACACCAGTGTGATAAATTGAGGGCAATTAAAAACAGCCGCCTGTGTAACTGGCTCTGACACAACCGGCTGACGTAATAATAGAGGATTTTATGGAGAGACAAAAATGAAACGGACAATGCTTTTGGTTATTATCGCTTTGCTCCTAACCAATTTGCAAGCGTTTTCCCAATCTTTCAATGCTGTTAAGTTTATCGATGCCAGCACCGCATCGGCCGTGGGTACGTCCGGGGCGATAATTCGATCAAGCGATGGAGGATCAACATGGAGCAATCAATCGAGTGGAGTGTCGGTGACATTGTCTGGTCTATCATTTCCAAGTGCCGGTACCGGGACTGTGGTTGGAGGTGATTTCTTTACAGGTCCAGTTATCACACATACGACGAATGGAGGTGCCAATTGGAACAACCAAGCTGCTGGCACGTCAAATTCCCTGACTGATGTATTCTTTGTTGATGCAAACATCGGCATCGCTGTAGGCAATAGTGGGACGATTTTGCGCACGACGAATGGAGGCAGTACATGGTCTACACAGACGAGCGGAACAACGTACCCATTGTATGGGGTTTCCTTTGCTGATCAGAACACAGGGGTTGCTGTAGGATATGCTGGCATGATCTTGAGAACAACGAATGGAGGGGTTGGATGGACCACTCAAGTTGCCCCGAACAGCAATCAGTACACTCTGTATGACATTTCCTTTGGCGACGTGAACAATGGTACTGCTGTCGGCGATGGAGGTACTATCTTGCGCACTTCCAATGGTGGATCCTCATGGAGCGCCCAATCCAGTGGCGCCACTCGCACGCTCTACGGTGTCTCTATGGTTGGGTCAAGCACTGGCACGGTCGTCGGCAATGGAGGTTTAATCCTACGTACAACTAATAGTGGCGCAACATGGACGACTCAGGCGGCTGGCCAGTGGGGTAGTTATGTGCTCTATGGTGTCTCGTTCATCAATGCCAATAATGGTGTTGCAGTCGGTAGTTCCGGTTTGATACTCCAAACGGTAGATGGTGGTTCATCGTGGACACAACGTTTGGTCAGCAGTGGCGGTTCGCCTCCGTCAGTAATGGTCAATTCCTTAACGGTCTGCTCGGGAACATCCGGCACGCTCACAGCAACGGTGACAGGAGGAACATCACCATATACGTACTCTTGGAACACCGGCGCAACCACACAATCTATCACGACCTCAACAGCCGGCACTTATACCGTCACTGTAACGGATTCAAAAGGCGCCACAGCTACGAGCTCAGGAACGCTCACGGTTAATCTTCCGCCGTCAGTATCAGTGAATTCACTTACAGTTTGCTCAGGCTCGTCGGGTACACTCACTGCGACTGTCACCGGTGGGACATCTCCCTATACGTACTTGTGGAATACCGGTGCTACGACTCCCTCAATCACGACCTCGACCGGAGGTACCTATAGCGTGACCGTCACCGACTCCAAGGGCTGCTCGGGGATAGGGTCGGGTATCCTGACGGTCAATCCGCCGATGACGATGAGTCTGGCTTCGACGAATGTTAGCTGTAACGGCGGTGCTAATGGATCGATAACTGCAACCTTTAGCGGCGGTTTGGTTCCATACACAATACAGATTGACGGAGGCGCATACGCTGCGGCCACTTCTCCCAAAATATTCTATAGCCTTGCCGCAGGTGCCCACACCGTCTATCTCAAAGATGCTCTTGGATGTATTGTTTCCCAATCCGTCACACTGACACAGCCGGCTGCTCTGACGCTGAGCCTCTCAAGCAGCAATGTATCCTGCAACGGCGGATCGAATGGAACTATTACATTGACGGCGACAGGCGGAACCTCGCCATACTCGTACTCCAAGGATGGTGGAGTTACATTTCAGGCTTCTAATATTTTTAGTGGATTAGCAGCAGCTACGTACTCGATTGCGGTGAAGGATGCGAATGGATGCTTGGCGAGTCAATCGGTTACCATTACGCAGCCGGCCGCCATCGCTGTCAATCTAACGGAGACGGATGTATCGTGTTTCGGCGCAGCGAATGGCACCATCAGTATTACCGCATCTGGCGGTACATCGCCATACACGTACTCGAAGGATGGAATAACCTTCCAATCAACATCGAGCTTCACAGGGTTGACAGCAGGTTCCTACACCATTACAGTGAAGGATGTTTCGGGCTGCACTAATGCTGCCTCGACCTCGATTGCACAACCAGCGCAGTTATCATGCAGTGTCGCATCTGTCGCCGTTTGCGCGGGGAGTTCTGGAACTCTCACCGCATTGGTAAGTGGTGGCACATCTCCCTATACTTACAACTGGAGTACCGGGGCGACGACCTCTTCGATCACTGCGTCCACTGCGGGAACGTATAATGTGACCGTCACCGATGCAAAGGGATGCACAGCAACCGCTTCGGGTACATTGACCGTAAATTCACTTCCAGTCTTGACCTGCACTGGCGATAGTCTCACATCCACAAAATTGACAGCCACGACGACTGTATCCTCGACTCCATCGACAGGTGTGTCGTATAGTTGGAGCGGCGCAGGTTTGGTCTCCGGTGGAACGACGTCGAGCGCGACGTGGAATCAAGCCGGTCCCAAAACGGTTGTTGTTACTAATACATCAACCGGATGCCAGTCCTCGTGTGTTTCGCAAGTAACTCAGGTTTTAGCATCTCCACCTCCCGCTCCGATCTTAAGTGCACCGGCTAACGGGTCAACAGGACAAGTGACAACCTTGACATTGGCATGGAATGCCTCCAGCGGAGCGACTAGTTATCGACTACAAGTCGCAACAGATTCAAACTTTGTGAGCAAAGTGCTTGATGATTCAACATTGACAACTACATCAAGATCCGTTGGGCCGCTTTTGAACAATACCAAGTACTACTGGCATGTTAACGCCAAAAATAGCAGTGGCACGAGTTCCTACTCGAGTTTTTGGAATTTCACTACCGTGCCATTGCCGCCGACTGTAACAACGACGGCAGCGACATCAGTGACGTCGAGTTCAGGAACACTGAACGGAACGGTGAACCCGAACGGAGCCGCGACAACAGCATGGTTCGAATGGGGAACGAGTAGCACGCTTGCAACCTATACAAGTACGACCTCTCAGTCGATCGGGTCCGGCACATCGGCAGTCTCGGTGAGTGCCGGACTTACAGGATTGAGTCCGAATACGACGTATTACTATCGTATTGCAGGACAGAACAGTGCAGGCACGCAGAAAGATGGCATCCTGAGTTTCACGACGAGCGCTGTACTACCGACGGCAGTGACAACGGCAGCGACATCGGTGACGTCGAGTTCAGGAACACTGAACGGAACGGTAAACCCGAATGGAGCCGCAACAAACGCATGGTTCGAATGGGGGACGAGCAGCACGCTTGCAACATTTACGAGTACAACCTCTCAGTCGATTGGATCTGGCACATCGGCAGTCTCGGTGAGTGCCGGACTTACAGGATTGAGCGCGAACACCACCTACTACTATCGCGTTGTCGGACAGAACAGTGCAGGCACACAGAAGGATGGTATCCTGAGCTTTACGACGAGTGCTGTACTGCCGACCGTAACGACGACGGCAGCCACATCGGTTACTTCCACCGCCGCAACATTGAACGGAACGGTAAACCCGAATGGAGCCGCAACAAACGCATGGTTCGAATGGGGAACGAGCAGCACGCTTGCAACCTATACAAGTACGACCTCTCAGTCGATCGGGTCCGGCACATCAACAGTCTCGGTGAGTTCCGGACTCACAGGCTTAAGTGCGAACACGACCTACTACTATCGTGTTGTCGGACAGAACGGTGCGGGGACACAGAAAGACGGCATCTTGAGCTTTACAACAAGTGCTGTACTGCCGACTGTAACAACGACGGCAGCGACATTGGTGACGTCGAGTTCAGGAACACTGAATGGAACGGTGAACCCGAACGGAGCCGCGACAACAGCATGGTTCGAATGGGGAACGAGCAGCACGCTTGCAACCTATACAAGTACGACCTCTCAGTCGATCGGGTCCGGCACATCGGCAGTCTCGGTGAGTGCCGGGCTTACGGGGTTAAGTGCGAACACGACGTATTACTATCGTGTTGCAGGACAGAACAGTGCAGGCACACAAAGAGACGGTATCCTGAACTTTGTTACTCCGCCGCCTCCGGCAATTCCATCACCGTCACTTCTTTCACCTGCTGATGCTTCTACCGGCCAACCGACGACAGTGACCCTGAGTTGGAGCGCATCGAGCGGTGCGACATCATATCGCGTCCAGGTATCGACAAGCTCGCTTTTCACTTCGGTTGTGTTAGATGATTCGACGGTGACGACTACATCACGACAGGTTTCCGGTCTTTTGAACAATACGACGTACTACTGGCGAGTCAACGCCAAGGGCAGCAGCGGAACAAGTAACTGGTCGAGCACATGGAGTTTCACTACCGTGCCATTGCCACCGACCGTAACCACGACGGCAGCCACATCGGTGACGTCGAGTTCAGGGACACTGAACGGAACGGTAAACCCGAATGGAGCCGCAACAAACGCATGGTTCGAATGGGGGACGAGCAGCACACTTGCAACATTTACGAGTACAACCTCTCAGTCGATTGGATCTGGCACATCGGCAGTCTCGGTGAGTGCCGGACTTACAGGGTCGAGCGCGAATACGACGTATTACTATCGTGTTGCAGGACAGAACAGTGCAGGCACGCAGAAAGATAGTATCCTGAGCTTTACGACGAGTGCTGTACTACCGACGGCAGTGACAACGGCAGCGACATCAGTGACGTCGACTTCAGGAACACTGAACGGGACAGTGAACCCGAACGGAGCCGCGACAACAGCATGGTTCGAATGGGGGACGAGCAGCACGCTTGCAACCTATACAAGTACGACCTCTCAGTCGATTGGATCTGGCACATCGGCGGTATCGGTGAGTACAAATCTCACAGGCTTGAGTGCAGGGACAATCTACTACTACCGGATGGTAGGTCAGAACAGTGCCGGCACACAGCGTGATGGTATCCTTAGCTTTACAACAACGGTACCCGTCACGAAGTGGACATTGACGGCCGCGTCGTTGAATCCTAGTAGCGGTGTTGGACTTACTGCAAGCCCTGCTGATAATAATGGACTGACAAGCGGATCAACATTGCTTACCCTTAACTATAACGACGGTACCGTGGCGAACCTAACTGTGCCGGCGACGGTCGGTGGAAACAATTTCCAGAAGTGGCAGCTCGATGGCGTGGATTACTCTACAAGCCAGTCGGTCGGTATCACTGTGAATAAGAATTGCACGCTGACGGCAGTATACGTCACACCGCCGCCTGCAGCGCCAGTCCTGATATCACCGGTTAATGGAGCGACAAATCAGGCGACGACACTGACTTTGTCGTGGAATCCATCGTCCGGCGCAGCGTCGTATCGACTGCAAGTTTCAACCGGCACGAGCTTCAGTTCGTTGTTCCTGGATGATTCGACATTGACGACAACATCGCGACAAGTGAGCTCGTTGGCGGGTGGGATCACGTACTACTGGCGTGTAAATGCAATGAACTCCGGAGGCACCAGCCCTTGGTCGACAGTGTGGAGCTTCAAGACGAAGAAAGGTGGAAAAACGCGTCTCAGCACTGCGAGTATTAACTTTGGCCCCGTCGCGGTCGCTACCTCTGAAAAGGATAGCTTCGGAATCACCAATATCGGCGATACGACTGTGAATATTATCAATGTCGTCTCTACAGATCAGGTTTTTAAGGTGAACCAGCGAGGAATTGCTATCCTGCCAGGTGATACGCAACAAATCTATGTGGTTGCTGCACCAGATACGCCTACCTCTACCGTTGCTTGGGTGATTGTTACGTACGACGACGGTCTTCCGCCGGATACGATTATTGCGCAGGTTGATTCAGTCTCCGGCATAACGGGTGTTGATGACGATAAATCGAACCATCCGGTGTCGTTTGCGCTGCATCAAAACTATCCAAATCCGTTTAACCCGATGACGCGAATCAGCTTTAGTTTGCCAACCAATAGCACGGTGACTCTTCGTGTATTGAACCTCCTTGGGCAGGAAGTTGCAACGCTCTTTGAGAATCAGAGTGTGAACGAAGGAGACCATACCGTGGAGTTTGAGGGAACAAACCTTGCATCCGGTGCATACTTCTACCGCATTGATGCGACAGCTGTAAGTAATCCGAATAAAACATTCACTCAGATACACAAGATGGTTTTGATGAAGTAAGTTGAATTGAACGGCCTGAAAATGAGAAGCCGATCTTGCGGAGAGCGAGATCGGCTTCGTGCTATCTATGACAAAGGGTCTTTTATTGAATTCGTTCGGAAATCAAATTAATCCTCGAACAGTCGAGGGAGACATCGGCGGCAATTGTTTACATCATCCTCTTCAGAACGAGCATCGTCAAGTCGTCTAACCGTTCTCGTCCGGCGGAAAACGTTGTGAAGTTTTCCCGGCACTCCTGAATAATGTCGTGTGGCGCTCGGTGGTGAGTTCCATCCACATCCAATAGTGAGATCAACCGCTCTTCGCCAAATTCTTCCTCAGATGGGTTTCGTCCCTCCGTCAAGCCATCGGTGTAAAGAAAGAGCGTATCGTCCCGGCTCAGCTTTATTCTCTCCATCTCGTAATGACCCTCTTTCACCAATCCGATTGGGAATCCTGTCGGCGCAATTTTCACCGTCGATACGCCGTGGCGGAGAAGTAATGGCGGATTATGGCCCGCATTGACAATCTCAAGCATCCCATCGGGCGATATCCTGCCGCAGACGAGCGTTGCAAAATGAGTGGAGAGCGTGCTCTCCGAGAAAATTCTGTTTGCACGTTCAATGAGCTGCGGTAACGGGATGTCGCTTGACGTGAGGCTGTGAAAGATAGCGTGGAGCTGCGTCATCAAGAGTGAGGCGGAGACGCCTTTTCCCATTACGTCGCCGAGGAACAGATATGCCGTGCCATCATCGCGTTTCAAGATGTCGCAGTAATCGCCGCTCACCGGCCCCACAGGCTCATAGCGGTATGCAAACTCGTATCCATCAAGCTTGAGGTCGCTCGGCGGGAGCAATTGTCCTTGAATCTGTGAAGCAAGCTGAAGATCCCGCTCGACGGCCCGTTGCTGTTCCTCGGAAAGATGCCCAAGACAGACGGTCACCATGGGATATGCTCGAATATAATTGGGCTCAATCGAATCGTTACAGACATCGCAGATGCCGTAATTGCCCGAGTCGATGCGTTCGAGCGCCGATTCGACTTCCTGAAGAAGTCCAAGAAGGCGAGCGGATGCAGAAGGAGTTTCGCGTATCGTTTCCTGCAACCTGCGAGCTCGGTAGTCAAGTTGTGCGCGGAGTGCGTGAGGATGCAATGAAGTATCCATGAGAATCTTCCTGTATTATTCAGCGAACATTTCTTCTTTGATATACGATTATCATACGCCATTGTTCCGATTCGAAATGTTCGGGCTACAGCAACCATGAATGCACACAGAAGAGACACGAAAACGACACGGAGAAATGAATGAAGATGTGCACCATCCGAGTTCTTCACTCTGTTTGCCCCTCACCCATTTTTTTCCTATCTTCTAACCGTCTCAACTCATTGATTTTTCAACGTATTACCCCGCCTTTGGCGGGCACTGCATTCTCAAAGGGATAAATGCATTACAAGAAACGCACGTGCACGTGCGGTGAGCTTCGTTCCTCAGATGTCGGCAAGACCGTCACGCTCACAGGCTGGGTGGATACGCGGCGCGATCTCGGCGGTGTGGTATTCATCGATCTCCGCGACCGTTACGGCAAGACGCAAGTCGTCTTTAATCCGCAAACGAGTCCGGATGCGCACGGGACTGCCGGCGAATTACGCAGCGAGTACGTCATCTCCGTGACTGGAAAAGTCGAGTACCGCCCAGCAGGCACGGAGAATCCCAGCCTCGCCACCGGCAGCATCGACGTGATGGCAACCGAGTTAACCATCCTCAACCGTGCCGATACGCCGCCGTTCCCCATCGAGGATGAGATCGATGTCCACGAAGAAATGCGTCTCCAGTATCGTTACCTCGACCTCCGCCGCGCACCGATGCAGAAAAATCTCATCACGCGGCACAAGATGTATCTCATCACGCGCAATTATTTCGATGGACAGGGATTCGTTGAAGTGGAGACGCCGGTGCTCATGAAAAGCACGCCGGAAGGCGCACGAGATTACCTTGTTCCAAGCCGCGTTCATCATGGAAAATTCTACGCGCTTCCGCAGTCGCCACAAACGTATAAACAAATTTTGATGGTTGCGGGAATGGATCGTTACTTCCAGATCGTCAAATGTTTTCGCGACGAGGACCTCCGAGCCGACCGGCAGCCGGAGTTTACACAGATCGACGTCGAGATGTCGTTTGCGGATGAGCAGGATGTGCAGAATGTTGTTGAGGGATTGATGACGCGATTTTTCAAGGAGCTCAACGGCGTTGACGTGCCAAAGCCATTCCCGCGTCTCACATACAAAGAGGCGATGGAGACGTACGGCTCGGATAAGCCGGATACGCGGTTCGATTTGAAGTTTACAAATGTCAACGGACTGGTTCAAGATTCAGGATTCAAGGTCTTCAGTGAGATGGTCAAGAAGGGAGGAGTCGTTGCGGGATTTGTCGCGCCCGGTTGCGGCAACTACACGCGCAACCAGCTCGATGTCCTCACCGACTTTGCCAAGAAGCTTGGCGCAGGCGGATTGATCTGGATGCGTGTGACAGAAGCCGGAGTCGAAGCGCCGATTGAGAAGTTCGTCGGGAAGGATGGACTCAATGCCATCGGTCAAGCAATGCATGCAAAGCCCGGTGATTTGATTCTTGTTCTTTCCGATACATGGACGAAGTGCCACATGCTGCTTGGCGCACTGCGTCTTGAAATGGCTCGCAGGTTGGAACTCATCGATGGGACGAAGAACAATCTCCTCTGGGTCACCGACTTTCCGATGTTCGAATATGACGAAAAGGATAAGCGCTATGTTGCGATGCACCATCCATTCACGTCGCCGAAACTCGAAGACGTCCATTTGCTGGATAGTGATCCATCCAAAGCGTGCGCTCGCGCGTACGACCTGGTGCTGAACGGCAATGAGATCGCCGGCGGAAGTATTCGTATTCATGATCGTGGATTGCAGAGCAAAGTATTTGGATTACTCGGCATCAATGAAGAGCAGGCGAAGAAGAAGTTCGGATTTTTGCTGGATGCGTTTCGTTTCGGCGCGCCGCCGCATGGTGGGATTGCGTTCGGCTTCGACCGCATCTGCATGTTGTTGAATGGCGAGAAGTCGATCCGCGACGTGATTGCATTCCCGAAGACGACAAGTGCCATGTCGTTGATGGATGATTCTCCGTCAGAGGTTGACCCGGACCAATTGAAAGAGCTACACATCAAGATTGTATGAAAGATAAGATTCGCGTCGCAAGCGGCCAGGGTTTCTGGGGCGATCTTCTCACCGCCCCCGTCGACCAGGTCACGAAGGGTCCCATCGATTACATGATGATGGACTACCTCGCGGAGGTGACGATGTCCATCATGCAGAAGCAGAAGATGAAGGATACCACCCTTGGCTATGCGAAGGATCTCGTTCCACTCATGGAGAAAATCCTTCCGACCATTGTCGAGAAGAACATCAAAGTCATCACGAACGGCGGCGGAGTCAATCCTGAGGCCTGCCGCGATGCGATCTTCAAGGTCGCAAAGAAGCTTGGGATTACGGGACTGAAGATTGGCATTGTCCTCGGCGATAATATACTTGGCTGCCTTGATGAATTGAAGCAGAAGGGCGTCGACCTCAAGAACATGGAAACGGGCGATAGTCTCGACAGTGTGCGTCAGAAGATCGTCAGCGCAAATGTGTACTTCGGTGCGCGACCGATTGTGGAAGCATTGAAACAAGGCGCTCGGCTTGTTATTACCGGACGAACAACCGATACCGCGCTCACCTATGCGCCGATGATTCATGAATTCGGCTGGACATGGGATGACTGGAATAAACTCGCAACAGGCGTCGTTGCCGGACATATTTTGGAATGCGGCGGCCAGGCAACCGGTGGAAATTTTTCGGCGGATTGGAAATCAGTGCCTGACCTGGCACACATCGGGTTCCCAATTGCCGAAGCGTATCCGAATGGTGAAATTATTATTACGAAGCATGAGAACGCCGGCGGACTTGTCAGCGTGCAGACGGTGAGCGAGCAGCTGTTATATGAAATCGGAGATCCGGCGAATTACATTACACCGGAGTGCATCGCAGACTTTACCACAATCCGGTTGGAACAAGTTGGAAAAGATCGCGTCAAGTTTTCCGGCGTGAAGGGAAGACCGGCCACCAATCTGTATAAAGTTTCAATGTCATATTCCGACGGGTATACGGCAGTCGGAACGCTCACATACGCTTGGCCCGATGCATTGGAAAAAGCGAAAGCGGCGGATCAAATTCTTCGCACGAGACTTGCTGATCTTGGATTGCAGTTCGACGAGATCAGGACGGAATTCCTCGGCCTCAATTCCTGTCACGGCCCCATCGCGGAGATGCCAAACGTGATCAACGAAGTCGTTCTGCGTGTCGGTGTGCGGGGACATGATTATAAAGCCGTCGAGCGGTTCGGGATGGAGATTGCGCCGTTGATTCTCACGGGACCACCCGCTGTAACCGGGTTTGCAGGCGGCAGACCGAAACCAAGCGAGGTCATCGCCTACTGGCCGGCACTGATGCAGAAGGACGCGGTGAAGGCGGAAGTGATTGTACAGGAAGTATAACGGTAGATGAGTTCCGAAGCGAGACAATGATGAAACTCCAACTTCTCCAAATTGCACACGCACGCTCGGGCGATAAAGGAGATACCGGCAACGTCGGGCTCATCGCACGGAAGCCGGAATATTATCCGATCATACAAAAATATGTCACGACGGAAGTGGTGAAGAAACATTTCGAAGGAATTTGTCATGGCAACGTAGAGCGGTTCGAGATGCCGAATCTCTATGCCATCAACTTTCTTCTGCACAACTCGCTTGGCGGTGGTGGAACTGTTTCATTAAAGAACGATGCGCAAGGCAAGACACTGAGCAGTGCGATGCTAAGAATGGTGATTGAAATAGACGAAAAGGATTCACAGCAGATTAAGGGATAAAAGGATGTGGTTTGCTATGCGCTTTGTTTAATCCATTCATCTACTGTGAAAAGGAAGAACTTATGTTTGAAAACATCAAAGAGACATTGCACGAATTCGAGAGTAAGCTTTCCGCACTCCGGGGGTATCTTTGACCTCGATACCAAAGAAAAAGAAATAGCCGATCTCGAAGCCCGCGCTCACGCGCCTGATTTCTGGAACGACAACGTTATGGCGCAGAAGATCATGCAGCAGCTCAACCAGCGGAAGATCTGGGTGGATGGGTGGACTGCCATCAAGAGAAAAATGCAGGATGCTCAAACTCTCCTCGATCTTGCCGAAGAATCGGGCGATGCTTCGTTTGCCGATGAACTCCAATCCGAAGTAACGCACATCCGGCAAGGATTGGAAGATCTGGAATTCCGCAACATGCTGAGCGGGGAGGATGACGTGAAGAACTGCATCCTCACGATCCATTCGGGCGCCGGAGGGACGGAGTCGCAGGACTGGGCAGAGATGTTGCTGCGCATGTACTTGCGCTGGTGTGAGAAGAAAGGATTCAAGACGTTTCTCCTCGATGAACAAGCCGGCGAAGGCGCAGGGATCAAGAGTGTCGCCGTCGAAGTGCAAGGGATGAACGCCTTCGGCTATTTGAAAGCCGAGAGCGGAGTTCACCGGCTGGTTCGCATCTCGCCGTTCGATGCGAATGCACGCCGGCATACTTCCTTCGCTTCTGTCTTCGTCTATCCCGAGATTGAGGATGAAGTCGAGATTGAAATAAATCCGGCTGATCTCGATATTGGAACATTTCGATCCGGCGGGAAAGGCGGACAAAACGTCAACAAGGTCGAGACCGCTGTTCGTATCAAGCATATACCGACTGGTGTAGTCGTTGCGTGCCAGCAGGAGCGGTCGCAGTTCCAGAATAAAGAGCGCGCGATGAAGATGTTGAAGTCACGCCTCTACCAGATGCGGAAGGAAGAAGAAGAAGCGAAACGCGATGCGATCAATAGCACGAAGAAGAAAATCGAATGGGGAAGTCAAATTCGCTCGTACGTCTTCCACCCTTACAATATGGTGAAAGATCATCGGACGGATGTTGAAACCAGCAACGTGCAAGCTGTCATGGATGGCGACCTTGATGAGTTCATCAAGGCATATCTGATGGAATTCGGGCCGAAAAATAAATAGGTGAAAAGTCAAGGGCTGAGAATACGCAGATGGAAGGAAGAGAAAACCGATGACACGCACCTGTTTCCTCATTACAAAATCAAAATTCTAAAATCGAAAATCTTTTGTCTCTCTCCTGGTTCATAGCGAAGCGGTACATGCAGTCTCACCGTCGTGATCGATTCCTCTCCTTCATTACCGGTTTTGCTATTCTTGGCGTCACACTCGGGACAGCGGCGCTCATCATCACGCTCTCCATTCTTGACGGATTCGAGCAAGAGATCAAAGAAAAAGTTATCGGCTTCACGTCGCACATCGAGGTCGTCGGGTTCCAAAACATTCCACTTGCACATTACCGGCAATCGCTTGAACGTGTTCGAGACAATGTTCCCGGAGTGAAATCGATTGCGCCGTACGCAGCGAAAGAAGGGATGATTCGGTCGAGAGATGCGGTGGATGGAGTGTTTCTCAAAGGGATCGATCCATCACTTGATGTTTCAACCGCTCGCACGCATCTCATTGAAGGAAAATTCCTTTCCTCAGCATCCGAACGGACTTCACAAATTATTATTGGAAGAAAGCTCGCCAACCGGCTCAATGTCGGAGTCGGCGATAAACTCGTTGTGTTTGCATTGCCGGCCGGGCAAGGCGAAGCTTTGCAGCCCCGCGCGATGCAATTCCTGCTCGTCGGCATCTATGAGTCCGGCATGGCAGAATTCGATGACGTCTATGCCTATACGCGGCTTGAAGATGCGCAGAAGTTATTTCAACTTGGCGACAACGTCACAGGCTATGAGGTACTCGTGAATGACATCAATGAGATCGATCTCATTGCAGGGCAGGTGCAGGAGACTCTTCACTATCCGCACTACACGCAAACGGTCTTTCAGCTCTATCGCAATCTCTTTTCGTGGGCCGAATTGCAGAAGAAGCTTTCGCCGATTCTCCTCAGTCTCATTATCGTGGTTGCAACGATCAACAGTATTGGAACTCTCTTGATGTTCGTTCTGGAAAAAATCCGAGCGATCGCGGTTCTCAAAGCGTTGGGTGCAACGCAACGACTCATCCGCTCGATCTTCATTCTCCAGGGTCTCGTCATTGCTACTTTCGGAGTCATCCTCGGCAATCTTCTCGCATTCGGTTTCTGTTGGGTGCAAATGAAGTTTCAACTGATTTCGCTCCCTTCCGATATCTACTACATGAGCACTGTTCCAATCTCATTGAAGCCCGCGAATTTCGTTCTCGTGACCGCAGCTGCAATGCTTCTCTGCCTCCTCACCACGCTCCTGCCTTCTCGTGCAGCGGCAAAACTCGATCCAGTCACTGCATTTCGGTTTGGGTAGATGGGACAAAGCATCGAGACATTGATTGCCCGACGATACCTCGTTTCGAAGCGGAAAGTTCGCTTCATCAACGTTATAGGGATCATCTCAATCTGTGGGATTACGATCGGTGTCGCGGCATTGCTTGTGGCTCTATCGGTTTTTAATGGCTTCAGCGGTGTTGTCACATCGGTGCTTGTCGGCTTCGATCCTCATATCCGAATTGAAAAACGTGGTGGCTTTACGCAAGAAGAGCATGACAGCATCGAGCACGTCGTGAAGGCGACGATGCATGTTCGTGCCGAATCACCATTCATTACGGGCAAGGCGATGCTGGTTGTGCAAACACTCAACCGTGTCGTTTTTCTTCGTGGTGTTGATGAACGGCAAGTCGCCGGCGTGTCGGGATTAGCCGAGAAGATGGTGCTCGGTGCGCTCTCACTCAAAGATTCGGCGGGCGACGGCAGCATCGTCATCGGGATGACACTGGCTGATCGCCTGGGAACAGTTGTGGGGGATGAGATTTCGATCATCAGTCCGTACGGTTTCCAGACGGCGCTATCGGGCTTTGCAGCGCCGCAAACGATCCGCTTTCGTGTCGCCGGCATTTTTGAATCAAACAATAAGGACTACGACGCAAGCTACGCCTACATCTCAACCGGACGTGCGCAGCGACTTTTCAATTTCGAGGGGCGATACAACGGGATGGAGATTCGTTTGGATGATTTCTCGCGGGCGGAAGAAGTGAAAGAAGAGTTGCAACAACATCTTCCAGCGGATATCATGATTTCCACCTGGTACGATTTGCACCAGAACCTCTATTCCGTCATGAAAATTGAGCGCTGGTCTGCTTACGTACTGTTGTCGTTGATCATCCTCGTTGCGACATTCAACATGCTCGGCTCTCTTACGATGGCTGTCATTGAAAAGCGACGCGATATTGCTGTGCTGAGAGCCATGGGCATGACGACGAAGAGCGTCGTACGCATCTTCATGGCTGAGGGAATGCTGATCGGTATGATCGGAACGATTATGGGAGTGCTGCTCGGACTGTTTGTTCTTTGGCTCCAGGTGCGGTACCATCTCTTCCCGCTCGATCCGACCATCTACATCATTCCCGCGATACCTGTCGAGATTCATTTGGCAGACTTTGTTGCCATCGCAGTGTCATCGATGGGACTAACGATTCTTGCCGCGTATTACCCGGCTCGCCGGGCCGCATCAATGCTTCCTGCTGAAGCCTTACGATGGGAATGAAATGACTTCGCCAATCCTGCGCTGCTCAAACATTCACAAACACTTCACGCTCGACCAGAAAGCGCAATCGGGTCTTCATGTCCTGCTTGGCATTGATTTACGAGTGAATGCCGGCGAGATTGTCTCCATCGTTGGCGCTTCCGGCTCTGGCAAGAGCACATTGCTGCACATCCTCAGTGGACTCGATCGACCGACGGAAGGAGAAGTGTATTGGCAGGAGAAGAACATCGTTACCGTAAGTGATGATGCGCTTGCACGGCTTCGCGGAAGCACTGTCGGGTTCGTCTTCCAATTCCATCATCTCTTACCCGAATTCACAGCACTCGAGAACGTGATGATCCCGATAATGATTCATCGCGGAACCAAATCGGAAGCTGAGAGGCGGGCGAAAGAACTTCTTTCGCGAGTAGGGGTATCGAAACGTCTTGAGCATAAGCCGAGCGAGCTTTCCGGAGGAGAGCAACAACGTGTCGCAGTCGCCCGCGCACTTGCGAACAATCCAAAGATTGTTTTCGCCGATGAACCCACCGGCAACCTTGATTCGGTCAGCAGCCGGCAGTTGCACGAGTTGCTGTGGGAGCTGAACCGGTTGGAGAATCAGACCTTCATTATCGTCACTCATAACGAACAATTTGCCGAGAGATCGCACAGAGTTTTTCGTATGCTGGATGGCAAGCTGCACGCTCTGGATTCGTGAACTTGCTTTTATCTGCTTTTTTCTTAAATTTTACACTCACGAAATCTTATTTTGGAAGGGACCTATGGCAAAAGTTGAAAAGGGAAAGTTCGCCAAGAAACAGAAACGCGACGATATTTTTCCGCTTGAAAAAGAAAACTTCGTCATCATCGGCATTGGTTTGCTGACGATCGTCCTTGGCTACATCGCACTCTCCGGCAATACCGTTGAAGGCTTCCGGCAGTTGACGCTTTCACCAATACTGCTCCTTCTTGGCTACTGCGTCATTATCCCAATCGGTATCATGTATCGAAAGAAGGAGAAGAAAAGCGTACAGAAAACAGCTGAAGGGCAGACGCAGTAGCACACCGTGCCTGCCCATTCCGATCAGGTATGATGGGACGTATTCAATACAAACCTACACTGTACCTCCTATTACTCGTATGCGTGTTGAGTAACATCTCCTGCCAGCGTGCATCGAATCGGCGAAGACTGAAGGCAGAGATGGAAAGCATCAAGAAAGAAAGCACGAAGTCCGCGCCGAATCCCTATAAGCTCGGACAAGGTACGAAGGCATACGATGCACAACGCGACGCTCTCGGCAATCTCGATAGCGCCGCAAGTCCTCCCGAGCCGGTAATTCCCAACCACTGAAAAATCCTTGGCGGTTACGCTCCCAGAACTTTAATCACGACGTGCAGCAACTCCTCCGGATCGTACGGCTTTGAGATGTAATCTTTTGCGCCGAGCTTCACGCATTCAATGGCAGTCGGCACGTCGTCGGTAGCTGTGAGCATGATGACGTTTGTGTACTTGTTGAGCTTCTTCATCTCCTTCAAGACCTTCATCCCGTCCATCCGTGGCATGCCGATATCGAGGAGGATGATATCGTAGTGAGTATTCTTGATTTTCTCCAATGCGGCCAGTCCGTCTTCAGCGGTATCGACGTCAAAGTCCTCAGCCGCGAACTGCTCCTGCAAACTTTTTCGAAGATCCGGATGGTCGTCGACGCATAGCATTTTCAAGTTGTGTCCCATTCCTCTCCCCCATAAGTGAATAGATTTTTTCTTACCGCGAAAAATTACAAAAGTAAAATTCGAATGTCAATACAGCAAAGGCGGCGTGCCGCTGTTTATTCCCAGAAGAACTTCTCACGTTTCTTTGGATGGTTGCCGATTTCATCCATCGTCTTTCCATCATAGAGCCGGCCATTCTTCATGACATAACGAATGGATTCGCTATTCTGGATGTTCTCAAGGGGACTCTTATCCATCACAACTAAGTCGGCCAGCTTTCCGGGTTCGAGTGAGCCTATATCATGATCGAGACCAAGGTAGTATGCGCCGTACAATGTCGCGCACCGGATTGCTTCGAGCGGCGTCATTCCCCCTTGCGCGAGCATCCAAAGTTCCCAGTGGGCGCCAAGACCCTGAAGCTGTCCATGTGCACCGAGCTGGACTTTTGCACCGGCATCCAGTGCGGCTTTGGCGGCTTTGGCATTCTCGATGTGGTTAAAATCGTCATCGTCTGCCATCATCCGGCGACGCGATCGCGAGTCGATGATCTCGCGCGGCGAAAAGGTGAGCAAGCGTTCGTTCTCCCATACCTTTTCTTTCATGTACCAGTAGTTCTCGCCGAAAAGGCCGCCATAGCTCACGATCAACGTGGGAGTGTAGCCGGTATGGCTCTTTGCGAGAAGAGTGATCGCGTCTTTGTAGAGCGGCGAGACGGGGAGCGAATGCTCGACGCCGGTGTGGCCGTCGAGGATCATTTCCATGTTCCAGAAAAACGTGGAGCCGCCTTCCGGCACCACCATCATCTTGAGTGCGCGCGCTGCTTCGATGATCTGTTGTCGTTGATCGCGCCGCGGCTGGTTGTAGCTTTTCACGCTGAATGCACCGACCGCTTTGAGCCGTCGAAGGTGCGACATCGCGTCATCAAAGTTGTTGATGACGGCTTTGAAGGCTGCTTCAGCACCATACAGAATAGCGCCGGTGGAATACAGACGCGGGCCAATCATCATTCCGGCTTTGATCATTTCAGAGTTCGAGAAGACCATCTCGGTGTTGGATGATGGATCATGCGTGGTGGTGACGCCGAACGCGAGGTTTGCATAATATCTCCAGTTCGTCTCCGGCGGGAGCGACTCAAAGCCCACGTGCGCGTGCACGTCGATCATGCCCGGCATGACATATTTTCCACTCACGTCAACTTTGGCCGCTCCGGTAGGAACAAGAACGCTGCTCGAAGGACCAATCTCCTTGATACGATTCTTCTCGACGAGAATTGTAGCATTCGGAATCACTTCATCGCCCTTCATGCTGATGACAGTTGCACCAATGAGCGCGATAGAGCCGGTCGGAACGTCGGTCGGATACGAGAAACCGATGTAGAGGCCCGAGGTATCGGGCTTTTCTTGAATGCTGTCCCTAGCGCCTTCAACGAATTTGAATGTGTTCGTCAGGTCGCGTGAATACAATTCCGGGCCAAGCGACCAGTACAGCTTTTTGCTATCGGATGACCAGTTGAGGTACGATCCTGCGTCTCGTGATACTCGCTTGATCGGGTAGTCGGTAGTAACGGGACTGAACGTGACCGGCTGGCCGGTCTTCGGGAAGACGGCAATGTATGCATTGAAGCGCTCGACAATTGCGATCCACTTCTCATCCGGTGAAGGAATGATCTCGACCGCATTGTCGGAGAGAAAATGAACACGCCGCTGCTCGCCATGCAATCCAACACTGATGAGAGCATTCTTGTCTCCTTCGTTCGATGAAAGAAAAATCCGATCTCCGGATTTACTGAAGGCCGGATCGGATCCCTCCTCGGTAATGAATATCGCTTCGCCGCCACCTGCGGGCATCCAATAGATTCCTCGATCTTTGCTGTAGAGATTACCTCGCAAGTTGTCGCCGCCGCCGCGCTGGAATACGATCTTCGAGTCATCGGGTGAGAACTTCGGCTCGAAGTAATGTCCCTTGCGCGGGGTGAGTTTTGTTGCAGAGGATCCGTCCGGATGAATTTTCCAGATCGCTCCGTATTCCCCATCGTTCCACGTTGAGTATACAATCCACTTTCCATCATGCGAGAAGGAGGGAAAAAGCTCAAAGTTCTTCTCACCGTTTGTAATTCGTTTCGGTGTTCCGTTCGGAAGCCGTTTGATGTACAGCTTGCCAAGAGCAGTGTACACGACCGACCGTTGGTCGGGAGAGACGGTCACGTAGCGAAGCATCTTTACTTCAAATTTTTCCGGAGAAACTTCTTGGGGGAAGCGCACAGCCTCCGTGATCGCTTGCTTCACATGAACAGAGAAGGGAATTTGCACTGCCTGTTTGGACTGGATGTCGATCTTCCAGAGGTGTCCCTTGGCGGAAATGACAATGGATTTTCCATCAGGCATCCATGCAAATCCCGGATGCACGCCGAACATCGCCCACGTCTCTTGTGCGTCGCGGTTGAGATTATCGTAGATAGGTGTTTCTTTTCCCGTTTCGATATCGTACAGATAGAGTACAGTATTCAACCGGACGCGTTTGACGAAGGCGATTGTTTTTCCGTCGGGAGATACTTGAGGCCGTGCCGCTCCGCCCTGACTATTGATGAATTGTTCCGTCTTTCCGGTTTGAAGATCGAGGCGTTGAATGACGTAGATGGTTCCATTGGGATCTTTATTGTACTGGAATCCTCCACCCGGGCTTACATCTTCACTGTAGTAGAGATACCGACTGTTAGGCGAGAGGCACGGCTCGCCGGCATCTTGTTCCCAATTGCGTCGCTTCGTCAGTTGCAATCCGTCCCCACCGTCGATGTAGTACATCCACATTTCACCGGCGCCAAGCGATCGTGTGTTACGGTAATGCTTGCGCGTGACGATGGACTGTCCGTCTGGCGACCACACCGCGTTATTCGTTTGTCGTTCCTTCTCCTTTGTGATTTGCATTGGATTTTTTCCATCCACATCCATCATCCAGATGTTATCGCAGCCGTCGCGATCGCTGGTGAAAGAAATTTTCTTTCCATCCGGACTGAACCGTGGCTGAACTTCGTATGCAGATCCACCGGCGAGGAGCGTCGCCTGTCCTCCGGTGATTGGCATGATGTAAATGTCGCCAAGCAGGTCGAAGACAATCTTCTTTCCATCCGGGCTTACGTCGCAGGAGATCCAGGTACCTTCGTCGGTATCGAATTCAATCTCCGTGACCGGGCCATGCTTCGCAGTGACGTCCCATTTCTGCTCGGCTTTCTTTGATGTATCCTTGCCGGTGGTTGAATCACTCTTTGTCGTCTGTGCGTCGGAGCGAGCGAAACTAAAGAGTGTAATTGCGAGAAGAATGTGGAAGAGACGGTGCATGGTACATTGGTTCCTTTTAGTTAAGCGATGAAATCAATGAGGATGAAGATACGGAGTTCGACGGATGGATGCAAGCACGTTCTCGGGAAGGTGGGAACCACTTTGAATATTGGCGGAAATCCCGTACATTATCGCCGATGTCAAAAGAGACACGCCTCCGAATCATTATCGTGCTTTCATTGCTGATTGGCTATGTCATCGTAGCCGTTCTTCGTTCCGGTACCGCGTGGTAGCGAGCGGCGAGGCTACATGAGTATTTTTCTCCGCCGGGTTTTCCCCGAACTACTTGATTCTTCAGTTTGCATTCTCTATATTGCGGCAGAATTGCTGAAACGGAGCATATCATGACCAAAGAAAAACGGCAACGGAAGATTCTGCTCGTCGATGACGAAGCGGGCTTCACTGATTTGATGCGGGATCTTTTGCAGATGGACAACTATGAAGTCGAAGTTGCCAACGATGGGCAAGAAGGACTCGAGAAAGTCCAGAGCTTCATGCCCGATGTCATCATCTCGGACGTGGTGATGCCCCGGCTCAGTGGCTTCGAAATGTTCAAACGGGTTAAAGGCATACCGGAAACCTCATCAATCCCATTTCTCTTCATTACAGGATTCCAAGACGAGCGGGTGCTGGCAGAGGCACGCAAGGTTGGAGTCTTCGGTATCCTTCGCAAGCCGATCGACATCGAGCAGATCGAGAATCGGTTGAAGGAACTTACCAAGGATCAGGACTAATTCACGCGCGGTAAATTGAGAGTTGGATTTCCTCCGGCAGGAGTTCCGAGACGGATCTGATGACGTCTCCACGCAATGCTTGCTCTACGAGCGATCGTTGCGTCGAGCCGAGAACCACCCGATCCACGCCCAATGTCGCTGCCTGCTCTGCAATCGTGTAGCCAATCTCCGGAGAGAGGATGCTGATGACCTTGAAGGGAATCGTGTATTCACGGCAGATGGTATCCATCCACTGATTATCGACGAAGGACTCGGCAGGCATTTTTTCCGGGAGGATACCGGCCACTGAAACTTGCTTGATGTTGAGGACGAAAAGGAATGCATGTTGCCGTTTCGCGTCCTCACATGCCTGACGTAGCAACCGTTCGCCGCCGCCGCGCACAGCCACGAGCATCCGACTGGTAAAAGGGATTGCCTCAGGCCGTTGTACGGCCGAGACTGCCGGAGCGGGCGCGGCTGCGACAGGTGGAGCGGCTTCCATTGCCAGCCGCTGCCGCTTTGCGATTGCGCGGGCCGACAATCCTATAAACAAAACCGATGATGCAAACGCCAATGCCTTTGTCTTCTCGATAGCAATCGTTGTCTCAATGAAAAAGAGTAATGCCGCCGACGCGAGCATGAAAAATCGACTCCAGGGCTTCAATTGAAGTGATCGATCAGTGCCGGTGGAACCCACGTTGATCATGATTGCGCCGACGACTCCTATTGCATAGAGCGCCGAAAGCGTAATGACATCATGAATGAGAAGCAAGATAATAATTGGGAGTGCAATTGCAACAAACAACGGAATAACCGGCACACCATACTTGTTCAATCGCCGAAGATTGCTTGGAAGTTCTCCATCAACAGACATGAGAAACTGGATGGACACGAGATCATTCAGTGCAGTGTTTCCTGCGGAGATAAGAAGGAATCCCAGGGCAAATCCGATGATTGGTCCGAACCAACCGCCGACATAATACTCGCCAAGATACCGGATCATCTCCTCCTTATGTGTCTCGGGACTCAAGCTGGGAATTGCAAGCATCGCAAATCCAAGAATGATCGTCGCAAAGGAAATTTTTGTAAGGACGGCAAAGATCGCTCTCCTGGAATCCTTCGCCGGGTTCTTCATCAATCCCGTCATGTTGGAGATCGCTTCGATACCGGAGATCGAGAGGATGATCGCGACGAAGAAATGCCAATTGGGCAATAGTCCGCCCGGTGCAGGCTGAAGGTTGATGTTACGCGCTGCGGTCGGGAATACCGCCGTCAACAAGACCAGGAGTCCCAGCAGTGTCGCAGCAGAAATTGCGATTGCGACTGTACCGGCATGACGGGGGCCAAACCAGTTCAGCACTCCTATGCACAGGATAATGCCGATGGCCCAACCTTCGGGGAATTCGAGCGCAAGGTAATGGCAAGCATCGAGGACGGAGAGAGATGCTGTGATAACATAGTCGGCGCTCAGAAGCAATGCGCCTACAACCGCCAGGGTGCGCGAACGGTGACTCACGGAACTGTAGACTCCTCCTCCATTCGGATAGAGCCTGCAAATGGTGATATAGTTGAAAGCAATAATCGTCGTGAAGACAAGCATCATCATGAGATGCCATCCGCTATAGTAGCCGGCGTGAAAGAATGCAATACCGAGGACGTAGCAGATGCTCGTTCCCCAATCGCCGTCGAGGATCGCAGCACTGCGGAGCCAACCGAGCACTCGTGGTCGGCTAGTGGAAAGTTCCATACAGAATTAGTCTACGAAGTCGATGTTGAGAAAAAATGAGGCTTATGATACCAAGAAAACGCTGAAAAGTCAAATGGTTGAATTTTCTTCACTTTCTGGATATATTAAGCAAACAGGGTACGATGAAGATTCCATTCCTTTATAGTCTTCGCTTTAAGGTCGGCTTTGGGTACGTCGTCCTGGTTGCGATCAACATTGCTGCAACCGCGTGGGCAATTTACAACTTTGGCAGACTTACCAGTTCTCTCAACACGATTCTCACCGAGAATTTTTCCAACATCATGGCTGCTGAGAAAATGGCGAGCACGATCGAGCAGCACGAAGATGCGTTATCCTCAATCATGAATCGGGATATCAATAATGGGAAGATCAAGTTTACGCAGGCGAAAGATGACTTCTTCCAGTGGTTCCAGGCGGCGAATGACAATCGTGCATTGCCTGATGCCGGCTCGATCCTCGACAACATTCGATTGACGTACGAGGGTTACCTCATCAACTCAGATTCGCTGATCGCATTCTCCGAGCGACAAGAGTTCGAGCGGGCGAAAGCCTATTATGCGAATATTGTAAGACCGTTCTCTCAGCGGTTGTCGGACAACTGCTTCTGGCTCATCGAGATCAATCAGAAAGAGATGAAGCGAGTAGCGAAACAAACGAAGTCGACATCCGACGAAGCCATCATTGCAGTGCTCTTCGCAACAGTGTTCGCGACAGTGCTCAGCATTCTTACGATGATGCAATTTACGAAAAGGATTATTGAGCCTGCGGAACGATTGACGCAAACAGTGAATCAAATTGGGCGCGGTCGCCTTGACTTAAAAATCGATATTGAGACGAATGACGAAATTGGCGAGCTCAGTCGTGAATTTAATAAGATGACCGAACGGCTCCGAAAATTCGAAGAAATGAATATCGACAACATTCTCGCGGAAAAACAGAAGTCTGAAACAATTGTGGAGAGCATCTCCGATGCTCTCATCGTCTGCGATTCCGAAGGTACGATTCAACTGATGAATCGATCAGCGGAAGATCTTCTCAGCGTCAGAGAAACGGACGTTGTCGGAAAACCAATCTCCGCCTATCTCGCTGATGATCGGCTCCTCGGAATATTGAGATCGCACAATGATAATGCGGATAATGCGCAGAGAAGCAGTCCTTACATACAGTTCAACCACAAGGGCCATCAAGTATATGTGCGTCCGCAGGTTTCGGAAATAGCGACACCGCAAGGAATCCGGCGAGGAGTTGTTCTGATCTTGCAAGATGTAACACAGTTCAAAGAGCTCGACAAAATGAAATCCGATTTTATGGCTGCTGTCTCGCACGAGTTCCGTACGCCGCTGACGTCAATCAATATGAGCGTCGATATTCTGCGGCAGCAGATACTTGGGCCGCTAACGTCCTCACAGGAAGAACTCCTCGAAGCTTCGAAGCGTGACTGTGAACGTCTCACAAAACTCATTCGCGAACTCCTGCAACTCTCGAAGCTTGAAGCAGGCAAGATCGAATTTCGCGAAGAAGTGTTGGATATTCGAAAGGTTATCGAGTCCTCTGTTCAACCACATGAGCTCCCCTTCAGGGAAAAGGGCGTCGGTTTAAAGTTAGTGCTTGAGAAAAATATGCCAAGGCTCGTCGGTGATGAGCAGCAGTTATCGTGGGTGATTTCCAACCTGGTGAGCAATGCGCTTCGCTATACGAATAGCGGCGGATGTGTTGAAGTGTACGCAGGTCATGATGGAAGTGATATGTTGCTTGTACAGGTGAAGGATACGGGGCGGGGTATTTCGCAAGAATACCTGGGCAAAATCTTCGATAAGTTTGTCCAGGTGAAGCAGACCTTCGATTCGACGCCAGGAAGTGTCGGACTCGGTTTGGCGATTGCAAAGGAAATCATCGAGCTGTACGGCGGAAGAATCTGGGTTGAGAGTGAGCCTGGCAAGGGCTCGACGTTTTCATTTCGGTTACCGGTGGAGCGCAGGGCGATTGCATGACAATGCGTGGGCGAGCGCTCGTTGTTGATGACGAGCCAAATATCCTGAAAACGCTCTCCATCGGTCTCCAGGCGATTGGCATGGATGTCGAGTCATTTGGAAATCCCTGCGATGCATTAGATCAGTTCGAAGATGGAAAGTACGATATCGCGTTTATCGACTTAAAGATGGAACCCATCGATGGAATGCAAGTCCTCAAAGAGATCCGCCTTCGATCGCCGATCACCACCTGTGTCATCCTCACTGCCCACGGTTCCATCGATAGCGCTGTCGAAGCAATGAAGCTCGGGGCATTTGACTTTCTGCAAAAGCCCTTCGATCTCAAAGAGCTTCAAGTCTTTACCGGGAAAGTTCTCGAACACCATAAGCTGCAGGTTGAAGTTCGGACACTGCGGCAACAGCTTTCTGCAGAGCATATCGGGCAGGATATTATCACACGGAATCCGCTTATGCGTCGGCAGATCGAGCTTGCCAAGCAGATTGCTGAAAGTCCGCTGACGGTCTTGATCGAAGGAGAAAGCGGAACAGGGAAGGAGCTGGTTGCGCAGCTTATTCACCGAAACTGCAATCGACGGGAAAAACCGTTCGTGAAGGTAAACTGCGCGGCACTTCCGGAAAACCTCCTTGAAAGTGAGTTGTTCGGTCACGTGAAAGGTGCGTTTACGGGTGCATTCAAGGGTCGAGCAGGACGATTTGAACTGGCAGATGAAGGCACGGTTTTCCTTGACGAGGTTGGGGAAATTCCACCGGCATCGCAGGTAAAGCTATTACGGTTTCTGCAACATCGTGAGTTCGAACGCGTGGGCGATAGCGTTACGCATAAAATCGATGTGCGAGTGATCGCCGCGACAAACAGAAGACTTTCAGAAGCGCTCGAGGAAGGGAGCTTCCGTGAAGATCTCTATTACAGACTGAATGCAATCCGAATCACATTGCCGCCATTGCGCGAGCGTCCTGAAGATATTCTTCTCCTCATCACCCATTTTCTCAAGAAGCTTTCGCCGGAAAGGGACATGCAGATTTCTCCGGAGACACTGAGGTTGTTGACGCGGTATCGCTGGCCCGGCAATGTCCGTGAGTTGGAGAACGCTATGGAGCGCGCAGTACTGCTCGCGAAGAGTGGCACAATAGAGCCGGGGCATCTTCCTTCCGATCTTCAACAAGAGGAAAAGAGTGTTGCAGGACTCCTTTCCCTTGATGAGATAGAGAAGCAACATATCGCTCGTGTGCTTCGGGTTGCCGGGGATCTTGAAGAGGCAGCTCGTGTTCTCGAGATCGACCCGGCTACACTGTGGAGGAAGCGAAAGAAGTACGGCCTCTAACAAATTCCTTTCTTGCAGATTGCAATCGATCTAATTGCTTTTCCTGCAACGTCTTTAGTGATAACAGGCTCCTACTTTCCCGAACGGTTGCAATCTGCAAGCCGCGTTCTTCATAGCGTCTGTTCTTCGTTTTATTTTTCATTGTTTTTGTACGATTATAACATTCTCTCCGGAGAATTTCCACTTACTTCTGGCATTAGATTTGTCTCACTCTAAAGTAGACAAGCAGTACACTTGCCTTATGCTTCGATCTATTCAACGTCATCACGCACAGAAGGAATACATGTTCAGTATCAGTTCCACCGGGATTTGAAGACATACAATGGCCATCAAGTCGAAAACGATACAGAGCGGCAGAATTGCGATCATAGAACTCAAAGGTTCACTCGTTGGTGATCGTGACACAGACACTCTTCGTGACACTGTTGCCGATTTCATCGAACAGGGAAACAAATGCCTGGTCATCGACCTCCAGCGCGTCAACTATATGAATAGTTCCGGCATTGGCGCCCTCATCGCCGCGCATGCGAGCTATGCCAGGAACGCAGGACAAGTGCGGCTGGTGGGAATCAGCAAGAACGTCCAGAATCTCTTCGTTATCACCAAGCTCATCGATACTTTTGAAGTCTTTGATAGCATGGACGACGCAATACAAAGTTTTGTAAGTACGAAATCAACCACATAATCTCAACTCATGTTTCACAATTCATAGGAGTCCAACTCACATGAAGCAATCGACATTTGTCTTCGTGCTGGTTATTGGCGCCCTTGTCGCGTCTATCGTCATCTACCAGTTCGTGCTCGGCCATCCAGGTAACTTCTCCGACGGCGCAGGCCGTGAAAAACCCCTCAACCTCATGGGCCAGGTCTACACGGGAGGTGTTATCGTTCCGATCTTGATTACTCTATCGATCATGGTCGTGACCTTCGTCGTAGAACGTTTCCTCTCTCTACGCAAAGCTCAGGGCCGCGGTTCTCTTGCGACCTTCTTGAAGAACGTTCAGCGTAGCCTCTCGACAGGCGATACCGATGCCGCCGTTGCGGTATGCGATCAGCAGCGTGGATCGCTCGCCACCATCATCCGGGCAGGCCTCGAGCGCTATCAGGGGCTTCAGCGTGAAACCAAAGGGATCGAAGCCGAAAAGCAGATGGCAGAAGTTCAGCGTGCGATCGAGGAAGCGACCGCACTTGAAATGCCGATCCTCGAAAAGAATCTCATTGCTATGTCGACCATTGCTTCGATTGCAACGATGTTCGGTTTGCTCGGCACCGTTATCGGAATGATTCGTGCGTTCCGCGCTCTTGCACAACAGGGCGGCGCGCCGGATGCAATCCAGCTTTCGATCGGTATTTCTGAGGCGCTCATCAACACCGCGCTCGGTCTCTTCGCAGCCATCGTCGGTATTGTTGCGTACAACTTCTTTGTCAATAAAGTCGACAACTTCACCTACATGATCGACGAAGCGAGCTACGACGTCGTTCAGACGCTCACGACTCGCAACAAGTAAGAACGAAAGGGTTCTTCTATGCCAAAAATCAAAAAGGCTAGGATGTCAGTGCGGGTCGACATGACCCCGATGGTGGACGTCGCCTTCCTGCTGCTGACATTCTTCATGTTGACGACGCAGTTCCGTCCTCCGGAGGAAGTGCAGATATCGCTTCCATCGTCGCACTCTGCAATCAAGCTGCCCGAATCCAAGGTCATGCTGATTTCGATTGCCAAAGACGATCGCATCTTTCTCGGCTTTGATTCTCCCAAAATGATGGGGAAAATCTTCGGCGATGAGAACAGGCTCCGGACGAGTGTGGAAGTGTCGACGAAGGATCTTGGAAACCTGCTCGTGCAGGCTCGAATCGCAGACCCGCGGCTTTTCACGGTTGTGAAAGGTGACAAGGACGCCGGGTATGGCGTTAGCGAGGACGTGATGAACATTCTCCAGAAGACGAACATCACCAGGTTCAACCTGGTAACAGATATGGAAAAATAAACCAGAAGGAGTTTCGCTATGGCAGGAATGGATGCCGGTGCCGCCCCGCGCGGGCACGATAAAAAGAAAAAGAAACACAAGAAAATGCGCCGTCTCGGTGTTCGTATCGATATGACACCGATGGTGGACGTCGCGTTTCTCCTGCTGACATTCTTCATGCTGACCACCTCGATGAGGCGGCCTCAGACGATGGAGATCAACTTGCCGCCTGAGAAAGCGCAGGTAGAGGTTGCCGAGAGTAACTTGCTTACACTGCGGGTTAAAGAAGATGGCGCCATCTATTACAATGTCGGCGCTGAACCGCCACAGAAGGTGGAGTTTAAAGATCTCGGAAATCTCGTTCGGCAGAAGAATCAGCAGAATCCGCGGCTCATAACGCTTATCAAAGTCGATCGCAAAGGGAAATACCATTATATGGTTGATATCATGGACGAGTTGAATCTTGCCAATATCAATCGCTTCAGTTTGGCTCCGATGCTCGACGCCGATAAGCAGATTCTCCAAAAAGTATCATCGTAGAAAGGAGGGAAGAAAGTATGTCAGCAAAAGCAGTTGCCGTGTCGGTGATGTACGGCATGCGCGAGTTACGTGGCCTGTATCAGAAGTACGCATCCTTTGCGCTCATCTTTGCGGTTGTTGCTCACTTCCTGATCATCGGAGTGTATTATCTTTCGCAGATACTCGGCGAAGAGGATGAGCCTGTTATGACCGTACGCATCATGAAGTACAGTGATCTCGGTCCACCACCTTCGATTACGAATACGGAAGCAGCACCGCAAGTCAATGTGAGCGTGCCCGTAGCAAAACCGACCGTCGGTGTTCCCGTTCCGGTTCCTGATGCGGAAGTCAATCCTGAACAGACGATTGCAACACAGAAGGAGCTGTCCGAAGTTCAAGCTCCAACAGTTTCAACCGGTGAAGGAACAGGTGTTGCAGTGCAACAGGATATCAACATCGATGAAGACCCGCCGGATTTCGTCCCTGTCGAGAAGCTGCCCGTGCCGGTCAAGCAAGTCCAGCCCAGTTATCCTGAGATCGCGCGTCGCGCAAGCGTCGAAGGAACGGTATGGGTGAAGATTCTTGTCGATAAGGAAGGAAAGGCAAAGAAGGCCGTCATCATGAAGAGCGATGCGGAAATCTTCAACGAGCCTGCGCTTGAAGCCGCGAGGCAATGGGTCTTTACGCCTGCGCTCATGAACAACGGCCCCGTGGCAGTGTGGGCGGCGGTGCCGTTCCGGTTCAAGCTGAATAAATGAATACAACCTTGCGAAGGTTTTGGAACCTTCGCAAGGTTAAACCCAGGCTACGCCACAGTTCCTCCAATTGATTCACCAATCATGAAAGGAGCTGCCATGACAACAGGATCGTTCTTCAAGTCGATTGATGGGTTCCATAATGCGGAACGGCTTTATCACCGTCATGCGTCTATCGCGTTAAGTGTGGCAATTACGTGCCACTTCATGATGGTAACCGGTTACTACTTCTACAGCCTCCTTGTTCCTGTACAGCCTGTAGAGCATAGCGGATCGCGCCGGGATACGATGTGGGTGCTTCCAAGATTTCCAGAAGTACCGGAAATCCTATCAAATGCTTCCACAAAGTCCGGAAGATTGCCAGGCAAACTCTCCCACGCTTTCTTCGGACTTCCGCTTCCGACTGCAGAACCGTTTGTGGATTCAGCGCTAGAATCAGACGTCGGTCCCATGGAACAAAACGATCCCGATGGAGACGGAGGAGAATCACTCGGAACGGATGAGGCGATCTCCAGTGGTTTGACTGACGAGGTTGAGCCATCACCGGATAACTTGCGCTTCGTCGAGAAGGAACCTATCCCGGTACGTCAAGTTACGCCGGGTTACCCCGAACTCGCTCGTCGTTTAAGTGTGGAAGGAACAGTCTGGGTGAAAATTCTGATTGATAAAGAAGGGCATGCACGGAAGGCCTTTGTCATCAAATCGGAAAATAGTTTGCTTGAAGACTCTGCTAAAGCGGCAGCACTTCGCTGGCTCTTCATTCCTGCAATGATGAATAACGGCCCGGTGATGGTATGGGCAGCGGTGCCGTTTCGATTCCGCCTCGCACGATGAGTGTGTCGAAATTGCCACAAGTATGAATGATTGTTGAGACGATTGGGTAGCTTCGGTTTCTCCGATGATGCAAGTGTTGCCGGAATAATGATCGATACTCTTTTGAAACGGATGTGGCGTTAGTTTTGCAGGATTCACGGTATGAGCAACGATGATCTGCCAATAAATGGTGATGAATGAATCCACAAGTATTATTCTATATCGTCAGCCTGATAACGGCGAGCCTTATTCTGATTCTTGGAATAATTATCCTTGCAGGTTATCTGCTGCCTGCGTATGTTCAGGCAAACTACCGCATTATCATGAGTACGGTGATGATTCTTTACGGAACGTACAGAACGTTCATAGCTGTCATGAAAATACGCAACATTCGGCAAACACGACGACTCGACGAAAAGTTATGATAAACGTGTTGAGCCATAGATGGCTGATAATCAGCATCGTACTTCTCATCGGTTGTCAGGAAGAACGGAAGGAGACCGCTACAAAAGGCCGCGTCACCATCATCACGTCCGAGTCGGTAGCGCCGCTCATGCAGGAAGAGAAGGCAAAGTTCGAGGAACTCTATCCCCAGGCGCACGTCGGTCTAACGGTGGCGACTGCCCGGGAAGCAATCACGCAATTCTTCAATGTCGAGACTGTTAAGGTGATCGTTTCCTCCCGTCCGTTGAATCAGGAAGAGCGTGATGCGGCGAAAAAGTTCAACCTGACATTCGGAGAATACAAGACGGCGATCGATGCGATAGCGATTGTCGCGAATCTCGAAAACCCGGTTGCCCAACTCCGGACGACTCAGCTCGATAGCATCTTCAACGGTTCGATCACGCACTGGGAAGAGATCGAAGGAGAAAAACATCTTGCGGGAGCGATTGAGTTGTGTTTGCCCTCACGAAACTCGGGAACATACGAAGTCGTCGCAAGTACAATTCTTAAAGGGAAAGAATTCGCGAAAGCTGCAACGATAGTGAATTCATCTCCCGAAATGATAACGTTTGTAACAAATCATTCGCGGGCCTTCGGTATGCTGAGCTTAAACTGGCTGAACCAAAATCAGAATAAAGACAAGATGAAAGTCATCGAGCTTGCCGATCCCAATGCTCCTGATTCTCTTGGAACTCGTGGAAAGTATTTCTCGCCACACCAGGCATACGTATACGAACGGTATTATCCGCTCACGAGGGAAATATTCATTTACTCCCGTGCAGATGTCTATAATGTCGGGGCGGGCTTCCTCACGTTTGTAACCAGCGCACCCGGGCAGAAAATTGTCTTGAATCAAGGTCTTGTGCCGGCGACGATGCCGGTTCGTCTTGTCCAACTAACGAATAGAGGTCAATAACCGTGAAGCATTCTGTCAGAATATTGTTCATCTCCGTTCTTACCGTACTCACATTCGTATCGCGCTCCTTTGCAAGTGATCAGATCAAGGAAGGAAAGGATGCGCTGAACCGCGGTGATTACATAAAAGCGATTGAGGCATTCCGCGAAGCGACACAGAAGGACAAGAAGAACCCGGAGGCATTTTTGCTGCTTGGCACTGCATACCTGAAAGCCGACTCAGCCGATCAGGCGGTCGGAGCACTGGTTCAAGCGCGAGAACTCTCACCCAATGATGCACAAATCTACTTGCTGCTCGGAGACGTTTATGCCCAGCAACACTTTACAGCGCCCGCACTCGAACAGTACAAGAAAGCTGCAGAACTGGATAGCGTGAAGCCGGATATTTTCCTGAAGATCGCTGAGTATAGCTGGAAGGCACGATCGTACAACGAGACAAGAAATGCATACATGAAGGTACTGCAACTCGATTCAACGAACGCCGTAGCGCTCACGCATCTGGGCAGCATTTATGTCCGTGCCAAACCACCCCAATGGCAAAATGCATTGCCGATTTATATTCGGCTTTCAAAAATGTATCCCGATTCGTTGTCCATCCTCAGTATATATGTGAGAGTGTTGGCGGAAAACGAATTCTGGAAGGACCTTGTTCCTGTGGCGAAGAAAGTTCTCGATCGCAACCCGGACAACGACGAGATCAATGCAATTTATGGTGAAGCGCTGGTCAAGACCGGACAAAGCGAAGAAGCAATCAAGCAACTTGAGAAATTAAATCCCGACTCGATGAAGACCGAAGACCTGATCAGTCTTGCAAAAGCCTATAAAGGCACCGAGAAGTACGACAAAGCGATCGCAATATATCAGCGCGTGCTCAAGCGCGATTCCACGCGGTGTGACATTCCGTACGACCTCGGTACGACGTATATGAAGGTCAAGGACTACAGCAGTGCAGTGACGATGTTTGAGAAAAAGATCGCCTGCGATACAGCCGGTGGCTACCAGTTTGCCTCGCACCTGAATGCCGCCATGTCGCTTATGCAGTTGAAGAATTTCAAGGATGCAAAAACACATGCGTTGAAGAGTGTTGAGTACAAACCCGACCATGTTCAAGCCTGGCAGATTGTCGCTCAAATTTACGGTCAGTTGGATCAGACGGATGATGAAATCACTGCTTACAAAAAGGTTATCGATCTCGCCCTGGCTGCAAGCGAGAATGGAGATGCCGGGAAGTACAATGCCCAGCTCCTGGAAGCGTACCGCATGATCGGGGTGCGACATCTTATCGATGCCACAAAGACAAAAGAGCCTGATGCCGCCAAGAAGAAGTATGTCGCATCTCTAGAATATCTGAAAAAAGCTCTCGCGTTAAATCCAAAAGATTGTTCGCTCCTTCTCTGGACGGCACAGTCGTACCAAAACAGCAACAACAAGGAAGAGGCGAAGAAATACTATTGTCGCGTCCTTGAAAATTGTCCGAAATCCAAAGAGGCAAAGGATGCACAGACCGGGCTCACCAGTCTCGGCATGACATGTGGACAATAAGCTTTCTGATCCTTGCGTTAGCGCAAAGCCCGAGCAATGAGACCTCGGGCTTTTTCTTTTTCCGGTCGTGCAATCAATACGAAATTCGCCTTTTTCATTTTCTTTCGCTATATTAATCCCGCTTTCCGGATCGACTCTCTCATTGTACGATGTTTGGCCATATCTTCGGCCTCTCGACGTTCAATCAGACTTGTGATTCCTGCGCAGTCGCTTTCGGAGTTTTTCTGAACCGGATTTGTTCACCATGTTGATAGGTGTTCTCTCAGAAGAGCGGGAGAACGTATGGACAACCTCTGAATAATTAAGTTGGTCTACGCCGAACGGATATATGTCAATCAATCAGTCACCTAAAAACGAAAGGATACCCGTCATCCTATGGAATTAACACTGATTCTTGGAATAAGCATTCTCGGGCTTCTGTTTGCCTTGTATCTGATTCGTGACGTATTGCGTCGCGATACCGGAACGGAGAAGATGCAGGAAATCTCCAATGCCATTAAGCAAGGCGCTGAAGCATTCTTGCGTCGTCAGAACAGAACAATTGCATTTCTCGCTGTTGCTCTTGCCTGTCTGATCTACATTCTTTACGCGTTTGTTCGTGCGCACAACGATCATGATCCCGCAAGCGCTTCGGCCCTTGCTCTCTGGACAACGCTCTCGTTCGTTCTGGGCGCCACATGTTCCGTCGCGGCAGGCTACATGGGAATGTGGGTCGCGATTCGCTCGAACATTCGCACAGCGGCTGGCGCAACAAAAAGTATGAACAGCGCGTTACAGCCGGCGCTGCGCGGCGGTGCCGTCTCCGGCTTTTTCGTTGTTGCGATGAGCTTGCTTGGCGTTGCAGGATTGTTTGCGATCGTGAAGGCAACGGGCGTTACGGATGATATCACAAAGATCCCGCTGTTGATTGTCGGTTATGGTTTTGGCGCGAGCTTCGTTGCGCTCTTTGCCCAGCTTGGCGGCGGCATTTATACGAAGGCGGCGGATGTCGGCGCCGACCTCGTTGGAAAAGTTGAAGCGGGAATTCCGGAAGATGATCCGCGCAATCCTGCGGTCATTGCCGATCTCGTTGGAGACAATGTCGGTGATTGTGCTGGCCGTGGCGCCGACTTGTTCGAGTCGACTGCTGCGGAAAATATCGGCGCAATGATTCTTGCGGCTGGACTGTACAAAGCAAATACAATGACGTTTGCAGGTGCCGGGCTTACATTGATCGGCGTGCTTCTCTTCCCGCTCGTGGCCCGTGCTTTTGGTATTCTCGCTTCCATCGTCGGCATCATGATAGTGAAGACGAACGATACTGAAGATCCGATGAAGGCCTTGAATAGGGGTTACTACATCACGGCAACCCTCGCGATGATCGGTTTCTATATTGCGTCGCGCTGGCTGCTTGGTCCTTTCTATTTCAACTTTTTCCTCTGCGGATTGATTGGCGTTCTCACCTCCGTCGCATTTGTTCTCATTACACAATACTACACCGAGTACAAGTATCGTCCGGTGAAGTCCATTGCCGAGGCTTCGCAGACCGGTCCGGCAACAAACATCATCAGCGGTATTGCAGTCGGTATGGAGTCAACGGGATATCCGGTGCTGGTGATTGCAGCAGCAATTGTTGGAGCGTACTTCCTTGGCGAGCACTCAGGTCTGGCGCACGCCGGGCTTTTCGGAACGGCAGTTGCAACGATGGGCATGCTTGGAACAGCGGCATACATTCTCGCGATGGACACGTTCGGACCGATCACCGATAACGCCGGCGGTATTGTCGAAATGAGCCAGCAACCGCACGAGATCCGCGAACGTACCGACCGTCTCGATTCTGTCGGTAACACGACGAAAGCTCTCACCAAAGGCTATGCAGTCGGTTCAGCCGCGCTTGCAGCGTTCCTTCTTTTCAGTGCGTACATCGACGAAGTGAAGATTTACATGCCGAGTTTCGAAGGCACAATCAATTTGAACAAGCCTGAAGTCTTCGTTGGCGCGATGTTCGGTGCGGTGCTCGTCTTCTTGTTCTCATCGATGGCGATTAAAGCTGTGGGACGTGCGGCGTACTCGATCATCAACAACGTGCGCGAGCAGTTCAAGAAAAACCCCGGCATCATGAAAGGAACGTCAAAGCCCGATTACGGCCAGTGCGTTGATATTGCAACGAAGGCAGCGCTGAGGGAGATGGTGATGCCCGGCTTGCTCGTTGTCGGTATGCCGGTTGCGGTTGGGCTCATCTTCAAGGGGCTGTTTCTTGCACAAGACTCGCCGGTACACGGCGCAAGTGGTGCTGAAGTGGTTGGTGGTTTCCTCATGGTAGGAACTATTACCGGTATTCTCATGGCGCTCTTCCTCAATAACGGCGGCGGCGCGTGGGATAACGCGAAAAAATATATAGAGACTGGTGCTTACGGTGGCAAGAAGTCCGACCCGCACAAGGCATCCGTCGTCGGCGATACGGTCGGCGATCCGTTCAAAGACACCGCGGGCCCATCGCTCCACGTCTTGATCAAGTTGCTCTCGACGATCACCCTCGTGTTGGCGCCGTTGTTTATTTAGTTTTGTTTTTTGGAGGTGATGTCGCGCGACATCGCCTGCGGTTGGATGAAGGGTTTCCTTGAACGTGGGAACTCTTTTTTATATCCTGCGCTTGTGTAGCCAGGACTGAATTCGATCCGGGAGTTTGGTACATTTGGCAGAATCATGTGATTGCATTTTCCATACAGGTGTCACACTCTCCTGTTGAAGGGGCACCGTTACACCATGACACTCTGAGTTCCAAGAATAAATAATAAATGCCTTGCTATTGGCAGAGGAAGTGTTACATTACATACACTAACTTTTGGCCCACTGTACTCACCGTCATCTCAAGGGTGAGGCTCTCTTAGGCTCGCAGTGGGTCGTCCCGTCAAACAGCGTTCGTTGTAAGCCTACCTCGATTCGATATACTTCGCTGCTTCTTCATTGTTCTGCGGTACGGTAGCCTGCCATTTCTCTTCACCTTACAACATCATGAAGGAGTACCACATTATGGAAACACGCAGAAATAACACAATCGCACCGAGCATCAGGGTAAAAGACATGCAGAAGAGTCTGGACTTCTACACGAAGACGCTCGGTTTTCAAGCATCAGGCAAATTAACTCGCAAGGATGGAAGAATCGCCCATGCCTCAGTCGGGTTCGATTCACCTCTGCTTATGCTTTCGCCGGTTGAGTACGTTCGAACGCCGCAGACGAAGGAAGAGTTGGCGAAGAACAAACTCGGCGTCGGTGTTGAGTTTCACATCGGCATGAACGGATCCAAGAAACTCGATGAGTTCTTCACCGAAGTGAAAGCAAAAGGAATCACGGTAATCAACGAGCCAAAGACCGAGTTCTGGGGCGACAGACAGTTCACAGTAAAAGACCCGGACGGCTATTCCCTCACGTTCTCCGAACACGTTAATGACGTGACACCGGAAGCGTGGACGGCAGCGTTCGAGAGCGCTCACCAAAAGTAATTCCCGGTAACTTGGCAAAGCCATCCCTCCGGGAGAAGTACGAGACGCAAGAGCCCCGCTTCAAAACGGGGCTTTTCTTATAGTAAACTATTCCCCTGAACAAACACGATCATGAGACAGCAGACAAGTTTTACGAAACACCATACACATGCAGGAAAAGAGTACATCATCGAGAAGGGCGTTATTAACGAAGTTGCGTGGCAAAGGTGGCAAGCCTTATACGCCGTTAGACGAAGAGAGACTTTCCTACGTATCCTTGAAGCTCAAGAGAAACATCTCCTACTATTATAATGAAGGATATGACTATCATATCGAATGCTCGAGATTGTCCCGCTTTCCGGGATTCCGCTTTCAGAGGGGGATTCTTTGTAAGGCAGAACTTCATTGAGATTACTCACCGTGACTCTGACCCGGGCTCGTGGATTGTACGGCGCTGGAGAAAATTCATGTGGTTCAAGAAGCGGATCTCGTCGGATTGGTTCAATGATGAGCATCAAGCCCTCGCATTTGCACATGAGATGAAGAGAGAACACGATGGACAATGAAGATCCTCGTGATAAAAAGAGAATTTCACTATGCAGAATAATGATTATCGAAGAATGCACCTCCCGGGAAGTTCGCCCCACCAAGAAATGAAGCAGGGATTTGATGATTGGGTGAGAAGGCTTCGGTCAACCGAACAGGCCGGTAAAGACACGTTGACCCCGCTATGCGGGGTTGAGCAGCGAGGAAACCAAAAAATGGAATTCATTGCTCAGGAATCTGGTTCTCCACAGCAATCGGACGACGAAGGACGTTGGCAGGATGATGGAGGAGAAGGCGGATAAGTGCACCGAGTCAAAGCATCGATAGTATGTAGATCCAAAGGGAAAGCCCGTTCATCTTACTGCGAGGTAATGTATGTCTGACACTCAACAACATTCTTCGGCAGCATCCACTGCGGAGATACGAATCGTGGGTCTGAATACCGACAAGACCCGTAAAACAGAAAAATCTGATACACTATATCAAGTGTATTTCGAACTGTCAGGCACTCCATCCCAAACATGGAGAAACAGTTTTGAGCGGGAATGGAAAGCGTTGAACCCGGCGTTCCGTCAACAGGCGGGATGGCAAGAGGCAAGCATAGACAGAGAATTTCTTGTGATACACTGTACGCTTCAAGAAGTCGCCACACAGTTACAGGTACTGAAGAAGGCAATCGCTGCGACGAACAAAACATACGAACATGATGTTCAAGAGCAAGCAGCGGAACAAGAACGTCGAGATGATGTGTGGAAGCTCGAACGGAAAGCTGTTGACGATATGGCTAAGTCGTTGCGTTTCGATTGATTCTTGTCTTAGGTGAGAGACAATCTCATCGGATTCGAATATTTTAGGGAGACGTTCTGTTGAGCGTCTCTATTTGGGCTTTCACAGTAGGTGGAAGCCCTTTTATTTTGCTTTCCGCCCCAATTTTTGGTAAGTTAGGCCATTCGATTAAATCTTTTCTGAGTATGCTCAAGGAGAGTCTTTCATGAATCAATTCAAAGAGAGCATGTTGAAGCTCATCGCCATCGTCACAATGGACGCGCACGGGAACAGTCTCCATGCCAATGTCGAGAAAACGTCGGCTGCTGAGCTGGCGAAGTTTGCAGAGCCGATGGTGTTCTAATCAAATCATCCGTAGATTTGAAATAGGAGGTGTATATGACGCTCTATATCCTTGTGGTCTTTGTTTCGTTCGCCGGACTCGGACTCTACTATAATTTCAAAGCGTTTCAAAATCTTTCGCCATCTCACCGTCATGAGTCTTTCCAAATCTTCCGCTCACGTGGATATATAGGACGAGACTACTTTACGGCCACGGGTTGGAAATACCGAATCCTCGGCCTTATACTTCCGCCACTCTCCTTTGTTATCAGCATTCTGCTCTGGCTCTTACTGCAGTAATTACTGTATCATGCCGTACCGGAAGCCGCCGTCGAATTACGAAATCATCTGGGAGACTGTGAGCCGCATTCCCAAAGGCAAGGTTGCGACGTACGGACAAATCGCCGAGTTGTGCGGACTTCCCCGTCAAGCTCGCCTTGTCGGGTATGCACTGCACAATCTTCCTCGCGGCAGCGATGTCCCGTGGCAACGCGTCATCAATGCGCAGGGAGGAATTTCTCTCTCTGATCTTGATGGAATGTACGAGGAGCAGATTCGTCTCCTGAAAAAAGAGGGAATCAAGTTCATCCGCGGCAAAGTCAATCTCTATCGGTATGGATGGCGATATGGATGGATGAAGAAATCTTCTGCCATGCTTATCAAGTGATATCGACAGTAGTAACTTACTCTAACAAGTCGTATCTTACCAGAGATACCAGCATCATCACTGTGGAAGATTGCCATGCAAACACGCGTTGAACGAGATTCGCTCGGTGAACGGCACGTTCCTGCCGATGCATACTACGGCGCGCAGACCCATCGTGCGGTAGAGAACTTTCCCATCAGCGGGTTACGGCCGAAACCTGCGTATATCGAAGCGACGGCTTGCATCAAGAAAGCGGCTGCAACGGTCAACCGGGACCTGGGCTTGCTCGAAGCGAAGAAAGCGAATGCCATCATCCAGGCAGCCGATGAAATAGTCGGCGGCAAGCTGCGCGAGTGGTTCGTCGTCGATGTCTACCAGGCCGGCGCCGGGACATCCCACAATATGAACGCGAACGAAGTGATTGCCAATCGCGCCATCGAAATTCTCGGCGGCTCGAAAGGCGATTACTCGATCATTCATCCGAACGACCATGTGAACATGGCGCAATCGACCAACGATGTTTGCCCGACCGCCATTCGCGTCGCCGCCCTTCTGATGACGCAAGGATTGCTGGAATCGCTCGATCGACTTCAGCAATCGTTCACGAAGAAAGCAAAGGAATTCGATCCCATTATCAAGTCGGGACGAACGCACTTGCAAGATGCGGTGCCGGTCCGATTAGGACAGGAGTTCGGCGCTTATGCAGAGAACATTCGCAAGCATCGTTCAGCGATCGAACGTGCAGTAGATAGTTGCCGCGAGCTCGGTATTGGTGGAACGGCAACAGGCACCGGTTTGAACTCGCATCCTCGATATCGTGAAATGATGGTAAAGGAATTGAGCAATGAGATCAAGATCGAGTTCCGCATGGCGGACGATTACTTCGAGGCGATGCAAAGTCTCCGGCCGTTTGTCGAACTCTCCGGTGCCGTTCGGAATCTTGCCCAGGATCTCATTCGCATTGCCAACGACGTACGGCTGATGAGTTCCGGTCCGAAGACCGGATTGTCGGAGATTGCGTTGCCGGCGGTTCAACCGGGTTCATCCATTATGCCGGGAAAGATCAATCCCGTTATGGCCGAAATGCTCGATATGGTCTGCTTCCAGGTAATCGGCTGCGATGCGACGATCCTTCTCGCAGCACAAGCGGGACAATTGGAATTGAATGTCATGATGCCCGTGGTCGCCTTCAACCTTCTTCATGCAATTGAAATCCTCACGAATGCAATCGGTGTTTTTGTGAAGTACTGCGTTTCCGGGATTACTGCCAATAGCAAACGGTGCGAGGAATATGCGGAAGGAAGTATAAGCATCGTGACGGTACTGAACCCACACATTGGATACACGAAAGCTGCGGAAGTTGCAAAGGAAGCTCTTCGTTCCGGCAAATCCATTAAGGAGATTGTGCTGGAGAAAGGATACCTGACTCGAGAGAAGCTCGACAAAATTTTCGACCTGCGTGCGATGACTGAGCCGGGAATACATTGAGATTTTAGAATTTGGATTTTTGATTTCGGGAACTAACAATTATTGGTTATTTGTTCTTCGCATACTCGCTTTTTTTGCTCCATGCTCTTCGCTCTCCGCTGCGTTACTTGAATCTCAGCCGAAAATTTCATTTATTATGTCGTCACGATTCAGTTTCTATTCATTGAGGAAACGGTAATGTCCGAGGTACAGACGCCAGCCGCTCCTGCAGCAGCGAAACCTGCGGCTCCGGCACGGAAAAAGAAGCCCAAGGAACTCGCGGTTGTCAACCAATCCGCATGCACGGGATGTGAAGTATGCCTCGAGGTGTGCCCGGTTGATTGCATCTACGTCGTTGCCGGGCCGGAGTACGATGTTCACAAGAAGCTGGTTGAGATCGATCTTGATGTTTGTATCGGATGCAAGTTGTGCGTAAAGTATTGTCCATGGGAAACGATCGACATGATTGAGACGGAACAGGCATACGATGTTGCAAAAGAATGGACGATGCGCACGGTATTACCTGAAAAAGAATGGATGAAGGATACAAGCGCTGAAGTCGGAGAGTTTTTCCCCACCGTGTTTTACGGAGAGAAACCCGAGGCCCTCTAAGCTTATCTGAATCATGAAATTCCAGTCGTTTCGTACGCTGAAGTAGCTCAGCTGGTAGAGCAGCGGTTTCGTAAACCGCAGGTCGTCGGTTCAAATCCGACCTTCAGCTCTCAAAAAGGAATGAAATCTTTTCGCGTCACTCCCGCGGACAGCGGGAGTTCTTTTTTGTCAAAGTTTGAACTCCGGCTTTCGCCGGAATACCAAGGAGGAAGGTGAAGAGGTTTTTTCGATAGCCTAAAGAATTCTTTCCGACAGGAAGCGACTCAACTGGAGAGTGTGGCAAAAAGAAAACCCCGATCGATGAATACCGATCGGGGTTGATCATTTTTTGGAAAGACAATCACTTCATCAACACCATCTTCTTCGTTTGCGTAAAGGTCTGGCCGATGACGTTGCCGTCATCATCCAAGCCCTCGGCAACGATGCGATAGATGTAGACGCCCGACGAGAGCGTGCTCGCGTCGAAATCTACAGTCTGCTCGC
>JACOSY010000040.1 GCA_016178595.1 Ignavibacteria bacterium
GTTGACCACCATGCTCACTGCATCGATCTTAAACTGCCGATCATATTTCTTACGAGTGTTCTCTCCAACCATGCCAGTTCTCCTTCTCTGTCTGAAGATACTGGCTTTTCTCTTTGTCTACAAATTGGGGTAAGGATCAAGCCTTGCGTTGAGTTGTTGCAAAGGATATCTCACGGGGTAAATGTCCCAACAATTCCTGCACAGTGCGAATGTCGTAACCATCTTCCAGCAGATGCGTGGCTAAGGAATAACGGAACGTGTGACACGCTCATTGCCCTTTGGAATTAACGACAGAGTATAAGAAACGCTTCGATGAATTACAAATGCGATTTTTCTTCTTCTCTTACTCCGAGCAGTGTTGCAAAGCCCCGCGGGGTTAGGATACCTGTCCGCCTCCCCGAAGGGGTCCTTTGGACTGGCGGAGTACTATACGGGCGACTGTCCCGCCAAAGGCGGGATAAAATCCGGTCGTTTTCTTGGTTTAAACCTTGCGAAGGTTCGGAACCTTCGCAAGGTTACAATAACCTCTCCAATTTACTTTGCAACTGCCGTACTCTCCGCAACAAGTTTTTCCGACACAGGCACTTCAGAGTTGTATTCCTGTAGCTCGCCCTCTGTGACAATTTTAGCGTACCGTGAAAGTAATGTGTACAGCACAGGCACGAGCACCAGCGTCAAGAATGTGGAGAAGAACAGTCCGCCGACAACCGCCAAACCGAGCGGGCGGCGAGACTCTGCGCCGGCGCCGATGCCGATCGCAATCGGTAGCACGCCGAAAATGGTCGCGAATGACGTCATCAGGATTGGCCGGAGCCGGATCGTGGCTGCATGAACCACCGCATCGAACACCGATTCTCCGCGCGCGCGAAGCTGGTTCGAGAATTCCACGATCAAAATCGAGTTCTTGGTAACAAGACCGATGAGCATGATCAATCCGATCTGTGAGTAAATATTCAAGCTTTCTTTGAAGATAAACAGTGTCAGCAGCGCGCCGAACACTGCCAGCGGCACTGCAAGAAGAATCGTAAAAGGATGTACGAAACTCTCGAACTGTGCCGCGAGCACCAGGTAAATGAACACGATCGCAAGCAGGAACATGAAATAGAGACTGGAGCTTGATGATTTGTATTCCAGTGATTGCCCTGCATACTCCCGCTTCATGCCCGCCGGAAGTTTCTCGGCGGCGATGCGGTCGAGATCATCGAGCGCTTGCCCGAGGCTGACACCCGGGGCGATGTTCGCCGTGATTTTTGCAGAACGAACCCGGTTGTAATGGTTCAGCTCCTTCGGCGCAAGGGTTTCATCGACGCGTACGACATTTGCAAGCTGTACCAATCCTCCGCCGCCGCTGCGGATGTAAATCTCCCGGATGGCATCCGGTGTGGCGCGGGCAGCGGGCTTCATCTGCAAGATGACGTCGTACTGCTTCGTGCCCCGTTTAAAATTGGTGACTGCCCGTCCGCCAAGGTACGTTTCCAGGGTTGTACCGATGTCACTGACTGATGCACCGAGGCCTGCGGCGCGCTCCCGGTCGATCGTAAGATCGAGCTGCGGTTTATTCAGGCGCAGGTCGGTGTCGAGGTTAATCAAGTATCCCAGCTTCGACGCTTCACCCATCATTGTGCCGACAGCTTTATTCAGGTCTTCATAGTTGTCCGCTTGAATCACATATTCGACGGGACTTGAGCTGAAGCTTCCGCCGAGGCTGGGTGGATTGATCACGAACGCCAGTACGCCCGGAATTGAAATCAACCGCGGAAACAGTTCCTGAACGATCTGCTGCTGGGATTTATTGCGTTCATTGTGCGGTTTCAGTGCAAGGAACATGAAGCCGTTCGTTACGCGCCCCGGGCCGCCGAAGCCCAGGCCAATTGCCGTAAACAGGGCGCGCCGCTCTGGAAGAGAGAGCAGACGGTTTTCCACTTCACGCATGTACTTATCCGTGTAATCCAGTGTGGCACCTTCCGGTGCAATCACAATACCGAAGCCGATACCTCGATCTTCAACGGGGACCAGCTCGCTCGGAAGGAATTTGAAAAGCACCACGCTCAATGCAACAGTCAGCAATGCTAAGACGATCATGAGCGGCCGGTGCCGCAATGCACCCCGGAGAATACGATCGTACGTTTTGTTGAGGAATTCGAAGAACGAATCGAATGACCGCGAAACCCATCCGGTTCCTGTGCCGTGAAGCGGCTTGAGAATCCGGGAGGAGAGCATGGGCGTAAGTGTGAGGGCAACGAAACCGGAGATCAATATTGCCACGGCAAGCGAGAGGCCGAACTCGTTGAACAACCGTCCGACCGACCCGGTTAGGAATGCAAGAGGGACAAATACCGCGACCAGCGTAATAGTCGTTGCGACCACTGCAAAGCCGATTTCCTTGCTTCCATCAAAAGCAGCCTGCCGACGGCTCTTTCCCATTTCCATGTGGCGGTACACGTTTTCCAGCACCACGATCGCATCGTCCACGACGAGACCGATGGCAAGCACCAATGCCAGCAGCGTCAGGATATTAATCGTGAACCCGGCGATGTATGCTGCAGCAAACGCGCCAATAATTGAAATGGGAATGGCAACTGTTGGAATGGTGGTTGCCCGGAGACTTTTCAGGAACGCCAGGACGACGAGCACCACAAGACACATGGCGATGATCAGCGATTCCGTAACCTCATTAATCGAATCGTTGATAAAGGTTGAGGAATCATACGCAACGTCTAACTTCATGCCTGCGGGCAGAAGCCCCGATAGTTCCTGCAATGCGTTGCGAACTTCTGCGGCAACATCAACCGTGCTTGCCTTCGATTGTTTGACGATGCCGAGACCAACTGCCGATTGTCCGTTGTATCGGGCCACGGTTCGTTCATCTTCCGCGCCAACATTCACTTCGGCAACATCGCGGAGACGTACGATATCGTCTTTGCTTTGCGACACGATGATAGCGCCGAACTCTTCCGGTTTAGAAAGTTCTCCACGCGTGCGGACGGAAAATTCGCGTTCCGCACCTTCGACTCTTCCGGCAGGTATCTCGGCGTTCTCCCTGCGGATTGCCGCTTCGACATCCTGCGTCGTCAACCCGTGGGCGGCCATGCGCAAGGGATCGAGCCATACACGCATCGCGTAACGGCGCTCGCCTCCGATAATGACCGATCCGACGCCGGGAATGCGCTGGATCCGTTCCTTCAAGATGCGGTCGGCGACATCGGTAAGCTCCAATCCGTTGTGGCGTTCGCTGAACAACGCGAGCCAGACGATCGCCTGTGCATTGGCATCGACTTTCGAAATAGTCGGGTCGTCGATCTCGCGCGGAAGTTTTCCTCGCACGCGCGAGACGCGGTCGCGAACATCGTTTGCCGCTTCATCGACGTTCCGGTTTAATTCGAATTCGATGGTGATGACCGATCCCTGCTCGCGGCTCGACGAGGTCATCGTCTTGACGCCTTCCAGCGTTGCGAATTGCTCTTCCAGCACGTTGGTGATCTCGGTTTCCACGACGCTGGGGCTTGCGCCGCGGTAGAAGGTGACGACCGAAACGATCGGCGGGTCGATGTCGGGATATTCGCGCACCGGCAACCGCGTGAATGCAATGATGCCGAACAGCAGGATTGTAAAGCTCATCACGCTGGCAAATACCGGACGCTTGATGGATGTTGTGCTGAGTTTCATATGGGTAATTCCTTATTTGTACAGATGCGCTTGAGGCGCCACAGAGTAATGGAAGAACTTTTACCCACGGCGTTAGCCGTTGGAGATGAAACAACAAATGGAGAGGCGAAAGACATCAAGCTAATCCCAGATATATCTCTCATCATACTCAACCTCCTGCTCCTTGAGGAAGTTCAGCAACTCCTCCTGAAATGTTGCCCGACGATGGTGCTGTTCCTGGTTAGCGATGTAGTTTCTCACTCTTTCTATATGACCATAACTGACACTGAAGGCGCCAAAGCCCGTTTGCCATGCAAACTTCGTGTGCGATGGGAATTGTTCATGCACCCACCGTGAGGAGTTTGCTTTCACTGTTCGCAAAACATCGGAAAGAGCAAGTCTCGGTGGCAAAGATGTTAGTATGTGAACGTGGTCTGCTATGCCGTTGATGAGGATTGGTTTCCCGTCTAGCTCCCGAACGATACCTCCTATGTAGGGGAAAAGTCGAGATCGCAATTCGGCATTGATGAATGGAAACCTATTCTTGGTGCTGAACACGATATGAGTTAATAACCGGGTGTATGTATGGGACATGATCATGCCTCCTTCTTTATAATAATCACGCATACGATGGTGAAAGGATTGTCTATCGCCCCTCTGGGGCTTGTGAATATTTCTTTTCTCTATTATCCCATCGCTTATGCGATGGGCAACTTCTTTCATCCCTACGGGATGATTGGTGCAGGCATCGTTGACAGGCTGCGAGTTTTCCTTGGCGTGTCTTGCCGCCACGGAGTGGCGGAAGCCGTCTGCCCACGATGCAACTTCTTTCATCCCTACGGGACGATTGGTGCAGGCATCGTTGACAGGCTGCGAGTTTTCCTTGGCGTGTCTTGCCGCCACGGAGTGGCGAAAGCCGTCTGCCCATGATGCAACTTCTTTCGTCCCTATGGGACGATTGGTGCTGACCTCGTTGACAGACTGCAAGTTTTCTTTCGTGTGTCGTACCACCACGGAGTGGCGAAAGCAATCTGTCCATGATGCAACTTCTTTCATCCCTACGGGACGATTGGTGCTGACCTCGTCGAGAGACTGCGAGTTTTCCTTCGCGTGTCGTGCCGCCACGGAGTGGCGAAAGCAATCTGTCCATGATGCAACTTCTTTCGTCCCTACGGGACGATTGGTGCAGGCATCGTCGAGAGACTGCGAGTTTTCCTTCGCGTGTCGTGCCGCCACGGAGTGGCGAAAGCAATCTGTCCATGATGCAACTTCTTTCATCCCTACGGGATGATTGGTGCAGGCATCGTTGACAGGCTGCGAGTTTTCCTTGGCGTGTCTTGCCGCCACGGAGTGGCGGAAGCCGTCTGCCCACGATGTGAGTCGTGGGAAAAGAAAAGAACAAGTCAATGATAGCCTCGGAGAGGCGATAGACACAAAACTCATCACGCTGGCAAATACCGGACGCTTGATGGATGTTGTGCTGAGTTTCATATGGGTAATTCCTTATGCTATCGTATTGTTCCAACACTATTGTGTTGATGGTGCGGGTTGGCTGCTCATCGGCATCACCTTCCCGCCGTCGAACAGTTTCTGGTGACCTGCGCGAACCACGATCATCCCCGGCTGCAATCCTTCCACCACTTCCACGACGTCGGACATGCGCGTCCCCAGGGTGAGGGGGACACGGGCAACAGTGCTATCCGTTTTCACGATGAACACGAACGACTGGTTGCCGCTGCCGAACACTGCTTCGCTCGGAATTGTCAGCGCGTTGGGCCGCTCGCTCAGAACGGCGGAGACGTTGGCAGACATTCCCGGACGGAACTTGCGGCCGACATTTTGTACGCGGGCAACCACGCGAGCGCTCCGGGTTGCTTGATCTATCATCGGCTCAATGACGATAATTGTTCCATTCAATGCGTCTCCGAGAAATGCGGATGTGGAAACTGCCACCGTCGCGCCTTGACTGAGCTTGGAGAGGAAACGTTCGGGGGCAGAGAACGTCACGCGGATTTCATCGATGTTCGCGAGTTCGGTGATTGCCTGTCCCGCGCGCAAGAATGTTCCCACGCTCACTCGTCGTGCGCCGATAATCCCATCGAAGGGGGCAACAATTCTTGTCTTATCGAAGCGGGCTTTTGCCAGCGCCAGGTTTGCCTCGGCGACTTTCAGTGATGCAGCGGCGTCATCCAGATCCTGAGGTGCGCCGGCATGTTGGTCGACAACTGACTTTACACGGTCGTACGATGACTGGCTTTGGGCACGCAATGCTTCAGCACGCGCAAGCTCTGCAGCAAGCTGAGCATCATCCAACTGCGCAATAAGTCCGCCCCGACTGATGAAGCCTCCTTCCTTGAAGGGAAAAGCTTTCACGGATGCATCAATCTCCGACACAACGGTAATCGCTTCGATCGCTTCGATCGTGCCGATTCCCTCAAACTTGTCGGAAACCTTTTGGACCGTTACCGGGCTTACCTCCACAGACATGGGCGGCATGGAAAATCCGCCACCACCCGCTTTATTTCCTCCGCAGCCAAACGTCAATACAAGAATGAAGCAGAGTATGATAAAGAAAAACAATTTTCGTAACGCAGTTTTCATCGTAGCCATGAATTTGTACCTTTCTGTTTTCATCATGCCGGTATCAGTGAGAGGCTGGATATGTGCCGGATGTCAATTGCCTCAAAGCCGCCGCCGCTTTAGCGCTGCGCACCAGTGCTTGTGTGTATCGCTGCTGGGCTACTGCAAAGTCGGCGCCGAGTCGCACAAGCTCGAACGCTGTCGAGCGGCCGTTCTGAAATTCAATTAAACCGATGCGTACTTGTTCCTGCGCTGCATCGACACCTTCTCTCGCAGCAGTCAACCGGCGCTTACCGTTAAACAATTCCCTGTGACTTTCGCGCACTTGTTCCTCTACTATTCTCGCTTGCTGAATCTGATGCTGCTCCGCAATCACAACCTCCGCTTCAAGTCGATCCTGCTCACCCAATCCACTGCGTAAACCGATCGGGATGCTGACTTCGATACCCACACTCCATGAAGGAAAATCTCGCTTGACAGCATGTCGAACGGCATCGCCGAATCCTCCACCAACGGTGGTGCGCAATGTGTCGCTTCCAAAGATGACATCTTGTGCAGTTCCGGAGAGACCATTTCCACCAAGCGAGCCAACAAGATTGATGCTGGGAAGAGCTTCCCAGAACGCCGCTCTTGATAGTGCACGTTTTGCTTCAACATCTGCTTTGTCTGCTTGAAGCTGCAGATTGTTTTGTATTGCCCGATCAACTAACACGCCTGCTTCCTCCAGGGGAAATTCATCGGGAGGGCTATCGACGGTGATGAAGCGATGCCGTCCCACGTCCGGTCTTCTCCCGATTAAAGAGGCAAACTGGTCTGAGAGCCGGTCGAGTTGTTCCTCACGATCAAGAAAGAGAATTCCCTGTTCTGCCAAAAAGGTTTTCGCATTAGCCACCTGGTTTGGACCGATGAGTCCTGTTTTGGCTCGCGTCTCCGTTTCTTTCAAAAATGCCTGAGCGCGATCAGTGATAAGTTTCTGCACTGCGTAATCCCGCTCAGCCGCATAGAGGTCCCAGTAACTTTGCTCCACCGCAGTACTTATGGCGAGCACTTCCTGGTCGTAGCGGGCTTTTGCAGCGTCCATCTCTTGCTCGGCTTTCGTGAGTTCTTTACGAGCAGAGACGTGCAATCCACCCAGCAACGGCTGCCTCAGGCTGAGATTCCCGAATGTTGTATACTGGGGATTCAGAAAAGCAAAAGAGGAGTTCGTGTTCAGTCGAACGGAATTCAGCGATGCTTCTATGTTTGTCCCGATTGGCAATTCATACCGCAATCCGGCGCTGCTGATGGTTTGCGTTGTGCTCAGGATCGAAGCGCCTGAAAAGAAAGAGGCTGTCGGTTGCTTTTGATCGAGGTAGTTCAAGTTGAAGAATAATGTAGGATCAAACGAGCCCGCTTCTCTTCGCCGTGAGCCGCTGGCCGCAAGATACGCCGCCTCAGCCGTACGGACTGAGGTTGCATTCTGCAGCGCGTGCTGCACCGCGTCACGCAACGGAAGAGTTGTTCCCTCCAGCTTGTCGAGAATATTTTGAAGAGCGCTGTCCGGATTGGCAGGAGTCTGCCCGACGGTTACATGTGCAGCGCCTATGAGCGCAGCGAACGCCAATTGGATGATTAAATTCCTAGACATTGGATCAAGAAAATGATTATTGTTTTTACTACTTGAGGATTTCCTCAGGATACGAAGTCCTAGATTGAACCTCGCCCCGACGGTGTCGAGATGCCCGACGCCGACACTTAATATAATAATCCGTTTGATTGGTGCAAAGTTTCTACGGCAGGTACGAAAAGATCTACTACGATCGTGAGAGGATCGGAGATTACGCTGTGAATATTGCCGAATCTGCTACGTCGACTGCGATGGAGGTGTTTCTTGGTGGGTTAGAGTGGAAAGAGGAATCTTCACGACGATCGTGGTGCCCGAGGAGTCGTTGGAATCTATCGTTGCCGTACCTCTGAGAAGTGCCGCACGCTCCCGTATCGTGGTTAGTCCAATTCCGCTTGGTCCCTGCTCCGCCTTTTCACGGTTTACATTACTCGGATCAAATCCTTTTCCGTTATCCGCGATAGTAATGTTCATGTATGAATTGGTGCATTCCGTCTCGATGGAGACCAGCGACGCTTGGGCGTGCTTCTGGATATTCGTCAGCGCTTCCTGGACGATCCTGAAAAGGCTAAGCTGAATTTCTTTCGGCAGGCTCAACGGGAGTTCCGCCAGAGACTGCCGGATGGAGATACCTGTTTGCTCGGCAAACTCACTGCACAGGCTCTGCACTGCCGCGTTGAACCCGCGTTGATCGAGTACTTTCGGATGCAGGTTGTGCGACATTCGCCGCACCTCTTCCATCGTTTTGCCAAGGTCGACCAGCAGTCCGTCGATATGCTCCGTCAAGCCGGCATTGCCGGAAGACTTTGCCTTCGCGGTGTGGAGCCGGTAGTTGACCGATGCGAGCATCTGGTTGATTCCATCGTGGAGTTCGCGAGCAAGACGCTTTCGCTCCCGTTCCTCACCCTCCATCATTTTCTCGGGAAGCTGACGAAGAAGGTCTTGTTCACGTTTGCTTGCTTCGATCTTGTCACGTTGCATTGCAATGAAACGCCGTTGATTCGCAAACACGACAACGAGGAAGAACAAGACAAATGCAAGGATTAGCCCTGTGCCAATAACGATGAACCAGAGGATGTTTTCTCCTTGCACCGAAACCCTCCTATGAAAAGTAAGTTCGCAATGAAAAGCAGAACGGGTTGGATCATGAAAACAGATATGAATGTCTCGGGAGCGTACTTGATCAAGATGCCATCGATAATCGAGATCAACAGCGTCCCGCTGTCTATCACGACAACTCCGGCGCTGATCCAGAATTGTGCCTGTTCCGTGACGGGAGAACTCAAGTTCCGACTAATCCGGAGGATTGATCGCAGGGCCGCAAGGGTGATGAGCACACTGGCGACTGGATGGGAAAATGTTAGCAGAGTTGTGAGTCGATCGAGGTGAAGCATTTCGGCGAGCCAGAAAAAACCGAATGCCGGGATTATCCACAGCATGATTTTCCTGACCGTTTTATTCACTTCCCATGAGGAGAAAATCCGGAATAGCAGTCCAAACGTGAACGGCGCGGAAACATTGAACAACCAAATACTATTTCGGTTGTATATGACGGCTAACAACAACCCTGCGGTTAGCTCTATGCTCATGATCAGATAGAAAAGAAAACTACGCACTGATTGATCAATGCAGCGATAGCGAAAGACACCGTAACCGATAGGGATAATCGGGCTAAATTGTGGTATCCAAAAATAGAGAAAGAGCAGATTCAGCTTAATTCTCTCCGGACCTATGCATCGAGTGCGTTCGATTCGGGACAAATAGGTGGACAGAGAGGTGAGATCTCGAGGACGGCGTCATCGCTCATGCACTTGCCCTTATCGTCTTCACCAACCAATACTATCACGGGCTCGCCTTTATCATTCATTGCATGGTAGTAACGGATGCCCACGCAGTTAGGTTGGTTGAGAATTGTAAGAAGCTTATTCTTACCGTAAAATCCTCCTTTGACGTTTTGGAAGGAGGCACTATTTTGAAAACTCTGAATCATCGTCCGAGCCTGCGCACGGGTGATGATTGTTCCCTCATTACCGGTAAATGGCATAATATTACTCTCCTTGCCCCTGATTTGGTGAATGGTATGAAATGTGGTTAAAAGATTAGTAAATATCAATAACTTACTTTTGCGGAAGTAGGCAGGGTTGAGCGCGGTGTGGAAGGCTGAAAAAACGGCTCCTAGGTGCCTCCCCAAACCTAGGAGCTTGCAAGTATTAGTTCAATGACCAGAGAGAAGGGAAGGGACGACGATATTCGATCTGTGCTTGATACAAGTGTTGTGGTGTGTAGAAATGAGTGTGAGTCGTTAGAGGTTGTAAGGGCAAGTTAATTGAGATAGGCCAGAATATCAATACGCTTCGATCACATTTTTGAGGTGGCAATAGTGCGTATTGGAAGATGTAAAAGGTATATCCCTTTTTAGAAAGGGATAACGGAAACAATTAAAAAGTAATCAACTTTTTTGCGATCGCGTATTTCGTCAAGTCGGCGACGGAATGAAGATTGAGCTTACTCATTAACATCTCGCGGTGCTTACTGACAGTCCGGACGCTGATGCAGAGTTTATCGGCGATCTCTTTACTCGTGAATCCTTTGGCGATCCAAATGAGTACTTCTTCCTCTCGTCCGCTGAGTTCATCGTGGCCGTTCTCCTCTTCCTTTCGTTGATACTTCAAGAGCATGGATGCTACAGATGGGCTGATGAAGGTCTGGCCTTTCATCACAGTTTCGATCGCACGGATGAGTTCATCCGGTGTGTTTTTTTTAAGAACGTATCCATACGCCCCAGACCGGACAAATTGTCTAATGTGTTCTTCGTCGTCGTGCATCGTGAGCAGAATAATCCGGGCATCGGGGATGTCGCGGAGAATCCCTCTTGTGGCTTCGATGCCGCTGATGCCGGGGAGACTAATGTCTATCAACAAAATATCGGGCGCAAGTTCTCTTGCCATGTGGATCGCTTCTTCTCCGCTGGTGGTTGTGCCGATGACCTCGATGTGCGAATGGAGAGACAAGAATTCACGGACCCCCAATATCATCATCGGGTGATCATCGCATATGAGAACGCGAATCTTTGTTAAACGTTGACCAGCAACAGAGTGAGCGCTCATAGTCAGTCTTTACGAAAGTGGATTGCCAAGAAATTACGCAATTTCGTAGATCATGTCAAGCAGCAAACCTATAGAAGCGGAACCTTGACGGAGAAATAGCCCCATGAATCAGATCGGTCAGCAAGACTTGTAGATCGTTCCCTCGGTTCGGGTTATGTCCATAGTATGGAAATCCCTGCATTCCGTGAATTAGCTGTAATCAAACCTACCCGGTACTATTTGCTGATAATGAGGAAACCTTGACGACAGTGTTAAAAAGTGAGCTAAGTTCTCAAGGATATGATGTGAAGACCGCGAACGATGGAGACGAAGCAATCGCGCTCGTTGAGTGTGAGCAATTTGATCTTGCGGTCTTGGATATTAAGATGCCGGCGGTTGATAGCTTTGAAGTATTGCTGTTCATTAAAAAGCGTTTTCCGCTCATGAAGGTTATCATGCTCACTGGCTTTGCCGACTTGATGAACGCTATTAAGTCGAAAAAGCTTGGTGCAGATGATTTCCTCGGCAAGCCGTGCGATCTTCATGAGTTATTCGCAATAATCCAGCAGCACATGCAACCAATCGCGCTGCTCGAACTGAAGGAAGCGTAAGAGTCAGGAATTCCAAACTCGAACACCTGATCCATTACAGGGGTTCAACTATTATGGTGGAGGCCAGTTCTTCCTCTGTCGGTTGTGATCATTACGATCCAAGACGCATTACAGTTATTCCGCCGCACATCGAATAAACCTCGGAGGCTTGTTAGGTCGATTCGCACCGCAATTTTCTACACGGTTTCTTGCATCTTTCTCCTTCTTTTCCTAAATTTGTCGGTAATCAAACGGCACCCCGCCATCTGTCGCATTATAATGCGCGTTCTTGTGTTCCACCATTGTAACTCTGAACTTAGAACATCACTGTAAACCATGGGAATTCTATCCGGTCTCTACAGCTCATCTGTTGGGAAGAAAATTTTGATGGGAACGACGGGGCTTTTCCTGTGCATCTATCTTGTCGTCCACCTCGCGGGTAACCTTCTCCTTTTCAAGAACGACAACGGAGAATCATTCAACGCCTACGCAGAGCTCTTGCCAAGTTTGACCATCATCCGTATTATCGAAATCGTTCTCTTTGCCATCTTCGCAGGGCATATCGTACTAGGCACGATCTTCTGGACATCTAATCGGAAGAAGCGCCCGAAGAAGTACGAAGTGAACAAACAGTCTGAGAATAGCTCGATCTTCTCACGGACGATGTTCCTGACGGGAAGTATCGTCTTTATTTTCCTGGTCGTGCACATGAGGCAATTCTGGGGCCCATCCCGGTTTGCGACTGGAGAAGTTTCGATGTATCACCTTGTAAAGACCGCGTTCGCCAATCCACTCTACGCAATGTTTTATATTATCGCGATGGCGCTTCTTGCATTTCACTTGCGACACGGATTCCAATCGGCTCTGCAGACATTTGGCGTATCCAATCAGAAGTATGCTTTGATGGTTAAGGTACTTGGAATAATTTTCTGGCTGGTGATACCGGCGGGTTTCGCGGCCATGCCTCTTTTCTTCCTGCTGAATTCGTGAGAATGTGTGATCATGACACTCGACTCAAAAATCCCTGAAGGTCCCATCCAACAAAAATGGGATAATCATCGCTTCAACCTGAAGCTCGTCAATCCCGCGAACAAGCGGAAGTATCATATCATTGTTGTCGGAACGGGATTGGCGGGCGCTTCCGCAGCGGCGTCGCTTGCCGAGCTTGGATATCATGTTACGTCGCTCTGCTACCATGAATCGCCACGCCGCGCACACAGCATCGCCGCACAGGGCGGCATCAATGCGCCGAAGAATTACAAGAATGACGGTGACAGCGTTTGGCGACTTTTCTATGACACGGTGAAAGGCGGCGACTACCGGGCTCGCGAGGCCAATGTCTACCGGCTTGCCCAAGTGAGTGGCAACATCATCGACCAGTGTGCGGCGCAGGGTGTTCCCTTCGCACGTGAGTATGGAGGATTGCTTGATAACCGTTCGTTCGGGGGAGCGCAAGTCTCCCGAACATTCTATGCGCGCGGTCAAACGGGACAACAACTCCTTCTCGGTGCATACCAGGCGCTCTGTCGGCAAATCGATAGCGGAAAAGTGAAGTTCTACGCTCGACGCGAGATGCTCGACCTGATCGTCATCGATGGACAGGCACGCGGAATTGTTGCGCGCAATCTTGAATCCGGTGCGATAGAACCATACATTGGCGACGCAGTTGTTCTTGCTACGGGTGGATACGGAAACGTTTTCTTCCTCTCAACGAATGCCAAGTACTGTAACGCGACGGCTATCTGGCGGGCACACAAGCGCGGTGCGCTGTTCGGCAATCCGTGCTTCACGCAAATTCATCCGACATGCATTCCTGTTGCGAGCGATTATCAATCGAAGCTCACCCTCATGAGCGAGAGCCTCCGCAACGACGGCCGCATCTGGGTACCGAAAAAAGCCCGTGATAAGCGCGACCCGCGCCAGATTCCCGATGCAGAACGCGACTATTATCTCGAGCGGATGTACCCTTCCTTCGGTAACCTCGTTCCTCGCGATGTGGCATCACGCCGTGCGAAGGAGATGTGCGATAAAGGTCACGGCGTCGGCCCAACACAACTCGCCGTCTATCTCGACTTTGCCGAAGCTATCCAGCGAAACACTAAGGAGTGGGTTGCAGAAAAGTATGGAAACCTTTTCGATATGTATCACGAGATCACCGGTGAGAATGCCTACGAAGCACCGATGCGTATCTATCCCGCAGTTCATTACACGATGGGCGGACTCTGGGTGGATTACAATCTGATGAGCACGATTCCAGGACTTTTCGTCCTCGGTGAAGCGAATTTTTCCGACCACGGTGCGAATCGCCTCGGTGCCAGTGCCCTTATGCAGGGTCTCGGCGATGGTTACTTCATCATCCCGTATACGATCGGTAATTATCTCGCAACGTCGAAATTCCCTCCACTCAAGTCCGATCATCCGGCATTCACAGAAGCTGCGAAGAGTGTCCTGGAGCAGACGAGACGATTTGTTTCCATCAAGGGCAAGCGACCGGTCGACGACTTCCATCGTCAACTTGGAAAGATTATGTGGGATTTATGCGGCATGGCACGCAATGCCGATGGACTCAAGAAAGTGCTCCAGTCGATCCCGCAGTTGCGAGAAGAGTGGTGGAAGGATGTCGTCGTGCCGGGCAGCGTTGACAATTTCAATCCGGAAATTGAGAAGGCAGGTCGTGTGGCTGACTTCTTTGATCTTGCGGAATTATTGGCGACCGATGCGCTCCATCGCGAAGAGTCGTGCGGTGGTCATTTCCGCGAAGAGTATCAGACAGAAGACGGTGAAGCCAGACGCAACGATGACAAGTTCATGTACGTCGCCGCTTGGGAATATAAAGGAGTTGGAGAAAAGTCTGTACTTCACAAAGAGCCGCTCTCGTTCGAGTACGTCAAACCGTCGCAAAGAAGCTATAAGTAGTTATCCGTTATCGGTTATTGGTTATTTGTTTCAACGTTGAGGGAGGAGTTATAGGTGAAGGGAAGTATACGAAGTTTCGAGGACTTAGAATGCTGGAAGGCTTGTACGAACGTTCGGCGGTTTGTGATGAACATTGTGAAAAAGTTTCCCATGCATGAAAGATTCGCACTGATGGATGATATGACAAGAGCAGCACGATCGACGACACATAACATTGCAGAAGGTTTCGGAAGATTTCACTATCAGGAGAACATACAATTTTGTCGGCAAAGTCGAGGCTCACTTGGAGAGCTTACGGATCAATTCATTACCGCGCTCGACGAAAAATATATCACGCAGGAAGAGTATAGCGAGGCAAGGCGATTAATCAACACGGCTAACGCCCTTCTCAATGGTTACATTAACTATCTCGGCAGGGCCAAGAAAAATCTTTCGGGCACGTCCGATAACTGATAACGAATAACAGATAACAGGTATGCAGTTTACACTGAAAGTCTGGCGACAACACGACCGGCAAGCGGAGGGAAAGTTCGTCGAGTACAAGGCGACTGACATTACACCGGATATGTCGTTTCTCGAAATGCTCGATGCGGTCAATCTCGATCTTGCCAGGAACGGTGAAGAGACGATAGCATTCGATCATGATTGCCGCGAGGGTATCTGCGGCAGCTGCGGCATGTACATCAATGGACGTGCGCATGGTCCGCTGCGAGGCGTCGCAACCTGTCAGCTTTACATGCGATCGTTCAAGGATGGAAACACGATTGTTCTCGAGCCGTGGCGCGCGAAAGCATTTCCCGTCATCAAAGATCTTGTGGTCGACCGCTCGGCGTTCGACCGGATTATTCAAGCGGGGGGATATGTCTCGGTCGATACCGGCGGTGTGCCGGATGCGAATACAATTCCGGTTCCGAAACCGATTGCGGAAGAAGCCTTTGACGCCGCCGCCTGTATCGGGTGCGGAGCGTGTGTTGCGGCATGTAAGAATTCCTCTGCCATGCTTTTTGTTGCTGCGAAGGTTTCACAGCTTGCGCTTCTCCCGCAGGGCCAACCTGAACAGAAGGCACGTGTCGAGCGCATGATTGCGCAAATGGACGAGGAGGAATTCGGAGGATGCAGCAATACGTATGCGTGTGAAGCAGAATGTCCGAAAGAGATTTCTGTTTCCCACATCGCTCGTTTGAACCGGGAATTCCTGAAGGCCAGGCTGAAATAGAGTGGCACCGAGTTGTGTGCAAAACAAGAAAGCCCAGCCGGAATGACTGGGCTTTCGATTTTCTTGGCTAACGTTATCGTACAAGCAGCATTTTCTTTGTGTCTAAAAACTTTCCTGCCTGGAGACGATAGAAATAGAGCCCGCTCGGCAAACGGCTACCATCGAAATTGACTGCCTTGTAACTTACCGATTGAAATTCATCGACGACTGTTGCTACTTCTTGACCGAGCACGTTGAAAACCTTGAGCATAACATGGCTATCTTCTGGTAGAGCATAGTTGAATTGAGTCGTTGGGTTGAATGGGTTGGGGTAGTTCTGCCGCAGCACAAATCCGCTCGGCATGGCAAGGCCTCCCTCGTCGACACTGGTTACTACACCTCCGCTTGTAGCGTGGAGCAAAGTAGAGTCTAGGCCGGTGATCCATCCATGCTGCTTGTCTGCGAAATAGATGGCACGGGGTATAAACACTGAGTCGAATGTGTAGTTAATCCACGTTGTGCCGCCATCGGTCGTACGATGAAGGTTTGTTGCGTTGTTCGCACACGTGAAGTTCGCCACCCACCCGATAGCAGTGTCAAGAAAATAAAAACTCGGGTCATAGCTCGTACATTGGAGATAGAGAAGGTTCTGCCAGGTCTCGCCTCCGTCAGTCGTTTTCAGCATTGCTGATGAGATAACAGGTCCATCTGTAGCCAGCCATCCCACACGTGCTGATACAAACTGCAGTCCAAGCATTTGATAGTATCCGATACGGTCACCCACCGAATCCCATGTTATGCCGCCGTTTGTAGTCCGGTATAATCTAGTAATGGGTCTCCCTGTCATCCAACCATGAACACTATCTACAAACGAGCAGAGATTGAAAGCATGAGAGCCTCCTTGAGGACTACTTTCAGCAGCCCATGTAAGACCGCCATCAATCGTTCGAAGAAGCATTGTCGATCGGCTCCACTTTTCCACAACAAGCCACCCGTGCGTACTATCGACGAAAGATGCATCATGGATGATCCAAATACTGTCGGTAAAAGGTGCGAGAGAGACGTTATTCCAAGTCGTGCCTCCGTCAAATGTATGGCGAACGTTTGGTGACGATATAGCCCAACATTGATTGTAGCCGAAGAAAAAAAGCTTGAAGGCCGAGATTGAATCTTGAAATGTCCAACTTTGACCGCCATCGGTTGAATGGAATATTCCATGGTTCGTTGCAATCCAGCCGTACGCAGTATCAACAAAGGCGATGGACCCCAAAGACGTGGGTGAGGTCGGAACATGTTGATATGTCCACTGCGCTTCAACAAATAGTGGCAACGTATTCAGCAATATCACAGGTATGAATAACGCCTTCTTCGTTTCAGACCTCTGTTATTTTCATCTTCGGTCACCTTGTATGGAGATCATCTCTGAAGTTGCAACTGTCGTGTAAAAAGATTTACTACTGTGAGATGTTACGCCTTTATCTTGACAAATACAATCTTCGCGTTATGAGTGGAGTTGATAAGAAGTTGAGATGGGACGCTTCTTGTGCGATCTCAGGCTCTTTACGCTTGAATCAGTATTTCACAGATCAAGCGATTCACGGAAACTTTGCTCGTCGAGCGTTTGTGCTTGCCGCTCAATCCGATCCAGTGTCCGCTTCTGCCTGCTCAAGTTCAGATGGGCATCGGTGAAGAGATTGAGCGCGGAGCGGATTGCAACGAATCGTTCAGCCAGGACATTCAGGACGGGCGCCGCTTCGGCCTCGTACGTATGAGATTCTTCGGCTGCGGTCTCGTATTGACTGCGGCCGATCTGTTCGTAGTACTGAAGCGAGGGAGCGCCCTGGTTCTTGTTTCGCTGAAATATCATATCCGGAAAAAATCCCGTGAGAAAAAGAGAAACATTGCCAATGTGCCGTCGCAGGAAATACTGCTGGTGCTTGTCGACATCTCCCAGGAGTTGGAGGAGATCTACTGCATAGACGAACTTCTCCCCCGGTGATGAAAAATTCCATAGCGCCTTATGTGATCGAAACTCGACACACACACCCGCGACATAATCGACCACGTCGTCATCTGCAATGTGCTTTCGATCCAGCGCCTGATAGATGAAGACGTAAAAGAAAAGCTGTGGTGAGATGGAGAGGAAGACCGGCGGGATTGTCATCGACTGCTCGAACAATTTCTTCCGGTGCAGCAGTTGCGTTACGCTTTCCGGCTCATTCGTCAATTGCATAATAGCATCGTGTTCGAGCGGCGTCTTGCCAAGTGTATGGGCGATAAACTCACGATCGTGCTGTGTAAACTCCGCTCTCGTCTTGTAATACATAGATCAACCGCATAATGTGATACATGCTCGTTCTCCATAGCATAATATCGCTTCTTCCCGTTATTGTCAATAGCTGTGTCGCCAACAGCACAGAAAGGAAAAAAGTTGATTCTCATTCCGGAAAGACTACATTAGGGGGCATGTCGAACGTGCATCTCGATATTATCCTTCGTTCAGCCGCTGTGTATGCCGTGGTCATCCTCGGGCTGAGGCTGCTGGGGAAGAAACATGTCGCGCAGCTATCGATTATCGATCTCGTTTTGATCCTTCTGATCAGCAACGCCGTACAGAATGCGATGGTCGGTGATGATTCCTCGTTGATCGGGGGGATCGTGGCTGCCGCAACGTTGCTGGTCGTGAATTACATTCTCACGATAGTATTGTACCGTTTTCGCCTTGCCGATAAACTTTTTGAAGGGACACCAACGCTGCTTGTTCATAATGGGAGCGCCATTCACACTCACCTTGCGCAAGAGAAAATTACTGCCGATGAGCTTGAGCGCGTCATCAGAGAACATGGAATCGATGGCATTGCGGAAGTCAAATCGGCGATCATGGAAGTCGATGGAACGGTGAGCGTCGTTCCACGCGCGGGGAATGAGAAACACATCGAAACATTCAAGCGGCACAGAACAAAATTCCAGCAGAAGAGATCGTGAAGAGCGTTGCTTTCGTACTGCACCTTTGTTTCGTCATTCTTCCTCCGGCATTGCATGGCCAGATACCTGCCCAGATTGAGCGACGGATACAGTTCTACGCCGCTGAAGGGGGTGGTCGAATTGGTGTCGCTGCCAAGAATCTCCACACGGGAGAAGTCATTGCGCTGGATGCCGATTCGCTCTTTCCGACCGCGAGCATTATCAAACTGCCCGTGCTTATGGAACTCTTCTACCAAAGTGAGCAACAGCCCGCGCTGTTGCGCAAACCAATCCCACTCTACGATAGTCTCAAGAAACCCAGCGATGGCGTCCTTCGCCTCCTTCATGAGGGACAAACGCTTCAACTCATCGACATTGCCACGCTCATGATCGTGCTGAGCGACAATACAGCGACAAACTACGTCATCGATCAACTTGGCACAACGCACGACGAGAAACTCGAAGCCGTCAATGCTCGAATGCAATCATTGGGCTTGAAGCATACGCGACTTCTGAACAAGCTCTACTCATGGACGACGAAGAAGAAAACGGAGGAAGCGCGACGTTTCGGTATCGGCGTCAGTTGCCCATCCGATATGGCGATGTTGTTGGAGAAACTTGCAAAAGGCGAGGTCGTGAACAAGAGCGTGAGCGATTCCATCATCGCAATTCTACGGAATCAACAAGACGTCACGAAGGCCGCTCGTCTCCTGCCATTCATGGAGGATACAACGTTGTGGATCGCAAACAAGACTGGAACGCTGGATGACGTGAAGAACGACGTGGGGATTGTCTCCTGTTCCCGCTCAGCGTATGTCTACGCAATCTTCTATGATGAGGGGAAAAATCTCGGTGAGCAGGTCGACAACTCGGCGACACTTGCCGTCGCCAGAGTATCGCGACTTCTTTTTGATTACTTCACACAGAAGGGCAACTGACTACCGTTTTGCCGGGAAAGATTTCTGATCATCCCGATTGAGCAGCCTGCCGCTGAGCGTGGCGTGCAGCATCTCGTAGTCGATCGGCTTCGTAATAAACTCATCAATGCCGAGGCGCCGTCCGATGATTTCCGTCGTTCGATCGAATGTTTCTGAGATGAAGAAAAACGGGACATGCTTTGTCTTGCCGGTTGAACGTATTGCCTGGTAGAGATCGAAGCCGCTGGCGTTCTTCTCAAAGTTCAGCTCGGAAATCACGACATCCGGTATCGCCATCTTTATCGTCGCGAGTGCTTCTTCGGGACTGATTGCCGCGGCAACTGCGTACGACTGAAGTCGCAGCGTGCGTGTCAGTTCTCGCAGGGTAGCCTCGTCGCCATCGACAATCAGGATCATTCCTCTCACCTTGTTCTTCCGAACTTCCCGCAGCAGCGCCATCTCGATCGAGGAATGATCGACCCGTGAAATTTCAAATTTGGACCTGAGTGTATCGATCATCTCGTCACTAAATGCAGCAAGTCCGCCGTTCACCCAAATCTCGTGGAGGGCTTCCTTGTAAAACGAATTTCGAACATCTCGTTCAAGATTTGTTCGGGTTTCTTCGGGAATCTTCAAATCCTTCTGTACATTTGCGAGGATTTCCTGCTGAGCCATGGCCGGTCTGCCGTTCGCCCACGATTCCTTTAACAGCGCGCGAAATTTATATTCGCTCTCTTTCGAAATTCCGGTAGCGCTGTCGATCTGCAGCTCGGAGAGACGTTGCTGGAGCGCTTTCGCGTATGTATTATCCGGGTCGATGACGAGCACCTTCGAAACTTGCTCTCCGGCTCTCTTGAAGTGCCCATCCTCAAGATACTGTCGTGCAGAGACAAGGAATGTGTTGACCTGATTTGACTTTCGCTTGATGATCAGGTCCCTGTACTTCCGCACTTCCATTTGGAGTTCATCGCGAAGTCCAAAACGCTGCGAAAGCTGGTTGGTAAGGAATTGAATGCGATCCTGATAGGAGAGCGCCGTCGTGCTATCGGGTTGAACGTGCAGGGCTTTTTGGAGCCATTCATCGGCGGCGATGTATCGCCCTTCACGGATGCACTTGTCCGCCTCCTTCAACCACTCATCGACCTGCATCTTTTGCGCTGGGCTGATCATTGCCTGATCCTCCGTTTGCCGGCTTGGCTGGATGTCTTAATTGTTCTTCGCACCCTGGTTAATCCATGTCTTGATAATTTGGACGGTGTCTTGAGGAAATGGCGTCTTGCGTTTCAAGGGCATCGGATCGCCGAGCGGAGGTTTCGCCATGCTAAGTTTCATAACGAGTAAGCTCGAGTCTGCTTTGCCCGGTACGATGGGTTTGCCGTGCTTGCCGCCTGCCATCATGTTGTCGTACGTGTCGAGGTACAGCTCGCTCGGATTCATCTCATCCTCGGTGTGGCAGGGGAGGCAGTATTTTTTCACGATCGGCTGGATGTCTTTCTTATAGGAAACCTGCGCAGGCGGCGGGGCCGTTTTCTTTCTATCCGTTTTCTTCGGGTGGTTTTTTTGTGCCTTCTGTACGACGAATGCCGTCAGCGTAATGGCAATGAGAACGAGAAGACTTGCATTGATGAGTTGTTTGATCATACGTTATTGCACGTGAATGAAGTGATTTAATGGTGATGTTACAACGACAATCTGAATAGTGACGGTATTTTGTGTAGGAGCAGAGTCGCCGATGCGGATGTGATCCGTGCCGGATGAAAGCGCCGAATGAATATGCACGATGGTCGAATCGAGGGAAACCGAAGCGATGTTTGCCTTTGGCGACTGCAAGATAACGTAGGGAGGAACACCGCCGCTCAGCGAGACGGTCGTGTCCCTTCCGCCAACCATTGTTACTGACGATGGCGTGGCGAAAATGTAATTGGCGATCACCGGATTCTCGTCGTCCTTCTTACATCCAGTCAAGGCTGCGACACAAAGGGTGATCGCTATGATAAGAAATCTACCCGACATTAAAACCACACGTGCATCTGAATAAGGGCCTGATCATTTGTTACCGCAGGCTCTTCGATATTAATACGGTATTGCGGGCGTACCTCGACGAAATTATACGGATAAAATTCGAAACCCAGTGTAACACGCTTCACCGAATTTACACTCGATCCTGCCGGATCATTCACGGTTCCTTGCAGCGGATCAAAGAGATCGAATTTCCCGATTGCCCACACACCGTCGACGATCCGGTAATCAGCCTCAGCGTACGCCGCCATAGCATGAGCACCCGGAATGATTAAAGTTCCCGAGAGCATATTATGCGTCCAATCCATTTCTCCCATAACGACGAAGCAGCTATCGGGTGTCGCAAAGCCCGCTGAAATTCCTCCCATCTTATAGCTGCCGAATCCATAACCCGAAACACCGAGACGGAATGGAACCGATGACAGCATCCCGTTATATTCGAGCTTAACACAAAATGCTTTGTCTTTCTGAAAGTCGATCTTCCGAAAATTCCCGGTTCCATTCAAAATGCTCGCGGTGACGAACAAGTTTTCGATGTATCCTCCAACTTCCACACCGATGTCCCGGTAGTTCGGAATGAATAACAATCCCGTGTTGAGAGGCCCACCGGGAATAAAGCCGAGATCTCCTCCGCGAATATAGGAAGTATGGTCATCGATTCTCCAGCCATAGTCGGGGAGAAATGCGCCGCCTTTGATGTACCACTGGTTCGGGAGAATGCGCGCAATGCCGAAGACTTCAGGACCGACGAGGGCTCCATAGCCGCTGTTCACGATATCCTGCTTGAAGTAGAACGTAAACTTTTTTCCCAGCTTTGCCGCGCCGTAGATGGTTGTCGTCATCGCGTGGAATGAAGTCTTGCCGGACTGACCGTCGGACGGATCCGTAGCAAAATCGTAGATGAACTGCGAGCGGTAGTCGCCGCCGATGGAAATGTTGTCGTTCAGCTTGCCGCTGAAGGTGAAATCGTCGTCGCGCGTCGCGCGGAGCGGGAGGACATCGGAGCTGAAGGTGGTGCCGTAGTCGGTGCGCATCTGTCCGCCCGTCGGATTGACGTGGCACGCGGCGCACTTTGCGCCGGTCATAAGCGCGAAGCGGGGAAGAGCGAACGAAAACTGCGTGATGAGGAATGTTGCAACGGCAAGAATCCCGAACGTACGTTTCATTGAATGCCCCTTTGTTTGTGATCGATGAAAATATGCGATGATTTTCAGTCGGAGAAATGTACACAATGAGAGGTACTTTTGCAACTTGACATGAGAAAGCCGACCCCGCAGGATCGGCTTTCTCAATACTCTCTACTCGATACTTGTTATTTGCATACTTACTTCATCAATATCATCTTCCTCACGCTCACAAACGAGCCAGCCTGCAATCGGTAGAAGTAAATGCCGCTCGTGAGTTTCGTGGCGTCGAAGCGAACAGTATGTTGACCGGCTTCGTATTCCTTGCCGTCAATCAACGTCGCAACTTCCTGACCGATAAGGTTGTAGAGCTTCAGCGTCACGTTCGTTGCCATCGGCAGGCTGAACGAGATCGACGTCGTTGGATTGAACGGATTCGGATAATTTTGCTCGAGTGCGTAGGCTATGGGAAGCGCTTTTCCTTGAACATCTAGGAACAGTCGATCGCCGATAGACTGCACAGTCGCTGATCCGCTTCCGCTCATCTTAGCAATGACTTTTCCGTTTGCATCGGCGAGACTGTATGATGCGTCGTCGCTCCGGATCGACCATGTTATCGTTATCGCACCAACCGCCGATTGTACCTGAACCGGATACTCAAGCGCCTTCTCGATGGTTGCCGGATGCAGCTCAATCAATCGTTGCGATCCGAACCGGACATCGAACGCTTCTGCAGGCGGCAGAGGAGGAACTTCATACTTGTTCACATCGATATTGTTTCCCGTTCCTCCGAAGTACAGCACCTGTGAACGTCCGGCTGCATCGCTGATTGTCATGGAGTTCAGATTGATGCCTGCTTCTGTCGCCGGTTGTGCTTTGGGAATGGCTGTGCCCGCCGTTATCGTCAATGTTCCGGCTGCGGATACTTTCACCCAATACCCCTTGCCGGGCTGGATCGAGGTTGCGGAAACGTAGCTTCCATTGAACCCAAAATAATTCGATGTGATGATTTCGGAAGGAGTGGTCGAGATCGAGGAAGTCGCAACCGGCGAAGAGATTGCACCGATCAAGTTCCATCCCTCCATTATCGGGATCGTCTGACTCGTTCGCGGCTCGCCGGGCACGGTGAAAGCTTGCGCAACTGCGAACTTGAGCCAGTAGCCGTAGTTGTAATCGAGGACGCTGGCTACAACATAACCATTCCCATCGTATCCGAACGCCTCGGAAATCGCGCCGGGGAACACCGCGGAACGATGCGCATCGGCGACTGTTACGGGGAGCGACACGAGATTCCACCGATGCAGCACCGACATGGTTCCAATTTGTCCGCTGCCCGCGTCGGAGAGTTGTGCATCAACGGTTGCAATGGTCGGAGTGTTGTTCGAATAACTGACGGTTATCGGCACACTCGTCGTAGTCTTTCCGGGTTTCTGGAATGTCACCGTGTACGATCCAGGCGCAAGACCTGTCGCCATGTAACTTCCGTCCGAACCGGTAATCGAACTCCCAACGGCTGCGTGCGATTGATCCAGCACCGTCACGACAACGCCGGGAAGCGGAGTGAGCGAGCTGGGAATATTTACGTTCGTGCTGCCATTGGTTTGTACCATGCCCGCGACGCTGTTCAATCCATCGATGGAATCAGGCTGCACGTAGACATTAATTCCACCAACAGAATCTGAGAAGACTGCGACGGCAGTTGCACTATCGAGGAATGGCGTTCCACCCGAAGTGTTGTAGAATGTCGGCACGTACTCTCCACGTGGTAAAGCAAGAACGACGTAGTAGCCGTCCGGCAAGCCGTGCAAAAGATAATTTCCTGCCGTATCGGTGTGCGTGAAGAAGGTCATGCCGCTGAAGGCAGAGTCGGGTGCAGGTTTGTGGAAGCCGACAACAAGTCCACGAATCCTTGCGCTGTCGGTCGCACTGAAGAGTGTTCCTGAAAGCAGTCCACTTCCGTGATGAATCTGGCGGAGATCGAAATCGATTCCCGTCGTATCGTGCTGCAGGTCGATGACGTTGGCATCGAGCGGCGAACTCTTGTGATCAAAGAATTGCGGAAAGTATCCTTCCATCATCGCGCCGACGATGTAATGCCCGCTGCGCAGTTGTACGCTGTACGATCCATTCTCATCGGTCCATGCCGTATGCACGAGTTCATGATCGTCACCGTCGCCATCCAACAAATCCTCGAGTGGGCGATCATGGACGATACGGAAGATCAATACTCGTGCACCGCTAAGCGGGTGAGAGGAATCGTCTCGTACTGTTCCCGAGAGAGGAAAGAATTCCGGAACGATACTGCTTGGCTGCAGTGTGAAGTTTACCGTTACGCTTGAACTTTCGGCCACGGTCACTGGAGTTGCGTTCTCAATACGCTCGACGCCGTCGTACCACTGTGCGGCGTACACAAGCTCGCTATCCGGCTTCGCACGAACAAAGTAGATGGAAGGATTCACCATTGGAAAACTGTACTGTCCGGAGTCGTCCGTCCGCGCACGCATGACGAATTCACCGTGATGGACGTCGAACAGCTTGATCGTCACAAACGGCACACCCTGACCTGCAAGGTTTCGCACCGTGCCACTGATGCTGCCCGGGTTGCCCGAGAAAATGTAAAGGGGAAATTCCTGTTCCGCGTTTGCGTAGACCGAGTCACAGATTGTCGCTTTGATTTCCACACCAACAATACCTGCATGAACGGGTGTCCATTGCACAAGCCCTGTGGCCGGATCAATCGTCATCCCATCGGGAGCGTGTTCAAGACTGAAGCAAACCGTATGTCCGGGCGGATTGGTCACAACATCCGCATCATATTGGTAGAGCTGTCCCACCATCGCGGTGTGCGGTGGTGTCGACGTGAAATGGATACTGGCTTCATCGTTCGGAAGCATGATGATGTTCGATGGAAAGCTCTCAGCCGAGTCACGCAGATAAACGGCAGTGACATCATACAAATATCGGCCGGAAAGATCGATTGTCGTATCGAGATACTGTGTTTGGTCCGTTCTCCCGATGACCGCCGGCAAACTGTCGTGGAATGTCCATCGGTATACATTGTACCAGAGTATCACTGCGTCATTCTCAGGTCGATCCCATTGCAGCGCGGCAAAATTATTCTCGATGTGACCTTCGAGATTGTACGGTCCCAGTGGCCGACCGGTGTGGACAAAAGCGCTGTTGGAGGATGGACTCTCGATCGTGTCGTGATATACAGCAGTGACTTTGTACCAGTACGATGTATTAAGCTGGATTGTATGATCAACGGAATAATGAACGAGCGAAGTGCCGATCAGTGAGAAAGCGGTATCGCTATCAGAATGTCGGTAAATTTTATAGAACGACGGATGAAGAGGATAGATCGGGTCGTGCCACTCAAGGGCAACCGATCCTTCGACGTAAAAGGCTTCAAGCCCGTAGGGAGGCTGCGGCGGGCCGGGATTCTCGCCAGTGTGTACCTCGATGATGTTTGATGGTCCGCTCTCTACTGTATCGGGGAAATTTCCGACTGCAGTCACGTAGTAATGGTAGATGGCATTCAAGCCTACTGTATGATCACTATAGAAAGTCGAATCGGGTCCCGGTGAACTTCCGATTGGTGAGAAGGTCGTGCCGCCATTTGCCGTTCTGTATACTACATACCACGCTGCATCAATGTGGGAATCGGGCTTGTTCCAAGCCAGGATGACTTTGCCATCCATAAACTGACCCTGCAATTCTCGCGGTGGAGTTATCTGTGCGGTCAATGGAAGAATAACAAACAAGAGTAGAGAAAAAACGAGGAGACTTCGAAATCTTGTAGACATGGCAACCTCTCTTTTTATCTTGAAGATTATTATCGGGCGTGACGAGAAAATTTCCTCAATTTCTTGACAAAAGTCAACACCGTAAACGCTTACAACGTTCCAGAAGCAAAGCTGAGACAATGGCCTGGAAAGTTTCGGAATACAAGCTGTTTTTAGCATTCTCATAGTTGAAATTGTCAGGATGAACAGCTATATTCATCTCCAAGGTTCTCAACCCACGTACTGATTCTCTCAAGTTATCATGCACTGTACGCAATTACATCGCGCCCTTTTTATCTTCACACTTGCAGCGCTTCCGGCATTTGCTTTGGCTCAAAGTGTTCATCTGAAGATTCCTCTTAGCATCAGAGATAATAATGGGCACAGTGCGATTGTCTATTTTGGTGTCGATCCGTCCGCAACGTACTGCATCGATCCGTCTCTTGGCGAGTATGAGCTTCCATCGGATCGTTGTGGCACATCGAGCATTTGCGCATACTTTGCCGATAGCCGAGGGGAATCCGATAGCTGTCTCGGGAATGGCCTTCTTCTCGACTATCATGCATTCGCTTTTATCGTTCAAGCAGATACATATCGCGTCATTTTCTCGGCGCAGGATTATCCGCTGACACTTCGCTGGCCATCGAACCTTCGTACGTTCTATGATAGCGCACGGATCGTCGATCTCTCGGGCGGTGTTCTCGTGAAGGCGGACATGTTAGGCGTTGATTCGCTGGTGATTTCGGATGCCACCGTCAACCAGCTCATTATTCATACATGGGATCCAAAAGGCTTTGTTGATGGCATTTGGGAGAGGAACGGTGCGACCCCCAACGGTTTTGCGCTCTATCAGAATTATCCAAACCCTTTCAATCCTATGACGACAATTGTGTACAAACTTTCCGCTGCATCGGATGTTCGATTAGAGATTATTGATGTTGTTGGAAATACCGTCGCTACGCTCGTCGATCAACATCAACAGGTTGGTGCATACCGCGTGTCGTGGGATGCGGGGCAGCATTCAAGCGGGGTCTATTTCTGCCGGTTGCAAGCCGGGACCACGTCCATGTTAAGGAAACTCCTCGTTGTGAAGTAACCTTTGTCACTCTGGTATTTGCTTTTCTCGCTTTTCCGGTCTATCTTGAGTCGTTTTTCGAGCGATGATGTCTCGAAATGATTGAGTGAGTCACGATGCACGTCGAACAAGATTGTGGCATTGTGACTGAAATGAAAGATTTGCTCAAGAAAGAATGTGAGTCAGAAGCCCCCCATATCGCAGCTCCGCTTACCTCTCTTCACCAAGCTTGTCGTCGGTTTCATTGTTATTATTCTCTTCATGGTTCTTGCGGGCGTCGTCGTCGTATTACAGTTGAAGACGCTCTTCTCGTCAGACCAATCGGAGTTTCGTGTTATTCCCATGGCGCAGCAAATCGAACACCTTTTCGATTCCGAAAGAGAGCTTGCCATCAAGTATTTCCAGACCCACGACCCGTACAGCGAGCAGACACTCGTTTTGGTGACCGCTCAGTTCAATGCTGAAGTAGATTCTCTCCGTGCCGCAGTCGATAAAGAAGATGTGCGTGTCATGATTGACCGCCTGCGGTGGCATCACCAAAGGTTTGAAGAGTTTCTCGATCAACAAAGCCGGACGGTGAAGGATAATCCTCGTTATGATGCAGTGAGTGCGATGAAGAACCAGCAAGCATTGATGGATTCCATCCGGTCGCCTCTCCGATTCGTTAAAGAAGCGTACATCCCCACGCTGAGTAAGTCGCTGAAGAAATTGAACCAGCGCACCTCGGATGCGATGACGACGGCAAATTTCATCTTGTTGCTTGCGCTTGCTGTCGGGACGGTCTTCGCATTTCTCCTCGCTCGAAACTTCACACGTCCGATCCAATCGCTGAAAGCGGGCACACAAAAAGTTGCAGAAGGACATTACGAGACCGTTCCCATTACATCGAACGACGAAATTGCCGACCTGACAATCGCATTTAACGTGATGAGCGAGCGACTCCGGCAACTTGACGAGATGCGTATGCAGATGATGTCTGAGATTTCGCATGAGATGCGTACGCCCCTCCAGGTGATTAAGGCGGGATGCTACACCATCATCCATGCCAAAGATGGACCGCCGCTTACCCAGCGGCAGCGTGAAGCGGTCGGTATGATTCATCAGTCAACTAACCGCATCAACCAGTTCGTCAATTCCTTCCTTGACGTGGCGAAGATGGAAGCCGGCCTCATGAAGTTTAATTTCGAAGAGTCCGACCTCGTAGAAGTCTTAAGCCCGCTGGTTCAGGAAGCACAGTTGATTGCACAGAACCGGCAGATCAAGGTTGAGATCAAGACGCAAGATATTCCGAAGCTCCGGCTGGATCGTGAACGCATCAGCCAGGTGTTTAGCAACCTGCTCTCGAATGCGTTAAAGTACACGCCGGACAACGGTTCAATCATGATTTGCATTGAACGTCTGCTTGATTGTGATGGCATCAGCCATCATGGAAAGGGGTGTGTCAAGGTTGACGTTCAAGACACGGGTGTGGGAATTCCGGAAGATGATCTGCAGAAGCTCTTCAACAAGTTCTACCAGGCGAAGAACGTTCCGCTCGTGAACGAGAAAGGATCCGGGCTCGGACTTGCGCTCGTGAAGCATGTTGCGGAAGCCCACGGTGGCCGCGTCAGTGTCGAAAGTACAGTCGGTGCAGGATCGACGTTTACTGTTCTTATCCCAATTTGACCGATGATGGACATCCGTCCCGAAACGGACGCCTACCTTATCGAATTGGAAAAATTCGCTGCCCGGAAGTTTCAGTACCGGCGCGAGGTAGGGATCCTCATCGATCTCGCAGAGCAGCGTTCGATGCAACCGCTTTTCGAGCAGATCATCTTCCTCGCCAAATTTGCTTCCAGCTCCTTCAACATTCTGAAGCGAAGCGGCGTCGAGAGCGAGGAGACGGCGAAGCTCTCAACGGAATATGCCGAAAGTCTTCGGAAGATAACGTCCCTTCTTGAGTTGCTCACCGCCGAGGCGCCGAATGAAATAACGGAGATCTTTCAACGATCGTTTCTGAACCTCTCTCATGAAAGCGTGAACCGCTTCATGGCGCTCTTGTATGAATTGAGCTGGGTCAAAAACTCCCTGCTCGATAATCGTCGCCCGCCATTCTCTCCTTCTTCCATCTCATGAGTTGGTATCAAAGTCAGCCAAGGTTCGCCATTTTGCAAGTCAGAGAAATTTATCCTATGTTGTAACCGCTTGTATGGAGAGACGCATTACACAAGTGACTGTTGTCGTTATCATGATCGGCGGCATCTGTTGGCTTGGCGGCATCAATATTCGGGCGATGATCGGGTTTGATTTGCTTGAGCCGGGCACGCTGGATTTCAAAGCTAATATTCATCCGTACGTTGAGCGTGCAGTGTATAGCTTGATCGCCCAAAGTTCGATGGTGATCAATAGTGCATATCTGATCGTTTGGGTTGCCGGTGTTTTGTTTTTGCGAACATCGAGTTTTCGCTTGAAGGAGCATGGCTGGCTCCTGATGGTAGCCATTCTTTTCTACCTCTTCACGCCTGTGGAAATTTATGCAATGGTGCTGGACGCGAAAATGTGGTATCTAGATAACATTGGCTCGAACGATCTCGTGGAATTTCGGAAGATCTTTATTCATCGTCTTGCTGCACTTGCGGGCGTGCCGATGATTGCGCTCCTGTCGTATTACACTGCGATTGTTGTCGCGATCTTTCGACCGTTCGAAAAGCGGAACAGTGCCACGAGTACCCGGTGACCCATAGTCCTCCCTGGTGCATGCAGGAATCCTCGTCCCCCCGTTCAGTACTCGCACTCCTGGCCATCTGCTTCTTTTTCCTCACGATTGGTTTCCTCCGTCTGAACGATGTTTCCATCTACACTCCTGACAGTGTGCGTTATTTGATTTGGGGAAATTCCCTCGTACACGGAAAGGGATTCGTCGATGACACGCAGCCTGACCCGGACAGGTTCATCGTCAACGCGCCACTCTATGCACTTCTTCTCACACCGGTTGAGCTGGTCTTTCCCATGAATGTCTATGCCGCAAAGTGCTGGACGCTTCTCTGGGGTGTTGTAGCACTCGTTCTCCTGTATGTATGGTTATGCCGTACCTTCAGTCGGCGTGTTGCCTTGCTCGGGACATTCTTACTCGCGTGCAACCCTGCGATGGTTGTCTACAGCACGGAGATGCTCTCCGAGGCGCCCTTCATCGCCTGGATACTCGCAGTGTTCATTTTGGGCGAACGTCTCTCCGCTGATGAGGGGAACAAGCGCCCGCTGGATTTTGTCGTCCTCGTTGTTTTTCTCTCGTTTATTAGCTTGTTGCGCGAAGTTGGGATTGTCATGGTCATTGCTGCCGCACTCTATTTTTGGTGGCGCGGTGCGCTGAAGCGTGCAATCATCATCCTCGTAGCAACCGGCATTGTGTCTGGCTTGTGGTATTACCGCAATCAAATCTGGGTGAGCCAGTTGCAAGGGCCGATCGAAGGAAATCTCTCCTTTATCACGCGTCACTACGTGACAGAGCCGGGGGTATCACTCGTGAGCGAGTTGGCGCTTCGCATGTGGCTTGCGGCGAAAGTATACTTCTCCCAGTTTGGGGAGATGTTTTTGTCGCCGATGTACTCGCGGCAACTTTCCCAAATGACGATCGATCCTGCAAGAATTTTCAAGTTCATACAAGCGATAATTCAAAGTGCGCGACCCGTTATCCTGTTCTTCTCTGCTGTACTCACCACCCTCGGGATGTATGTTGACATGAAGCGATCCGTCAATTCCTGGCTTCGATTTGTTTTCAGCATATTGTTTCTCGGGGTCATCCTTATCTATCCGGTTCATGATATCCGTTTTCTTCTTCCGTTGTTCCCTCTTCTGATGTACTGGATGTTCTCCGGCGCTCACTGGCTTGCAGCACGGCCACCCTTCGTCTCATCCATTGGCCGCCGTCGAGTTGCGACGATTGCAAGTGCAGCATTGCTTATCATCCCGAATGTGATTGGCCTTCACCAGCTCATCACGGCCAATATGGAATACCGTTCCTCGCGCGACGATCTCATGAGCCGGCATCACGTTGTTTCCGATCTCTATTTGTTCAAATGGCATTTACTTTCAGACTGGATCGAGAAGAATGTGCCGAAGGATGCCGTCATTGCTTCTCCGATGAAGGATCTCGTTGTCTTTGCCGGAGGGAGGAAGGTCATCATCATCGATCGCGGAGCGTCTCTCGGTGAATTTGAGAGACTCCTGCGCGACAATCGTGTACAATACCTTCTTGCTGTGGTACAGGGTGAGTTGAATCTGCAAGACTTCGTGATGGCACAATCGCGACGCTTCTGGTTTCAGCCTATATTCGATGCGGGATTCTTGCACCTGCTGCGAATTCATTCGCAGTTCCTCATTCCACCTCCGAAGGCATATTCATTCTCTCCCGCAGATACTCTCTACTCGGTGCGGTCGATGAGAGAAGGGAGGGATCTCCTGATGGCAGGAAAGTATGAGCTTGCAGAATCAACTCTCGTTCGTGCGTACAGAAGCTCTCGTGACCACCCGCTACTCGCGTACTATGCGCTCGTCTCATCGGCGCTTGCCGAAGATAGTGCGACGGCAGCAATGCTCTACCAGGATTTGCGCTCGCTGCCACAGACATTATCGTATACTCTCTCGGCTCGTTCTCACTTCGATGTACTCAAGCTTGTGATGACATCGAAACGATCTTCCGTTATGGAAGAACGTGGCATCGCGAGGCAGAGAGCGGCATCATTGTGCTGGGAGATGGGTTACTATATGCGCGCGGCTGAGTTGCTGGAACCACTCCTGCGTGATGACCCCGGATATTTTGTCGGTCTCCTTTGGGGTTTGCATTACAATCTCCAGAACAAAGACACTGCAAAAGCTCTGCTGTTCTTTTCGAAGCTGGAAAGAATAGATAGTACACACGTTCTCGTGCAATCCTATCGGCAGATCATCGGAATTGGCGGCTCGCTGGCGCTGGCCGGGAGCGATTCCGCAAGAAGTAATCTCCATTGTACGATCGCCGCGGTCTACGATCAAATGGATCTCAAGGAAGAAGCGCTCGATGAGACGGAGCAAGCATTGAGGTACAACCCGAATAATAGCGACGCGATGCTGCTGATGGCAAAGGTCTTCGAGCGAAAGGGGCGACCACGTGCCGCAATCTGGGCGTACAGACAAGTATTGCTCCGGCAACCGCAACAGCCTGATGCGCTTGCCCGCACCGATGCGCTTTCTCGAATTCTTTCCAGTCGATAATGTTGTTTGATGAGTACGGTCCAATTTCATTCGACAATGGTGGGACGGGCATTCCTGCCTGTCATTATCGTCAGACAAGTCCTGCGGAACGGGATGGCGCTCTACGAGTTTGACGACTCGGCAGAGTTGTAGACCACAGGCGCTCAAATGTCTGACCACCAAATGAGGACACATCGTTTGATTTTCTTTCGGGAATTGGTTATTCTTGATTGAACATCGCCGCAGAGCACGTATCGGACAACTCATAACACTATGAACTACCTCCAGTTACTGAACGACCTCGAGGAATTGACCCAGCATCTCGGTATTGAACTTCGGTATGAGAAGGGAGACTTCGAGGGAGGCTACTGCGTCCTGAGAAGTCAAAAAATGCTTGTGGTGAACAAGCGTTTGCCAGACGCTCGGAAAGCATCCTCACTTGCACAAGCACTCGCGCAGTACGGCATCGAGGCGACATTCATCAAACCCACGTTGCGCGAGTACATTGAAGACGAGGTCGCGAAAGCGGCGAAAGTCAAGCAATGATCAAAGCCGTTATCTTCGATCTTGACAATACGCTTGTCGACTTCATGGCAATGAAGCGACGCGCTATTGATGCGGCAATTGATGCGATGATCGACGCCGGATTGAACCTTTCTCCGGAAGAAGTGAAAACACGGATTGATGCCATCTACGAAGAACGTGGCATGGAATTCCAGAGCGTTTTCGATCAACTCCTCTATGATGTTTTCAAAAAAGCCAATTACAAGATTCTCTCGGCGGGGATCATCGCCTACCGCCGAGCTCGTGAGGCCGCACTTGTTCCGTATCCGCATGTGTACATGACCCTGATGGAATTGCTGAAACAAGGACTGAAGCTCGGTGTCGTGTCGGACGCACCGGGCCGCGAAGCGTGGCTCCGCCTCTGCTATCTTAACTTCCATCATATTTTCCACTCCGTCGTTACCTTCGATGATACGGGCGAGCGAAAACCCAACCCGGGTCCTTTCCGGAAGGCACTCGAGCTTCTCGAAGTTGAAGCACATCATGCGCTGATGGTCGGCGATTGGGCAGAACGCGACATGATTGGCGCAGCAAACCTCGGCATGAAGACGGTCTTTGCGCGGTATGGCGATACGTTCGGTACCATCGAGACACATGCCGACTACGAGGTGGATGACGTCAAAGATCTCCTCGCCATCATCCGGAAAGAAAATCATGGAGTACAGATCTCCGATGATTGAAGGCATCGGTGTTGACGTGGTGGAGATTGCACGGATCCGGCGCACCATTGATCAGTGGAGCGGCACATTTCTCAACCGGGTATTCACAGAACAGGAGATTTCTTACGCACAATCGAAGAAGAATCCGACTCCGCACCTTGCTGCGCGTTTTGCGGTGAAAGAAGCAGTTGCAAAGGCTCTCACCACCGGCTGGAGCGGCGGATTTCGGTGGAAGGATGTTGAAGTTCAAAACAACTCGAGTGGGAAGCCATGCGTCATTCTCAACGGCCATGTCCGTGAGTTGTTGAAAGGAAGTCGCATTCTTGTCTCCATTTCGCACTCTGAGAATGTTGTCATAGCGTTCGCCATTATCGAAAAGGAAGCATCGTAAGCTCTTTACTCCTATTGCCTTTCGGAAAGAAATTCCGTATGTTGGTGATGGAAAACCTGTTCATCAACTCTGAAAGACCATACCATGAAACAGCAGGGCATCAAGAAGCTCTATTACTCGATCAGCGAGGTCAGCAAGATTACTGACCTCGAACAATACGTATTACGGTATTGGGAAACAGAGTTTGAGCTGCTCAACCCATCGAAGAACCGCGCGGGCAACCGCATTTACACGAACCGCGATATCAAGCTGATTCTCTACATCAAGAAATTGCTGCGCAACGAGCGCTACACGATCGAAGGGGCAAAACAGGTTCTGCAAAATTACATGCCTGACCAAGAAGCAGGAGAACAGCTGGATCTTCTTGCCGAGCAGCCGTCCGTCCCTGTCACAACCGCGGCACAACCTGTTCGCCAAACTGACAACCGGTTGAAGAACGATATAGTCGAGATCAAGAAATTTCTTGAGGAGATGTTGGTTCGGTTGACATGAAGAGCGTTCTTGGTTCGTAGTTATTCGTTGTCGCTTTCGTTTTACGTTTAATATTTTTGAATCGATCTCGGAACGTGGCGCAGCCCGGCTAGCGCACTTGCTTGGGGTGCAAGGGGTCGCGGGTTCAAATCCCGCCGTTCCGACTGGCAACGCCTCCCACGATGGAGGCGTTGGTGTTTCAGAGCCTATTTTCGTACCTTTTTCCGCACCGTTAACCCTTTTTCTTGATAGTTCCTATAATTCTCGCTACTTTATCTCCACTCGATCATTCAGTAAAGTGGATTTTATCCATGGTTGGCAAGCTATGTTGTATTATCAGATTTTTGAGAGACTCCGCGAAGTGCTCCAATGATAGGACAAACCATCTCTCACTATGAGGATTCTTGAGAAACACGGCGAAGGCGGCATGTCCCGAAATTGCCCACGAACGTTTTTTGAGAGTGGATGCAATTTCGAGGATCCCGCCGCAGGCGGGAGGCGTGGCTTATGATTGGGACGACCGTTTCTCACTACAAGATACTTGAGAAGCTCGGCGAGGGCGGGATGGGCGTGGTGTACAAAGCCCAGGATACTTCGCTTGATCGTCTTGTCGCCCTAAAATTTTTGCCTGAACGTCTATCTTCTTCATCTGAAAGCAAAACGCGCTTCATTCGGGAAGCAAAGACTGCCGCCACGTTGAATCATCCCAACGTGTGCGTTATTCACGAGATCGATGAGTATCACGATCAGCAGTATATCGCTATGGAGTACGTTGATGGCATGACATTGAAGAAAAAGATATCCTCTGTCGAAAACAATGAGCGTATGCCGATACGTGACGTGATTACTTATGCCATCCAAATCGGAGAAGCCTTGCACGAAGCTCATACACGCGGAATTATCCATCGTGATGTCAAGTCGGATAACATCATGGTGAATTCCAAAAACCAACTAAAGGTCATGGATTTTGGACTTGCGAAAATGAAAGGTTCGCTGGGGCTGACTCGCACATTGACCACCGTTGGAACGTTGGCGTATATGGCACCGGAACAAATACAGGGCGGCGACGCCGATGCACGCTCGGATATTTTTTCACTGGGCGTCGTATTCTACGAGATGCTGACCGGCGGCAAGCTGCCATTTCGCGGCGAACACGAAGCGGCAATGATGTATTCGATCGTCTATGAAGAGCCAATTGATCCGCAGAAGTTCGGAGTTGAAATTCCTCTCGAAGCGAAGCACGTTTTGGCGCACGCATTGATGAAAAATCGGGAAGATCGTTATCAGTCGGCAGCCGAGATGGTGAAGGATCTTCAGAATATCCTTTCACCTCAATCGACCATGATAGGAACCCGGCCTTCCAGCATGAAGAGTACAATACATGTACGCAAGAGTTCAACTCGATGGCTGCTTGTGAGTGCTATTCTCGTTGGCGGAGTCTTGATAATCTGCGGATACATGTATTTCATGAAAGGAGATTTCGTCCACAGGGGTTCTGGTAAGGACAATACTACACTTGCGGTACTATCCTTCGATAACTTTTCCGATCCAGAGGATAAGGATCATACTGGTGAAATGATCGCCAATCTTCTCATTACTTCGCTGTCGCAAGTCAAAGGATTGGAAGTGATTAGTAATGAACGGTTATCTGCAATTCAAAATGAACTTGGACATCCAGCCGCGAAAAACAAGACTCCTGACCTTGCTACGACGATTGCACACCGGGCTGGCGTTGGGATGATGTTGCTGGGAAGTATTTTGCAGCATCATCCGACGCTTGTTGTTACTGCGCGCCTCATTGATGTGGAGACAGGAAAAATATTGGCGGCTCAACAAATTGTTGGTGTTTCTGGCTCAAGCATATTCGCGCTCGTTGATAGTTTGGCGCAGATTGTAAAGGACGACCTGCGTATCTCACCGGGCTCCTCGAGTGAAACCAAGTCGCTCTCGGAAGTAACAACAACCTCCGCAGAGGCATATCGGTCATACCTGGCTGGACTGGAATTGCAGAATAAACTGTATTGGAGTGAAGGCGAAGCTGCCCTCAAGAAAGCGATACAACTTGATAGCACGTTTGCTCTTGCCTATTTGGCATTGGGAGATGTTCGGAAAGCATGGCAATTCAGCGGCAAAGTCACGGAAAAAGAGCGCATGCAAATTCATGCTGCCTATCTGAAAGGCATAGAGAAAAAAACTTCACAAGCGATAGATATATTGGAGCAACTCGTTGCAAAATATCCTCACGAACTCAGTGCATATTACACTTTGCAGGAGTACTATTATAGCTTGTTTCAGTTTGAAAAGGCAATAGACGCCAACTTGCGGGCAGCGCGCATCGATTCACTCGACAAAGTGCCGTGGCAAAATCTTGCTTATCTCTATGCAGATCAAAACCGACAGAGAGAAGCCTTAGACGCTGCGGATCAATATGTGAAACTCTCGCCCGCCGAACCGAATCCCTACGATACGAAAGGCGATGTGTACGCAAAGTTTGGGGAAGGAGATTCAGCGATGATTTGGTATAAGCAGGCGCTGTCATTCCGCCCGGATTTCTACAATACCGCCGAAAAGATCGGGTTCATCAATGTTTTACAGAACAAATACGATGAAGCAAAGAAATACTTTCAACAATATGGGTCTTCACCAGAAATAGCGAAGAAAGCATGGGCGGAGATCGATGCCGTGTGTATGATGATGCATCAAGGAACACTTAAAGATGCAGAGCAACGACTTCTGAAATTGGCCGCCAGCCATCGGGCAAAAAAGCTTCAGGAACACCTCCTTGCAGATTATTCACTGCTCACGCATATCGCACGAGCGCGCAATGACAACACTGCGCTGTTGGCGTATGCAGAAAGTTACGCTGCCCATGCGACGAACGACAAGAATAATCTTGTTCGAGGCATGGACGTTTTGGCGAGAGCATACGCAGCAATCAAGGAGAGCACAAAGGTACGCGAAATACTTGGCGAGATCGGTTCTCTCACTCCTCATCCCACGCCCGGATTTCAATTGCTCTATCATCGGTGTGCAGCGCTCGTAGCGTATGACGAACAGCGATACTCGGATGCACTGCACGAGTTCAACAACGTGTTCGAGATTCAACCGCCGAACCTTCGAGATCATCTCCCGTACGGAATTTGTCTCTTCAAGGCTGGACGAACAGGAGAAGCAATCGCTGAATTCCAGCAACAGACAAATTATTTCCCGGAGGATACTCCCGATCGGCGTGATTGGCCCATTACCTCCGTGATTTCACAGTACTGGACGGGAGTTGCTTATGAGCAACAGCACGATATAGTCAAAGCAATCGAATCATACAACAATTTTATGAGAATATGGAAAGATGCCGACAGAGATCTACCGGTGTTGATAAGTGTTCGATCCCGACTGGAGAGACTGCGAAAAATGGGGGCATAATATCTTATCGTTAGAGCAAAAGAACTTGACAATTGACTTTGGAATATGTACCATGTAACTCATTCAACAAAGGAGACATAGTATGGAAGTGACGACGCGAGTGCAAGAAGCTGCTAAGCTTCGCGCTGAATTTCGTAGGAATGGAAAGCTTCGCCTTGAATATCTTGCAGCCATGTCGAGACTGCTTCGTGAATACGGCATCGGAATCGACGACGAGTCTCTTGCAAATATGGTGCCCGCAGATATTGCAGAACTGTATGCTGAGGGACCGCCTGGAGGCCCTCGTCCGGCTCCAAGTTCATTACCGGGTGGACCTCGTCCAGCACCGCAATCATTGCCGGGCGGCCCTCGTCCGGCTCCAAGTTCATTACCGGGCGGCCCTCGTCCAGCACCACAATCATTACTGGGCGGTCCTCGTCCGGCTCCAAGCATTCGTCCCTGATACCCGAGTAGAAGAAGAGACCCCGATCTCATTTCTTAATGCGGCTTGTTCGTCGGTCTAATGTCGGCATGAAGGGCATCGTTTGATGACAAGCGATGTATTCACCATATATTGTAGATGGCTGATTTTTTGTTGAGTGCAAACATCGGGGCCACGATATCCCATTAAACTATAGTTAAGCGATGGTTGTGAATAATCTCGGTACCGTTATCGAAGAGATTGCGGGGATAATATCTCTTCCCCTTTTTTCTCCAGAGGAGTGTAAGCTTTTTGTTTCAGAAGCGGAGAACAGTAATCAGTGGGAGTTGGCGAAAGTGCATGGAGGTCATCACGATGGAGACGTTCGATGGGTTACCAATGCCGAGGTGCGCAATGCTTATGTGATGGGTCTTTCCTCTCTCTCCTCTGTCTCGCAGCAGTTCGATCTCAGAATCAAGGAGTATATCCTCCCACTTATAGCCACGAAGTGGAAGGTTCATCTAAGGGAACATGCAGGTGCACAGATTCTTCGCTACACGCCCGGTGGACATTATGTCGCTCATATCGACAGCGGTACCGATCTTGATGATAGACACTTCAGCGTTGTCTGCTACCTGAACGATGACCTTACAGGCGGTGCGACGAGTTTTCCCATGATCAATTATGCTACTACGCCACAATGTGGAAAAGCGATCATCTTTCCTTCAGAATATCTCCATCAAGCCGAACAGGTTATCAGCGGACGCAAATATGTCATCGTTACGTGGATCATCGGGCCGGTTCCTGTATCGTGGATATAATGTTTCCCTTCGTACATGTTCTTCACCAATAAAAAGGTTTAAGCGGTTCATCTTCCAACGGTCTCAATGCGGGAGTCAACCGGTAATTTGAAACTGATCGCCGCGCGAAATCAATTCCAGTGAACTTCCCATAATCAGCAAGAGACCGCACGTTCCCCAGCCCGTAGCTCTTCAGATCGACAAGTACTTCGTCCGTTGCATTCTCGATGCCCAGAAGGTGATTCACACGGCGTCGCGATTTCGTATCCATCGAAAGCCAATCCGGTACATCATCCCAGTGTGTTGGTCTGTAATCCCTTTCCCAATAATGATAGATGACCGGAATATTCGGATAAAAAATATCCCATCCGTGAGTCCACAATCGGACCGACAATGAAATTTCTTCTCCGAAAAAGTACACATGCGGATCGTACGGTACCTCTGAAAGGATCTCCGCGGGGCCGAAGAGGAAACACGTGCCGCACAGCGCTCCGGGAATCGGCCGATGTGGTCTGCTCGTCAATGGAATCTCGATTGAGCCAAGGAGCAATGTTCCATGTTCGTCAAAGTGCGATGGAACAATGACAGGAATTGAACGACGCGAGATACTGTTCGGCGGTATATACGGACCCGGGTATGTTGTGAGCAATGGTTTTTTCGAAGGGCACACGTTGAGGAGCTCGATCATCATTCGGTCCCATCCATCTTCGAAGCGCATGTGGCTGTCTATTTGCAGCACAAATTCTTCTCCTGCCCACTGCTGTTGGATGAGATGCCGAGCCCAACACACGCCCCGGCTCTCCGCTGCATCCACTCGAATATAGCGGATCTGGTGATCGCGGTTGAGGATATGCGGTGGCTTAGAGTCTTTTTCCGGTATTGATTGCAGACAAACCGCGACGGCGAGCCGGTCGGGGCGTTCTGCTTTCTCAAATAAATCGTGGAGGGTTGGCAGCAGCTCCGGGTCGCGATAACTTGGTATCTGGACAAAAATTCGTTCCATCAATCAGTCACGGAAAAAGTAAGAGAAACTTATGAGACAAGAAGATCGTTGATGTTCCAAACACCCATACATTTATCGGAATCCTCACCGCCATCCCAAATACCATGCTCTCGAACTATGAGCAATGGGGCGGGGAACTGAAAAAGCCGACGTTGCAAATTGAGCGGTCTCCAATCACCAGTGTCGATGTCGTAATTTTCTTCGATACCTGTGAATGTCGTCGTCATGAGGTAGATTGACCGGCTTTGCCGCATAGTTTGGAGAGAGCGACGGATATCGGCAAACGAAAAATGGACAAAGCAATCGCGGCAGAAGATCAGGTCGACGCGGGGAAGAGCATCGCGTGTGACGTCCAGATGACAGAATCGTTTTCGCTCGCTGCCGGATGTTCGAGAGTTTCGCTCGACAAGCTCGGGGACGATGTCGGCACCGATGTACTCGTCGATGTCCAGGGTAACTTCCCGCATCCAATGATGATCGCCGCACGGGACGTCGATCATCGATCGCACACCAAGTTCTTTGATGACGAAAGGGAGCTCACGACGGATCGCAACAGTATTGAATATACTGGAACCGGATCCTGAGGTGGTTTCAGAATTTCCCCACCCATTGTGTTGATAGATACGAGTAAAGATTTCTTTCATCGTCATCGTTGTGTCTCGCGCGGGACTCATGAATATACGCACTACCTCATAGGGAATCAAGAGTATGCGAGTGAGGGTAGTGCCTTATTTTCGGTGATGTGGTTTGACTCCGCTCACCACGACGCGTCGTCCTGAGCGAAGTCGAAGGACATTCTGAATCAAATTCAGGCAGTACCCGAGTGAGGTGATCGCCCTGTTGCCTCACGTAAGAATCTAAACGAAACTGATTCGTTGCCTCACGTAAGAATCTCGATGAAATAGTGGAGTCATTCGGTTGCCTTTTAGGGTGGAGGATGCGGCTTCAGACTGGCTGATGGTGGAGTATCGTGAA
>JACOSY010000044.1 GCA_016178595.1 Ignavibacteria bacterium
AAAGCTTTTTGAATATCTGGAAGTATTTTACAACCGGGTGCGACGCCACTCGTCACTCGGTTACAAATCACCTGTGGCATTTGAATATCAACATATGATTCTGGCTTAACTTGATGTCTCATTTTTGGGGTGAACTCCAGCGAGTCCTCAGCCACAAAAGAGAAAATAATCCTACGGTGAGAATGAAATTCACAGACATCGTTGCTATAAAAGATCAAACCACCCTTACAATCTTCGGGTGGTGTTCGAGCTCGCGCATAACTTGTTCGCGAAGCGGGTTTGTGATTTGTGCGTAGATGCGAGTGTTCTGAATATTGCGGTGCCCTAAATGATCTGCCACATACTTAGTTAAGTGTAATTGGGATATACCCCACGGCCACCAGAATAAAGCAAAAATGAGCCCCGGATCTCAGGGCTCATTTACTGAAAGGTGCAATTGAATGCTGTAACCTTCCTTTCTTGCCTGCCTGTCACGAGCTCAAGGTATCACTTCACCTATCCTTAAGTCAAGGCCCTCATGACGAAAATAGAAATTCATAGAGCGACTACTTATCTGGATTTGAGTCATAACCAATCTTGCCGCCTATCGCGGCGCCCACAAGTGCGCCTCCGGGTCCTGCAAATAAACCGACGAACGCACCAAGGAGTGCTCCTGCAATCGCATGGGACTGTCTCACTTCCTTTCTCTTCACCTTTGAAAGTGGAGCTTTTGTCCGACCGTACCAGGCACGTGCCGTCTGAGTCGTAACAGTTCCTTTTCCTCTGTTGCAACTGATACAAGCTGCGTAGAGATTGTTTCGATGGTCCGATCCACCTTTCACTCTCGGGTGAGAATGCTCGACTTCCCAAGCTCCTTTGCGACCAAACTGAAAATAGTTAATAAAACTCAGTTTCTTACCGCAGATATGGCAGCGACCGTTGGTACGATCGTAGATTTTGTTTAGAGTATCTTCATCGTAAGCCATAGGTGGATCTTTTCTATTGTGCATAGTACAAATTGCGACAGCAAGACGCAAGTTGAAAACTAGAAGTTTGAAAAAGACTGGTGTCCGGTGAAGTGAGGAGTGGGGCTGTCGCACGTTTGGACGGAAGGCGACGGAGGGATAAATGTTTGAGATAAAAAGGGTCGGCCTTGCAGCCGACCCTTCAAGAGTCTCAGGTAACAGATAGAACCGATTGGTGTCTATCCGCTTCTAGTCTTTCTTACCCTCGGAGTACTTCTCTCCGGCGTGTTTGTCTGCTTCTTCCCTCGAGCTTCCATAGCCTGTGTAAGTGTCACTATCTTTGTGAACTGTGGTGGAGTAGATAGTAGGCCCTATACCAGGTGGCAGGGGAAGAGAGGACTCAAAATCACGTGTGACCTTGTCGGGTTCTTTGTCTTTGTCCGACATAAAATGCTCCTCTCAGTTAGTTGATGGATAATACACCTCGAAAAACTGTTCACGAAAAGATAGTGAATATTCTCTTTGCAGTCAAACACTCTGTGGAAGGCGACAAGTGAGGAGACAAAAATCCCGCTTCGGGAGTAGTCGAGAGACTCGACGGGAGGCCGGAGGAGTCCCAGACTAAAGCGGGTGCATACAAGGTACAAATTTTTTCTTAAATGGCAAGACAAGAGTGGGTACTCTTGGAAAGGTGCAGCCAAGTATGTTGCGGAGCGAATTATATTCGCCAACGTGGGGATCTCTCAAGTTTCCATGATACCGTTATGGTAATAAAATAATTGCTTGAGCCCGTGTAAAAAGGCTTTGATTTCTTAACACTGATTCTTATTTTTCAAGTATATCCTGTACATTCCAAAGGAGCAATCAACCAGAAACTACGGAGGTGTCAGTCGTGGGAGAAACGAAATCTGTTGGCATATGGATTAGAGTCTCAACCGAGGACCAAGTAAAAGGTGAGAGCCCCGAGCACCATGAGAAGCGCGCTCGCTACTACGCAGAGTCAAAGGATTGGTGCGTCAAAGAAGTCTATCGCCTTGAAGCCGTGAGCGGGAAGTCGGTGATGGAACATCCTGAAACAAAACGGATGCTGGCAGACGTACGGTCTCACAAGATCACTGGAATTATCTTCTCAAAGCTCGCACGATTAGCCCGCAACACAAGGGAGCTCCTGGATTTTGCCGACATATTCCGTGACTGCGATGCTGACCTGGTCAGCCTGCAAGAATCAATTGACACCTCAACACCGGCTGGTCGTCTATTTTATACCATGATCGCGGCGATGGCTCAGTGGGAGCGAGAGGAAATAGCTGAGCGCGTGGCAGCCTCGGTTCCCATACGAGCTAAGTTGGGCAAACCCCTCGGGGGAGCTGCACCGTTTGGCTACCAATGGATAGACAAAAAACTGGTGATTAATCCAGAGGAAGCTCCTGTACGAAAGAGGGTCTACGAGCTTTTCCTTGAACACAGGCGTAAGAGGAAGGTAGCTCGTCTATTAAACGAAGCCGGACATCGTACCAGAAATGGTGGACGGTTTTCAGATACTACGGTGGATCGTCTCCTGCGTGATCCCATTGCCAAGGGAAAGCGTCGTATGAATTATACGAAGAGTTTGGGGCAAAATAAGAAATGGAAAATGAAACCTGAAGACGAATGGGTACATATCGATGTTGAACCTATTGTAGGTGACGAAATCTGGGCACAGTGTAACCAGATATTGGGTGAACAACACCAGAAACAAAATCGACGTCCGGCAGAGCACCTTTTTACTGGCATAGTGTTCTGCACTTGCGGTAATAAAATGTACGTACCGCACAAATCCACAAAATATACCTGTTACAAATGCCATAACAAGATCCTGGCACCTGATCTGGAAACGATATACCATGAACAACTCAAGACCTTCTTTTTCTCAAATGATGAAATTTCTAGTTACCTAAACAAGGCTGACGAACTTATCAATGATCGTCAAAACCTATTCGTGTCCCTAGAGCAGGAAGCTAAGAAGCTCAAGCAGGACATGGACAAATTGGTCCAGTTACACCTTGACGGAGAAATGCCCAAAGAAGGATTTGGAAATCATTATCGTCCTTTGGAAGACAGACTGAAACAAATTGAGAATCAACTCCCCGAGTTGCAAGGTGAAATCGATTTCCTGAAAATCCAATACCTATCAAGCGACGAAGTACTGACTGAGGCTAAAGATCTGCACGAGCGGTGGCCGATGCTTGAACTTTCTGAAAAGAGAAATATCGTTGAAACGATAACCCAAAGAATAACTGTTGGAAAGGATGATGTTTCAATCAATCTGTCCTACATGCCTTCATCGGCAGAAATGACAACAGGAATGCAACACAACCTCAGGGATTCATCGCACACACAAGCATGAAGTTTGCCGGGCACTCGATGGACATTTTTGATCGGCTTATCGTTACGCGACTGTCTTCAAGAGGCTGACGCAGCACTTCGAGAACTTTTCGCGCAAACTCAGGAAGTTCGTCCAGGAAAAGGACGCCGTGATGAGCAATGGAAATTTCACCTGGCCGGGGGATCGTGCCGCCGCCGACAAGCGCGCTGTCGGAAATCGTATGATGCGGTGAGCGAAACGGGCGCGTTGTGACAAGAGCGCTATCAGGAGGAAGAAGTCCGGCGACGGAATGAATCTTGGTCGTCTCGATCGACTCGTCGAATGTCAGCGGCGGAAGAATCGTGGGCAGACGTTTCGCAAGCATCGTCTTCCCAGAACCGGGCGGACCGATCATAATGATGTTATGACCGCCAGCCGCAGCAACCTCAAGAGCACGCTTCACATTTTCCTGTCCCTTCACATCGGCAAAGTCAACCGGGTATCGTGGATCGCTGCAGAAGATTTCATCGAGATTAACGGTGAATGGCTTCAACATTCTGTGTTCACCATTCAAGAAGGAAATTGTTTCGATCAGGGATTCCAGCGGATACACTTGAATGCCCTCGACAATCGCTGCTTCTTTCGCGTTCTCTTTCGGAAGAATCATTCCTCGAATGTTTCGCTTCTTCAACGCTACCGCAATTGGAAGTGCGCCGTGAATAGGCCGAAGAGTGCCATCGAGAGCCATCTCACCGAGTATCACGAAATCGTTCAGCAATTCAGCCGACACTTGCCCGGTTGCGGCAAGAATCCCCACAGCAATCGGCAGATCGAATGCCGAGCCTTCCTTTTTAATATCCGCCGGTGCGAGGTTTACGGTGATCCGCTGGCCGGGGAACCGAAAGCCAGTCGTTTTGATTGCTGCGAATACGCGATCGCGGCTCTCCTTGACTGTATTATCCGGCAAGCCGACAATGCTGAACGAAGGCAACGCAGGCGCGATGTGTGTCTCGACTTGAACGAGATGAGCTGCAATACCGTACGTGGTAGCACTAAGAGCATGTGAGAACATGGAGCGAATCCCTCCCTTTTGTTCCTCGGAAAATACGCAAAGCTACGCAGAAGCGCAACTCGTCAGTTCTTGAGATGAAGGAGCGACCGAAACGGCCAAGTGAGCAAAGGTCGTCTTGCATTTAGGGTATTTTTTATTTATCATAATTTAATACGTATGCGTCGTTGTTTGTGCAATTTCTGTTGCGAGGTCCTCGTGGGTAACCGTTTTTCATTCCTCCGATTCAGTGCTATTCCGCTGTTCATCCTCTTCGCGTTTTCCGGCTGTTCGATGTACCAGAATGTGACCGCCTATTTTAATACCTATTACAATGCGAAGAAACTTTTCAGCGACGCTGAGCAAGAAGTACGGCAGGCTCCCCAAAAGGACCGCGACACGAATTATTTCGCCGCGTACAACGTCCCGCCATCCCTCGAAGGGAAGTTCGATAAGATCGTTGAGAAATGTTCGAAGTTGATTCAATTCTATCCCGAAAGTAAATGGGTGGATGATGCTATCCTCATGATTGCAAAATCGGACGTTTACTTGGGCGATTACGAATCCTCCGTCCGAAAGTGTAGGGAGCTTGAAGAAAACTTCTCGACGAGCGATCTACGCTTTGAAGCACGATTGCTCGAGGCAAAGGCTCATTACCTTATGAAGAAAGATGATGAAGCCCTGAAAATGACGAAGGACTTTATTCCGGAACTTCGCACAGAAGGGAAAAATGATTTGCTTCTGGAAGCCTTGATGCTTCAAGCACAGATCTATTTCGATCGCCGGGAGTATGATCAGTCTGCTCAAAACTATTCGCTCGCCGTTCAAGTTTCTGCCGACGGCTCTATGCGGGCATTTGCCGAGTACCAGCTCGGAGTAAGCTACGAGAAATTGGGAGAGAAGGCGAAGGCCGCCGAAGCCTACGGCGGAGTAAAGCATTTCAATCCTGGCTATGATTTGGAGTATCGTACACGCTTGAAGTACGGAATCATGTTGACGGAAACCGGTAAGTACGATCAGGCGCTCCATACGTTCGATGATCTCAATAACGAACAGTTGAAACCTGAGCAGCACGGGTTGGTCGATGTGGAGATCGCAAGTACGTATCGGACAATGGGAGATACCGGCGTCGCATTTTCCCTCTACAATCTGATTGATACAGTGTATCGTCATACGGAGGCGGCGGGAAAGAGCTTATATATTCGCGGTTTCTATTTCGAGAATACTCTCCATGATTATAAGACTGCTCGCGAGTACTACGCGAAGGCAAAAGCGGAGTCGCAGGCTATAGAGTACTCGGCATTGGCACAACGCAAAGCGGCAAGTCTTGATCAGTATTTTGCTCTTCTCGAAAATATCAGACGTTATGATCGGTTCCTCCATCCTGATACCTCGCATGGAAGAGTGTCACGTTCGGATAGTCTCTCTGTCGATCAACCCACTGCAAAGAGCGATTCCTCCGCGCCTGATGCAGGTGCCGGCATCGTCAACCAGCAAGAACCGGAATCTTCGCCGCCTGATGTCGCAAACGATGTGAGTCGTGCAACTGCGGATAATGGTGTCGGAGGAGGGAGTGCTGCATATCGGCGTCGTCATGTAGAGCGGGACCTCGAACCGGATGATGAAGACGAAGGAATTACTCAGTCGTCCATATTGCCCAAAGGAGCGACGGATGGAAAGTTTACCGTACGACATGACTCCGTGAAGAGAGCGCCGAAATCTTCACCGATCGTGAAGACGCAGAATCTTTCTCCTGATTCGGTCCGCTCGTTGATGACACAATCATACTATGAACTCGGCACGCTGTTCTACCTGGAGCTAGAGCGGCCTGATTCGGCGCAGCGGTGGTATCAGAAACTTGTTGACGAATACCCCTCTTCTCGTTACGTGTCACGCACACTGTACGCGCTTGCTGAATTGCACCGTGCAGGTGGCGATTCAACAACGCTTGATTCCCTCTACAATGTCATTCTGAATCGATATGGTGAATCGGAGTATGCCACGCAGGTGAAGAAAGTCCGAGGGCTGGATGTCGGTGAGCGAAAAATCGATGTCTCCGAAGCACAGTTCCGGAAGGGAGAAGAATTGCTACAAGCCGGAAACACGGCAGATGCATTGAAGGAGTTCAAGAAGGTCGCTCGGACAGAGCAACGGTCCTCGTTCACTTCGAAGGCACAGTACACGGTTGGCTGGATATATGAAAGCATTCTCGTTCAAAATGATAGTGCAGAGGCATGGTACAAGCGAGTGATGAAAGAAGACTCCACGAGCGTGTATGCCCTTGCGGTCGCCCCCAAGGTAAGAGTCAAGGAGAAGCCCGAGAACCTGAAACAGTATGTAAAGGTCAACGAGGTACAAGAAATGGTTAAAACGCAAAAGCCCCAACGACGACGACCGGGAGGAGCATCGACACTTGATCGCAACAAGAATGACGAGGAGGTCGGTCGTCCTGGCTTGGATCAACAGATAAAAGACGATGAGAGCGACACTAAGGATGATGAAGAGGACGTGCCTGATCCCGATGACGATGATAACAACAATCGATGAGGAGTTTTCGTCGACTGCATGATTCAAACGTATTCGCGAGTCGTATCGACTGATAAAGTTGGATCAAACATTCTTGTCCTGAGCATCCATTCTCCCGAAATCGCACGCGCGGTTAAACCCGGACAATTCATCAATATCAAAGTGGGCGAGTGGGATCAACCACTTCTACGACGTCCCTTCAGCGTCTATCATACTGAGGGAGAAATTCTCCACATTATCTTCAGCGTTATCGGCTTCGGAACGACCGCCCTCTCCCAAAAGCGTGAAGGTGACATGCTTGATCTGATCGGTCCACTTGGATGCCCATATACTATCGACAATGACTACGGGACGGCGATTCTTGTTGCCGGCGGTGTCGGAGTTGCACCCCTGCCCATGCTCACTCTTGCACTGAAGAAACTCGGTCGGTCGATTCATACGTTTCTTGGTGCACGGACACGCGATCAGATTGTCACGAAGTATCTTGAGAATCTCCATCTGGCGACCGATGATGGAAGCTCAGGATTCCACGGGACTGTTGTTAACGCTCTTCGCCAACATTTCTGTGACGCTGAATATCTTCGTCCGAAAATCTTCGCTTGCGGGCCAAATGCAATGTTACGAAGTCTCTCGAACCTTGCCGCTGAATTCGATGTTCCCTGTGAAGTCTCGTTGGAGAGTGCGATGGCGTGTGGAATTGGTATCTGTCAAGGATGTCCCATCGAGGTCGTGGGTGACGGGAGGAAGTATGCACTCGTCTGCAAAGAGGGGACTGTCTTTGACACTCGAACAATCAGGATCTCGTGAATGGCTGATTTGCAAGTAGAGATCGGAAAACTGACATTTCCCAATCCGGTACTTGTCGCATCGGGGACGTTCGGTTACGGCGATGAGTGCAGGGACCTGGTTGATGTTACGCAACTGGGCGGGATTGTTACCAAGTCACTTTCACTGAAGCCGCGTGACGGAAATCCTCCGACACGGATAGTCGAGACCGCGTGCGGGATGCTGAACTCGATCGGGCTGGCGAACATTGGAGTGGAAAAGTTCATCACAGAAAAACTGTCGTACTTGGGCACATTGCACACTCGCATCATCGTCAACATCGCTGCAAGCACTATCGACGAATATTGCACTGTTCTTTCGATGCTGGACGAGCACGATGGCATTGATGGTTACGAGATCAACGTCTCCTGTCCCAATGTGAAGGATGGAGGACTGAGTTTCGGCACGAGTTGCGAAATGACAGCTGAAATCACTCGCCGGTTACGCGCATTAACGACCAGGACGCTCATCATGAAATTGACTCCCAACGTTACACATATTTCGGAATTTGCACGTGCCGTCGCTGGCGAAGGCGCTGATGCCGTCTCTTTGATCAATACAGTTGTCGGTATGGCTGTCGATATTTGGAAGCGTAAACCCAAACTCTCGACCACAACCGGAGGCCTGTCCGGTCCCGCAATCAAACCCATTGCACTTGCAAAAGTGTACGAAGTTGCTCAAGCTGTTAATATTCCGATCATTGGAATTGGCGGCGTAAGAACGGCAGAAGATGCGATCGAGTTCATGCTCGTCGGAGCGTCTGCCGTACAAGTCGGGACTGCAAACTTTATCGATCCCTCGATCGGGGTGAAGATGCTGGATGGTCTTCACAAGTACTGCGAGCGGCAAAAGATCGGCTCCATTCGTGAGATCGTTGGTGCTGTAGAGACTCAACAAGAACTTTCCGTTATTCATAGCTGGCTCTAAGAAATCTTCTTTGACAACTCTCGTGTCGGAGTATCGCAAGACGCTTCAATTTTTGTACGACCTCCAACTGCTCGGTATCAAGGCCGGTCTCGATAACATCAAGAGCCTGCTCTCGTTTCTCGGTCATCCGGAGGAACGGATTCAGTGCATCCACATTGCGGGAACAAACGGCAAGGGATCGACGGCGGCGATGATTGCGTCGATCCTGACAGCCTCCGGCTACAAAACCGGCCTCTATACTTCTCCGCACCTCGTTGATTTTTCGGAGCGCATTCGGATCAATGGTCATCCAATATCGGAAGCTGCCATCGTTGAATACACGAGGAATCTTCGATCGAAGATTAAAGAACGACAGGCAACGTTCTTTGAAGCAACAACAGCGATCGCGTTTCAGTATTTCGTCGATCAGCAAACGGACATTGCAGTCATCGAGACCGGTCTCGGCGGACGATGGGACGCTACGAATGTGGTTACTCCGATGTTGAGCATTATTACCAATGTCGGACTTGAGCACACGGAATATCTGGGGACAACATATTCGCAGATAGCATTCGAGAAGGGAGGAATTATCAAGTCAAATATTTCATGCCTGACCGGTACACTGAACAAGCTTGCACTTCAGACCTTGAGGCAGATTGCCAGACGCAGAGCTGCTCGATTGATCCATACGTCGGACGTATCCCGTGCAGAAATTCACCAATGTTCATTGTCTGGTATCCGACTCGACCTTCATACGAAGGAGGCAACGTATCGGGACCTTTTCGTCAGTCTTGCAGGCAATCATCAGGCAATGAACGCGCAGCTTGCAGTTCTGAGCGTGGAGGAATTACACGCGACTGCTTTCGATCGGATTTCAGAGAAGTCAATTCGGGAAGGCTTACAGTCTGTTCGGAAGAACTCAGGAATCCGAGGGCGCATCGATGTCCTGAGCAGAAAGCCGCTCGTGGTGGCGGATGTTGCCCACAATCCGGATGCGATGCGCACGCTTGTGAATGCGATGCGTGAAATGATTGTGGGAAAGGCAGTCGCAGTTTTCGGGATCATGCGAGACAAAGATCACAGGTCTATACTTGAAATCCTGGGACAGCTTTCGAGGCTTATGATCTGTGTCGAGCCGAAGTCTAACCGCGCACTGCCAAGCAGAGAGATTGTTCGTGAATCGCACCAAATGAGGCTGCGAGCCATCGATGGTCACTCGATCATCGAAGGGCTCAGACGCGCAAAAATTGAAGCAAGGGATAATGAGTTGATCCTGGTAACAGGCTCTCATTATGTTGTTGGCGGTGTTTTGCATTCTTGTATTTTTCCTGCGTAGAACTTGACTTTGAAACTAAATGCCTTTATATTACAATTAGACGTAAGGAGGAAGCCCAAAACTTCCCGAAAATGCAGCGTAAACCACCACTCAACACATCGGTTAATATCCTCAGTTGTTAATACTTAAGTGCTATTGTAGCGTTAAGTCTGTCTCTTGATCATTCTCCAAACATTGTTTTTCACTTTCATAAGGATATAGCAACGCTATGCCAATGGACATTGCTGAGCTGAAATCCAAAAAGATTTCAGAACTCACCAAGATCGCCAAGGATTTGAATATCACAGGCTACACGGATCTGCGGAAGCAGGACATGATCTTCAAGATCCTCGAGGCGCAAACGGAAAAAGATGGTCTCACCTTCAGTAAGGGTGTGTTGGAAGTTTTGCCCGATGGGTATGGCTTCCTCCGTTCTGTCGATTATAATTATCTCCCGTCGCCGGATGATATCTACGTCTCACCATCGCAGATCAAGAAATTCAATCTCAGAACGGGTGATACGGTGAGCGGACAAGTTCGTCCGCCGAAGGAGGGGGAGCGATTCTTTGCACTGCTTCGTGTCGAGGCGGTCAATGATGAAAATCCCGATGCAATTCGCGACCGGGTCCTCTTCGATAACTTGACGCCTCTGTACCCGAACAACCGCATCACGCTTGAAACATCCCCCGGTGAGTACGCCATGCGCATTATGGATCTTCTTGCTCCTCTTGGGAAGGGTCAGCGCGGTATGATCACTTCGCCGCCAAAAGCGGGAAAGACCGTCTTGCTCCAGAAGATCGCGAACAGCATTCTCCGAAACCATCCTGAAGTTTTTCTCATCGTCCTGCTCATTGATGAGCGTCCGGAAGAAGTGACCGATATGGAACGATCTGTGAATGCTGAAGTCGTCAGTTCGACCTTCGACGAACCACCGGAACGGCACGTGCAGGTTTCGGACATGGTGCTCGAGAAAGCGAAGCGTCTGGTCGAAGCCAGGCGCGATGTCGTCATTCTTCTCGATAGTATTACACGCCTGGCGCGTGCGCATAACACCGTAGTGCCACACAGCGGTAAAATTTTGTCCGGCGGTGTTGACGCTAATGCTCTGCACCGTCCCAAACGTTTCTTTGGCGCAGCTCGTAACGTGGAAGAGGGCGGTAGCCTGACGATCATTGCTACAGCGCTCGTCGAAACTGGAAGCAGAATGGATGAAGTGATTTTTGAAGAGTTCAAAGGAACCGGTAACATGGAAATCATCCTTGATCGCAAACTCAGCGACAAGCGTATCTTCCCGGCTGTCGATGTCAATCGATCAGGAACACGTAAAGAAGAGTTGCTGCTCGAAGCGGATGAACTCAATAGGGTATGGATTCTTCGCAAACTCCTGAGCGATTTTTCTACTGTCGAGGCTATGGATTTCCTCATTGAGAAAATGCGGGGAACGAAATCCAATAAAGAGTTTCTCCGTTCAATGAATAGTTGAGCAATCCTACCGTAGTTTACACTAAGGGATTTTCGCTGTGGAAATCCCTTGACTTTCAGTCCGGCAAGATGTAAATTGGGCTGAATTTCATTTTCACCTTTTTGTGATGACGCCGAAACACTTTCATGGTATCTGGGTACTAACCCTGTTGCTCGCTGTTTCTTCATTCTGTCAGGAATCGAAGTCGAATCTCGGCGTTGGCGTTACTGTGGGCGCCGCGACACCGGTAACCGATATTGAAGAGCATCACCAGTACCCTTTTGCCAGGACGTTCGTGCGGCTGTACCCATCGAATGTTTTTGCATTCGATGTTGGACTCGGGGTTGGCTCCTTGCAAGCAGACGCCGATGGCCGTTTTTTTTCTTCCCAACTCTACACCATCGACGCTCGTTTTCTCCTCCAACCACTTCGGGAAGGAAAGATCCAACCGTTCGCTTTTGGTGGTATCGCACTCACATTCTTTAATCCGGTCGATAAGGACGATCAGCCTCTCCTCAGGAATTCCCGTGACGAATATCGCCGCGCCGCGCCGTTTCTTCCGCTTGGTGCAGGTGTCGACTTTATGATATCAGATGCTTTTGCCGCCGGGCTTGTTGGAACATATCATCTTGGAACGACGGACAATCTTGACGACATTAAGATTGGCAGCAATGATGCTTACTGGTCGATCGGGCTCAACCTGATCGCATTCCTTGCTCCTATCGACAATGACCTCGATAAAGATAGTCTGCTGAATACCGAAGAGCAAAGGCTCGGGACTGATCCGCGGAATCCTGATACGGACGGTGATGGCCTCCGCGATGGTGCAGAAGTGCATACCTACCACACTGATCCGCTGAATAAGGATACGGACGGTGATGGTTTGAAAGATGGCGAAGAGGTCTTTACCTATCATACCGATCCCCTCAACAAAGATACGGACGGTGACGGGCTTACCGATGGCGATGAAGTGTTGAAATATCGTACCGATCCTCTCAATAAGGATACCGATGGCGACAGCCTCACCGACGGTGATGAAGTGCTCACGTATCGTACCGATCCCCTTAACAAAGATACTGACGGAGATGGCTTGACCGACGGTGATGAAGTGCTCAAATACCATACCGATCCCCTCAACAAAGATACCGATGGAGATGGGCTCACTGATGGTGACGAGGTACTGAAGTATAAGACTGATCCCCTTAAGGTCGATACTGATGCCGGCGGCATGCCGGATGGCAAAGAGGTACAGCTTGGTTTAAACCCACTTGATCCAAGCGATGACGTACCGATTATCAATGTCGGGGAACGTATCATTCTTGAAGGTGTGAATTTCGAAACTGCAAAGACGAAGCTCCTCCCGGGTGCCAAGGTGATCCTCGATCAAGTCGCAAATAGTCTTTCGAATTATCCCGACGCAGAAGTTGCCATACACGGGCACACCGATAACGTTGGGGGGGCGAAGTATAACATGAAGCTCTCCATTGGGCGCGCCGAGGCGGTAAAGGCATACCTTGTGAGCAAAGGTATTCCTGCCACTCGTATCCAGACGAAGGGTTATGGATTCACGAAGCCTGTTGGGGACAACTCGACGCCGGAAGGGCGTGCGAAGAATCGACGGATTGAATTTGTGCGTCTCAAATAATCACGCAGGAATACGTTTAGAAAAGATCCCGATGAATATTCTCATCGGGGTTTTTTTTGCATTTTACATTGATATCTCGTACCTTCAGCATAATCAAGCTCATCCCGTTTGCTTTTCACATTGAAATCCTGTTCATGGTAAGTGATGTCGTCATAGTAAGCGCCTGCCGTACACCCATTGGCTCATTCGGAGGCAGCTTGAGTTCTCTTCCTGCCCCACGACTTGGAGCGATTGTTATCGCAGAAGCGATCAAGCGCGCGGGTGTCAAGCCTGAACACGTGAGTGAAGTAATCACGGGCTGCGTCCTCACCGCTGGTATTGGGCAAGCCCCTGCGCGTCAGGCGGCAATCTTTGCTGGATTGCCGCATTCAGTGGAGTGTATGACGATCAACAAAGTATGCGGCTCCGGCCTCAAGGCTATCATGCTTGGCGTCCAGGCGATTCGTCTTGGCGATGCCGAGATTGTGGTCGCCGGTGGCATGGAAAGCATGTCGAATTCACCGTACCTGCTGGAAGAAGCTCGCACCGGATATCGAATGGGGCATGCCCAGCTTGTCGATTCCATGATCAAGGATGGATTGTGGGATGTGTATAATGATTTTCACATGGGGAATGCTGCCGAACTATGTGCCGCGAGTTGCAATGTTCCTCGTCAAGCGCAGGACGAATTCTCCGTGATGAGTTACAAGCGAGCGCTTGATGCGCAGAAGAATTCTCGTTTCGAAAATGAGATTGTCCCTGTAACAATCCTGCAGAAGAATGGCGAGCAAGTGACTGTTACGGAAGATGAAGAGCCGAAGAAAATAAAGTTTGAGAAGATCGCTTCGCTGAAGCCTGCTTTTACGAAGAATGGTACGATCACTGCTGCAAACGCATCCAAGATCAATGATGGTGCGGCAGCGGTTGTGATCATGTCTGCGGCGAAAGCCACGGAACTGGGATTGACATCTCTGGCGAAGATTGTTTCGTATGCTTCTGCAGCGAAAGCACCTGCTGAGTTTACTACGGCCCCTGCGGATGTTATTCCGAAGATATTAAAACGTGCGAGTCTGAGTACATCCGACATTGATCTGTTTGAGGTGAACGAAGCATTCGCAGTTGTCAATCTTGCCGTCAATAAAATGCTTGGTTTGGATCAGGAAAGAGTCAATGTGAACGGCGGTGCGGTTGCGCTCGGTCATCCGATCGGTGCCAGTGGGGCTCGAATTTTGGTCACCCTTTTGCACGCGATGAAGCAGCGCAACGTGAAACGTGGAATGGCCGCAATTTGTATCGGTGGAGGTGAGGCGAGCGGAATGATTATCGAACGATCATAAGACATTTCCATGAGCGTCAAGAACGTTACTGTCGTCGGTGCTGGCACCATGGGAAATGGTATTGCACACGTTATTGCACAGTTCGGATTCTCAGTTACCCTTCATGACATGAAAGATGAGTTTATCCGGCGAGGACTGAATACAATCCGGGCTAACCTCGATCGTCAAGTAAAGAAAAACCTCATTACAGCCGAACAGAAACAGCAAATTCTATCTCGCATTTGTCCCGCAACTTCCCTGGAGCAGGGTGTTCAAGATGCAGATATTGTCATTGAAGCAGCGACCGAAGACAAGGCGATCAAGCAGACGATCTTCCGAACCCTGGATGCAGCGGCGCCGCAGCGTGCGGTACTTGCATCGAACACCTCTTCGATATCCATTACCGAAATTGCCGCATCTACCAAACGACCGGAGAAGGTGATTGGCATGCACTTCATGAATCCCGTACCGGTCATGAAGCTTGTGGAGATCATCAGAGGTCTTGCAACATCAAGTGAAACTTTGCAAACGGCAATCGCGTTAGCTCAAGCGCTTGAAAAGGTACCGGTCGAAGTACAAGACTATCCAGGATTTATTGCGAATCGTATTTTGCTGCCGATGATCAACGAAGCTATCTATTGCGTGATGGAGGGTGTCGCGACGCCGGAAGCAATTGATACGGTCATGAAGCTGGGCATGAACCATCCGATGGGTCCGCTTGCATTAGCCGACTTCATTGGGTTGGATGTCTGCCTTTCAATCATGAATGTGCTGCATGAAGGGCTCGGCGACAGCAAGTACCGGCCGTGCCCATTGTTAAAAAAAATGGTTGCTGCCGGGCATCTCGGCCGCAAGACTCATAAAGGTTTCTATACGTACAACAGTTAAATCATAGTGACAGTAATCTTATAACCCATCATAACGAGCATGAATTTCGATTTTACCGAAACCCAGCTGATGATTCGGGAGACTGCACGGAAGTTTGCTGAAGATGAACTGGCACCGTCTACAATTGAGCGTGATGAGCAAGAAGAGTTCCCGCACGAAGCCGTCAAGAAACTGGGAGAACTCGGTTTCATGGGGATGATGGCCCCGGAACAGTATGGAGGCGCTGGGCTTGATACGATCAGTTACCTCCTTGCCATTGTGGAGATCTCCAAAGTGGATGCATCCTGCGGCGTTATCATGTCGGTCAACAATTCCCTAGTCTGCTATGGCATAAATGAATGGGGGAGTGAAGAGCAGAAACAGAAATACCTTATTCCGCTTGCGACCGGTAAAATGCTTGGAGCTTTTGCTCTTTCAGAGCCCGAAGCAGGAAGTGATGCCTCGAACCAGCGAACCATCGCGGTGAGAGATGGGAATTACTACGTGTTGAATGGTACAAAGAACTGGATCACCAACGGCGCCAATGCCGACGTCGTACTCGTTATGGCGACGACAGACAAGTCCAAAGGTTCACACGGTGTCAGCACCTTCATTGTTGAAAAGGGTATCCCCGGTTTCTCTGTTGCCAAGAAAGAAAAGAAGCTGGGGATACGAAGCTCAGACACAGTGTCGCTTTCATTCCTGGACTGCAGGATTCCTGTCGAGAATAGAATTGGAGAAGAGGGGTTTGGATTCAAGTTTGCGATGAGAACGCTGGATGGTGGACGGATCGGTATCGCTGCGCAGGCACTCGGCATCGCAAAAGCTTCTCTCCATGCTTCACTCAACTATTCCAAGCAGCGAAAGGCGTTTGATCAGCCGATTGCTGCATTCCAGGCAATTCAATTTAAGCTTGCCGATATGGCGACCAAGATTGATGCTGCGGAGTTATTGACCCTGAAAGCTGCTGCTTTGAAAGAAGCCGGAAAGCCGTACGCACTGGCTGCGGCTATGGCGAAACTTTATACGTCGAAAATCGCAGTCGACGCTGCTCTCGAAGCTATTCAGATTCACGGCGGCTATGGTTACGTACGGGAATATCTCGTCGAACGCTATCTCCGTGATGCAAAGATTACCGAAATTTATGAAGGGACTTCGGAGATCCAACGCCTAGTAATATCACGAGCATTGTTGAAAGATTAGGATTTTTTTTACTTTCACTCTGTTTACAATGAAGGAGGGAATTATGCGTCGTAAGTGGGTACCGATAGTTATCTGGGCATGTGTTGCAATCCTTGGTTATCAGGAAAGTTTTGCCCAGCAGCAGTACTCTGTTGGAGGAAGAGCAGGCTTATCGATCTTTAGCAGCGGCGGTTCATCGGCGGGGCTACAGATTGGACCGACATTTGATATTAATTTTGGTGGAGGAAAGATAGCAGGCACTGATTTCAATATCAACACACAAGATGGAACTCCGATCGAGTGGGCATATTACTTCAAATACTTGATTGATGTCTCCAGATCAGACATCATACCATTTGTGAATGGAGGGTTCAGCCTTTGGTTTTATACGGGCGGACCGTATTTCGGATTTCGATTTGGCGGAGGGGCTTATTTCCCTATAGCAAAAAATATTTCAATCCCTGCAGATATCCAGCTTGGTCCGGTGTTCACTTCCGGCTCATCGACGTTTTACTTTGCGATGACTTCAGGTATTCGATATACACTACCGTGAGTTTTAATAAAGAAAAGAGTGCTGTACCAGTAAGACCTTCTGAGGCTTGGCCGCAGAAGTTAACTCATCAACCATCATCATATATTGGAGGGAACATCCCATGAAACAATTGTTTGCAGTCTGTCTCATGCTGCTGACGGTCGCCCTTTGTGCACAGCAGGCAAGTGCGCAAGGAGAGATGGCGGCGGCAAATCCCATCTACTTTGGCGCTCGGGCAGGGCTGAGTCTTGCTAATGCATCTCTTACGCCAGATCTTCCTGCAGGCATTTCCAAGGGTTCACGGACTGGCCTTGCAGCTGGTGCCATCGCTGAGTTCGGGGTTGCGCCCAATTTCTTCATCGATGCTGAGGCTCTCTATGTGCAGGGTGGGTTTAAGGCAACGGCATCAGGCGCTGAGGCCACGGCGAAGTTTGATTTTATCTCAATCCCAATCTCAGCAAAATATAAGTTCATGATTGAGAATAGTAACGTAAAGCCATTCATTTTCGGTGGTGGAAATGTTGGATTCGATTTGAAAGCTGAAATTGAATCTGGCGGCACAACACAAGATGTCAAGGATAGCACAGAATCTGTAGATTTCGGTGTACATTTTGGTGCTGGAATTGAAATTGAAGCTTCGCCCGGTGTCAATATTATGCTCGATGGTCGATATCAGCTTGGATTAAAAGATATTGATAAGACCTCAGGTGGTGAAGCAAAGGCACAGAACATCCTCATCATGGCTGGCGTTAGCTTCAAAGTGAACTAAGCGTTCAAAGACGTATAGAACGCCCAAAAGGAAGCCGAAAGGCTTCCTTTTTTTGTTAATGAACCACCAATACCGATAAAATTGCACTAAATAAGCAGTTAAATGCTTTATCTAAAGGATAGGCAAAAAAGTACTTGACAAATACTTATTTTTTTTATATACTCATACCGTCTTAAGGGTTCGCATAATACTCGCTTTTCTGTCAAAGGATAGAGGGATTTGGTGCGAGTTGGTGTGAAATCAGTAGGTAGTCATTGTGGTATAGAAATACGGTTTTGTTTTCGCTTTTTCGATACAGTCAATAGCAGTCTAAAGTAACATTTAACTAACTACTTATTCATATATACAAAGGAGTCACATGAAAGCAATGCTCTTTATTTTATTCGCACTGGTCTTGACGACGAGTATCATGTTTGCCGGTACTCCGATGACGAGCCAGGGCGATAAGGCCCTCACCTTCACGATCAACGGGTTGGGAAATTTTGGTGTGAGCGGTGTGCCAGCAGTCTCTGCCCCCGGACTAGGAACATTATACGGTGCAGGTGGGAAGTACTTCGTTAGCCAGGATATGGCTTTCCGTACTATTGTGGCCTTCAATAATTACAGCACTACTGTAAAGACCGGCTCTGGGGACGACAAGAATTCGACCACGTGGATTGGCATTGCTCCCGGGCTCGAATGGCACATGGCAGCAGCAGGTGCAGTTTCTCCCTACTGGGGTCTCATGGCAGACTTCGGTTGGGCGAAGAATACTCATACACCACCAACAGGTTCTGAAACAAGTAGCAGTGGGACATCTTTTGGTGCAGCTGCATTGTTGGGTGCGGAATGGTATGCGTTTGATGGTGTCAGCTTCAATGCTGAATACCAATTCGGATTCTCAACAACAAGCACTAAGACGAACCCGGGAACCGGCGATGTCGACGGACCTTCATACACGACCTTCGGCATCAACAGTTGGGCTGTGGGCATTAACGTTTATCTCGGTCATTAATTTGCCGATGTGAGAGTAAAGGCGTCTTAGTGATAAGACGCCTTTTTCATTTTCCAATATGGTCATACACCTTACGAGGAATTTATGAAAAGACTAATTGTTGTAGCACTCCTCATTGCTATACTTGGCAGCAATCTCTTTGCGCAAGCGAAGCCAGGAGGCATTGCGCGCCAGTTAGCAATGGGCGGATCGAATGCAGGCCTTGGAATTGTCCTTAATCCATTCATCATGGACGACCCTGCACAAATGTTTCAGAACCCGGCCTACCAGGCCATGTATCGCGACTATGGTTTTACGAATATCTCGGGTGGTGGTCTGACGGGTTTGACTACGAATAGCAATGGCTATGGTTCGCAGAATGCAGCCATTGCATTCGGATTGAATGACACGTGGGCTGCCGGTGCAATTCTTAGCTATGATCCATCTGCGGTAAATCTCGTGAGCGGCCTGATAGCGCCCATTGTCCAAAGTGGAACCGGACGCACCCCTCAGGCAATTCCGCCGGTCGCAAACGTCTGGGAGGCTGTGACCTCCTATCGCCTGAGCTCGATGGACCTGGGATTCGGCGTGATGTACGGTTGGTCGAATGTCGACGCAAAAGCCTCGAATGCGAATCCGGCCGCGTCAGCAAGTACAGAGGCGTCGGCGAACATGTGGGGATTCAGAGGCGGTGTGAACGCCGATCTTGGAAGTGGAAGTTCATTCAATGGCAGCGTCGCACTTCGTCTCGATCATGCTGCGGATAAGAAATCGAGCAGTCCGATAGTCAACCAGAATACGGGTGAATACTCGGCATCGGGATCCGAGCTTCAAGTCAATGTCCGTGCGAGATTCAATGTCTCCAGCAAGTTCGGATTTGTGCCATACGCAACTCTTGTTTCAGCCTCCGCCGATCCGAAAGAAGATGTTCGCCCGAATGGCATATTGACACTGCCCACGTCACTCAAATTAAGTGCGCTGGCGTATGCAGTTGGAGCAGGAGGAGAGTTCAAGACGTCGACGTTCTACTTTGCAGGTGGAATTAGCTGGCAGTCAGTTCGTGTGAAGTCGGAAATTACACCGCAGAACGTCCCTACGATCACGAACACCGCTACTTATTCGGCGATTCCTGTTATTAATTTAGGTGGAGAGTGGTCGTTTACAGATTGGCTCGTTGGTCGGGCAGGAGTTTATCGATCGATTGGCAACGTTAATCTGAAGTCCGAATCACCAGCTTCTACCACCGAGACAAATAGTTCAGTTCCCAACAGTTCCGTTGTCGTTGGCGGAATTGGTCCTGCCAATTGGGACGGAATGGTTACCATGGGCTTGGGATTCAAATTCGGTGGCTGGGCACTTGATGCAACCGTTAGCGATGAGGCTCTTCGCCGGGGTCTCGGTCTCATCGGCTCGAACGATAACATCAATACGTTCGGTTATCTGACGGCAAGCTTCAACTTCGCTGACTGAGCCGGTTACAAGTTTGACGTTGCGTAAAGGGCGATTGTCTCAGTCAATCGCCCTTTGTATTTTTAGTCGTCGTCCTGTTGCCTCACGTAAGAATCTAAACGAAACTGATTCGTTGCCTCACGTAAGAATCTCGATGAAATAGTGGAGTCATTCGGTTGCCTTTTAGGGTGGAGGATGCGGCTTCAGACTGGCTGATGGTGGAGTATCGTGAAT
>JACOSY010000045.1 GCA_016178595.1 Ignavibacteria bacterium
ACAAACTTCGACGCTGTCTCCAATGCTGATGTGAAACGTTTAGAACGACGCATGAACAACAGACCAAGAAAAATATTACATTATCAAACACCACGCGAAGTCTTTAACCGACGTGTTGCACTTGCTCATTGAATCCAGCAACTTGAAAGCGACAATCAGGAACCTATTTCACAATATTCTTGGTGATCTAATAACATGACAGATTTTCTAAATGCAATTGCGAATCATTCTAAGGAAGACAAGTCTTCGGCATTGTATGACAGGATCATCCAGGGGGGCCTGTTAGTGGTTGGAATCTTGGGTCTTATTCAAGGCCAAACATCCTGGTATCCTTATACTTTCATATTAGTCTTGCTAATACTCAGCTTTCCATTTATGAAGTCGAGATTCTCGAATTGGAGAACCTCGCGAATCCAGAGGAAAACAACCGAGTTACTTCATCCTCAGTTACGAAATTTCGTTGACCGCGCGACTCATCACGTGTTCGGTAGTGACCCCTATGCAATCCCATGCGGCATCAACAATCTTTTTGAAAGATCAGGTCTAAGACCGATCAAGCCCAGTCAAACCATCGAATCCGTCTTCTCTACCACTGTCCATGCTTTGCAGGATCATTAGCGGTTGGGACTCCGAAGGCATGAAGACCCTGAAAATGCAGTTCGTGAATTCGCGGAGATAATGTCAAACTTCGTTCTGTTTTATGTCGACGAGCAGATTCGCATCCTCAAAGCTTCTGACATAAAACCAAAGCTCGACCCAACAGGCATCTCAGACCTTCGCAGTCGATATTCAGCACTCTTGCGTTATATTGATGACTATAATGACTACCGGAGTAGGGTGGCGTCGTATATGAAGGAGAAAGCCCCTTCGTACCAGATCAGAATTCCGTGTGAAACACTTGATTAGTTGTTGTTCACAAAAGCTGACGGAATAGAATTTAGAGGAGGTGAAGTCCTTAGTGGTTCACTCGCCACAAATTGCCCAAGCAGAATCGACACGAGCAAAAATAGGAAGGAGGATCCCCCATGCGTCGCAACGAGGCAGCCATCCGGAGGTCGAAGAAGCTCCTTAGGAGTAACTGTAGATGGAATTTCTCATGGTCTTTGGAGACCGTCGATTTCGATGGGCCCGAAACATTCCCTGAACTCCTGGAGGCATTGGAAGAAGAGTTCTCAATGGAAATTGAGAAGAACCTGGGAGTACCCGCGGACTGGAAACCAGAGAAAGGACAAACCCTAACGAGTGAACAAGTTTTTGCACTCACGGTCAGACGAAGCTTGTTTGGTCGTCTCGCTCGGGTATTCAAATCGACAGGATTTGACAAAGAGGCTGCTCTCAATTTGATTAACCTCATTGGTAACATTCGATATCTTCTTTCCACTGCTGCAATCGAAGCGTTCATTGAAGGAAGGAAAGAGGTTCAGGAGTGGATTGCCCAAGGCTATCGCGAAGGTAAGATCACCTTGTCGGCAGAAGTACAAAAACAGTTCAAACAATTCCTGTCCAAGACTGACCAGTTTAGACACCAAGTTGTAAAACACCTGGCAAAGAAATTTCCTGAGAAACGCATATCACCCCATAAACTCCATGCTCTGCCAAAGGATATTCGAAAGGCGGGTCGAGATTTCCTGCACCGGCAGTTCGGCAATTCCCTCCAGGCCAATAATATCATTAAAGAAGTGTTTCGAAAGCCAAGGAAACCCCGTACTCAGCGTGTAAACGAACCCTTCCGCAACGCCTCACAATTTACGCCTCACGGCTAATCTCTTATCACCCAACGCTCCAACCTCTTAGCTTAGTTGAACTTAAACAGGCTTGACAGTGGGAAAAACCCACCCACATATTACAGCACAGTGACCATCGAGATTTGCTGAGCTTATAGAACCATTACACGAAACCCGTGTTGACAAGAACTCGATGGTCACGCAACGAGTCTATACGTCGGCACGGGTTTTAATGTTTACTTGGATGAAACGGACAGAAAGAAAAAGAAACCTCCAACTTGAACTTGCTGACGGGAATAAGTTCACCTTGACGGATGTAAATCTTATTTCGAGAATTCTGGCACGCCTAATTTACCAACAGGTGAGAACCGGGAACCTACATGCTTCCGAAGATAAACATAGAGATTCTGTCACCTCGAATGTGGATGACGCATGAGTAGGATGAATGCACGCAAGGCCCGTGCTGCCCTTCTCTTTGTGTTGAAGCGGGATGGATGCCGCTGCAATAACCGTGACGGGCGCTTGTTCCATAATCCCCAATGCAAGAAAACCAGTGATGAAAATTCACTCCTCCTCGACCACATCGATAACGACCCCGAGAACAACGATCCATCTAATTGGCAGGTGCTCTGTCGCAGTTGCAACACAAAGAAGAATGGACGAGGAAGATCAAAACGCGGTGAAAGGGCGAGAGCGAAAGTTGACAATAGTCACAAAATGCGTTTGATAGAGAGAGAGGGAATGAGCGAGGAGACGAAACCGAGTTCGACAGAGATGAAAAAGAGCATTGAGTACAGAACGAAGTATCGGTCATGGATTATCAACAAGGTCTTCCGGGAAGAGAGGGTTACAGAGCAAGAAGCCATCGATGGGGGATCGGAACATGTAGAATGTAGCCAACAAGCTGCCCGTAGGTATCTACAGCAGCTCTCTTCGAGTGAAGGAATACTCGCAGTCGAAGTGGTGCAAGAGGTCAAATACGTCATTCTGAAACCTGAATTTGCTTCCCTTTCACAAGAGGAGTTAGCTAATCAGTATAAGAAGAATTGGTCGGAAGATCTCTTGAAAGGCATGGACATCACGCTATCGAAGGCAGCAAGAGATGAAATGGCTGAACGGAAGGAACAAACCTGACGTATCGCGGGTCCTTCCTGGCAGGTTTAGTAGCGGGTTCATTCCGAGCGCAACCTCCACCCACCCCCTACAGGAAAACTTAGGGCTTCGTTTCGGTTAAGGTGCGAATATGGCAAAAACAATATCAGATTCATTGGTTTGGACGACTGAAAAGCGAAACGCAAAGTCACTCGTTGCGCTGCCCTTTAATCCCCGCAAGCTGACCGACAAGCAACGGCGTGATTTGGAGGCGTCGCTTTCAAAATTCAACCTCGTTGAAATTCCTGCCATTAACCGGGACAACACGATCATCGCGGGACATCAGCGATTGTCGATCCTCGTGGCCTTAGGCCAGGGGGATGATGAGATCGACGTTCGCGTACCGAACCGGTTGCTTACGGAAGGGGAAGTCAAGGAATACTGCATCCGGAGCAATAAGAACACCGGCGAGTGGGATATTGATACGCTGAAAGAGAACTTCGATTTGAACGAGCTCTTAGGCTGGGGATTCAGTCAGGATGAGTTTCGGGAGCTGGGCTTGGAGATCCCGGAGTTCCAGCCTGTCTCACTCGACGACCAGCCGCGATTAGACATGAAAAAGGCTATCACTTGCCCAAACTGTCACCATGAATTCGTCCCTACGGCTTGATTACTGCTCACACGAGGCGGCCAAGTATGCCGTCGAGCACTGGCATTACTCCCGGCAGTTACCGGCTGGGAAACTGGTGAAGATCGGCGTGTGGGAGGATGGCGCATTTACAGGTTGCGTCATCTTTTCTTATGGAGCGAACCCCAATGTCACGAAGTCACTCTCCTTGCGACAGACGGAAGTCTGTGAACTCACACGTGTAGCGCTCAAGAAAGGGCACGCGGTTCAAGTATCAAGAGTCCTTGCCATTTCACTGAAGCTCTTGAAGAAACAAAGTCCGGGTGTACGGATCGTACTGAGTTACGCGGATACCGATCAGGGTCATTTGGGCGTGATCTACCAAGCGAGCAATTGGCTTTACGTCGGGCATGTTCAAGAAGGCGCCCAATCTGCATTCCTCATTCATGGGCAGAGGATGCACCCCCGGAGTGTTGGAGCCCGTGGATGGATGCAGTCGTTGAAGTGGATCAGAGAACACATCGATCCGAACGCTACGCAGGCGAGGACCAAGGGAAAAGAAAAATACGTCTGGTTATTCGATGAAAGCCTTCGATCAAAGTTTGAAGCGAACATTCAACCCTATCCAAAATTACGCGCAACAAGTGAAACCGGCGACACGTCCCGCCTCCAGCGGGAAGAGGGCGGATCGACACCGACCGTTGCGCTCAATTCTTGTTTGACTGCATAATAATGCAATGCCTCCTCAACACTACCCCGTTAAGGCTATCGCTTCGCTGCTGGATCTCACGGAGCGAAGAGTGCAGCAGCTTGTTAAAGACGGTACGCTACCGAAGCCGATTAACGGAGCCTATGACCCCATTGGCTGCGTCCTGGCCTACATCCATTATCTCAGAAGACTCATTGCGGGAAGCGGTGAGCTATCACTCACCGAGGAGCGGACACGGCTTACAAAACTCCAAGGCGACTTGGTTGAACTGCAAATCAGGAAAGCGCGCGGTAAAGTCATCGATTCGGAAAAAGCAATGCAAGCCTGGGGTGATATTACAACTAGTATTCGTCAACAACTCCTTGGGCTCTCGACCCGGCTGGCGCCAGCCCTTACCAATTGCCAGAGTGTTCCGGAAACGAAAGAACAGATCGACACTGTTATCAGAGAGCTTCTAAATGAACTCAGTAGCCCAGATCTTACCCTTATCGCCAGAACTGAAAGCGGCACTGAAAGTCTTGAAGGGCTTCGCGCCCCCGCCCCGGTTCACAGTAAGCGAGTGGGCAGACGAAAAAAGAAGACTAAGCCCGGAGTCAAGCGCAGAGCCAGGAAGGTGGCACACAGGAAGAGCCGAATACCAGAGGGCGATGATGGACGCCCTGAGCGACCCGAGAGTGGAACTGGTGACACTCATAACGTCGAGCCAGGTGGGAAAGACGGAGATCGTCAATAACATCATCGGCTTCTACATTGAGCACGACCCATCTCCGATGCTTCTCATTATGCCGACACTTGAGATGGGAACAGCGTGGAGTAAGGACCGGTTTGCACCGATGCTCAGGGATACCCCGTCACTTCGTGGTAAGGTGACAGACGCGAAGGCGAAGGATTCCGGCAATACAATCCTTCACAAAACATTTCCTGGCGGACACATTACAATAGCAGGTGCGAACTCTCCCGCATCGCTTGCCAGTCGCCCGGTCAGGATCGTCTTATTCGACGAAGTGGACCGTTTCCCTTCATCGGCGGGCACAGAGGGAGACCCAGTAAAACTGGGAGCCAAGCGGACGCAGACGTACTGGAATAAGAAAATCTTCCATAATAGCACACCCACCGTAAAGGGTGTATCGAGGATCGAGTCATTATGGGAAGCATCCGACAAGAGAAGATTCTTCGTTCCGTGCCCCGCGTGTAACTATTCGCAGACCCTCCGCTGGTCAAATATCAAGTGGCAGAAACGAGACGGCAAAGAAGATTTGGAGAGTGTTCACTATGAATGCGAGAATTGCAAAATCCATTTATGGGAATCCGACAAGCACCGGATGATTCAAGGTGGGGTCTGGAGAGCAGAGCACCCGGAAAGAACCAAACACGCAGGCTTCCATATCTCAGAACTCTATTCGCCTTGGTCCACATGGCGCGGCATCGTCGAAAACTTCCTTGAAGCGAAGAAACGTCCAGAGACCTTAAAGGTGTGGGTCAATACGACATTGGGTGAGACATGGACCGATGAGGAGAGTTATTCGATATCGGATGAAACACTCGCCGCTCGTGTCGAAGAATATGAAGACACACTTCCACAGGGTGTTATCGTCCTTACAGCCGGAGTCGATGTGCAGGATGATAGGCTCGAATGTCTTGTGAAGGGTTGGGGCAAAGAGGATGAGTCGTGGGTTGTGGACTTTAAGGCCATCTACGGTTCACCTGCTAAACCTGAGGTGTGGGCTCTACTCGATGAATATCTCGAACGGGAATGGCTGCATGAATCAGGCGTGAAGCTCAAGGTCGTATGCACATGTATCGATAGCGGAGGACACTTTACTCAGACAGTCTATGAATATGTGAAGGTTCGCCAACACGAACGTATTTTTGCAGTTAAGGGCTACTCAGGATCGGGAAGGCCATTGATCGGTAAACCATCTAAGGGCAATAGACTTCGTGTATTTCTTTTCCCTGTGGGGGTTGATACTGCCAAGGAACTCATCTTCGCACGTCTTCAGATCGACACGTTTGGTCCAGGCTATATGCACTTCGGTCGCAAATGCGACGATGAGTATTTCAAGCAGCTTACGGCTGAAAAGCAAGTCACAAAATTCAGCAAGGGTTTTCCAACGAAGATATGGATCAAAGTGCGATCACGCAATGAAGCCTTAGACTGCGAAGTGTACGCTCTGGCTGCCTGTACGATCCTCAATCCCGCTATGGAAATCCTGCATGAGAAACTGAGAAAGAGAACCGATGAACTGAAAAAAGCCGGTGTGGCTGAACAAGAAGAAACTAAGGGCGACGGTGAGCGGGAACTCACAATTAAGCGTGTTGATAGGCAACCGCCCTGGAGACTTCGGGCCAGGCTCTCCGTGCCTGGTAGGAATTGGATGAATTCCTGGTGAAATCAAAACCGCAGCATGGAAAAAAATCTTAACTCTATAGTGATACGATGAAAATCGTTGTAAGAATATCGTTTTTTACTGCCGGGCGTGTCGATCGGCGGCACGAGCGTGTTTGGGTTCTTCAGTGTGGGCTTGTACCATCTCCTCCAAGAATAACCCCATGAACAACTGAGGAGATGAAAGAACAATGAAACTTGCTGCCGGGTATGTCCGCTGCTCCACCGATGAACAAGGTGCAACATCCATTCCTCAACAGAAAGCAGAAATTGAAAAGTGGGCTCTGGCCAATCAATTTCAGATCGTCAGGTGGTTTGAGGACGAGGGGAGAAGCGGCACCAGCTTTGAAGAGAGGCCAGCCTTCCGTCAACTATCGAAGGAGATTGAGCGAGGTGCAACGTTTGCTTCGGTGATCGTTTACGATGAAAGCCGATGGGGCCGTTCGATCAACTTGCGGGAAAGTTCTTATTGGAAGGAACACTTTGGCCGGCACGGCGTGAAGGTACGGCTTGTCTACTCGAACTCCAAGAACGGAAACGATCTCGGGAGCCTCGTGACGGAAGTTGTCGAATCAGCAGAAGCCTCTGAGTACTCGCGGAAAATATCCCGATCTGTCCGGCGAGGGATGCTATCACCTCAGCAGGCGTGCTATTCCCGAGGTGGAACAGCGCCGTATGGGTACAAGAGAGTCGCGATCGATATGCAGACCGGTGAGCGGAAGAACTTGCGCGATGGGACCCGTTCTGTTACGAGGCAGGAGAAAGTAGTCTATGAGCTTGGCGATCCACTCCATGTGGCGACGGTAAGACGCATCTTCCAGATGAGAATTGACGGGATGGGATACGTCGCCATTTGTGATACACTCAACCGTGAAGGGGTGCCATCTCCGGTGCGAGGGAAAACTACACGCAAGGACAATAAGTGGAGAGGCCTCACGATTCGTTCCATCCTGCACAACGCGGTCTATACGGGTGACAACATCTATAATCGGCGGTCGTACAGCAAGTTCGTTGCAGAAGAACGGGGGTTGGAAGTCGACCGAGTTGTTATACCTAATGCAGAATCTGAGTGGCGCGTATATCGCAATGCCTTTCCGGCCATTGTTCCTCGTGAATTGTTTGAACAGGTGAACGCACCCATTGGTGTGACTTCTGACGGTACGAAGCCTAATCAGCATTATTACAAGAGCAGCTACCTTTTGACCGGTCTCATCAAGTGTGCCCACTGCGGGCACACGTTCCAGGGTTCTCGCCACGCGAAAACCGGCAGCGTTTCCTACGTCTGCGGTGGCCACATCAATAAAGGAAAATCGGTTTGCAAGTGGTTTGCGGTGAAGAAAGATCAGATTGAACAGTTCATCATGAATAGTATCAAAACACTTCTCCTTGAGCCAGAGATGCAACGTCAAATTGAACAAAGCTTGATCGAACTTTTTGACAGAGCGCCCTCTGAACAGGAGTCTAAGCTTCTTCTTTACACCGAGCTCATTCAGGACACAGAGGGGAAGATCCAAAACCTCTTGGCACTTGTCGAGAAAGGGACCGTCACCGCCAGCATCCTTACTCGCTTAGAGAAACTGGAAGGGGAATTAAAAAAACTTAGGGAGGAGAAAGCGACACTCGCCAGCAAGTCCATTACCAAATCAGACGGAGAAGTTATCCGGTGTGCCGTTGCCAGCTTCTACAAGGGGTTTGATGCGAGTTTTAGCCAAGGGTCTTTGCTTGACCAGAAGGAATTGATTAGGAAGGTTGTTGACAAAATTATCGTTGATCCGCACCTGCGAAAAGTGCAGTGCTACATCCGGCGACTACCAAAAGTAAAAGGGGTCGAGGAGATTGCTGGAAACGTGGATAACTTACTGGGTGCAGGTAGTAGCGCTAACGGGAATCGAACCCGTATTTGAGCCTTGAGAGGGCTCCGTCCTAACCGTTAGACGATAGCGCCAACGTGAATGCGAATTTTTCGATTGCGGATCAATCAGGAAGAAAATCGTCAGTTGTGCTTGGAGTGCAGACAAAGATACGAAAAGTCCTTCCCAGATTCAAGCGCGTTTCTCGCATTTATGTGCATTTGTTCCTCTCTCTTCGTATCTTGGAAACACGTATCGATCCCAGATTCTCTTATCAGAAGTTCGCTGGAGATGAAGAATGCCGACGCTTGTGTTACTCCGACACGGAGAGAGTGTATGGAACAAAGAAAATCGATTTACCGGATGGACCGACGTTGATCTTTCAGAGAAAGGATGCGAGGAGGCCCGCCATGCGGGGCAACTGCTCAAAGAGAATGGCTTTGTTTTCGAAGTTGCATTCACGTCTGTTTTGAAAAGAGCAATCCGGACGCTCTGGATTGTCTTGGATGAAATGGATTTGACGTGGATTCCGGTCCACAATTCCTGGAAGCTGAACGAGCGTCACTATGGTGCACTGCAAGGACTGAACAAGGCCGAAATGGCGGCGAAGTATGGTGAGAAGCAGGTCCTTGTCTGGCGCCGCCGCTATGACATCCGACCGCCGGCACTTGAGAAAAGCGACCCCCGTTACCCGGGCAACGATCGCCGGTATCAGGCATTGGAGGAGAAAGAAATTCCCTTGACGGAATGTTTGAAAGATACTGTCGATCGGTTCCTTCCGTACTGGCATGAAGTAATCGCGCCGGCGATTCGACTGGGGAAGCGCGTCGTCATCGTGGCGCACGGGAACAGCTTGCGCGCGCTGGTGAAGTACCTTGATAATGTTTCCGATGAAGCGATTGTTGAGATGAACATCCCGACGGGCATTCCGCTTGTCTACGAACTTGATGAACGACTGCGACCGGTACGGAGCGACTATCTTGGCGATCCCGAGAGTGTGAAACAGGCGATGCAAACGGTTGCAAACCAGGGAAAAGCACAATAGATGCCGTATGAATTCAGTGGTCAAAAGAAATGAACCCCCGAACACGATGAAGGGAAGATTCCTCTCATGATGATAGAATTTCAAGGTGCCGCACGAACTGTGACTGGATCCATGCACTTCCTGCATGTGAACGATTCTCGCGTCTTGCTCGACTGCGGTCTCTTTCAGGGGCGCCGTGCCGAGGCGAATGAACGGAATCGGAAGTTTCCGTTCGATCCTGCAGCGATCGATGCAGTGGTGTTGTCTCATGCACACATCGATCATAGCGGGAACTTGCCCGGGTTAGTCAAGCAAGGATACGCGGGACCGATCTACTGCACGCTGGCGACCAAAGATCTCTGCGCAATCATGCTTGCCGATAGCGGGCACATCCAGACAAAAGACGCCGAGTTTCTCAACAAGAAACATAAAAAAAATCATGAGCCTCCTGTGGAACCGCTCTACTCGCCGGATGATGCGCAGAACGCACTCAAGCTTTTCGTCGGGCTTCCGTACGAGAAAGAGTTCAATGTCCTTCCAAACATTACAGCAAAGTTTTCAGACGCAGGGCACATTCTCGGGTCCGCATCCATCCGGTTGACGAGCAAAGAAAACGGTACAGTGAAAACTCTTGGCTTCACGGGCGATATCGGTCGGTGGAACATGCCCATCATCAAAGACCCGGCATTCATGGGAAACGTCGAAGCGCTCATCAGCGAAAGCACGTATGGCGGCAAGCTGCACGATCCGCCGGAGGACATGCCGAAGCAATTAGGCGCAGACCTTGCCCGCGTCATCGGTCGTGGCGGTAAAATTATTGTGCCCGCATTCAGCGTTGGAAGGACACAGGATATCATCTACGCGATCTTCAAGCTCTTCAATGCCGGGCAACTTCCGAAAATTCCCATCTATGTCGATAGCCCGCTTGCCGTGAACGCAACCGAGATCTTTCGGAATCATTTGGAATGCTTCGACGAAGAGACGTTCCAGTATGTCAACAATCATCAAGATCCATTCGGTTTGAACCAGGTGCACTACATCCGCTCGGTCGACGAATCGAAGCAGCTCAACGAACGGAGCGAGCCGTGCATGATCATCGCCGCATCGGGGATGTGTGAAGCGGGAAGGATCCTCCATCATCTTGCGAATACTATACAGGATCCTCGCAATGCAATTCTTATCGTCGGGTACCAGGCAGAGCACACGCTCGGCAAACGACTTGTCGATCAGGAGGAAGAGGTAAGAATTTTGGGAAGCTTCTATAAACGGAAGGCTGAAGTTATTGTGCACAACTCCTTCAGTGCCCACGCAGACGGGAACGAGCTTCTAAAATACGTTGGGCAATTCGACCGGAAGCAGCTCCAGAATATCTTCCTCGTCCATGGTGAATACGAGCGACAGCTCGACTTGCAGAAAGGATTGCACCAACAAGGTTCCGATCGTGTCGAGATTCCGGAACGGGGGCAGAAATTTGTGATCTAATGTACGATCACGATTGAACGAGGCGATATTTTTTTCATTCTTTATTTCACTCCTGGTTTCGATCGTTTAGAAACTTCTGTTTTGAATCTCTTCCCGCCTGCGTAGCCGAAAAGTCCGACATCCATAAGGAACTGTTGACTGGGCATGCTGTCCGTTATCCCTGCGTGGGTATCTTCAAGAAAGAAAAAACCGGCCTCAGCCTTGAGGACCGGCTTCTTCACCAACATGTCGGACGTTTCTACTTCACGAGCGCCATCTTCCTGACTGCTGTAAAGGTTCCTCCGGTTTGCAGACCAGGATCGTGTAAGCCCTCTGCGACGATCCGATAGAAATAAACGCCCGAGGAAAGCCGGCTCGCATCGAAATCAATCCCTTGTCTTCCTTCACCCATCTGTTCATGATCAACAAGTTTCGCAACCTCCTGACCCAGTGTATTGTTGATCGTAAGTGTTACTGTTGCTGGCGTCGGCAAATCGAATTGAATCGTCGTCGTTGGGTTGAAGGGATTTGGATAGTTCTGGTGCAGTGCGAATTGTGTCGGTACTCGCATTCCTTCCTCGACACGCAAGACCAATGACGTAGTCTTCGGATTGGCAATCGTGACACTTCCCTTCTCTTCCAGTCTTATTGAGCCGAACGCGGCAGCGCCATTTCCCCCGGAGAGTGCAAAACTCCCCTTCTGTGATGGATTTAGTTCCCATGTGAGAGTGAGGGGATAGCTCACTGAAGAAATCTCGATGGAGAACTGTTTGGCTTTATCAGAATACATCTCAGCCATGCGCCCACTCGAAAACCGTACGTCGAAACTGCCTACCGGCGGACGAGGAGGAAATTCGAATCGCCCGACTTGCGTCTCTATCCCCTTTCCGAAGTAAAGGATTTGAGCGCGACCCTGTGCATCGATGATCTGAATGAAGTTGAATGATTGCCGCTCTTCCAAACTCAGTCCGGCATGACCAGCCGTACGACTCGGCACGTTGATTCCACCTGATGAGAGAACCAGCTTTCCGGCTGAATCAACCTTCACCCAACACGCGTACCCAGACCGGATTGAATCGGCAACGAAATAGTTGCCATCATATCCAAAGAAGCTTGAGAGAACATTCGTGCCAATTGTGCCGATGGTTGAGACCGGAATGGTCGTCGAGATCGAGCCGATCATGTTCCATCCCTTCTCAACGGGGATCGTATCGCGATCAACGCGGAAGCCCGTGATATCGAATGAATCGGACGAATCGAACTTTACCCAATAGCCGCCGCCAAGCACCAGCGTCTCCTTTACAACATACGTTCCTGCATACGCGAATGTTCTCGATGTCGCAGTCGGAAACACCGCCGTCTTACTCCAATCATCCGCTAACTGCGGCACCGAGACCATGTTCCATCCCCGCAGAGTCTCATACGTTCTTGTAATCGCGGAGTTGTTCTTCAGAACCGTCGCGAGTGCCGAGTCCACAATTGTTGTATCCGAGACGGAGGTGGCAACTAACCAGACAGAGTCCTTTGATCCGATTGAATCACTCACTCCAATCGTGACTGAGACGTTCACCGTCTTCAGTTGGCTCGCGTTGATGCTGAGGCCCGGAGTTGCTGAGACACTCCATCCCCGTAAGTCGTGCGTATTGATCTTGAGCGTATCCCATCCATTTCCGGTATTTGTTACAGGAAAGGATAGCGTCACCGTCTGGTTACTCGCACCACTGTCGCTTGATGCGGCGGTTACGTCGACTCCGCGTGTGAGGTATCCTACGAAGAACGGAGAGAATGATGCTTGTGGAAATGAAGCGGCCACTACCCACGTATCGCCGACGCGTCGTGGCGGCAGCAGCTCGGGCAATTTCTCAAAGTACGATCCATTCCAGTGGATGAGTCGCATATCTCCCGATGAAACTCCAGCGCTGTTTCGTTCGGATTCATCGACGTATGCAATGACTTGTGCGCCGAATTGTCCATTGGTTCCTCCGGTCTGCGTGAGTTGGTACCACCTTTTGAGTGTCGGACAACCAAGCTCAGTAACACCTGCGTTTGCATACGGACTGCCAGCCGTTACCGTTACTGTGCTGTTCACTTGAGTGGGCTGGACTCCACCGGTTACCGTGGCGTTCGAAACGGCATAACCATCGTTCGTGGCAAAGAACATCGGCACGTTGACAGAATTCGAACGTGTGTATGGGCCGCTCGCCGCAATTGCTGTGTTCACTTTGAGCATCGTACGTTCAATATCGACGAAGCCATAACCGTAGGTTACATCGAATCCCGGTGGACCGAGATCGATTGCCGTGCGATGAAACTTTGCCCGTACTTGCGCAGGAGTCATTGCCGGACTGCTCGACAACAGCAGCGCTGCCATCCCTGCAACGTGGGGCGCCGAAGCGGAGGTTCCATAAAATCTCATGTTCCCGCTATCAGGATTTCCGAATCCTCCAGCTCCAGTAATCAAACCGCCGTCGATAGCAACCACATCAGGCTTCAGCCTGCTTTGGTATGCCGGAAAGTAGACATCATAATTCCCATGAGAGCTGTAGCTCTCGATCGTGCTTGTGTTGCTGTACGGGACAGCGCCCACTGCAATCGCCTCGGCGATTCCCGGCTGTCCCCAAATGCTGTTCGCTGCCGTGTGGTATTCAACTTCCTGGCATCCCATGATGTACATTCCAAGCAACCGTGGTTGCACCCCAAGCCCACAGTGGTTGATGACGATGTTTGTTATCTTCGGCACGGTGTCTGAGTTTGTGAACTGGAGTATCTCGTATGGGTTCTGGTTCGCCATGCCACTCTGGAAGTTTGTACTCCAGGCCAGAAGGTTGACGAGGTTCGCATCATAGAGATAAAGATCGTAATCTTCTGGCGCCCCACCCCCTTGATCACCCCAGCGATCGTTCCACTCCAAGACGACTGTGAGATGCGGCGGCTCGCCCATTCCCGTATACCGCGGAATCGTTACCTGCAGTCCCGGATCAAATCCTCCTGAATTGTCAAAATTGTGAAGATTGTCGAACGGCGGTGCAGGAGCGATGCCAACTGGAATTGGACCGTTCGGGAGCGGCTTCACGCAAAAAGGAGGCACTCTCGGTGCAGGATTGATATCCTGATATGTTGCCTGGTAATGCGAACGATCTGTCGGGTTGCCTAGACCACCTCGTGCGAAGTTTCCCGCTGCGCTGATGTAGACCACGCCGGTATCGACGGCCCATCTTGCGGCTGCCGCGATATAACTTCGTGTTGCATTTGTTGCGTCTTCAAACATCGGTTGATCAGCGAAGAACAAGTCATCGACGATGATCCTGCAACCTTTCTCTCGTACCAGACGATAGATCGCATCCACCATTGCAACGTATCCAGCCGGATCGTGTGCTGCACCATAAAAATAGAGACTTGCATTCGGCGCGAGGTCGTGGACAATTTCCATCATCGCCGTACCCTCGTCGCCCGAACCAGTCTTATTGCCGTTGCCGAAAAAGAAGTTCGCCATACCGAAGTTCGCCGGTAGATCGAGGGAGCCTCGCGATGCAGCAAACGACACACAACCATCGGAGATAACACCGACTTTGATGCTATCGCCAGTCGCATTGAGATCGGTACGAACATTGATCGCATGATGGATGCTGTCACCTTCACTTGTGACAGAACCGGTGTTCTTCATCGCGTGTGTGATCGGACTAACAGTCAGAACCTCCTCGAGGCTCGCGACATCCTCAACCTTATCAATCGGGACATACACCGAAATGAGCTTTGAGTAGGGGAGAGCCATCACGACGTCTCCACCCATCGCGGAGAGCTTCGACATGAGACCTGGTGAAACGTCTGTGACATTGAGGATAAGCCCAAATCTTCCCTGCTCGTCGAATCGTGTAAGTAATGTATTGAATCTCTTTTTCACATTCATGTGGCTGGCATTCTCTGAGGTGATGCCGGCTTTATGAAGTCTCTCAAGTGTAGCGGTGATGATCGATGGGATTTTCTCCACGGCAGTTAGACGAATCTTTTGCGAAAAGACAGACCCGGAAGCGAGCAACAAAAGGGCGATAAGTGGAATCCCTGCTGGTACCATCTTGTGTTTCATGACGAACTCCATTCCTTGTTATTGTTGGTAGTAACTGTTTGCCTACCAAAAGGCAACTACTGTGCCGCATTAAATCGCCACAGATTCCCTTTCGCAAGCGTTTCAGGGAGTTGTTGATGGTCGAATTCGACCAAGCCTCAGCCGAAATCGACCAAAGCTCACGAGGCCCCTTTTATCATCTCAGAAAGAAAACTTTTCCCTGCGCCGCTCCAACGCTTTTCGATCGATCCCGAGCAATCGAGCAGCCTCACTGACATTTCCTCCCACTTTGTGCAATGCAAGACGGACAAGTGACCTCTCGCATGCTTCCAGAACGTCGGATGTTCCCTCATGGGTTTGGATGTACAGTTGGAGTGCGCGTTCGAGTACAGAACCATCATCAAATGCGCTGACAAGGTTTATCGCTTCGAGATGGGCAGGTGAAATTTCTTCCTCTTGAACGAGAAGCGAGAGACGCTCGACGGTGTTTCGGAGTTCACGTACATTCCCTCGCCATTCCAGTTGAGCTAATACGTCGAGCGCAGACTTCGAGAATCGTTTTCGTTTTGCAGAGAATTCATCAAGGAATCGCTCCGCAAGAAGTCGAATGTCCTCCTTTCGTTCGCGTAATGGCGGGAGAAGGATCGGCATAACGTTGATTCGATAGTACAAATCCTCGCGAAACTTTCCCCCATGAACAAGTTCCTCTAAGTTTCTGTTTGTCGCCGCAATAACGCGAACATCGACCGCTTTCTCGGTCGAAGAGCCTAAACGGAAGAACCGACGTTCTTCAAGCACACGGAGAAGCTTCGGTTGGAGTTCGAGCGGCATCTCAGAAATCTCGTCGAGAAAAATTGTCCCTCGGTTCGCAAGCTCGAACTTACCCATGACTGAAGATGAGGCCCCGGTAAACGCGCCACGCTCATGCCCGAAGAGCTCTGATTCGACGAGATCCGCGGGGATTGCTGCGCAATTTATTGGAACAAAAGGTTTGTCAGCTCGATCGCTCTGGTAATGAACAGCACGAGCGACGAGCTCCTTTCCGGTGCCTGTCTCACCCTGAATCAACACCGTTGCCCGTGATCGCGCGAGGATCGGCAATGTGGTGAGTATCTTCTTCATCGGCTCGCTGACGGCAACAATCCCATGGAGCTGGAATTGCTGCTGAAGCTCTTGCTTCAGCCGTTCGTTCTCCTCGAAGAGTTTCTCCTGAAGTTTTGCGCGAGAGATGAACTGAGCAGACTGCTGCGCAATAATGTTTGCAACCCGCAGTGAATTCTCATCAAACGTGGGTCCACCGGCGTTGTTAATCAAGTTGATGATTCCGATGACCTCTCCTTCAACGATGAGAGGTACTGCCAGAATTGCTCCGTACCTCCGATAATGATCCGGTGCATTTTTCAAACCAACACCGGTGACGAGATTATCCGCAAGGAGAGGTATTCCCTTATCCAATACCCACCCGGCGACTGCCATGTTAACGGTATGCTCGATACTGCTTTCGGAAGGATTGGCTTGATGAACGAGTGTCTTCACAGTCTCTTTGGTGGACGGCTCAAATAGCAGGATGGAAGCCTTCTCCGCACGGCACAACGAAAGGCTCGCTTCGACGATGCCTTTCAACACACTCTCGATATCGAGGGCCGAGCTGAGTAAGAGGAGCTGAGCAAGGCGATTCAGCCCCTCAAGTTCTGCGACACGTTGTCTGAGTGCTGAGGCATCTTCCATGGCTCTATCACCAGGTTGCGAGTTTGTTTTTATTCCATGCTTCAATGATTTCGCGGTTCGTTCGCACATTTGAACGAAAAGATTCACGGAACTTGACGTCCGAAATTTTTCCAGCCTGCGCTGTCACCAGATTATAAGCTTTCTCCAGATATCGTCGCGAGGCATCCTGATTTCCCAGCGCCGAATGAACTTGAGAGATGTTCCAATACGCTCCCCACGAAAGAAGGTCGGAATCGCGCGAAGTCACATACGCTGTTAGAAGACCCTCGATCTTAGGGAGAAGAACCTGAGCTTCCGATTCCTTGCGAATCTTTATCATGACAAGCCCGAGGAACGACTGTTCAACGATCTGTCCGAGCGTATCCTTCAGTTCGGAGGCGATCATACCAGCTTGTTCAAAGAATTCCCTGGCTCTCGAAACATCATTCTGCAGCAAATAGTATTTTCCCAGACTTTGAAGAGTTATTCCTTCATTCTCTTTAGCTCCTATTTCCCGATTGATTTTCAGGCTCCTCGAAAGAAAGGTGAGGGCTTGGGAGAATTGACCTATTTCCGTATGGACTAATCCCATATTGTTTAGTGCGGTCGCGAGGTCTACGCGATCGTTCAAGCCTTCTACAATTTTCGCTGCCTTTGTATAATATTCGAGTGCTGTAGGATAATCGCCATAATCCTCATAGATGTTGCCGATATTGTTCAAGGTTTGACCTTCGCTCTTGTGATCGCCAAGTGCTTGAGATATCTTGAGGCTCCGATCGTAAAAAGACAACGCATTTTGGTAATCACCCTGGTTGCTATACAGAAGCCCAATATTATTGAGTGTATTACCTTGTTGGCTTTGGTCGCCAATTTCCTCATCGATTTTCAGTGCACGGTTGTAATGTTCGAGCGCGCGCTTGTAATCGTATTGATCCCAGTAAACTAAGCCCATGTTTCCGAGAGTTTGCGCTTGACCCTGGAGGTCTCCAATTTCTTGGCGTAGCTGTAAGCTCTCGTTGTAATATTCGAGCGCCTTGCGGTAAGCGGCCTGATTCCAATACACCAGACCAAAATTGTTAAGAATTCGTGCTTCACCAAAACGGTCTCCAAGTTCGCGGGTGATCGGAAGAGCGTCCGAGTAAAATCCGATCGCCTCAGTGTATTTACCCCGATGCCATTTCGTTAAGCCGATCCCGCGTAGGCACGCCGCCTCTGTGAGACGCTCGCCGCGTGCCCGGGCTACCACAAGAGCGGCTTCGTAGATGTGCTCCGCTTTTTCGTATTCACCGCTGTGTGTGGAGATTTCAGCCAAGCCAATGCGTGCCGCCGTCATGGTCGAATCCAACTGGATGGCTCTGGAATACAGACCCTGCGCCACCGCAACGTCTTCTTTGCTTTGTTTGTGATCGTACGTGTATTTTGCTCTCAGGTAGTATTCAAACGCCTCGGGATTTTCTGATCGTTTGGTGGAAAGCTCTTTCTCTGTTTGTTTGGACGTCGTTACCTGGAGCGCTCTGAGGATAGAAAGCGCCATGTCAGTCTGAAGCTTCGCGATTTCGCTCGATCGAAGTTGTGGTCGATCTGCCCAGAGTGTTCTCTTACTTTTGACATCGATCAGTTGTGCGGAGATTTTGAATATGCTGTCTTGCCGAAGGATGCTTCCTTCAAGGATGTGCCCGACGTTGAGTCGTTGAGAAATTTCTTCTAAACTGACTTGTGCGTCGCGAAGCTGGAGAATATCGTTCATGGGAGAAACCCTGATCCAGCCGGCACGAGCGAGATCGACGATGAGATCCTGAGTAATACCCCAGCTGAGCGGCTCATCCGCCGCGGGTCCCAAGTTTTTTAAATACAAAACAGCAATCGAGGGAATTTCTTCCTTCGTCGTGTTCGATGGGGAGAAGAGATAAGCGAGAAGGAGGATGCCAATGACTGCCGCAATCCACCACCGCCTGCTCCATGCGGTTGATTTCTCGATTGCGGTTTTTTCCGGGGCTGAATGCCGGATTGACCGGATAATATCGTTTGCACTTTGAAATCGTTTGGCGGGATCTTTCTCCAGACATTTTTCAACAATCTGATCAAGTGCGGGAGGGATGTTGGGAAACTGACTGGAGAGTGGAACCGGATCCTTCGTGAGGATGGAGAAGACAATCGTCGGTTGAAGATCGGAAGTGAATGGAAGGCGTCCTGCAAGCATCTCATAAAAAACGACACCAAAGGACCAGATGTCTGTTCGATGATTGATCTCTGATCCTTGAAGTTGTTCAGGCGACATGTACGCAAGCGTTCCAGAGATCGTTTCCGACTTCGTCACGCCGCTTTGGGAGCGGATTCTCGAGAGGCCAAAGTCGGTAATCTTCGCCGATCCATCCTCGGCGAACATAATGTTTTCGGACTTGATGTCGTGATGCACGAGTCCTTTTGCGTGAGCGTATGCCAGTCCTTCTGCGATCTGTGAAGCAATGCCGCAAGCTTCTTCAATGGGGAGCGGCCCTTTGGATAGTATACGCTCCCTCAGTGTTCGGCCGGGAAGGTGTTCCAGAACGATGAACTGGCGTCCATCGGAACTATCGAGGTCATAAATGGTGGAAATGTTTTTGTGATTCAGGGAAGAAATCGCGCGCGCTTCATCCCGGAGTTGCTTAAAGCTCTCAGCTGTAAAGGAACCTTCCGGAAGGAATTTAAGCGCAACATAGCGCTTGAGGCGGAGATCCTCTGCCTTGTACACTACGCCCATACCCCCGTGCCCGATACCTTCAAGGATGTGGTAGTGAGAGACGGTCTGGCCGATCAACTCCATGGGAAACTCCACATCATGTAAATAGCTGTCTGTAATTTAGTCGAGGGCAAACAAAAAGCAAGTTAGGGAACATGGAAAGAATAGTCGCTTCGGGGAGTTTTGGTGTAGTATCCATCCGGGGCCGGATACGCTCCGGTATTCAATCGACAGACTCATCACCGATATCAAACCATGACGGCTCGGCGAAACCACTGGTGCTGGTGAAGTAGCGCTTGATCGGGTCATTACTGCAAAGTCGCCTCATCCAACTTGTGCAGTGCCCGGACAAAGAGAGGTAAGATCGTTGGCCAACACAGCCCCCGTGTAAGTGGCATTCAACAGGACACCGAACTGCTTGAAAATCACCTCAAGGGTTTGTACCTTACGCCATCATTCAGGAATCAGTGATGGTTTGGATCCAGTTCCAGCATACGTTTCTGCTTCTCTTATTATTGTTTTTCAGTAATTTTTCATCCGCTTACTGCCAGGTCCTTCCTTTTCATTACTATACCACAAAAGATGGTCTCCCATCGAACGATATCCATGCTCTGTATCAAGACTCTCGAGGCTTCATCTGGATCGGCACTGCAGAAGGGTTGAGTTTGTACGATGGCAATGCATTCACAAACTACAACACTTCCAATGGGCTCGCGTTCGATTTTGTAAGCGACGTCATTGAAGACCGTACGTCGCCAGGCACGATGTGGATTGCTACCAATGGGGGTGGTGTGCGTAAGTTCTCTGACGGAAAATTTACAATCTTCCATCTTGGATCGAGGCGGATCTCAGATTTTGTCGAAACCGTAATGCAAGACCGACTCGGTGTTCTATGGTGTGGATCAGATAGCGGCGTGTTCAAGATTCAGAACAATATTGTCACCGAATTGGTACTGCCTGAATTTGATTCAGAATGTCCTTCGACTTCGCTCAGGACGACGCGTCGTGGTGAGCGGAGTCGAACCACATCACCGAAAATAAGGCACTACCACCGAATTTCATCATGAGGCTGGCTTTTGGGCAGTCAATAGCATCGTCGAATCGAACGATAGCACCGTATGGATCGCAAGTGGGTCAAGCTTGTTTTGCTACTCCCGATTATCCGATAAGCTCGACTTCATTGATATTCAAGAGCCAGAGCAACGCGCTGAGAGAATGTGCAAAGATGCACTCGGAGATCTCTGGGTGACGACATATGGCGGCGATATTCTTCAGATCCGGGGTAAGAAAATCTTGCGCCGCTGTCACAGCGGATTGCACAAAACACCTGGGTACGATACGTTCTACTCGCTTCATGACGATGGGAAAGGACAACTGTGGGCGTCGACGTGGTCGGGTCTCCTCAGGATTCCGAAAGACCATCTCTCTCGATATAATATCGTGCAGTACACCTCTGAAAATGGCTTGCCGGAAGATATGCTCTTCACATTTCTCATCGATCGTGAGGAGAATTATTGGATTGGCACTCAGACACGAGGTGTCGCAAAATTAACCGAGAAAAATGTATACAAATTTTTATTCCCCGGCTTCACATTCCATGGGATAAACAATTCGAGCGGAACGTCGGACAGGTTTGGTCGCATTTGGCTTGCAGCATCAAAAGGGATCTGGGAGATCTGGTGTGATGACCAAGACCGCTGGCATACCTTTTTCCATAGATTGCTGGATGAGAGATCCCGAAGTTCGCTGATCAACATCATTTGCGATTCTCAAGACCAAATATGGATCGGCAGGAATTCACCGACAACAATCCGATGCTATTCGATAGATCGACAATTCGACCGAGAATCTCGGCTTAACTTGAAGAAAGAATTACTGCTGCGCCGAGAAATTCCGGACGGGATGGTAGGTTTCATCCTTGACCGACGTGGCTATCTTTGGATATCCACGACTGGTGTTGCTGTAGTTGACCCATCGAAACTGCCACGACTGAAACGGGTGTTCACTGAGGCGGATGGAATTCCTCCGGGTTCCATTCGTGCACTCTATGAGGATCATAACGGAAACATCTGGCTTGGCGGCGGTTATGGAGGTGGAGTTGCGATGGTGCCCAAAGGAGATTGGAACCGAGCGATTGCGGAACGTTATACGTTAGATAATGGTCTTCCTGATGATTTGATCCGTGCGTTGGGAGAAGATAAGAACGGGCGGCTCCTCATTGGAAGCCGTTTCGGTGGTCTCACCATTCTCGACCATGGACAGTTTACCACCTACACAACCAAAGACGGTCTCCTCAGCAACGGTATATTGGGGATTGTGAGAGACAGTTTGGGAAACATCATCGTCGGCACACATCTCGGATTGCAAGTGTTCAATGCAGCAAGTTCGATAGCGTTTGAATCAAATAATGAGTTGGTCGGAATTCAGGCCGTGTCCTCGGGCGTTTGCCCTAACCAGGATATATGGCTTGTCGGGCAGGATGCCCTGATTATCTACGAGTACTCGAAACGCAGACGTTCTCCTCTTCCACCGCCGGTATACATCACAAACATTACCGTGAATGGAAACAAAGTCCCGACCGATGGAACACATAAGCTTTCTCACGATCAGAACAACGTCTTGCTCAACTTTGTCGGTATCAGTTTCAAGGATGAGCGCGCAATCCGGTATCAATACCGATTGATTGAAAATGACCGTGATTGGCAGCCGTTAACAAAGCAAACCTCCGTTACTTATGCCGCGCTTAAGCCGGGAGCATACACGTTCGAGGTGAAGGCAATCAATGCGGATGGCATCAAGAGCACTCAGCCGGCGATTTTCGCCTTCACGATCCTTTCGCCGTTCTGGCTACGGTGGTGGTTCATTCTCCTTGTGAACGCAGTCATCATCGGAATCATCACGCTCGGTTATCGTTACAGGATGTATCAGCTCTTGAAGATTGAGAGAATGCGGACACGTATCGCCTCCGACCTGCACGACGACATCGGTGCAAGCCTGACGCGTATCGCGCTCTTCAGCGAGGTTGCCAAAGAGGAGGCGGCAACGTCATCACCGAAGCTCATTGAAATGGCCGACAAGATCGGTATGAACGCCCGTGAACTGTTGGATGCCGTTGGCACGCTCGTCTGGTCGATCGACCCTCGGCACGATCGGTTCGAGGATGTGCTCACCCATCTCAAGAACTTCGCCCAGGAAATGCTCTCGATGAAGGGCATTGATTACAGTTTCAACGTCCAGCAAGAGGCAAGACAGCTCAATCTTCCACTCGATGCACGGAAGAATATCCTGCTCGTCTTCAAGGAAGCCATCAATAACATTGTCAAACATGCCCACTGCAAGAGAGTCGAGATCGACCTGGAATTGAGGAACGGACAGTTTGAGATGCGCATTGCCGATGACGGCAAAGGAATCGCCTCGACAATACTCCGACCCGGTCATGGACTAATGAACATGCGCATGAGGGCACAAGCGATTGGCGGAGAATTCGACATTAAAACGACGAAAGGCCAAGGAACTGTCGTCCTGCTCAAGCTGCCAGTCGCAACGCGAAAATGACATGAACATGGCATTGTCTTGAAGAGATTCCATTGCTATCATAATCTTGTATGATTAAAAATAAAATAATACACGTTGCCATCGTTGAAGACGACGACGACATGCGCACCGCGCTTCAGCATCTGATCGCCAGCACCGAAGGATTTGCCTGCGATGGCGCATTCGAGAACTGTGAATCTGCTCTCTCCCGTATCGAAGAAGAGCGACCGGATGTCATTCTCATGGACATCAATCTCCCAGGAATGTCCGGAATCGAAGGAGTTCGCCGCATTAAGTCATTTTGCCCTGAGGTAAACATCCTCATGCAAACGGTCTATCAGGACGACGACAATATCTTTCGCTCGATCTGTGCCGGCGCCTCGGGTTATCTCTTGAAACGCACGCCAAAGGATCTCTTGCTGAATTCCATCAGAGAAGTTTACTCCGGCGGTGCGCCAATGAATTCAAGTATTGCACGGCGTGTAATCGAGTTGTTCCGGAAAACTGCCGTCCCTGCTCGGGAAGAGTCCTCCCTCACGCAGCGCGAGATCGAAATCCTTCAATCGTTGGTCGATGGCTGCAGCTACAAAATGATCGCCGATCGGCACAACATCAGCATCGAGACCGTCCGCAACCACATCAAGCACATCTACGAGAAGCTCCACGTCCACTCCAAGTCGGAGGCAGTGGCAAAGGCGTTGAAAGAACGGCTAGTTTGAGGTTCGGGGTTTGGGGTTCGAGTTTGGGTTCAGGATTCATGCTGCAAGTCTAATCGGGGTTGTAATGGGGGTTACTCCTGAACGGTGCTCTCGTGGGAACACAACTTCCGCTTTTCAATCCAAAATCAGAAATCTCAAATTCTAAAGATGACATCTTTATGGCATTGAGAGTTGTGCCACTGTGCTGTAACTTGAGTCAGGAAGTTCCAAAGAGCATTGGCCCATAAGCCAAGAAGCGTAAACGATTATTCAGTAACCAAAATCTAGGAGGTTGTTATGAAGTACACGGCAATTGTTCTCGCGATCTGTTGTGTTATGCTGTCCGCGGCGCAGGCTCAGGAGGAAGGACATGAAAAACCCTACCTCGATTTCTGGAACAATTGGCTCACGCCGACTGAGTACAGCCAGCAACTCAATTATGTCCAGAATCAGATGAAGGATGAATCCCAAGTAGAAAAGAACTTCAAGAACAGACGAAGGGAAGTACTTGCTGCCGAAAAATGGATTGGGATTGGACCAAGCCATGTGCAGATGGGAGATTCCCACCTCTCGTTTTTTGGCAGGATTCGAGTTATTCACCCATACTGGAATCCGATCTCCTCAACGCAGGAAGTCTATTGTGGAGCTTCCAGCGGCGGCTTGTGGTACGCAGGGCCAACGTATGATTGGAAATCACTTGGCGATAACTTACCCAATCCGTCGGTCGGCGCATTTGTCATCAAACCCGATGACCCAAAGACGATCTTTGTCGGAACAGGGGACTGGAGCCGATTTGGTGGCGCGGGATTGTTCAAGACCGCCGATCGAGGGCTAAACTGGGTGAAGGTCCCGCTCATGGCGGGGACGGACGAGATAATTCCAGCGGCGATCACTGATCTTTTTTATAATCCTTCCGACATGAACACAATGTGGCTCTCTTCGTCGAGCGGTGTATTCAAGTCAACGAATGGAGGATCGACTTGGAATCTCAATGTCGTGCACACCGCGGCGCCGCAAGCGGGAGTGTGGGACATGGTTATGAATCCCGCCGATCCGAGTATGATATATGTCGCGCTCGCTTTCGGGAAAGGCGTCTGGCGAACAACAAACGCAGGTGGTGAATGGGCACCACGAAATTTCGGGCTTCCCGTCCTCGATGGCAACGTCGGTACTTCTCTCGCAATTGATATCAGTCGTTCGAATCCTTTAATCCTCTACGCCGCACAGACTGATAAAAATGATAACCTTCGTGGAGTTTATAAGACAACAAACGGAGGTTCATTCTGGGAGGAAACGACATCTCCTGGAGCATACATCAAGAGCGGACAAGGAGTTCATACAAATGTCATCCGGATCGATACAGAGGACCCGAACATCGTTTACGCAGGCTCGGTCGAATTTAGAAGAACGACCGACGGTGGCAGCACATGGTACAGTCCGACTGCTGCGCATGGAGACTACACAGCAATTGAATTTGGCGCGCGGCACGACTTCCTCTATGTTGGTGACGATGGGGGAATCACTTTTATGAATTATTTATTTAGCACGGATGGTAATCCCATCGTTGACAATAGCGGGTGGCGGTTTCTTCCAAGTGCGCCTATCCAGTCGTACGCGCTCGATAATGCACGGTCGGAATCGCAGTTCATGGTTTCTGGAACGCAGGACAACGGAACCATGATGACGGTTGATGGTGTGTACGAAGGTGCCCCCTGGCAACAGTTCGACGGGAATGACGGAGCGCAGCAAGTCAGTATCGATCCCAATAATGCAAACTACATCTACTTCAATCACTGGGGGGGCAAAAACAACAATCCACGATTGCGTTCACATACTCATGGTATGTCGAGTGAGGTAATCGATCAAGGGCTCATTCAAATCTATTACTCTCCGATCAGCCTGAACAAAGGCGTGTATAAAGTTCTTTATACTGTCGACACGAGCAAGCTGTGGTTTTCTACAAATCATGGAGACAGTTGGAATCCGGCTACAACGGCGGTTCGGGATTTCTTACCCGGTGAAGGTGTGAAAGGACTCGCGACGAATGTCACAACATCAGGCGTTGCCGATGTCTGCTACACCTGGCTTTGGAATCCAAAGAATGATAGTGCTAGGGCATTTGTGGGTGTTCCCGGATCTATGACACAGCGACCGATGACCCTACCCGGCAACCTCTTGTTTTCGCCTAAAGGCCAAGTTGTAACTCAGGGTCTCAGAACCGATTTGTGGAGGAAAGCCACCGTGTATGCTTTCTCTGATAACCCGTGGAGAATTTTCAGGTCGAAAACCCTGGGGGCAGTTGGACTGATATAACCGGAACGGATCTGGGTGGCATTCTCCCGATTGTCAGGAAATACGATATCGTAAGTTCCCCGACCGATGAGAATGTTATGTACATCGGGACAGATATGGGTGTATTCAAAACAACCAACGGTGGAGCAACGTGGTATAAATTCTGGGCAGGAATGCCGCACGTCGTCCCTGTGACGAATCTCGTCTATGTCCCCGGTGTGGGAGGTGCGTACGATACACTCCGCATCGGAACGTACGGGCGTGGCTATTGGCAACGAGTCCTCTCCGGTGATGACCCTCTGTACGATGGCTATGTAATTGGTTTCCCGATTCATGGCATGGACTTCCACGGGAACCACGGCATCACCGTCGGTGAAGCTGGACGTGTCGCACACACGTCGGATGATGGAAAGAGCTGGCTGGAAGGCTCGTCTTCAACTGGTAGTATGCTCAACTCCTCTTGGCTCTTAGATTCTCTCACCGGCATGGCGGTCGGCCTGGCCGGAACGATCATCCGCTCGACGGATGGAGGGGACAGTTGGGCAACAATTCCATCTCCCGTGCTTTCCAGCTTCTTCGATGTATTCTTCACGGATCCAATCAATGGAATTGCGGTGGGAGACTTAGGGACAGTCATTCATTCAACCGATGGCGGACAATCGTGGCAAACGGTTATGACCGGAGCGAACGCAACACTCCACTCCATTTTCTTTACCGATCCTGGCAACGGTTGGATTTCAGGGACCGATAACAGTGGTCAGATTCCTATGGTACTTCTTCTTCACACGACAGATGGTGGAATGAGTTGGATTTCATCGATAGGCGTCGGTCCGGGAGGTGGATGCGACGTCATGTTCCCAGATCCGAACACTGGCTATCTCACACTCGAAGGCGGAGGCATGATGAAAACGACCGATGGTGGACAGTCATGGAACCAGCTTCAAACCGGCACGCAGCTTTCATTGCACGATGTCTTCTTTACCAACCCGGATAATGGTTGGGCGTGCGGCGATGGCGGCATCTTCATGCACACCACGGATGGCGGACAGCAATGGATGACTGAGGAATCCGGAAGCGACAGCAATCTCTACAGACTGGCAATGTCGAACGACCATCTCTTCACTGCGGGCACCGCAGGGATATTCTCCAAGTCCACAGTTGCGATGGCGGAAGTTGTTCACAGTCTCGCCGCTGGATGGAATCTCGTCTCAGTCCCCGTGTTGTACGCTGATTACTCGACGACCAATGTGTATCCGAATGCATCGTCCTCGGCCTTCGCGTACCAGGGTGCATACAATCCCGTGAACGTGCTCGAGCCGGGAGATGGTTACTGGCTGCAATTTGGCGCAGGTCTGAACATTGGCCATATCGGCCCACCGATTACTTCTCTCGCAGTGCAGGTAAATCAGGATTGGAACATCATCGGTTCGCTGAGTACGCCGGTTGACGTCAATACGATCACAAGCAGTCCAGAGAACATCATCGTCTCCCGTTACTTCGGCTACGAAGGCACGTACCAGATTGTGAATACGCTGCAGCCGGGGAATGCGTACTGGGTAAAGGTGTCGCAGGATGGACAGCTCATGCTTTCATCACCGAACTCGCACGAGGTTCGGTCCTCGCGGCGTAGTCAGCAGGATAAACTCGGCTACAGCTCGATTTCATTTGAGAACAACGGCGGAAAGCGGCAAACATTATTTTTTACAACCAGAAGCATAGCGCCCGTTGATCTCAACCGATATGAGCTCCCGCCAATTCCACCGACGGCTGCCTTCGATGTTCGTTATAGCTCTGGCCGCATTATAGCCACGTCGGAAAGCAATACTCAATCGAATTTTCCAATCCTGATCTCGTCAGCATCGTACCCAATCACGATAAACTGGCGGGGAAGGCAGTTCGTTGAGAAAGCTGCGCTGATCATCGATGGAGTCAAGCATCCGATTATTGGAAATGGATCGCTCACCCTCTCCGGCATGAGCGAGAAGATTCAGCTCGAGCTTTCGCCGTCCACGATAATTCAGTCGCCGCAAGAGTTCGCCCTCGATCAGAACTACCCGAACCCGTTCAATCCGTCGACCGTTATCCGTTATTCGTTGCCTGTTGAAAGTCGAGTAACGTTGCGGGTGTTCGATCTGCTTGGACGTGAGGTAGGAACGCTCATCGATCAGATTCAGGATGCAGGATTCAAGCAAGTAGAGTGGGATGCGAACGGGGTACCAAGCGGCGTATATGTCTATCGCATCGAAGCAACGGAAGCTGCGACAGCAAAATCGTATCGCAGCATCAAGAAGATGGTCTTGTTGAGATGATATCTGATTTCAGGAATTCAAGTACCTTGAGAGAAGTTAGAAGCACGACTCAAGGAGGACGCAGCCCCGACTCTATAGGCAGGTCGGGGTTGTTTATTCTGAGGAGATGGTCAGGTTCAGTGGACCAGTTTGAGCTGCTTTGAGATTGCTTCGGCTACGACGAGTCGGAGCCTCGTCACGAAGTGACCCCCTCGGGGCAAAGACGATTCTCTACCCTGGTACATTTCGAACTAAGCCAGTACCGACGCCTTGAATATGAGCAAGAATTTTGTTACTTTTTTGTTACCGCACTTCAGGCTTCTCAAAACAATTCGGTGCCACTCAGTACAAATTGTTACCAATTTGTAACCATGAGACCCTGAAATGTGCTTATCTGAGGCAGGAAATTTCCGCAAACAACGCGCCAGTAGCTCAACTGGATAGAGCATCAGCCTACGGAGCTGAGGGTTAGGGGTTCAAATCCCTTCTGGCGCACTCATCGTTACCTTCCGGAAGCTCTCTTTTGTTACTGACAAGCCAATTGATGATCGTGCAGTTCCTTTTGTTTCCAATTTGAAACTCAGTATTTTTCCTCTTACATCATTTATTAATATGTTCATTATTACTCGTCTCATACTATGAAAGTCATTATACCATTTGCGCTTTCCCTGTATGCACTTGTTGCGAGTTCGGCCTCTGCTCAGGAAAGCATCAATCAGGCAGACATCGAACGTATTGTCAGAACGCTTGCTGCCGACTCGATGGAAGGGCGTGCATCCTTTACGCCGGGCAACACGAACGCTGCCGCGTTCATCCAACAAGAATTCGCGATGATCGGTCTCAATCCTCTTGATGGCTATCAGAACCTGCGGCAGGATATTCCCATGTATTCGATCAAGCCTTCCCGGATGGGTGTCAGCGTTAACGGCAAGCCGATAGAGCCGGAACATATTCTCATCCGTGCCGATCGTGAGCAAGTAACCTGGACGGAAAAGGACAGCGTGGAAATCTTTTACATCTTTGAAGGAGATAACTTCAGTGCGAAGATCGGCGAAATACTGCACCAAGGTGTGGATGCGCTCGTGATGGTGGATGGCTCTCATCGGGATTTGTTCCAGGAATACCGTGAGTACTTTGTGAAAGGGTCTGTATACCTGGAGCCGGGGAAAGAAAAGACGCTCATTGCAATACTCGGCGCTGCGGTTGAGCCTCATCGTTACTCGATTCATGTTATGAATTCGGTTGAGACGAAGACACTCACCAATGTTATTGGCATGTTGTCCGGAAGACGACGCGAGACGGTGATTTTTTCAGCGCACTATGATCACATCGGCATACTCACTCCCGTGAAGGGAGATTCTATTGCCAACGGCGCCGATGATGACGCGTCGGGCGTTTCGGCGGTCATATCGCTTGCGAAGCACTTCAAGATGTTGGGTCAACCCGAGCGAACACTCGTCTTTGTTGCCTTCGCCGCAGAAGAGATGGGAGGGTTTGGCTCGCAATACTTTTCTCAACGCCTGATCTCGAGCAGTGTCGTCGCGATGTTCAATATTGAGATGATTGGAACGCCGTCAAAATTCGGCCCGAGTACGTATTGGATGACCGGCTTCGATCTCTCTTCGCTTGGCCGGATTGTCCAAAAAAATCTTGAAGGCACGCCGTACAAGCTGTATCCGGATCCGTATCCGAAAGAACATCTCTTCAACCGGTCCGATAATGCAAAGCTTGCACGCTTTGGGGTGCCGGCGCACAGCTTTTCCACGACGCAGATCGATATCGATAAACTTTATCACACCGTCGGCGACGAGGCAGGGACACTCGACTTCGTGAATCTGACGAACATCGTCCGCGCAATTGCGACTGGCGCGAAGTCAATAGTTTCAGGCATTGAAACACCGTCGCGAATCGATACGTCGAAGCTGAAGTAGGGAAATTTCCAATCTATACAGTCGATGTCCTATAGAATCGTTATTACGAAAGACGAGAAGTACTCTCTGCCGTTCGCGCTTTTCACCCTTCGATTTTTAGTGATCGCCATGACCGCATTGTTAATTTCGCGATCCTCTTCTTTCGCCCAGCGACACGATTCCATCTTCCAAACGAGGACATTTTTCTACGGCAACAAACAATCGATGCCATACGGATTATTTGTGCCGCGAAAATATGATGCAAGAAAGAAATATCCTCTCGTCGTGTGGCTCCACGGAGCTGTAGGAAGAGGATATGACAATCGCAAGAATATCAGTGACGGCAATGAACCTGGCTCACACGTCTGGACGCGAGACCCGAACCAAGAAAAGTATCCATGCTTCGTCGTCGCGCCGCAATGTCCGGATACGTCTTACTGGGTCAGCAACGACGGAATTGATAATCCACCCGATCAGCTCGACGCCGTTGTGGCGCTTCTGAAAGAGTTGCGAAGGAGATACAGCATCGACACGAACAGAATGTACGTTGCCGGGCAATCTATGGGCGGAGTGGCGACATGGGAAATCGTCAGCCGCTATCCTTCCATGTTTGCAGCAGCGCTTCCGCTCTGCGGCATCGGCAACCTACGCAATGCACCCAAACTCACACGCCTTGCAATCTGGGCGTTCCACGGCGATGCGGATGACGTCATACCGGTCGTACGAACAAGAGAAATGGTCGACTCAATCAGACGCGCAGGTGGTTATCCGAAATTTACAGAGTACAAGGGAGTCGGACACGACGTCTGGAACTCGGTGTTCAAGGAACCCGATCTTGTTGCCTGGGTTTTCGCACAAAGGCGGAAAAATTAAACGGAGGGTGATCGTGCCAGCTCATCGAGGCTTTCCTTCATCAAAGCGGTAATCTCATTCGTGGATGAATGGACGATGGCTGTCGCCGTAGATCGCGTGACGCGGATGAGATAATGTCCGAGGAAAAACCCAAGCCCGATGTGTACGAGCGCGAGTATCCAGAGCCAGGCGAAAATTGCTTTCGCTGAGAATGTGATGCCGAATGCCACAGATGTGAAGAGGCTGATTGTCAACAATGTAAATGTGAATGAGCCATAGAGGAGTATCCAGTACCATATCCAGAGACGAAAGATGTTGCTGTCGAGCAATAGCCCGAAGAGCTGATCCTCGCTCGCCAATCGTCGAAAGATGTGTTGTGCGAGCGATCGTTTGTTCTGGCTATCAAGGAGCAGACGCGATTGCTGCATGTCCGAGCTGGTGGATTCAAAGATCGCGTTGAGAAGAATGCTGTTAGATCGATCGAGGATATTAAAGAACTTCTGGTCGAGCCACACATTAAGCTTGCTTACCCAGCGTACTTTGCCGACGAGAGCGAATGTACCGAGAAAAATTCCGCCAGTACCAAAGATCGCAAAAACGAGCAGGCGGACATTCCCGGCTTTTATCTCTTCTATAATATCATTCAATCCTACGGCGATTCCTAGAAGCCCGGTGACGAGCACTCCGACATAAACAGCGAGGGCAACTTTCACCATTCGCTCCAGTTCGAGGAAATACCCGTATTGATTCTCCGGCTCAGTCTGCATAGCTAGTATATACTTCTTGAATTCGGCACGCTAAGGTACAGAATTTATTGATGTCTATCAAGACGGATTCTTCGATCTAATCGAATCCACCTCTTTTTTGATGTATTATCGAGGAAACTACACTCCGTGTGATTCAGCGAACGCAGAAAGGAATGCTGTGATTCTTGCCACAGCCCTACCGCGGTTAAGATTGTACATTGCACAAGATTTCGTACATTTGGTGCGTTGAAGTAAGTATACCGTCATGGAATGAGGAGAACGTCATGGATCCACAACAGGTTTTAACGCGCTTGAACTTTGGCCGCGTCGATGGAGAAACGGATAACCGTTTTGAGAACTGCTTCATCGGTACGGAGATGCTGCGGCAGGTATTGTTGCCACAGCACTCGCTCATTGTGGGCAACAAAGGTTCCGGCAAGAGCGCGATCTGTCGCTTGCTGTGCGATGATCTCCAAAAAGTGAAGCCGCTTCTTCCGAAAACCTTCGATAATATTTATTGCGTTCCAGCCTACGGACTCCAGAGCGAGGAATTCCTTCCGGACCTTGATGTGCTGGAACTGAAGCCGGACACGGTCGATGACTTCCGCTACCACTGGCTGCTGTACCTCGGTTTGAAAATGTCGTGGTGGCTGGTAAAGGACGAAGAGCTGAAGGCTGCTATTGATAGAGGCAAAGACGAGAACGTCAAAACGGCATTTGCCACGCTCCACCGTATCTTAATCGATGTCGGTTTAGTCGACGATGCCACACTCTTCACGAAACTGAAATATCATTTTGCAAGCAAGCCGAAGCGGACACCGAAGAAGCAAAACAAAGAGAGAGCATCGAGCGGAGAAGAAAAGCCCTACAATGCCGAGTTCCGAAAAAAGACCGGCATCAGCATCATTGCTCTTCTGGAAAACGTCGATACTGTCCTGCAAGGCACCAACCGGCTCATGTGGCTCATGCTCGATAAACTCGATCTGCTGTATGTCGACGATATCATGAAACTGCGTGCATCGATTACCGGACTGGTTCAACTTCTCGTTCAGTATGGGAATCAGTTCAGGAATATTCATTTCAAGATTTTTCTTCGAAATGATATTTACCGGCAGCTCCACATCGTGAACAAGTCGCATCTGATTAGTTACACAACGGAAATGAAGTGGCGCGGTCCACTCCTCCTGAAACTTCTGGTGGCGCGCGCCGTGGTCGATACTCACGTAAGAGAGTATTGCTCTGAAATGAGCGGCGAGAAAGTCGATGTCACCGACGTCATTCTCGGCTCCGAAGAGTACGTGAAGAAAATCTTCTACACGATTTTCGAGCCAACGGTCGGCAGCAACAGACCGCAGGACAATGCACCGCCCACCGACCAGTGGATCTTGCGTCGTCTCATCGATGGAACGGAGAGCAGTTTCCCCCGCGAGCTCATCCACCTTGGCAATAAAGCAGTCGAGAAGCAGCGCGAAATAAACCGCTCTTCCGGCAGGCACCATTCGGCACATCTCATCGGTCCCAAGGCTCTCAAAGAAGCATTCGGCGAGATTTCAACGTACCGTTGCGATACGTACCTTTACTCAGAGTTCCCGCATCTTGCGAGGCACTTCGATGTCTTCCGCGGCAGCGACAGCTCGACGTTTCACCGCGAGGAGCTGTACATGCTCTTCGAGCCGCTTTCGCCGAAGGGCGATGAAGCGATTCGTGCCGTCTACGACACCGGCTTGTTGCATCCGCTAGGAAAAAACGTCGACTCGAGCCGCAAGTTCAAAGTACCGCTGCTGTACCGTTCCGGTCTTGGCATGTCCGATCGCGGAAAGCCGCATCACCACCATCATCAACGTGAACAAAGCTCCGGCGATCAAAGCGCCGGGGAACACGCGCTGCAACATTACCCGAAGATGAATTAGAGTAGTTACCCTCCCGGTGATGTGAAAGGCTCTCCTTGTGAGAGCCTTTTTTGTTTTGTATGAAGGTGGTGATGAAATATTTCAAGAAAAATTTGTATCATGCAGACCATCAATTGCCAGCGTACAACAGAGGGGAACGATATGTACATCATAGTATGGGAGTTTTGGCCGAGGAAAGGGAAGGAAGAAGAATTCAAGCGTGTCTATAGTGCCACAGGAGAATGGGTTGAGTTCTTCAAGCGCGGCGAGGGTTACGTCGATACCACACTCTGCGCGGATGCCGGTTCCGAAGGGCGTTATCTCACGATCGATCGCTGGGTCTCGAAAGAAGCGTACGACATGTTCCGTCGAACGAACCGTGAAGAGTATGAATCTATCGACAAGCGCTGTGAGGGGCTGACCGCGCGAGAAACACTGATCGGTTACTTTAACGGGTGAGTTAAGAGGATTTCGCGAGGTCTTTTTTAGCTAACGTTCTGCAAAATAGCGCAACAGTTTTGTGAACTCCAAAATGTCATTCAGTGAACAAAACAGGTGAACGAATTCAATACCATGACTAATCCAGCGTCGTTATTTTGCATGTATTGCGTTTTTATTGCCTTTTGGGTTCCATGCTACCCTCTCCGTGCAAGATACTCAATAGGCTCGCAAAGTCAAAGGTATTTCAAGCAATCTCAGGTGAAGCGGGTCCCGATCGATGGAGGAACAACCTCGTACTATTGTAAGACCGCTCTTAGCCATTTGGGAAAATCGGGAAAGAGGAAGAAAATATTTTCGATCCCTATTGACATTATCAAGCAAAAGATTTACTTTAGTCAAGCTATTCGTATTTCTCTTTACCCTTGTCGTAAATTTTTTGGGAGAATAGAATTTTTATGGGATGCGACTGCCTCTTCTTGTGTACCTCAAGAGCATAGCGATCGTTCCGAAGATGCGTAGTCAATAGAAATTCCCTTCTGTCAATGCACGCGCTTCAATGAGCCGTGTGATCCATCGGTAAGCCGAACTGTTGGTCGTTTGAGGAGCGACCTGTTGTATGAAACAGTGTTCGGCATTCGTTCGTCGGTGTACGTGTTTCATTACAAGAAGTAATCGGGGATCGGACTCTTTTCGTTTTTTTTCATACACTCTCACTGAAGGAATGTCCATGCCGCTGGCACACATGAATGAAGGCTTCATCTCTTGTCAGGACACCCATCTCTCTCGACAATTCGAAATCTGGATTAGGAGGCAGTTTCAATCCTCGCAGACAACCATTCAGCACAGCATTCCCAAGAAAGGAAACGAGCGATGAGCAAACAGCAAGTCGTACCTCCTGCTTCCACTCACCATCGACGAGAGTTCCTGAAAACATTCGGCGCTGTTGTCGGTGGTCTTGCGATCAATCAGTTCTCGCTGGCATCCGCAGAAGCGTCTCGTTTAGGAGGCTTGCCAAAACTTTCTCATGTGCCATCTATCGGGCTGTTACTGCCCAGCTCACGTCTCAATCCTCGTTTCGGTGATAACGTTGCTGCCGGTTTACGACTCTGCTTCGATCAGCTTGATGCAGAGACCGGAAGCGGCAAGGCAAAGGTTTTCGTTGAGGAGTTTGGAACGAGCTCCAGCCTGGCGGTGAAGAATGCCCGCGCCCTGATCGCAGAACGGAACGTTGATGTACTCATCGGCGTCATGACCCCGGGTGTTGCCGTGCAACTTCACGATGTTCTCGAGTCCAGCCGGACGTTCCTGATTCTTGCCGATGCTGGAGCGAATGTCGTACGCAATGTTGAACACAGCCCGTACGTGTTCCATAATTCTCTCAACTACTGGCGATCGAGTTGGGCGATGGGCGAATGGGTCGTGCGCAATATCGGACGAAAAGTCTTCGTCGCATCGTCCTTCTACGAGAGCGGTTATGATGCGTTGTATGCGTTTCGTCTTGGCGTCAACAGTGCCGGAGGAACAATTGTTCAAACCCATATCTCCCACGTCCCACCGAATGCAACGGACTTACCGAAGCTAATGGATTCCATCAGGGATTTGCGACCGGACGTTGTGTTCGCGTCGTACAGTGGTCAAGAGGCAAGTGAGTTTGTCGGAGCGTATGTCGAGAGGGGTCTTGATCAGCAAGTTCCACTGGCCGGGTCGGCCTTCATGTCAGACGACGTTGTGTTGAACAAGGTTGGATCGAGTGCACTCGGAGTCCGAAGCTGCTTATCGTGGTCGCCGAGCTTACCCACAGCCGAAAACATCTCGTTCATGAAAGCGTTCGAGGAAATGACGGGTCGCACGGCAGACGCGTTTGCCGTTTTGGGCTACGACGCGGCACGTCTTGTGATCGAAGCGGTGAAAAATACAGGGGGAGATCTGAAGCAGAGTGTGAAAATGAGAGAAGCGCTGCGTCAAGCGAAATTCACAAGTCCGCGCGGCATCGTTCGGATGAATGCCGAAACACACGAGATCGTCGCGCCATTGTACCTGCGCCAGGTTCGGCAGAACGGTGCCGGGCTTATCAATCACGCTCTCGACGAATTGAAGCCAACGCCGGTTAACAATCGCACGGTTGCAGCTTTTCGCGGCGAGGTGCGAACCGGCTGGCTGAATGCATACGCAGTAATATAGCGAAGGATCGGGATCATGTCTGTAACGCTGCGACCGGCTTATGAAGCTGACAATGAATTTCTCTGGCGACTCTACGCGAGCACTCGTGAAGAAGAATTGGCGATCGTCCCGTGGAGTAAGGAGCAAAAGGAAGAATTTACCAGGATGCAGTTCACCGCGCAGACCCAGTTCTACACCGATGTCTATCCGGAAATGGAGTATTCCATCATCGTGAATGATGGTGTTGATGCAGGCCGTCTGATTGTCGCTCGATTGAAAGACGAGATCAGAGTGATCGATATCGCGCTTCTTCCAGCTCATCGCGGATTCGGAATCGGAAAAGCGCTTCTCGAAGATCTCATCGCCGAAGCAGAAGAGATGAACAAGCCCGTTCGTCTGCACGTCGAGCATTTCAACCGCGCCAGAAATTTATACGACCGAATGGGATTCAAGCCGGTTGCCGACCGTGGAGTGCACGTGATGATGGAATGGAATCCCGAAACGACAATGAAAATTGCAAATCATGAACTCTCAGACGCAAGAAGTTGACAAAGAGGTGACAGCAAACGTGGAATTACCGGCTCACGGTGCATTTGCTGAGACTAAGGATACGATGTTTCGCGTGCAGATGTCGGGTGGCAGAGAACTACAGCTACAATTAACCGACGTTTCGGATCGAAAGATTTCAGAGCGGCAGGAGCAGTATTCGATTACATTTCGTGGTCCGCTCGAGATATTTCTTCCACAAGGGATTTACAGATTGGAACATGCCTCACTGGGTTCATTCGATGTCTTCATCGTTCCGATCGGCAAAAACGCGCAAGGTTTTTCATACGAAGCAGTGTTCAATTACTTGCGTCATCCTGCATAAAAGTCGAGTGTTGGATTTTCCGCAACAGAACAATTAGGAGAGATCATTTATGGCACAGCCTTACGTTGGTGAGCTTCGGATGTTTGCCGGAAACTTTGCACCGGCAGGGTGGATGTTTTGTGAAGGCCAACTGTTGCCGATATCGGAGAATGAAACGCTCTTCAATCTGATCGGCACGACATACGGCGGTGATGGACAATCGACCTTTGCTTTGCCGGACCTGCGAGGCCGTATTCCGATACACTTTGGAAACGGGTTCACGCTGGCCGAAACTGGTGGCGCAGAGAGCGTTACACTGACGACACAACAAATCCCCGCCCACTCGCACGTCCCGCAAGGTGATTCGAACTCGGGAAATTCAGATGATCCAAGCGGAAGAGTCTGGGCGAGCTCGAGCGCCATTCAGTTCATTGCCGGTGTAAATGCGAACACCGACATGAACACTTCGATTGTGGGAAGCACCGGCGGAAGCCAGCCACATGACAATATGCCGCCGTACTTGGTGGTCAGTTTCATCATTTCGCTGTTTGGAATTTTTCCATCTCAGACCTGAGGGATACAGTGAAAAGAATTTGTTATCAACAAACTTTTGCAGGAGAATGAGCCATGGCAGAACCATTTCTTTCTGAAATCCGAATTTTTAGTTTTAACTTCGCGCCGAAAGGCTGGGCACTATGTAACGGCCAACTCTTACCCATAAACCAGAATCAGGCCCTCTTTTCACTCCTGGGCACGACCTACGGTGGTGATGGCCGGGTGAATTTCGGATTACCCGATCTCCAGTCAAGGATGCCGATCCATGTCGGCAACGGTCATACGCTCGGAGAGAGGGGCGGCGAACAGGCGCACACGTTGTCGGTGTCAGAAATGCCGACCCACTCGCACAACATTACCGCGAGCTCGAATACGCCGAACGTGGACGATCCCACAAACGCCTTCTGGGCGACCAATACCGGGAGAACCCCGTACTCCAACAACATCAACACCCAGATGGCACAGCAGGCGACACCGACATCCGTGGGTGGAAGTCAAGCACATCTTAATATGTCACCATTCCTGGTGCTGAACTTCAGTATTGCACTCCAGGGAATTTTCCCGTCACAAAATTAGAGGAGCTGAGAAAACGATGGCCGATCCATTTGTCGCTGAAATCAGAATTTTCCCGTTCAACTTCGCTCCCAAGGGCTGGGCATTCTGCGACGGGCAATTGCTCCCTATTAGCCAGAACACGGCACTCTTCTCGCTCCTCGGGACATTTTACGGTGGAGACGGGAAAAGCACATTTGCGCTACCCAATTTTCAAGGAAGCGCAGCGATGCATCAGGGTCAAGGACCGGGACTCACTGACCGCGTTCTTGGTGAGGCGGCCGGGAGTGACACCGTTACGTTGCTCTCGAGTGAGATGCCCGCACACACACACAGCCCCGTCAGGGCAAATACCGACGGCGGCGATCAGAACCCTCCGACAGGAAATGTCTGGTCGCTTGGCGGCGCGATTCTTGGCTTGAAACTTTATGCCACCGGAGGAGCCGGACCGGCCATGCATCCGCTGGCGCTTTCGGCTGCGGGAAGCGGTTTCCCGCATAACAATTTGCCGCCGTACCTGACGCTGTATTTCAATATCGCGCTTCAGGGAGTGTATCCTCCGAGGACGTAAGCGGAGTCAAACTGCCACAATGCAGTTCGAACGGTATTACTGCTAACTCATGATGTCTTAATCAGAGAAAAACAAACGACGAATTGATACTACTACATTTAGGAGGACTTATCATGCCTGCCAAATCCACTATCTCGAACATACGAACATCGACTCATCACCTTCAAAGTAGGAAGGGGAGGTTCATCGGTTCGCTCGTTCTTCTGCTGATTATCGCGGCGCTCCCGATGTCTGCTGCGACATTTACTGTCACCTCGACAGCCGATGCCGGGGCGGGCACGTTACGGCAGGCAATTCTTGACGCCAACGCAGCGGCAGGTGCTGACCTGATCAATGTCCCGGCGGGAACATATAATCTCGCATCTGTGCTTCCAACAGTCGCCGAGAACTTGACTATCCGTGGCACCGATGCAGGAGCGCCGGCAAATACGATTATCCAGCGCGACCCTGCGGCGGTGACGAACTATCGCATCCTCCGTGCAACCGGCGGTGTGACGTTCCTCCTTGAAAATGTTACGATCAAGAACGGACACGGCGGCACGTTCGGCGGTGGAGCGCTCCTTTTCGGTTTGCCCGGAAATGACGCGACCGTTAACAATTGTATCATCCAGGACAACCTGACGATTCTCGCGAGCGGGAGCGGTACGTCCGGCGGCGCAATTGCGAACGGAGGCGGTGGAAATCTTACGGTGACGAATTGTACATTCAAAAATAACAAGGCAACGAACAATTTTGGCGGCGCGATCGCGTTCGATCAGACCGACCCCGGAAACCTCACGGTCACGAGTTGTACGTTCGATGGCAACATCGCAAGCTCCGAGAGTGCAACGCCGATTCTGCCGAGAGGTGGTGCGATATTTGTCAATACCACGGCCGTTGGAGCAACGCTTACTATGACCGGTTGCACGTTCATCAATAATCAAGCACAGGGTAGTGGTGCCAATGCAGGGCAAGGCGGCGCGATTGCCCACGCCAATGGTACGCTCAACGTGAGCTTGAGTCGATTCTTCGGTAACTCAGCAAGCGGTGTTGGCAGTGCTATCTGGCAGCAGGAAATCGTGGGAAGCGGCACGGTTGCCGAGAACAACTGGTGGGGTTGCGATGATTTTCCCAATGCGGCGCCATGTCAAACTGCAATCACCACGGCCGGTGGATCGACTCCCTCGGCCGCAAGCCAAATAGATTCCGATCCTCGCATCGATTTGAAATTGACGGCCTCTCCTTCGACGATTCAGGTTGGTGGAGTATCTACGCTCACCGCAGATGTTTCGAAGAATACGAATAATGCGACGGTGAATCCTGCCGTCATGGTGGGATTGCCAATTACCTTCGCGGGTCCGTTCGGTAGTGTAAGTCCCGTGAATTCGACGATCAGTGCTGGCTTTGGTGCTACATCGACATACACGAACGCAACGTGCCCGGGTAATCCCAACGTTGCGAATACTTCAGCGACAGTCGATAGCGGAACGCAAATTGCCGCGGTTACCGTTGCGCAGCCACCGATACTAACGGCATGCCCAGGAAATATTTCGGTGGACAATGACATCAACGTATGCGGAGCGAAGGTGGCCTATACTGCACCGGTTGACACGCACGGATGTCCTCAGGGAACGGTGACCTGTACGCCTGCTTCGAACTCGGTGTTCGCGATCGGGACGACTACTGTGACTTGCGTCGCTGCCAACGGCGTCGCGCCAAATGATACCTGCAAGTTTACTGTCACGGTTGCTGATACGCAGAAGCCCGTTCCTCATACAACGATTCCAGCACCGATCTATAACGATCCGGGGCAATGCAGTGCAGTCGTAAGTTATAAAGACACGGCAACGGATAATTGTCCGGGAGCGATAATTGTGTGTACTCCACCTCCTGGCAGTACCTTCCCGGTCGGCACGACCGACGTTGCGTGTACCGCCACTGATGCCCACACCAACAGTGCGACGAGTCATTTCACGGTCACGGTTGCCGATAGCCAGAAGCCATTGATTACATGTCACGCAGATACCACCGTGAGCAACGACCCTGGCACGTGTTCAGCCACAGTGAGTTTCTCGGATCCATCCGTGAGCGACAATTGTCCGGGCGTGGGCGCGCCAACCTGTAATCCAGAATCGGGATCCTCTTTCCCGAAAGGAACAACAAAGGTAACATGTTCAGTAACCGATGCCCATAGCAACACTGCGAGCTGTTCATTCAACGTAACTGTGAACGATACCGAAAAGCCGATTCTCTCTGCTTGTCCGAAGGACACAAGTCTGTCTACCGGCAACCCGGCCGGTGAGGTAGTCACCTACCAGGCTCCGACAGCGACGGATAATTGCCCGAACAATTTGGGCAACGTCGCTTGTAATCCGCCATCAGGCTCGACGTTTCCAGTAGGGACAACGACTGTCACTTGTACCGTATCCGATAGAGCGGGCAATTCGGCAAGCTGCACTTTCCACGTCGAGGTCATCCTTTGTACGATCACTTGCCGAAGGGATACCACAATACCAAACGATGCCGGTCAGTGCGGTGCGATTTTCCAGTTTGCTGATCCGGTTGCTTCAGCCGGGTGTGGTACGGTGACGTGTTCTCCACCTTCCGGAAATTCCTTCCCGGTCGGTACGACGACTGTTCGATGCACAAGTTTAACGACCGGACAATTTTGTGAGTTCAAAGTGACGGTGCAGGATACCGAGGCGCCGCATATCGCATGTCCGAACGACACGAGCTTTGTCACTACGGGAGGTTGCGTACTCTTCAACTATCCAGCGCCCGGCGTCAGCGACAACTGCCCGGGTGTTGGTGTTCCAAGTTGCACTCCACCCGCGAGTACATGTTTCCCAATTGGGACAACACCGGTCACGTGCACCGTCCTGGATGCGAAGGGGAATCCCAAATCGTGTACGTTCAACGTCACAGTCGTCCCGTGTGTTCTTACGTGTCCTGGCGATATCTCAGTGTCGAATGATCCGACCAAGTGCGGAGCGAATGTTCCATTCTCAATCGGCACAACCGCAGGTTGTGGCACGGTCAGATGCGATCACGATTCTGGGTCATTCTTCCCGGTCGGATCGACGACCGTGACGTGCACAGCCTCGAACACTGGACAAACGTGCAGCTTTACCGTAATGGTGACCGATACGGAGAAACCCGTGATGCATTGCCCGACGATTGTTGTCGGCAACGACCCGGGGAAGTGCGGCGCGCAAGTTGGTGTTGACGCCCATCCTACTGACAATTGCGGCATTGCCACATCTCTCAGTGTTAGCGGATTCTTCACAATTGGCATGACGAATGTAAATCTTGCTGCTAAAGATGTGAATGGAAATACAGCATTCTGCACAGCGACGGTGACTGTTCAAGATACGGAACATCCCAAGATCACTTGTCAGGCTAACGTCACAGTCAATGCTGACCCAGGCCAGTGTTCTGCCTATATTCTTCTCACCGCGGCGACTGCAACCGATAATTGCCCTGGAGTGGTTGTCTCCCGCAGCGGCGTACCGGCTGGCAATATTTTCCCGGTCGGGACAACTTCGGTTATCTGGCTGGCAACGGATGCGGCAGGAAACAAAGATAGTTGCACGCAAACGTACACTGTCATCGATAACCAGCCGCCGACGATATCAGGTGTCTTAGCGACACCTGCAAGTCTCGCACCTCCAAACCACAAATTGCGGGATGTGACGATCGACTATACCGCAACTGATAACTGTGGACCGGTTACGTGCAGGCTCTCGGCAGTAAGCAATGAACCGGACAATGGAACGGGCGACGGCGACGTGCCGGGTGACATCGTCATCGTCGATGCGCACCATCTCCAGTTGCGTGCTGAACGCTCTGGAGCTGGGAACGGTCGCATCTACACTGTGACCATCACGTGTGTCGATGGTGCGGGTAACGTAACGACGCAGACGGTCAGTGTTGTCTGTGCCCACAATATCACGGGGCCGGCAAGCGGAAACTCATTCAAGATCGGAACCGTTGTGAACTTTGCCGGAGTGTTCTGGGACATCCCGGGCAACAAGCACACGGCGACGTGGACCTTTGACGGCAGCAATGCGACAAAAGCCTCTGTGACTGAGCCTTCCGGCTTGAAGAATGGCACCGTGACCGGAAGCTACAAGTTCACTGCGGCCGGTGTGTACAAGGTGCAGATGAACGTGACCGACCAGAAGGGTGTGACAACGTACGCAAACACCAACGGCGATCTCGAAGCCATCGTTGTGATCTACGATCCAAACGGCGGTTACACTATCGGCGGCGGATGGTATGCATCGCCTACGGGAACCCTTACATCGAACGCAAGTGCAACGGGAAAGGTGAGCTATGGATTCACAAGCAGCTACTTTAAAGGAGCCACTAACCCCAAGGGTGAAACACAGATCCAATTTGCCATTGGTAACTTTGAATTTAATGCGCTCAACTTCGATTATCTCAGCATCTCGGGTCCCAAGGCTCAATTCAAGGGAATGGGGAAGGTGACCGGAGACCAGAGTGGTTACAGCTTCATTCTCACGGTGCTCGACGGACAAGCGACGGGCGGCGGCGGAATCGATAAGATCCGGATAAAGATTTACAACAAGAACACGAACCAGATCATTTACGATAACCAGCCTGGTGCGAGTGATGCGGCGGATCCAACAATGGCGGTCGGGGATGGCAGCTCCATCACGATCCAGACAACGACCAGTACATCCGCTGCGACGTCAAGCGGCATCTCGAGCGTGACAGGAAGTACCGACGAAGCATCGAACCTCTCGTCCATTCCGACGGAGTTTATGCTGAGCCAGAATCATCCGAACCCATTCAACCCAACGACACGGATTGAGTATGCGCTTCCGGTCGATGCACATGTTAATATCCGGGTGTTCAACACCCTCGGCCAACTCGTGATGAATCTCGTGGATGAGGAACAGAGTGCAGGCTATCGCTCGACAGAGTTCGATGCCGGCACGCTGCCGAGCGGCATCTACTTCTATCGATTGGATGCCATTGGTATCGGTGAGGGCGGACAATCCTTCTCGCAAATAAAGAAAATGCTCTTGATGAAGTAGCGATCATTCATAGCTGCTCGAAGTCGTACGAGCCTCGATTGCTTTGGCGATCGAGGCTCTTTCTTTATTGATTGGTTGGTCGCCCTCCCATCAGTGACTTGACAAAGAAATTGTCCGGTCGTACATTGCAGTGCAAGAGAAGAATGGCAACATGATGAACGTACACGCATCGAAGAGCACAGAGCCGTTGAAGTTAGCGCTTGTAATGGTCACCATAGCAGTGTCGACTGTTATAGGCTACAGCAAGGTGTATGACCTCGCGTCTGCGACGCCGCTTCCGTCACTGGCAGCTCCGACCACTGATTCGATGGAGGTTGCCACGGCTGTCATGGTGACGGTGGAACTGGATTTCGGATCGAAAACAAAAAAAATTGCCGATGCATTGCAGGAAATTGAGCGTCGCTCCGTGCCGGATGATGGTGTAGGAAGAACGTTTGCAATCCTCGATGCGTACGGTGAACCGACAACCGATCGAAAATTGCATATGTCCATGCACGTAAGCGCGGAAAAAGCCGGTGTAGGAAAACTTGTCTTTCGACGTACCGGAGAAGTTTTGTGGAATTGCCGAATCGTGCAGGAAGGGAAAAAACCTCCGGCTGTCAAGAATCTTGGAATCTTTATCGACGATGGTCACGGTAACTCACTCGTGCTTGATGGGTCCAAGAATCCAAGTTCAATTCTTGAGGCGAACGTCCAGGGCATGAAGCGACCCATTCGTGATATCTGGCCCGACGGCGCAGTGCGGGAGGTGACATTCATGTACAGTGCCTGTGGATGTCCTGTGAAGGTGATGGTGAAACGAATTGGTGAGAAGACGAAACGAACGAAAGAACTCCCGGTCATGTTCCCCGACGATCCGGCGGTCCTCGCTGTGATCAAGCAATTGATGAAGTGGTGAAATCGAGTTGTTGACACGACAGTTCGAGAAAAGGTGCAATTGCATTGCATCCGTCAATCCGATGTAGAGTCCGTGCTTCAGCTGTTGAGAATTGCCAGAATTCTCACTACCTTGCCATACCGGTTTTACACTATCTTCTCATGCAAGCAATGAAATAAATGAATACCATTGGACGTATCAGTCCTTTCATCGTTCTTGTCCTTACGCTGCTTTGCTCGGCCTCTCTTTGCGCTCAATCGTATGCCGGGTACGGCATATACGATACCGATTTTCTTCCACCAAGCTTCTTCAAATCGAACCGCGAAAAGCTTTTGCGCCAAATAGGTGATTCTGCAGTCGTTGTCCTATACAGCGCGAGCGAGCACACGCGCAATAACGACGTTGAATTTCAGTTCAGGCAAGACGACGACTTCTTCTACATGACGGGATGCAACGAACCAAGCGCGCTTCTCATTCTCTCATCAAATCCGATCGAGGTAACCGATACGACCGGTACGCACACAGTTCATGAAATTCTCTTTGTAGAATCTCGTAACTCGCGTGCAGAGACATGGACAGGACGGCGGCTCGGTCCGTACGGCGCAATCAAAGTACTTGGAGTAGAATCGGCTTCAACGAATACGGAATACAAGCAAGCTCTGCGTCGTGCATTGTCGAAGGCCAAGGCGCTCTATATACCGCTTCCCCCTGAGGAGATCAACGGGAAGATTGCAGACATGGTCAGAGACATCGAGCAAACTACGAGATCGATGCAGCGATCGATCGAAATTCGTACGCCACTGCATCTGATACGCGGCATGCGCCAGGTGAAGTCCGCTGAAGAGTTGAAGGTCATGCGCAAGGGCGTGGAGATCTCTATGGAGGGCCATCGCCAGATGATGCGCTCGTGTAAGGACGGCATGTACGAATACCAGCTTCAAGCGCTCTTCGAGTTTGTCGGGAAGGATCGAGGAGCGGAGTATACAGCTTACCCGTGCATTGTCGGCTCGGGAGAGAATTCCGTTATCCTCCATTACAATACAAACCGCAAACAGCTGCACGCCGGTGAAATCATCGTGATGGATTGCGCTATGGAATACCATAACTACGCAACCGACATCACGCGAACGATTCCGGTGAGTGGACGATTCACCGATGCACAGAGAGCGATCTACAACATCGTCTATGATGCGCAGGAAGAAGCGATGAAACTTGTGAAGCCCGGGGTCAACTATTACAAGGAAGTGACCCAACGTGCAGGAGAAGTGATTCGCAATGGACTTCTCCAACTTGGTGTCATTAAAGATTCCGCAGATTATAAGAAGTATTTTATCCATGGACTCGGTCACCCGGTTGGACTGGATGTGCACGATGTCTCGTCGGATGGAGTGCTGAAAGAAGGAGAAGTGTGGACGGTGGAGCCGGGCATCTACATTCCTGCCAATACCGAAGGAGTCGATTCGAAGTGGTGGAATATCGGTGTCCGCATCGAAGATGAAGTGCTCGTCACCGGAGACGGCAACGAGCTGCTCACCCGTGCATTACCCCGGAAGGGGGAGGATATCGAGAAGACGATGCAAGAACGCGGCGTTGTTGGTAAGTGATTGCACGTTGCAGCTCATCTGTTCTGAGGTGGAGGTTATCGCAGTCCGCGGTGATTATTTGTTTCCTCGAAGAACACGTGCCGGCAAATAAATGATCGCCTTGATAAAGCTCAGCACACCATAGACGGCAATCTCGACAAGTCTGAAGGGGAGTAGAATCAATCAAACGATGGGTACAGAACGAGAGATAGAAGTGCAAGCGGCCAACACATGAAGAGGAGTATCAGCCAGAGGATGAATGTCGCCATCGTCGAAGGTCCCCTAAGGTCTTCACCATTCCCTACGTGAAAGTATGCCAGCAGGCTGCACCGTTTCGGAAGTAAAGCGCAAGCACCAATAGATTATCTATAGATCATCAACAGAACATTTACGGAGGATTCTATGAACCAAGAAGCGCAACAAGAAAACGAAGACCTGATCCATGAAAAATCATCGCAAGCGAAAAAAGAACAGGAGGAGCACGTCTTAGTCCGATGGCTAAGGCTTAGAGGCAAGAAAGCCCGAATATTCTTCCTTTTTCTAATGCTGGTCGTTCTCCTTGCCCTGACACTTGGACTTGGTTATTTATGCTTGTATATGTACTTGCCGATTGTTTGGGATTGGGGATTCAATCCCGCCTCTTGGAAAGGTATACTCTCAGTTTTTGGTGCCATCTATTTAGTGATCATTCCGTTCATTCCGATTGGTTACTCAGCAGGAATTATTAAGGGGATTCTGAATATTTTTATAGAAGAGGAAGAAAGTCCTCTTAAGAATAAACTTCTGAGTATCGAAAGAAGTCAAGCGGAGATCGAGAACACCCTCGAGAAAAATGAAAAAGGCGGGCTTATTCCTCTTGTCAAGTATAGTAGGCTTCAGTTGGAAGCGTATTACAAGATCGGATTAAGCCAAACACAACGCAGTTTCCGATATAGCATCATTGCAATGTGGATTGGATTCCTAATAATCATTGCAGGTATTGTGCTCTATATTTTGCCTGTAGAGAAAGTCAACGAAAAATTGGTGGAAAGCAACTTGCAAGTCATGACAATCATAGGAGGTACTGTAGTAGAATTTATCTCAGCTCTATTCCTCTGGGTATACAGAAACTCAATAAACCAGCTCACCTATTTTTATAACAGACAAATTTTTATTCATCACGTACTGCTGTGTGCTAAGATATCCGACGGGATGAAAGAGCCCGACGTATCCAAGAGATATATAATAGAGAAGGTTCTCGACTACGAATCGAAAGTACCAACCTCACGATTGCCCAAATCTAGAGTTGGCAAACTCTTGCAGAAAAAAGAATAGCTACATATTCGGTGTCTGCGCCTAACAGCCGTAAAAATGATGCACTGAGTTTTACAATGAAAAAGAAATCAACGTCTGCCGATGAAGCTCGATACTTTTGCTCACTGCTAATGAGAATTATATTCTCGCAAAAGTATTGTATTTTTACGGCAGCCATTTGATTGATAGAACACGATTCGTTACATTGGCAGACATTCAGCACGCGATAGCGTACAGAGACATTTGCCCGACGTACTCATCAACCGCACTCATATCAGCAGGACTGACGAAAGGAATATCTTCATGAACACCGGTCGACTTCAAAGCGTTTATTGGATTATCACATTGCTGTATCTTCCGATGCAATCAATCAGTGCCCAGACAACGCAACCGCCGTGGCTCAGTACCTCTGTGAGTAAGCTTGAAGCGGAGCTTGTCACGAAATACGGTGAAGCACAGCGTGCGCGAACACAGAAAGGACTGACACAGGCTGCAAACTTCTGGCGCACCGAGGATGGTGCTGCTGCCGCCTTTGAAGAGTTCGTTCGAACAAACTTTGCCGGCGACCAGGCGACGCTTGATACGATGTTCTCCCGGTTCGTACACAACTTCGAGCAGCTCTCCGGGCACATGCACGAGATCAACCGTGAATTCCGGCAACAATCGGATCTCGATTTCGGACCGATCATGCCCTTCGATGAAATCTTCGCAGGGTACGATCCCTCGGCGCACATTACCGACGATTTTTTCCAGAACAAACTCGCGTTCGTCGTCCTTCTGAATTTCCCTCTCACAACACTTGAAGAGCGGCTGACCGAGGGTGAGAAGTGGACGCGCCGCCAGTGGGCGGAAACTCGGCTTGCCGATTCGTTCTCGAAACGAATTCCTGCCGACGTGAATCTTGCCGTGGCACAAGCGTCTTCCGAAGCTGAACAGTACATTGCACAGTACAATATCTGGATGCATCATCTCGTCGATGCGAAAGGTGGGCGCCTCTTCCCGCCAAAGCTCCGGCTCCTCTCTCACTGGAATTTGCGCGACGAGATCAAGGCAGATTACAGCGATGCAGAAAACGGACTTGCCAAGCAGCGCGCGATCCAGCAAGTGATGGAACGAATCGTTACGCAAACGATTCCCGCCATGGTGGTGAACAACCCACACGTCGATTGGAATCCATTGACCAACGAAGTGATTAAGGCGGCGGCGGAGGATGCGGATTCGCCTGCTCCTGCCGATATGAAGGTGAACAACAACCCTGAACCAGACACGCGCTATGCCACGCTGTTAAAAACATACCAGGCGTCGAGAAAAATCGATCCGTATTCGCCGACGGCACCGACACATATTGCTCGACGCTTCAACGAGGATCGCCAGATTCCCGAAGCACGGGTAAAGGCGATGCTTGAATCGGTTCTCTCCTCGCCGCTTGTGCCGAAAGTCGCGAAGCTGATCGAATCGAGACTCGGTCGTTCACTCGAGCCATTCGACATCTGGTACAACGGCTTCAAGCAGCGCGGTGCGTACACCGAACCACAGCTCGACGAAATCGTTTCGAAGAAATATCCGACACCAGAAGCATACAAAAACGATATCCCGAATATTTTGATGAAGCTTGGATTCTCAAAGGAACGTGCGCAGTATTTGGCCGATAATATCATTGTCGATCCGGCGCGCGGCTCCGGCCATGCGATGGGAGCCGGGATGCGCGCCGAGAAGGCGCATCTCCGTACGCGTGTCGGCAAGAGCGGCATGAATTACAAAGGGTACAATATTGCAGTGCACGAGATGGGGCATAATGTCGAGCAGACCTTCTCGCTGAACGATAACGATCAGTATTTCCTGCAAGGTGTTCCGAATACTGCTTTTACCGAGGCGCTCGCCTTCGTTTTCCAGGGTCACGACATCGAGCTTCTCGGCTTGACGAAGCCTGATGCGAAGAGCGAAGCGCTGAAAACCCTCAACGATTTCTGGGGAACCTACGAGATTGCAGGAGTGGCTCTTGTGGATATGGCCGTCTGGCATTGGCTGTACGATCATCCGGATGCGACACCGGCTCAGTTGAAGGAAGCAACAGTTCAGATCGCCAAAGATATTTGGAACATGTACTTCGCTCCGGTCTTTGGAAAAAAAATGTCGTTCTCCTCGGCATCTATTCGCACATGATCGACTCGTTCCTCTATTTGCCGGACTATCCGATCGGTCACATGATCGCATTTCAGATCGAAGAGCAGATGAGAAAGGCCGGCAGCATCGGCACGGAGTTCGAGCGGATCGCGAAGATGGGTCGCGTCACGCCCGATCAATGGATGAAAAATGCAACCGGCGCTCCCGTGGGAGCCGATGCGCTGCTCGCAGCGACAGAGCGTGCGCTCACGGAGATGACTGCGAAGACGGAAAGGTAAGTGTAATCAACGAAGAAGGTGAGATGATCGTGGTTCCGCGCGTTAGATGTCCTTGCCCCAACGAGGCTTAAGTGGTCGTCAGGCTGGTTGAGCGGCTTGTTTGACGACGGTGTTTACGTCGCCAAGACAGCATTCGCCTTTCGGGTTCTTGATGTTGCACGCACAGTTACCGACTTTGACCTGCTGTGCTATCTGGAGAGAAGCAGTTGATTTTCCTGTTTGGTTCAGTTCGTCTTCGATACGTCCACGTGTCCATTCAAAGCAGTAGCAGACATTGACATCATCGCCTTTGTCTTTGGCAAACACCTTTACGTTAACATCATCGACAGTAAAGTATGGCATGCGTTCATTTGAGAAATAGACGCACTTGCATTCGGGATCTGTACAGTAATAGTATTGCACGTTCTGAATTGACCCGACTTTCTCCGCTTTCAACAAGTGCTCAAGAGTTCTCCGCTGAACTTTCCGAGAGGAAGTTTTAGAGACAGGGCACTCCGCTCTTGCAGGTGTGGGCGTTTTCTCCGTAACGAGGCAACACGCATCGCCGCTCTTATGCTTGTCAGCAGCAATTACTTCAACGGGTAGTGCGCAACAGGAATTCATATTACTTTCCTTTCTTTTGTTCTATGATGGCAGCAATAAACCCATTTTCTTTCACGCGCTCGACAAAAGCATCTGGCTTGACCAGCACAGGGTCATACTCGATGACTGCTTCTCCCTTTTCAAAGCTTACTCGTGCCTTATGAACACCGCGAACGCTTGCAAGTGAACCTTCAACACCAGCGGCACACGCCTTGCAATCCATCCCTTCGACATTCAACGAAACAACCGCTTTGCCTTGCACTGCCACATTTGCCGAAGTCGAAGGAGCAACTCCCAAGTACGGAAATGCAATTGCAATAGCGGCAAGAAAGGTTGCGCTCCACACACCGAACTTGTTCCACTTCCCTGCATCTTGGATCTTGCAAGTTCCATCTTCGCAATGTACTTCCCGTTTCCTGTACACAAGATAAAATGCACCTAAGAGCAGGAGAACGGTTGCTCCGATGAGGTATGGGCGATAGTTCTCAAAGACTGCGAAGGCTCCAAGGCTCCCAATGCCTATACCCGCAACCAATACGGGTCCTATGCAGCACAATGACGCGACGACTGCGGCTACTGCTCCACCGAAAGTTGTTAATGTTGTCTTCTTCATAAATTAATTCCTTTCATTCAATGCAAACGCATGTTGTTTTTTTGTTTCATCCAATCTGAACATATCTTCCAAATTTGTGGTGAAGATGTTCGATACAAGTGAATAATAAATGGTCTGTCCTTTGCGCCGAGTTTTGACGATATTCTTGTCCTTCAGCTTTCGCAGATGCTGCGACACCGCTGAATCGGTGAGTTCCAAGATTTCCGCAAGGTCGCACACGCACATTTCTTTGTGGGCGTGCAGAAGGTACAGGATTTTAAGCCGTTGGATGTTGCCAGCGCTTCCAAGTAAGTCAGCCAACGTTGCTAACCCTCTTTGCTCCGCAAGGTTGCGCTTAATGAGTGCAAACTCGGCTTTCGAGAAGGTCGGCCCGATGCAGAGCTTTCCTTCGACATACACTTTTTTCATTGGTCGTCCTATTAGTATTTTAGTATATGCTTAAATATTGTAACAGTATAATGAAAAGAAAGTTCCCAGTCAAGAGAAAAATGTTATTCCAAACCGTACACTAGAGCTAAGCGGACAATCGGTTCTTCTGGAAAGGAATCAATTCGAAGCGAAGCGCCAAGTTTCAGATCAAATCTTTCTGCTGCTGAAATATATACACCTGGGGTTATCTTCGAAGCATTGATCTGTTCAAAATTGCCGTCAATTTCCAAACCAAGAGCAAGTTCTTGAATGACATTCCGCTTGATACCAAGTGCATAGCCCGGTTCAAGGGTGCCCTTGCCATCAGAGCTTTGCTCCCAGATCAAATTTCCGGCAATCGTATAATTGCTGAGTTCGATACCTGCAATTACTCTTCCTTCGTAATTATCGGGATGATCCTGTAATCCTTTTTCAAATTCCATCAGGAGCGCCATACCAAACGGAACATTTCCATTAGAAACCTTCTCTTCTCCATTGGAGAAATCCCCGATGAGTCCAAGGCGAGACTCCAAGGCAATACCTTCAGTATGAATCTCACCATCGTGAATGCCATGATGCGAGTGCAGCTCCACATCCAAGCGGTCATTGATCCCGTAAAGAATTCCCGGCTCAAACCCGTATGAACGTTTGCTAAAATGATTTCCAACTTCAGTGGCGAACAGTACGTGCCAGCTTCCCGGCTGTGATAACTCATAGCTTCCGGTAACCAAATATTTTTTGTCGTGATGAGCCTGGACTGCTGTTGAAAGAACAGACTGGAATATGACCGCAAGAATAAGTATCCGTTTCATGATCGAATTTTGAGATTGTTGAATGTTGGTGACGGTTAGATATTATTAAGACATAATAGAAAGAACAGGGGAAACGAGTGTGTTTCCCCTGTCCGATCCGCGGTTACTTTACCGGTTCGACCTTTGTGTACACAAGCAGGTTCTGACCGCCTTTATGGACAACCATGCCTGTTAACTTCACTTTGTCTGCGGCATATTGCACCAACTCTTCATTGGCGCCCTTCATTCCTGCCTTGGGGACAACAGTATACACCTTCTCTGTTTTATCCTCAAGAACACCGACAGGCAATCCACCCTTGATGCAAGAGATGGCGCATTCCTTGTGTGCTTCACCTCTGGCGCCGTTCATGCCCGTGAGATAGCATTTCTGGTCAATGACTTCACCGGTGATGGTGACTTCTTTCATCTCTTTCATTGCCTTCTTGTCCTGAGCCGATGCGGCAAGAACCGAGACAACCGAAAGAAGAGCGATGATGAATAACTTGGATTGTTTCATAACGACGTACTCCTTTATGTATTGTGAATGAATCATGTGAATTATTGTTGCGTGGTTTACCTTAGACTTCTTATCAATTAGTATTATAGTTCAGTTATGAACCGAATCCTGGGCGAATCGTTGTGCGTCTTCAACAGAAAATTCACCGTAGAACGCAAGGCGCCCGTTGATATAGACTGCTGGAAAAATAACCACACCGAACTTCCGGCACGAATCCGGATCGTCGATGCGGTTGATGACAATGAGATTGGCGACTACACCTCGTTGGCGAAGAACGTTGGCGGTCTCCAGCGCCCGCACACACGATAGGCAATCTGGCTCCACCAACACGATCATTTCATGAATCGGTTTCATCTCACTTCGGCCGATGTGGAGAGGCTAAACAATCGGTTGATTCGAGCCTCAAGTTGATTTCTTGGAATCGCCCCAATGAGCCGATCGACGACCTGCCCATTACTGAAGAAGAGCAAGGTCGGGATGCTTGTGATTCCGAAACGCTGAGACGTTACAGCATTTTCATCGACGTTCAACTTTGTTACTTTCAATGTTCCATCATAGCGTGAAGCAATTTCATCAAGGATCGGTGCAATCATTTTGCATGGCCCGCACCACGGCGCCCAGAAATCGACGATGGTCAATTGATCGCTCTCGATCACCTCGTGTTCAAATGACTGGCTGTTGATGACGATTGGTTTCATGGTTCTCTCCGTTCGATTTCAAACTACTGTTGAGCTACAGGTGCTGTCGAGCGAAGAACTGGCTTCGTCCCGTACACACCACCGACTACGGCGCCGTAAATTACGTGCCCCATAAGACTTCCCATCACCATCAGGAGTGGAGCCGATGTACTCAAGGCGAACACTCCGGCACCCATCATCGGGTTCACCATAATTTGGCTGACCATCCACGGGAGCAATCCGTACAGAGCGCCGCGAACCAAACCGGATCCTGGCAGTTTCGATGAGAAGATGTAGACGTAGCCGAGAGCGAGTACCACCCCGATCATAAAGTGGGCAATCCATCCGAGTGCCTCCGGCATTCCTATGAACTCTGCCAGCATTTTTCCCACAGGCATCGGCGGCATACCCATCATTGGTCCCATCAGCATGACCATCGTCATGACCAGTGTGCCAACCAGGCCGGCAATAACTGCTTTTCCAAACTTTTTTTGCATAACATTCTCCATCAAAAAGTTTATGATTGTAATTTCATCACCAATATAACGATGAACGGTGGGCAAGAACTGTCGGCAATCCGACAAATCCGGGGAATTGTCGGGTAGCCGACCAAGAACGGGAACAGCGTAATTAAATGGCTTTTAGAACGAAGGTGTTGAAACTTAACGGGCGAGTGCTTGCAGCTCTTTGAAATTATGAATGGTGAGACTCTTTCGGGTGAAGTCAATGAGTTCTTTACTCTTCAGTTCATTCAGAACAGTCGTGACCGTTTGGCGAGAAGCAGCAGTCAGGTAGGCAATCTCTTGGTGGGAGAGAAATGAAGAAATATGAACCGTACCTCCCCGTATCTTCCCAAAATCGTCAGCGTATCGAACGAGGAAGCTGATGATCCTCTTAGTAACATCCTTAAAAGCGAGATCGCTCATTTTTTCTTCAAATCGTCGCAGCCGCAAGCCCATCCACTTTGTTAACTGGAGATTCAGGAGAGGGTTATTCATCACCATATTCTCGAAATCTTCCTTGCTCATGGAACAGACAAGTGCATCGTCGAGTGTTTCCGCAATCTCTTTTCTCCCGCCCTGCTCGACAACCGAAAGCTCTCCGAAGAGTTCTCCCGGACCTAAAATATCCAAAATCATTTCCCGCCCATCTTCATGAAGACGAGAAAGCTTGACATGCCCTTCCTTAAGGAAGTAGATATTGTTCGATGATTGCTCAGGAAAATAAATCGGATGATGTTTTCCCATCTGACTCATGGTCGTCATCTTCTCAACCATCTTCATTTGGGAATCATCCATCCCATCGAAGATATTGATATTCTTAAGGTACCAGAATTTGGATTTCTCAGACATCGGTGGTAGTTTCACGAATGATGAATTCAATGGATATAATTTAGGTAATTAGTTTTCCACTTCAAAAGGGACTTAGCTCTCAGGGAATCAATGAAAGCGGCAACGACTGGTTTGCTACTCGATATTGATTTCAGCGTATTCCTTTGTGAACGAGTCAATAAGGCATAGCTCTCTAGAGGGAATGTGCAGTAACGGCATACATCAACACGGCGTTGAGCACCGGCCCGTTGCCGAAGAAGAAGTTCATATTCTCCTCTTCGAGCCTGCATCGACTGTGAACACCGGCAATGTTCGCGGCGAGCTTACTGCAGAGAAGCTCGACTGGATTTAGTTGGTTTACCAGCTTCGGGCAGGTGAACGGTTATTCACCATCCGGGGCATCTACGGAAAGGCAACCCCGCTACCATCCTGTCATTCCTGCAAAGCTTGTTTCGTTGCCAGGCACATGATATCCGGATACAGGCTCGCGAACAATTGCTAAAATTATTCGTATATTGACGCATCACGCACACTACAGGAACGATAGCCACTTCATGCGTAAAACCGAAACTGTTCTTCCTGAAGAAATTTCTTCTGTTAATCGATCCAACGGCCGCGTCTCGTCCATGGCACATGGACTCATCGGTTCGGAAGTTCTTAAGATCGCCAATGAAATTCACCTCATGGTGGCTGAGGGAAAAACAATCTGCAACCTCACCGTCGGCGATTTCAGTCCGACGGAATTCCGAATTCCCCAATCCCTCGAGAAGAACATTGCGGATGCCCTGCGGGCAGGTGAGACCAACTATCCACCCTCGGACGGCATGCCGGCTTTGCGCAAAGCCGTTTCTACTTTTTACGAGAAGTGGCTGGAACTTGAGTACCCTGTTGAGTCCATTCTGATTTGTGGAGGATCGCGCCCTGCGATCTACGCAACTTATCGTGTTCTCATCGATCCGGGCGATGTTGTTGTTTATCCTGTTCCATCATGGAACAACAACCACTACTCACATCTTGTTGGCGCCCGCGGCATTCCGGTGGTGTGCAGTCGCGAGGACAATTTTCTGCCGACACGGAGACAATTGGAAAAAGTTCTCCGCGGTGCAAGACTTCTTTCAGTGAATTCCCCGCTCAATCCTACCGGGACTGCATTTTCTAAAGAAATGCTTACGGAGATTTGTGAATTGGTGCTGGAAGAAAACGCACGACGATCGAAGGATGAACGGCCGTTGTATCTCCTCTACGATCAGGTGTATTGGCTTCTCACCCATGGCTCAACGGTCCACTATAATCCGGTCGGCCTCCGGCCGGAGATCGCGCCGTACACGATCTTCGTCGATGGCATCTCAAAGGCATTTGCCGCCACGGGAATTCGCGTCGGTTGGGTTGTGGGACCGGCGGATGTTGTTGCGAGAATGGCAAGCATCATCGGGCATGTGGGTGCTTGGGCACCGCGGGCAGAACAGGTTGCTGTTGCAAAGCTTCTTGATGCAACAGATGAAGTTGTTGCTTTTGAGAACGACCTGAAACGCGGCCTGCAGAGCCGCCTTGATCGTCTTTACACTGTGCTCTCAGCACTTCATAGCGAAGGGTATGCGGTTGACGCAATCGCGCCAATGGGTGCAATCTATCTCAGCGCGCGTTTTGCACTGAATGGAAAACGATCGGCAGCAGGCAATGTCCTACAGACGAACGAAGACATTCGAAAGTATCTCCTTGAGGAAGCAGGCGTCGCAATCGTCCCGTTCCAGGCGTTCGGCACAACAGTCGATGATGGATGGTTCAGGCTCTCCGTTGGTGCCGTCTCGCTCAGTGACATTGATGCAATGGCTCCTCGTCTCCGCTCAGCGCTTGCCAGACTCTCCGACTAACTGAGTCGATGTGTAGTGTGCCGGTATCAATCTCTATCGAACGGCAGGCATATCGAATACATGTTGCCAGGAAGTTGCTGCATTCCACACAGCACCGTTGGTATATTCCAGCCGAACCAATCGCATCTCCGTCCGTATACCCTCTGGCATGATTGAAGTTCAGAATATCACCAAGAAATTCCCCACCGTTACGGCACTCGACGGAGTTTCACTCGAAGTTCGCGATGGCGAATTCTTCGGTCTCCTGGGTCCTAACGGGGCGGGTAAATCCACGCTGATGAATCTTCTCGTCGGTTACCTCGATCCTGATGCCGGACGGATTCTCATTGGCGGCGAAACGGTCACACGCAATACTCTTTCAACGCGCCGCATGATCGGGCTCGTGCCACAATCGCTTGCATTATACGACGACATCCCGGCTCAGGAGAACATGGAAATTTTCGGAAGCTTCTTTCATGTCGAGTCAAGAGTTCTGAAGGAACGGATCAAAGAGCGTCTCGAGGCGGTGCAGCTGTACGACCGGAGAAAAGACAAGGTAAAGACCTTTTCCGGCGGGATGAAACGCAGATTAAATCTCGCCGCTAGCTTGCTTCACGATCCTCCACTCCTGTTGTGCGATGAACCCACGGTCGGCGTTGATCCGCAGTCACGCAATGCGATCTTCGATTATTTGGTGGCGCTCAACAAGCATGGGAAAACGATCGTCTACACAACGCACTACATGGAAGAAGCAGAACGACTCTGCTCGCGCATCGCGATCATCGACTCGGGCACGATCATTGCAGAGGGAATACTCGATCAACTTCTGGAGAAGCTAACGTACGACGAATCGGTATCCATTACAAAGAACGCATCGACCGTTGGGAAGCTCGATCTCTTCAAACAGTTCGGCGCTGTTATCGACGAGAACGATCGCATCGAGTTGAAGCCGGATAAGCGATTTCGGCTTTCAGCATTTTTCGATTGCATCGAACAGAACGGCATCAACCCGAGGTTTATTGAGCTACGCAAGCCGACACTGGAGGCGCTGTTCCTTCATCTGACAGGAAGGAGGTTGCGCGATTGAAAGCAGTGCTCGCGCTCATTCGGAAGGAATACCGTCTTTTCTGGAGCGACAAAGTCGCCGTGAGCCTTACGTTTCTGATTCCGGTCGGGTTGATCGCGATCTGGGGATCGATTTTTGGCAACGCCGACGCAGGCGCAAAGAACCTTCGCCTTGCATTTCTGAACCAAAGCACTTCACTCGCAGCAAAGAAAATCGAACGTGTTCTCGATACCACGAAGACATTCTTCCTTGTGAGGTCGAACACCGATGAAAATGGAAACGAGATTCCGTTCGATACCGCATCCATCAAGGACTACGTGAAGAAGGGGAGAGCCGCTGCCGCGCTCGTTATTCCCGTCGATGCGTATACCGATACGTCGTTTGGCATGAAATTGAAATTTTACTACGACCCGAAGAATGAAATGGAAATGCAAATCATCCAGGGCGTACTGACGCAAACTGTGATGTCGCAGATACCGGATGTCTTCATGAAGGGGATACAGCAGCGAGCAGTGAAGTTTCTCGGTTTCGATTCCGGCGCAGCGTTCAACCGTGCGATTGCACGGACGGTGAGTAAATACTTTAACGTTGATACAAATCGGATCTTGTCGTCACTTAACGACACCACTCTTGCCTTTGGAATCGCGTCCGATAGCGGCACGCGCAGTTTCTTCAAAAATATTCTTGACTTCCAATCGGAGCAGCTCGTCGGGAAAGACATTGCAAACCCGTGGGCGACGCGGAGCGTCGGCGGCTGGGCGATGATGTTTCTGATGTTTACGCTGACGGCATCAGCGGCCTCGCTCTTCGAGGAAAAGCAGAGCGGCGTGATTCTTCGCATTCTCGCATCACCGATTTCCCGCGAGCACATCCTCTGGAGCAAATTCCTCTACAACGTCTCATTGGGGTTTATTCAACTCTCCGCACTTTTCATTTTCGGTGCGATCATGTTCAAGATCGATATTATCTCGAATCTCGGCAATCTCATCCTCATTGTCCTTGCAGCTGCGATGGCATGTACGGCGTTCGGCATGCTGCTCTCGGCCGTCAGCGCGACGCAGGCACAAGCGCGCGGACTCGGGACATTTCTCATTCTTGCCATGAGCTCGATTGGCGGTGCATGGTTCCCAGTTTCTTTCATGCCGGGTTACATCCAGGCCGTCAGCAAAGCAACGATTGTCTACTGGTCGATGGATGGGTTCTTACAAGTTTTGTGGCGCGGCGCTCCCCTCGTGGATATCCTACCGAATCTTGGCATTCTCCTGGCAATCGCCGGACTTATCACCGGCATAAGCCTGTGGCAGTTCAGAAAAGGGCACGTGTTCTAAGGCTCTCTCCGATCTGTGACGCAGTCGGCATCAGTGTTGTATCTCACCGAAACATTTCCTACTTTCAGCACACAATTTTTAGCGATGCAGCGTTGTCGGAGTTGAAGAACGACGCGAGCGTCGATGATCTCTTTGTCTCACGATGAGGTTGGAGTGTATGAATCTTGATGTCAAGGGAATTGGTAAGAGTAATGGCAGGCTCTCTTCCATCAGCCTTGTCACGACATGTACACTGCTCCTTCTTGTCGTCATCGTAGCATTCCGCGAAATATGCGATCCTGATATTGGTTTCCATCTGCGTGCGGGTGAATGGATTCTTGAACACTTCAAGTTTCCGGACAAAGATCCATTTACCTACACGGTCAGCCAGAATGACTATGTCGATATGTACTGGCTGTATCAGAGTATCATGGCAACTGTCAATAAAATCTCCGGCGAGTTTGGTCTCGTTCTGAGTAACGCACTGCTGATAGCCGCGAGTTTCGCCATTGTACTTCTTCGACTCCACCGGAAACAATCGATTGATACGATCTCCTCTTGGTCGCTGGTTCTTTTCACTGGCATCTGGGCGACGGCGATTCTTTTTGAGCCACAGCCACAGACGTTCTCCTGGCTGTATCTCAACCTCATCCTTCTTGTTCTAGACGATTACTACGAAAGAGGAGAGAGTCGACTTTTTCTCCTTCCTGTTATCATGTTGCTCTGGACGAATTCGCATACGATCTTCGTCCTTGGCTGGTTTGTCGTTGGTGCATACGTTGTGAGTATAACATGGCGTGATAGAAAAATCTGGACGCCTCTGACAGTGTATGCGATTCTCTCGATTGCCGTTTCCTTTATCAATCCCTACTTTGCGAAGGGTGTCGGGTTCCCGTTCTCTCAGTATCAGCTCCTTCAGACGTTAAGCGTGTTTAAGAATACGATTGCCGAGAATGGGTCTCCGCTTAGCCTCGATGGATATACAGTGAACGGGCAGTTCGTTCTCTTCCAGCCGTTGTTTGCGTTCCATAGTTTTCTCCTTCTATCTGTTGTCGCGTTCCTGCGCCGGCTAGGCCGTGTGCAGCTCCATGAGGTGATCATCTTCGGCCTGTTCCTCTACATTGCTGTCTTGGGTGTGAAGAATATTGGATACTTTGTCTTCGGTACCCTCCCGATGACGGTCTATGGGTTTGGACGAGATAGTTCTGCAAAGGATTCCGTGGCTTCAGACGAGACGATGCAACAGCCTATGAATCGCTTCTCGCGGTGGTGGAACTCGGCACAGGCTCGGCTCGCTGTCAATGGCGTTTCCGTAGGAATGTCGATCATTCTGATGGTTACCATCATAACCAATGCCTATTATCTGAACTACCGCTCGAATGATCGCTTTGGCTACCGCTATAATCCGTATACGCTCCCTGTCAAGGCAGCGCAATTCCTTCGCGATAATAAACTCGAGGGCAAGATTCTCAATCACTTCAGCTTCGGTGGATTTTTGATCCATGCAATCCCACAGAAGGTTTTCATCGACGGACGAAACGAAGTAATGGGAGAGGAGTTGTTCGGCGAGTACTATACACACTGGAATCTGGTCAACAAGAAACCATTCCTCAACAAGTACCAACCGGAGATCGTCATCTTTCCGCACCAGAACGATTTTCTGTGGGTGCATTACTTTCGGCAAGATTCGACTTGGCGACTGGTTTATGCCGACGAGCTATCGGCGATCTACCTCAAGAATGGCTATGCCAATCATGTGTCCCGACTCGATTCGACTGTGTTGATGCGTCACTTCCCACAGATCGTCGGCGCGCAAGTGGACAGCATCTTGCAAAGAGAATACCCGGGTTCGCCGTCTCTACTCTCATTCAAGGAACGATATTTCCCACAGCAGGAGATTGGGCTGTCAACATTCTGCTATTACGACGATCGGTTCGACGCAGCGATTCAAATTGGTCTCAATGGATTGGCGCGCAGCACCGTACCGTGTCCGGAGATGTACTACAATCTCGGAAATTACTTCTGGGAAAAAAAGGATTTCGCACATTCGGCGTATTGCTACGAGCGCATCTTGCGAACGAATTCAGAGCAGCTTGCTCGTGGACGACTCGCGCAGATTCGTTCCGGCTCGGCTCAGCATCCGACAATGCAATGATGCAGAGTGTATGTGAGCAAACGAACGCAATATTAAAAATAATTCACTTGACTTCGCACATGATGATTGTTAGATTGAAGACAAGGAATTCCTTCATCGTTTGAAATTGCTGTACTCAATCGTCCCACCACCCGCCTATTCTGAAACTCCGTGAGATTTTAAACATTCTCTCATCAATATAAAAAGGAGAACTATCATGAAAGCCATACTCGCGATCCTCTTTTGCCTCATCTTCGCAGCTCTCTCTGGTTGCGATAACCGATCAGAGCAGCTGGAGAAACAGGTCGCTGAACTTCAGCAGACCAATAGCCAGCTTGTGCAAGAGACGACCGCACGAGATGCATACATCGATTCGGTTGCACAGGCTATCGACGAAGTGTACAGCAGCCTTGAAACTATGAAATCGAACGAACAGCATCTTCTCAAGGAGAAAAAAGAGCTCGAATCGCAGAACAAGTATACGAGCAAAGAGATCCGACAGATGCTGATTGGGCGAGTTGCCACGATCAATTCGGTGTTAAAAGAAAATCAACAGACGCTGGAAAATCTTCAAAAAAAGCTTTCCTCTTATCGGAATAAGTATGCCGGTCTCCAGAAAATGGTCGAGAACCTCAAAAATACGATTACAGAACGCGAACAGGCGATCGCCGGGCTAACGCAGAAAGTACAAGGCCTGGAAAACGAAGTGACGGAAAAGACCCGCCTGGTCGGCGAAAAAGACGCAGTGATTGGCGAGCAGCATAAACAAATCGCTACTGCATACTACATAGTCGGTAAGCGCGATGAGCTTGAGAAGAAAGGAATTATCGCAAAGGAAGGCGGGTTCCTCTGGGGCTTGCTCGGCTCAACGACGATGCTCGCGTATGGACTTGACGAAACGTACTTCAAGCCGATCAACAAGGAAGAACAAAAGATCATCGAGGTGAACGGCAAGATCGACGACATTATTCCGAAACGCAGCGAACAGGTATACTCGGCGACGAAAATGAATGGCTCGCAGTCAATGATTACTATTGCCGATCCCGATCGCTTCTGGGAATCGAAGTATCTGGTGATTATCACGGATTGACAGAATACGTATTGACAATCAGGAGTTTTTATGCTGTTAACGAGCTACGACTCGAATAATAGTGAGACGATGAACAAAGAGATGTCCACTCTCGATGCTGGTAGTAAGTTTTGTACACTTTTTGAAAGGAGATCAGCACCATGAAGAACACACTCTCATATCGCTTTACCCTGATAGTGGCACTTGCCGTTCTCTTGCTTGCTCCAACCGCTGCCCCGGGGCAAGGGAAATTTGGAGTCGGCTTTGTGGTCGGAGATCCAACAGGCGTTGCATGGAAATACAAACTTAATGCAAACAATGCGCTCGATGGAGCGATCGGCTTCTCACCGTTCGATCGCTACAGGTTGCACGTCGATTACCTCTGGCATTCGAACCCTTTCCATGAACAGAACCTCGCGCTCCACTACGGAGCGGGAGTAGCTTTTGGGTTCGGAAGAACGGAGTATATCGTCGTCAATGACGGAAGAAGTCGGTACCTCCTGCGAGACCAGGAAATTGGTTTTGGTGTCAGGGGTGTTATCGGACTTACTTATAGAGTCCAACAGTCGCCAGTCGAACTATTCTTTGAGGCAGCCCCGCTTGTAATCGTCTCTCCCGCAGGCGGCATGGGGGTCGACGTAGGACTCGGTGTTCGGTTTTATCCATAACAAGGTATTCTTCTGAAGGCATAACATCAATCATTGTGATTATCGCGTAAACTCTCACAAAACAGAAAGGAGCACAGTTACCATGATGTTCAGTAGCATGCGTTCATTATATGTTAAGAATACCACGGTCAGTATCGTGGTTATTCTCTGTGTCCTAAGCATGTGTATATCGAGTGCGCTCTTCGCACAGCCGAAGTACCGCACCTTTAATCAGAATGATCTGGGAGAGAAGAAGGACAAGGCGGGAAAGGCCGTGGGAAGTACGGCGTGTTTTGTTTTCCATAATACGACCGGTCAGACGGTGAATA
>JACOSY010000052.1 GCA_016178595.1 Ignavibacteria bacterium
CCACAATTGATGGTCAGTTCAACGTCTTTTTCTGTCATGAACAGATTGCACAAATCAATCTCAATACCGATATTCATTCAACCTAAATGTGTTACCCATGTCCCCGAACATCCGTTACCTATCTCTCCGGTCTGTACATTACATAAGAGAGGGACGTTGGCGCTCCCCTTCTCTTTTTTGTAAGAGAAGTGGCCGGTCTACGACTCTATCGAGTCGAAGACTCGTAGAGGGGATGAGTTCCAATTAATAATCCGCAGAGCAGTCCCAGTCCGTTGAGTATTAACAACATAAGGAGAAACCATGTCCATCCGCCCAATTAAACGAATCATCCAAGCACAGCCCACGATGGAAGGTGCGGGCGTGCGGCTGCGCCGCGCGTTCGGCTTCGGAGCGACGGAGGAATTCGATCCGTTCCTCCTGCTCGACGACTTCCGCAACGAAAACCCGGAGGACTACCTCGCCGGATTCCCGTGGCATCCACATCGCGGTATCGAGACCATCACGTACGTCCTGCGAGGCTCCGTCAACCACGGCGACAGTTTGGGTAACAGCGGCACGCTCGGCGCCGGCGACGTGCAGTGGATGACGGCAGGCAGTGGCATCCTCCACCAGGAAATGCCGCAGGGCGACCCGCAGGGACGCATGCACGGATTCCAACTCTGGGCAAACTTGCCGTCGTCACAAAAAATGACCGACCCCCGCTACCAGGACATCACCGGCAAGGACATCCCCGAAGTGATCGACGACGACGGCACGCGCGTCCACGTGGTGTGCGGAAGTTTTTGGGGAAAGACCGGTCCTGTTGTCGGCATCGCGGCCGACCCGCGGTATCTCGACGTGTGGGTTCCGCCGGGGAAGCGCAAGACGCTGCCGGTCGAGACGACGCGTCATGCGTTCGCCTATGTCTTCGATGGAAGCGGCTCGTTTCGCGATGCATCACAGCCCGTTGGAGTCCGGACGGAATGGGTGGGAACAGCCGGCACATCGCCGGAGGAAACCGGGAACCGGTCGCTCGTGCTCTTCGAGAGCGGCGATGAGGTCGTCGTTCAGGCAGGTGAAGCCGGCATCAGATTCCTGTTGGTCTCCGGCAAGCCGATCGAGGAACCCGTTGCCTGGTATGGCCCGATTGTCATGAACACCCAGGAAGAACTGCGGAAGGCGTACTCCGAGCTGCGCGACGGCACGTTCATCAAGCGCCGGTGAAGCATCCCTCATATCCGGCACTTCAGGCAGTGGAAACCCGGATCAGGAAAACTACGAAAGGGACGTCACCCTACGGGTCTATCGACCCATAGGGTCGTAGACGTGACGTCCCCTTCCACAACTCTATAACTTACTTACCAAGAAATTGCCTCAAGTGCAATTCGGAGTTCGCGGACAGATTCGGAACGGCAATCCGGATTCTTATCCGGACACCGCGTGATCATTCGATCCATCAGGCTGCACAGTTCAAGGTAGGTCATTGCATACGGCTTTGAGTCAGGCGGATACTCCGCTCCGCTGAAAATATTCAAGAGCAATCATCCTTCACTCTCTACCCTTTTCTCCCTGCTGCTTCATACGCTTCTCGAGCTCCCGATGAACTTCACCGAGTGAAATTTCTTTTCCGGCGAGAAGAACAAGTGTGTGATACAAGAGATCGGCGGTCTCTTCGATGATACGCTGCTTGTCCGGATATTGCGCGGCAAGTGCAAGCTCCACGGCCTCCTCCCCAACTTTCTGTGCGATCTTCGCAGCACCTTCGCTGAAGAGCTTCGCCGTGTAGGAGTTAGCCGTTGGATGGAGTTTCCGATCCATGATGATCTCTTCGAGCTTCTGAAGTGTTGACCTCCGGTTGAAGGTCGCATAAGAAGAGAAACAACTTTTCTCTCCGGTGTGGCAAACAGGCCCCGCGGGACGAGCAAGAATGAGAAGCGCATCTTCATCGCAGTCGTGATGGATCGAAAGAACATTCAGGTAGTTGCCGGATGTTTCCCCTTTCGTCCAGAGCCGTTGCTTCGAGCGGCTCCAAAAGGTCACGCGCTTGCCGGCAATCGTGCGATCGAGCGCATCATGATTCATGAAGCCGGCCATGAGCACCGTGCCGTCGTCTGCATCTTGGACAACAGCCGGTATCAGGCCATTGAGTTTGTCGAAGTTGAGCGTCATAGTCGTATCGGAACTCCTTCCTCTTGGAGATAGTGTTTCAGGTGAGCGATCGAAAGCTCGTTGTAATGGAAAAGACTCGCGGCAAGCACGGCATCGGCCTTGCCAATTCTCAGCGCATCGAGAATGTGTTCTTTCGTCCCGGCTCCGCCGGACGCAATCACAGGAACTTTGACCGTACGATGGAGCGTCGATAACAACTCGAGATCGTATCCTTCCTTCATTCCATCCTTATCGATCGAAGTCACGAGCAATTCACCTGCGCCGTTTTCCACAACGGTTTGTGCCCACCGGATTGCGTCGTGTCGTGTTTCCTCGGTTCCGCTTTTGACGCGAACAATCCAGCTCCCATCGGAACGCTTCGCATCGATCGCGGCAACGAGCGCCTGGTTGCCTACGATTTCTGCCGCACGGGTAAGAAGAGACGGATCGCGCGTCAGAATTGTATTGAGGGAAACCTTATCGGCGCCGCAGCGAAGTAGTGTGAGAATATCATCGAGCGTGCGAATACCGCCGCCAACCGTCAAAGGAATCGCGATCTTGCGTGCAACCGCCATAACAACGTCGACGAATGGCTTCCGTCCTTCCAGCGAAGCGGAAATGTCGAGGATGACAAGCTCATCTGCGCCTTCATCGGAGTAGCGCGCTGCAAGCTCAACGGGGTTGCCAACGTCTCGGAGCTGCCGAAATTTTTTTCCTTTTACGACCCTCCCATTCAGAATGTCGAGACAGGGAATGATGCGCTTGGTCAGCACGATTCCTCCAAAACATCTTCCAGGCGTAAACGTCCCTCGTGCAGCGCTTTCCCAATCACGACACCTGCCACACGTGTTGTTCGTAACGCTGCCACGTCCTCTTTCGATCGAACGCCGCCGGAGGCAATCCATTCCACCGTGGGAAATTTCTCGACGAGTTCTTTGTAGAGATCGATGTTCGGCCCTTCCATTCGACCATCGCGCCGAATATCCGTTGTAAGGATTCGCACGATGCCGAGATCGATAAGCCGGTGAACAATTGCAGCAAAGTCAGATGCGTCCGTTTGCTGCCAGCCGCTATGAGCAATCAGGCCGTCTTTCAGATCGAGCGCAACACAGAACCGGTTGACACCAAGTTTCTTTACCCAAGAAGCGAAAAGCTCAGGTGAGCGCAGGGCAACGCTGCCAACAACGACGCGATCAATCCCCATCCCCAGAAGGAATTCGACTGCAGTCTCAGTCCGGATTCCACCGCCGACTTGAATCTCGATATCGTTCAGGAGACGTATCTTGGCGATGGAAAATGCATTCACAATGCGCCCTTCTCTCGCTCCATCAAGATCCACGATATGGAGCGCACGTGCGCCGGTAAGTGAAAATTGTTCTGCTGTCGCAAACGGGCTGCGCAGGTATGTCGTCTTCTTGGTAAAATCGCCTTCAACAAGACGCACACATTGATTCCGATAAATATCTATGGCCGGTATGATCTGCACTGCGTTTCGAAGTTCTTGAGAATGGTGAGACCGTTCTTCCCCGACTTCTCAGGGTGAAACTGCACGCCAAAATAATTCTTATACGCAAGAGCAGCAGTGAACACTTCACCACATTCTGCTGTACCAAGAGTCGTACCGTTCACGGTGGCGACGAATGAATGGGCAAAATAAAAGTACGCCGACTGATCGATCCCTTCGATCAACGGGTTCATCGCGGTGAACGTTACCATGTTCCAACCCATGTGAGGAATTTTTTCGGCACGGTCCGATAATCTTTTGATTGTTCCCGGCAGCACAGCCAAACACAGCGTCTCACCTTCTTCGGACGATTCGAAGAGAAGCTGCATGCCAAGACAAATTCCCAGGAGAGGCTTGTTGACTGATCGTAGGAATGGTATAAGTCCGCGCTGACGCAATGATGTCATTGCACCTGGAGCTGCCCCAACGCCGGGCAATATGATTCCATCGCACTGCGCGAGCAGGTCGACGCCGCTGCTGACGCAGTACTCGGCGCCGATCGCAGAGAGCGCATTACTCACGGAAGCGATGTTCCCGGCGTCGTAATCGACAACGCCGATCATAACAATCCCTTCGTCGATGGAAGGAAGGATCTGGTACGACTATCGATGTGGACGGCTGACCGGAGTGCGACCGCGACCGATTTGAAAATGGCTTCGATCTTGTGATGATCGTTCCTGCCGCTGCAGCGAATATGCATTGTTGCGCCAAGGCCATCGGCAAATCCACGGAAGAAATCTTCGACAAGCTCTGTCGGCATCTCTCCGACACGCTCACGAATAAACTTGCAATCAAATGATACGTAGCTTCGGCCGCTCAAATCAATCGATACCTCTGCCAACGCTTCATCGAGCGGCGCGGCAAACGCAAAGCGCTGTATTCCTTTCTTCCGGCCAAGTGCTTCTCGAATTGTTTTGCCAAGGACGATGCCGGTATCTTCGACGGTATGATGCTCATCGATATGCAGGTCACCGCGTGCATGAATCGTGACATCCATGCGAGAATGCCTGGCAAGTTGTTCCAGCATGTGATCGAAGAATCCGATGCCGGTCGCAATCTCGTACTTGCCTGCTCCATCGAGTGTAACATTGACGGCGATTGTCGTCTCACTCGTCGTCCGTGTAAACGATGCCATCCTCGCGAAACGAGCGATAAAGCTGCAGGCATCGAACACATCCGGCGTAACGTACTTCGCTCGCGGATCGTTCCGGCGTGTCAGCCGAATCGCGTGAACTCCAAGATTGTTTGCAAACTCCACATCCGTCAAGCGATCACCGAGGACAAACGAGTGGCCACGGTCGATCGCATGTTTCTTCATATAGGACTCGACGAGACCGGTCTTCGGTTTCCGGCAGCGGCAGTTTTCCGTTCGGAGATGGGGACAGATAACAATCTTTTCGAACGTGATTTCTTCGCCTTCAAGAAGACTCAGGATTTTTTTCTGAACGAGCGCGAACGCTTTCTGCGGGTACTGCTTCGTTCCCAATCCATCCTGATTGCTCACCATCACGAGCGTGAATCCGGAATCCACGAGGAGCTTTAGCCCTCGAATGATGCCGGGGATGAATTCTAATTTCTCGAGTGAATCGATCTGTTTGCCGGCAGGTTCACGGATGATTGTTCCATCCCGATCGACAAAAACGACCTTCTTCATTTCATTCTCGCAAGAGTTCGCAGCACGAATCCATTTTCTTCCGGTGTACCGATCGTGATGCGGAGACAGCTTCGCAACCGAGGCTCACTTCTCCTCCGCACAACGATCCCCTGTTTGATGAGCGCGTCGAATGCTTTTCCTGCATCGAGGAAATCGACAAGAAGAAAATTAGCATCGCTTGGATACACCTCGCGTACGGATTCGACGTTCCGAAGAGCTTCGGCCATACGAGCGCGCTCTCGCTTCACTGTTTCCACTGAGGCGGCGAAGAACTTTTCGTTTCGTAATGCAGAGAGTGCGAGCATGGATGTGACTGCGTTAACGCTGTACGGAGCCTTGATGCGCAGTAAATAGGAGACAAGCTCCGGATGAGCGACGCAGTACCCCAACCTGATACCGGCGAGTCCCCACGCTTTCGAGAGCGTTCGCAATACTGCCAGGTTTTCGAAGCGCTCGACGAGCGAAACGAGCTGGTCCGATGACTCGGCAAAATCGATATACGCTTCATCAACAACCACGATTCCTCTCACGTGCGACGACAACTCAAGGATGTCATTCGTCCGCAAAAGATTGCCGGTCGGATTGTTCGGTGAACAGCAGAAAAGCATCTTGGTGTCGGAGGTGATTGCTTCCAGCGTTTTCCCCACATCGATCTGAAATTTTGCATCGAGTTGAATTGAAGAGACGTGTACGGCATTGACATCCGCTTGAACGCGATAGACGCCGTAGGTGGGTTCGAGAATCAACACTTCATCTTTCCCGGGTTCACACAGAAGGCGAATGAGAAGATCGATGATTTCATCCGACCCGACGCCGCAGAAGATCCTCTCCGGCGAAACACCGTGTCGGCAAGCAAATACCTCACGGAGTGATGTCTGCGATGGATCGGGGTACCGATTTAAGCTGACGCCATCGACCGAAACGGGACTTCCAAGCGAAAGCTCGTTCGCATCGAGGAATATTTTCGCCGCCTGTGTTTCACTCCGTGCTGAGCGGTACGGCTTGAACCCTTTGAAGTGTGGGCGAATGAGCTGGTCAATCATTGCAATCTCTCCGTACTCGAACGGCATTTGCATGCGCATCCAGTCCTTCAGCCTGAGCAAGCGTGACAACACTCTCAGCGATCATAGAATACCCGAGCCGGTTGACTGTTTGAAAAGAGACGGGTTTCATAAAGCTCTCAACACTTATTCCACCCATGGCACGTGCAGCAGCATTCGTCGGAAGCGTATGATTGGTGCCGGATGCATAGTCGCCGAACACGACCGAGCAAAGACTCCCGACAAAAACAGAACCCGCATTCCGCACCAAAGGAATGAGCGGTTCTGCATCTTTGATTGCGAGGCTTAGGTGCTCCGGCGCGAAGAGATTTGCAAATTCCAGAGCGTCATGAACAGAATTGACAACGAGTGTGAAGCCGATCTCGAGAGCCTTCTCGATAGTACGATTGCGTGGAAGCACGGCGCGTTGCCGGTCGATTGCGGATTGAACTCGTTGGACAATTGTATCGGACGTTGTTACAAGCACTACCTGAGAATCTTCACCATGCTCGGCTTGTGAGAGCAGATCAGCAGCGACCCACTCGGGGTTCGCGGTCTCATCGGCGATGACGAGAAGCTCACTCGGACCTGCGAGCATATCGATTGCCACATTATATGGCGGCTGTTGAATGACCAACTTTGCGGCGGCGACAAAGCGATTGCCAGGCCCGAAAATCTTATCGACTTTCGGAATGGAACCTGTCCCGCACGCCATAGCGGCGATGGCCTGCACGCCTCCAACGGCAACAATGCGTTCGATGCCGAGATGGTTTGCGGCAAAGAGAATCTCCGGGGCAACGGTACCATTCCTTAATGGTGGAGTGCAGAGAATGATTTCTTTACATCCTGCCAGCCGTGCCGGAATACCGAGCATAAGAACGGTAGAGACCAGCGGTGCAGAGCCACCGGGTACATAGAGGCCGACACGATCAATCGTGCGCCACTCGCGGCGACATACAATGCCAGGTGCGGTTTCTACTGAAAGCGATTGCGGCAGTTGTGCCCGGTGGAATACTTCGATGTTTCTTGCCGCCAATGTGACCGCCTCTGTAAACTGCCGGCTCACAACCTTGATCGAATCTGCAATCTCGACTTGCGAGATAGCGAGATTCTCGCGTGCCACGCCATCATACTTCTGTGTGTACGACCGGACGGCAGGATCACCATTTCGGGCAACATCCTCGATAATTCCTCTCACTGTCGGGAGAATGTCATCGTGGTCGATCATCGGTCGCTTGCAAAGGAAACTGCGCTCGCCCGCCATCATCGTATCTGATTTGTAGATTTTCATGCGTGCATTCTACGCGATGAATTTTTCAATCGGTATGACAACAATATCTGTCGCACCTGCGCTCTTCAACTGTTCCATGACATCCCAGAAAACGTTTTCACCCACAACAGAATGAACTGCGACCATGTTGGGATTGGCAAGCGGAACGATTGTAGGGCTTTTCATTCCCGGAATCAATGTCCGGAGAGTTTTGATGGCGCTGGTCGGTGCGTTCATCATGACGTACTTCTTCCCGCGGGCATTGAGCGAGCTGCGAATACGTACGAGGAGTTGTTCGATCGCTTTTCGTTTTTGGCGCGAGTGAAGCGATGATGCATTGGCAATCAACACTGCTTCAGATTCCATGACCGTGTAGAGCGCACTGAGGCCGTTGAGGCGCGCCGTGCTTCCCGTTGAGACAATATCACAGGTTGCATCGGCAACATCGAGCGCTGGAGCGATCTCTACCGATCCGCTGATCTCGACAATTTTAGCCCGAAGCTTACGAACTGCGAGAAAGCGTTTCAGTATGACCGGATATGAGGTGGCTATTCGTTTTCCTTTTAACTGGGTAAGAGCCTTGAAATTTCCCGCGTCCGGGACGCAGATGACAAGGCGGCATTTACCGAAGCCGAGCCGTTCCACGATAGTGACACGCGCACGTTTCTCCGCCACGATGTTTTCTCCCACGATTCCGAAATCGCTCACACCATCCTGCACATACTCGGGGATATCGTCGTCACGAACAGAAAGAAGATCAAGAGGAAAATTTCTGCATGGGGAGAAGAGCGTGCGTGACCGGAACTCCAGATCCAGCCCCATTGCCTTGAGGAGGTTCATCGAATCGTCGGTTATCCGGCCTTCCTTTTGAACGGCGATTTTCAAACGACCATTTCCAGCCGGCATACGTTATTGAAGTAAAGTGTTTTGTTTTAAAAAATTATTTCTTCAACGACCCCGTCCGCTTCAATGCGAGGCGGTATCCCCCGGTGCCTTTTTTTACCCACCGGGCAACTCGCGCTACGGTCGTCGAGCTAAGTCCTGTTTCTTTAATGATCTGTGTGTACGAAGCGCCGGTAGCAAGCATGCGGGCGGCCTTCCAGCGCTCGGCAAGTTCCTTGATTTCAGTTTCGGTCAGAAGATCGCGGAAAAAACTTTTTGCCTCGCCGAGCGTTTCGAGTGTCAGGATTGCACCGTACATTGCGTCAATATCTAGCGGGGTTATCTTGCGCATACTTTAGTTAAGTAAAGTATATGAAAATTCTCATCCATTGTCAAGTGAAAAATAGGGTTCCCTCCTGTGAGAGGAATTAACCGGTAAGAGTCGAAGGCAAGTGAAACATGTTCGCCATGCCTGTTGAAGAACGAGGATTATTCAGGAAACCGAGACTGCCTGGTGCTTCAGTGCCTTGGCAATCCTGCCGAGCGCCTTTTCAATATTGGGAATGGAGTTCGCATACGAGAAGCGCAGATACCCTTCACCATGCTTGCCGAACGCCGTGCCGGACAAACAGGCAACGCCTGCCTCGTTCAGCATGAAGTCCGCAAGTTCACGCGACGTCTTCCCTGTGCCGGTGATGTTCGGAAAAACGTAGAATGCGCCGTGCGGCTTGTGGCAACGAATGCCGGGGATGGAATTCAAGCCTTCGACAATGAAATCGCGCCGGCGTTTGAATTCTTCCACCATGACATCCACTTCATGTTGCGGGCCGGTGAGTGCTTCGATTGCCGCCATCTGAGAAAAGCTCGACGTGCACGACGTGCTGTTGATTTGAAGTTTGGTGACCAGCTTGGCAAGCTCCCCCGGCATGACGCCGTACCCCAGGCGCCAACCAGTCATCGCATACGTTTTCGAAAATCCATCCAGGATGATCGTGCGTTCCTGCATGCCGGGCAGCGTGCTGATGCTGAACGGTTTGTATCCGTCGTACATGATGCGGCTGTAGATTTCATCCGAGAGAACGATGATGTTCGTCCCGCGAAGAACATCGGCAATCAGCCGGATATCTTTCTCGGTGAGAATGCCGCCCGTCGGATTCTGGGGGGAATTCAGAATCAGCATTCGAGTCTTTGGCGTGATGAGTCGCTTCAAATCTTCGATGTCGAAGCTGAAGCCTTTCTCTTCTTTCAGCGCGAGTGGAATTGCCTTTGCTCCAACGAACTCGATCGCTGATTCATAAATGGGAAACCCCGGATTGGGGTAGATCACTTCATCGCCTTCATCGACGCAGGCGAGTATCACAAAGAACATGATCGGCTTGGCACCCGGAGTGATGACGACGTGATCCGGCAGGGCTTCTATTCCTCGAGTTTCCGACACATACCGTGCGATTGCCGCGCGTGCTGCCGGCAGTCCCGCCGCCGGGCCGTAGTGTGTGAAACCGTTGTCAAGCGCTTTCTTTGCCGCTTGTTTAATGTGCGACGGAGTATCGAAATCAGGCTCGCCTATCTCAAGGTGAACGATATCTTTCCCCTGCGCTTCAAGTGCCCGGGCTTTTGCCAAAACTTCGAATGCCGTCTCAGTCCCGAGGCGGCGCATGCGCTGTGCAACGTGCATCATAAGGATTCCGAGAGTTGATGTGTCAATCGGTGCGATAGAGAAATGTACGAAGATGGGGAGAGAATCTCAAGAAACGGAACTCTTCATTGGATGAATTTGAGGGCTTCTTCAACAAGAGGTCGTATTGCTTCTTCTCGAGTGTAGCCCACAAAATGTTTCAGCATCGTACCGTCAGGATTGAAGAGGAAGTTATCGGGCAGCCCATACGTGCCATACGTTCGCGCAACCTCATCATTGATGCCGACAGGCCATGTCGTGTTATACTTCTGCATGAACGAGCGCACGTCGCTCTCGTTAGTATTGACGGCAACGCCAACGATCTCGAAGCCCAGCTTCTTGTACTGATCGTAGAGCTTGACAAAACCCGGCGTCTCCGTACGGCACGGACCGCACCACGGCGCCCAGATGTTGACGAGCACGACCTTCCCTGCATAATCGGAGAGCCGGATTGTCTTTCCATCAAACGTCGTCAGTGTAAAATCATACTGGCCGTAATGAGCGGAAGGTTTTGGCGCTTGTGATGGAGCTTGTCGTAGTGATGGAAGACTCCTTTTGCGAGAGGGAGTTTTCTTTGATTTCTGCCAAGCCTCTGCATACGTTATGACGAGAATGCCGGAAAGAAGGAGAATGATACATTGTTGAACAATAGTCTTCATAAAATCCAATTCCGATCTTCTTACGAAAGATACAGGCTAATCAATTTTCCGCGATAAGATAATCGATACGATGCGCCAGTCTCTCATAGAATGAAGGGCGAGACGCCTCTTCGCCCTTCACGAACAACTACACGGCAAACAATTACTTGACAAGCTTCGCATTGAGTTTGATATTGACACCGGCGAGGGCTTGAGAAACCGGGCAATTCTTCTTCGCCCCTTCCGCGATCTCCTGAAACTTCGCCGCGTCGATATTCGGTACCTGACCTTGGGTATCAAGCTCGATCGTCGTGATCTTGAAGCCCTCGCCTACTTTTTCGAGCGTTGCCTTCGCAGTTGTGCTCACACGCGTCGGCGTGAACCCGGCCTTCGCGAGACCGCTCGAGAACGCCATCGAGAAGCATCCGGCGTGGGCTGCAGCGATCAACTCTTCGGGGTTTGTTCCGGTTCCTTCTTCGAAGCGTGACGAGAACGAGTACTGACCCTCGAAAGCACCGTTGCCGAATTTCATTCTTCCTTTACCACCTTTTAGGTCACCTTCCCAAAATGCATTTGCTGTACGTACAGGCATTGAGTTACCCCTCCTTTATGAAAATTCGTGATGATGTGATCGGTTATGGAATACGTCGAAGCTTTAATGTAATAATTTGCAGCGAGTTCTCAAAATGAAGAGACATTCATTTTCCAGGAAACAACAGAGTCAGAGCGATCGAACATCGGGTCCTTGCATTGGCAGACGACACGCACAGAGCCTGATGACTCGCTTGCCGTTGAACAGAGTAAGCTGTATATTTGAACCATAACAGACAAATGATCCGCCAATGCATTCACTCATCGGTCTCGGAATTTTGCTCACAGGACTCTTTGCCTCTACTCCAACTCTCTATTGTCAACAAGAGGGTATGCGCACAAAATACCATCATGTGAAAACATCGTCACCGAAAACAAAGCACGCTTCATCCCCGCTGGCGTGTAATCTCTCCGCGCTGACCGCTCCCGAAAGGATCCAGCACGAACAGAACGGCAACAAGATTTTCCATGCAGTGCAAGAAGTGAAAGAGCTTTCAGATGGCTACGCCTTTCGACTCCTCGCCGATACTTCGATGCTGTTGAGTGTGGCAGAGTTTGTCGAGAAGGAACAATTATGTTGTCCATTCTTTCACTTCGTCATCGATGTCGGGCCGGAAAACGGTTCACTCTGGGTAAGCATGACCGGACCGGAAGGAGTAAAACCATTCATGGTGGAGGAGTTTTCACTGAAGGAACTGATGAAGTAGATCGAATGCAATTTGCTAACGAACTGCCGATGAATTCTCCCGGAACAACGCGGCAACAAGTACTCCCGAAAGGCAGGTCAGCAGCCCGACGAAGAGAATGGCGTTCTTGATGCCGAGCAGATCGGCAATGATTCCGGAGAGAATTGCTCCGACCGCATAGCCCAGATCCCTCCATAAACGATAGACGCCAACTGCCGACGCACGCCATTCAGGGTAAGAAGCATCGCCCACCGCGGCGAGGAGCGTTGGGTACACCATCGCCGTTCCAAGACCGAGCAGAATCATTGTTACCATTTCGAAACCGATGCCGCTCTCGAAGACCATAAGCCAGAGCGTGCCAGCCTGCGCCCACATGCCAAGCACGATCATCCATTTCCGCCCAACACGATCGCTGAGAGCGCCTGTCGCAAGTTGTGCGAGTCCCCATGCCGCCGGATAGAGTGCCGTGAGTGTACCGATCTGATCGAGTGAAAAGTGAAGCGATGCGAAGAAGAGTGGAAAGAGTCCCCATGCCATTCCATCATTCAAATTGTTGATGAGCCCGGCCTGGCTGCAGCTCAAAAGGTTTCGATCCTTCCAGGATGTAAGCAGAAAGACCTGCTTGAACGAATGCGACGACGGCGGATGCAGTGCCGCTTGTTCGGCGTGCGCATGGTGGTCTGTTTCCCGAACGAAGAGGAGTGAGAAAAAAAATCCGAGCAGAGCAACCGCGACACCGAGATAGAACGGAACGGGACGAAGGCCATAGTCTGCTGCCAGTGAGGCTGACCAGTATGCCGCGATGGCGACAGCGATGTATCCGGCGAATTCGTTCAGCCCCATGGCAAGGCCTCGCTGCTTCGGGCCTGAGAGGTCGATCTTCATGATCACGGTCGTCGACCAGCAAAGACCTTGATTGATGCCGAGGAGAATGTTCGCCACAACAATCCACGACCAGGACGGCGCCCACATCAACACGAACGGCACGGGAAGGCCGATGAGCCATCCGAGAACGAGAAGCTTTTTCCTTCCTCCACGATCGGAGAGTCGTCCGGCAAGAAGATTGCTGAGCGCTTTGACGATGCCAAAGCTGATGAGGAAGGAAAGGATGGCGCTTCGCGATGCGATGCCGAATTCCCGTTCGGCAATCAGCGGAAGGATTGATCGCTCGATCCCCACCATCGCCCCGACGAACGCATTAATGAGAACGAGAAGGGAGAACTGCGGAAGATTCTGGCGGATGCCGAGTTGAGAAGACCTCCTGTCAAGAACTGAGTGAGCTTCGTCCATGACAGTACTTCATGGTGGGATCGCTATGAATAATTCGAGTGATCGGAAAATCCTGTGATGCCTTGTTTGTTGATGTTCAGGGTACATCATTTGCGAAGGACCAAACCATCTCAAATTCTTCTTTATATTTATCCGCCACAGGGCTGTTTGTTAGAACTAAGACCGGAGTATATCGACCAGACCTATGGAGGTAATCACACACAACTACTTTGTCATCTGCAATGAGAATAGAGTCGAGAATATACGTATTATGAACGAATCGCACTTTCAGCTTGTCTCCCAATCCTTTTTCTGTTTGTGTTCCACCTTGTAACTCTTTGACAATACGCACCGTCTCCCCGATCTGCTCAATGTTGTGCTGGAGACGGTCATCTATGAGTTCTTTTAGTATGGAATCCTTATCGCTTTGAGATTTTGTTGTATCAACGGCGACTTCGATTATCTTGTTCGCCACTTCATCTTCCGACCTTTGGCGCAGAAAAGTGTTATTGGTTGTTGGAGAATATATGCAGACCCGACAGGAGAAGAGTTCATTCGACTGATTCTTCAAAAGCAATTCCCGGAACTCAGATTGACCGAAGATATCTCTGCAAAGGACATTTCCCAAAAGGGAAATTTTGTTACAATACTCTGCCTCAGGCTCCAGATACGTATACAGCGGATCTCTTCTCTGGACAACTTTGATGACGCCTCTGATATCGAGCGCTCTTCTAAGTTTTCGAATGACAAATGGCACCACGATCGGCGTCAATGAAACAAACGAACCGAAGACGATCCCCCAACCTAAATCCGCTTTCCCGGGTGCAAGCAAAGCAATAATCGCTCCAAGAATTACGGTGAATCCGATGACAATCGTCGAAAGAATGTCTTCGAAATCCCGACCATTCATAAGCGAGAGTCCGCGAAACAAGCTATCAATGGTTTTCAGTATTCTCATTTCAGTGCCTATTCCCGTGTTCTCGGTGGAACACTGATAGCAACAATATCGACATGAAAGAGATAAAGGCACTCGTTAATATTCCAACACCGAGTTGCATCTTGTCGGTGAACAGGCTAAGAATAATACCCATAAGGCCTACCGATCCGACGATTGCCAATCTGATTATTATTTCATCCTTATTCTCTGATTTCATACTGCGACCTATCCACACGTGAATACTGTCCCTACTATATCTCCCAATCGACCCCCACTTTCGCACCGATATCTTCGAACATCAATTGTATTTCCTCTTCCAACTTCTTATGTTCTTTCCGCAGATTGGATTTATCGACGTTGGGATTACGGAGCTGAATATGGAACCGAAGACTTTGTGAAGTTCCGGAAGGACGTATAGTCAGATGATTGAATTGATTCTCGAAGTAAAATCGTATTCCTTCGTCAGGGAACCAGTATGTCTCTCGTCGGGAAAGATCGAATCCGGTCTCCTGGGTGTGTCCATGCTGGATATCGTATTTCCCGGTCTTATAGATCTCCGCTCCGGTTACCTTTCGTCTCCCGATGGTGACACGCTTCGAGATCCGTGTCGTCAAATCGAGAGACCTTTTCAAAACATCTAACTTCAGAGACCTCCCTACCAGCCCTTCGTATTGACCATACTGCGGAGCTGCGCGATATCCGGTGCGAATTAATCCTATTGTTTCATCCAAGTAGAGGTGCTGATCAACCAGTTCAAGTACGTGCATTCCCTGCTTTTTCGCGTACGCCAGAATATCAAAAAACAAAATCGCGGCAAATGTGCCGTCCTTATCTCGAACGTGTCCATATTCACCCAGGTCATATTCAGACTTGGGCCTGCCCCCGAGGATACTGAACCCATTGGATTGCTCAAGCGCCGCAAAGTTGTAGATCGACTTCGATGAGATATTTTCATATTTGTAAATCGAACGAAAATCTTCTGTCCGATTCGGCGTCGCAAAATAATCTTCCTGCAACACACCCTTCCATACCTTCTCGGTTCCTGCTGCAAGTTGAGCAAAACCAACCCATGTCTTTACCCAACCAAGACCATATTTTCTCGCCAATAACGGCATGATATCCGTCGTTGTATGTGATTGAGCAAGAAAACAATTTTCTAAGTCCAGATTTAATTTCTTCAAGCCTGTTATCTTCTCCCAATGTTTGAGCCGATACCATAAGATCAGAGACCAGGCTATATCCGCATCCAACAAAATGTAGTCGGAACCATTGTAGATGGGTTTGTGATCAGGCGGGACCTTGACGGTTAAGCCCGTTCTATCAGCGTCGGGGTCAGTGCCGATAAGAACATCAAGGTGCTTTGCACGATCAGATCCGTACTCTTCAATGTATTTCCTCAGTGCTGTTTCGGCGGCACGGGGCTCACCCGGATCAGGTTGCTGATACACTTTGTACCCTTTTGGACTCCGGAGATCTTCAAACGCGGGAAACATACCGTCCACTTTGTACATCGAGGCGATAACGTCAAACTTAATAACTCCTAATGCATCAATAAGTCTTTTCACTGTGGGACCGCCTGCGCCGTTATATGCGGAGTATGCCACATGAATCCTGTCACCAAAGTACCTGATACTTTCCCGATCGAGCACAAAATCCAACACGTGGCTGAAATGGTTGAAATGCATATCCACTGGATCTCGTTGGAACTTATAATATGTGAGGTGGGGATACCGAAGCCCTCCACCCAAGAACACAAGGCGATCGCTGTTGACGCTTTCAAGAGGAAAGAAATCAATGATGTCGTATCCGGTTTTTGCAATGTATTCATTCAAAATGATTGCCCGATCCTGGATCGAAAACTGCGAGCCGTTCGCACAAGAAAGTTTGTACCCATTGTAGCGACGATCGTTATGGCTTGCTGAAATGAGAATCCCCATGTCGGCATGGAGATGGGGGATGGCAAACGTAAGCTCGGGATAGGGAACGACATCGTCGAATAGATATATCTTAAAACCATAAGCGACAAAGACGCTGGCGACCAAGTGAGCGAAATCCTTGCCCCGTATTCGGCTGTCGTACCCGATCACAATAGAATTGAACCTTCGGTCTCGTCCAAACATGGCAATCGCTGACGAAATATGTGCAATCACGAGATCGTTGATTGTATTGGGTCCTCGCAGGAAAGACGCTTGAATTCCTTCGTCTCGCAACATTTCCAACTCATCGTCTTGGATAACTGCTCTTCCGCGAATGCCACCGGTTCCAAACTCGATATCCGTGTAGAATACTTCCGCGATGTCTGCCCATCGAGTATCAGTCTTTATTGCATCAAGGATTCCTCGCTTCGCATTGGGCGAAAGCCTGTCAATGTCTTCGTTCTCCATCCATTTACATAAATTGGCGAAAACTCCTTTCTCAGATAATGATTTTTGTTGGATCAGTTTATCCAGGGGGGCAGCTTGCAGATATGCCGTGATCTTTGCCTCGATCTCGCGCTTTCTTTCTAACCAAAGCTTCATGCGAACACTTTTTTCATTCGGCGGTTCATAGAATCACTTCCAATTCCTCGTTATTAATGATTGCCTTACTCGACCCTGCAACGCTAATCTATACTCGTCAAGATAGAACCGTTGAAGCTTGTTTCCTGGTGCGTAAAATATCAAATATGGTTTCCCCTGTTCGTCTATACGAACGGGATCAACCTCCCCACGACTTTCCTCCTCAAGGTAGAGTTGAACCTCGCTTCGAAAAGCTATTGCTGGTAATACCGAAGTGCTCGTTTCCAAGTCTCGATATAATTTCCGATTTTTGGGGTCCGTTTATATTTCCTATGTATCCCCCATGATTCCAATATATAAACCGCTCGCATTATTGTCAATCCTTCATCTGCCCAAGGATTGACGTTGGTATCGTTCCGTCAGCATCCAAGGTAACAATAAATTCTTCCGTAGAGAAAATGCCATCAATGTGTTATCCCTCTCTCCCAAATCCAATCGGTCGCTTCTTTGGCACGATGATCCGTGGCGGGGTCATCAGTCTTGTTATCTCGTCCAGAAGATGGGTAATCGCTTTCTCGTGAACATTAAGCCTGCCTGTGAGTTTTCTTCTTTCCAGTTCCTTCAGTTTCTCGCGAAGTGTCTCGCTCAAGATGAATGCTTCACGCATTTCCACAAAGGCCCGCACCACAAACACACTCATTTGGACCGCACGTGGACTGTTGAGCACACTGGCTGCCATAATTGCACCATGTTCAGTAAAGGCTAACGGCAGTTTTCTCCGTCCACCTCTTCTATTATTCTTTGATGTTGCATTTTGCAACATCAAACGGTTGTATTCCTCTTTCGTCATACTGAACATGAAATCTGCCGGAAAGCGCCGTGGATTTCTTTTCACTTGTTGATTGAGCCTTGCCGTCGATACGCCATAGATTCGTGCAAGATCGTTATCAATAATCACTCTCTCGCCTCGTACCGTCATGATCAACGGCACAATCCGTACCACTGAATTCTTTGTTTTCATTTCTTGCCTCCCCATAATAATAATTTATGAATTAGATCTGGTCACAGCCTGAAATAATTATGAGCCATGATTTTGACCTCGCAATTTGCGATATCAAAACGCCCCCAACCCCGGATAAATTCCATTCGTATCCAGCTCTTCCTCAATGCGGAGTAGTTGATTATACTTTGCAACGCGGTCGGTGCGGCTGGCGGAGCCGGTCTTGATCTGCCCGGCGTTCGTTGCCACTGCAATATCTGCAATGGTCGTGTCTTCTGTTTCACCGGAGCGGTGACTGATGACCGTCGTGTACCCTGAGCGTTTCGCCATCTCGATGCAATCGAACGTTTCGGTGAGCGTACCGATCTGGTTCACTTTGATGAGAATGGAATTCGCAACGCCTTTTTCAATTCCTTCGGCAAGAATCTCCGTGTTTGTGACAAAGAGATCGTCACCGACAAGCTGAATCTTGTCACCGAGCGCTTCGGTGAGCATCGTCCATCCTTCCCAATCGTTCTCAGCCATGCCGTCTTCGATGGAAATGATCGGGTATTGCTTCACCCACTTCTCGTAGAATTTTACCATTTGTTCAGGGGACTTCTTCGATTTATCTGACTTTCCAAAAACGTACTTCCCCTTCTCAAAGAACTCACTCGATGCGGGATCGAGAGCAAGGTAGACATCCTTCCCCGGCTTGAGATCGGCTTTCACAATTGCATCGAGAATGAGTTCCACAGCTTCCGTGTTCGATTTCAAACTTGGCGCAAATCCCCCCTCATCACCGACAGACGTGTTGTATCCTTTTTTCTTCAAAACATTCTTCAAGGAATGAAAAGTTTCCGTTCCCATGCGAAGCGCTTCAGCGAAGTTCACCGCATCGACCGGCACGATCATGAATTCCTGGAAATCGACGGTGTTATCGGCGTGCTTGCCGCCGTTCAGGATGTTCATCATCGGGACGGGAAGTACTTTTGCATTCGGTCCACCAAGATATTGATACAGCGGCAGCTTCATTGCCTGCGCAGCAGCTTTCGCAACGGCCATCGAGACGCCGAGTATGGCATTGGCGCCAAGCTTCGACTTGTTCGGCGTTCCATCCAACTCGATCATCAACCGATCGATGCCGGCTTGATCCGTTGCTTCGAAGCCGATGACTTCCTCTGCGATCTTGTCGTTGACATTCTCGACGGCATTGAGAACGCCCTTGCCATCATAGCGCATTTTGTCGTTATCGCGCAGCTCGACGGCTTCGTTCTCTCCAGTCGAGGCACCGCTTGGGACAGCCGCACGCCCGACGATACCGGATTCCAGAACGACGTCAACTTCAATCGTAGGATTGCCGCGTGAGTCGAGAATTTCACGCGCATAGACATCAGCAATGGTCATTGTCATGTTATGCTCCAAGAGAAAATGTTGATCGATCTAAATGAAGAGAGTAAATGAAAAGCGATTTAATATCGCCAAAATCGAAAAGAAATGCAAAGAAGACGGTCGATCAAGTTTTATGATTTGAGGATTAGGAGAAGAACTTTTTTACAACCTCTCGCCTCAAACCCCAAACCTTTTTTTCACCTCTTCGAAGACGTCCTTCACACTTAAGAGCTTCATGCACTCCATGTAGTCATCGCCCGTGCGGTTACAGAAATCGAGATGGCAGGGGTGGCATGGTACATCCTTCCGAAGCGCGGCATGTCCATCGTCGCGTGAATAGGGAAACCAGATGTTTTCTTCGCCAGGCCCGAAGATGCCTGTAGTCTTCGTGCCGACAGCCGCAGCGATGTGCATTGTCCCGTTATCGTTTGCGACGTAGACATTGAATTGTGCGATAATTGCCGCAAGCTGCCGCAACTGCACCACCGGAAGAATGAGCAGATTCCCAACAACCTTCCTGGAGATCGCTTCCATCAGCGTGCCATCGTTCGGTCCCTGGGTGATGACCACTTGGGCATCGAGTTTTGCGCGAACGAGGTCTGCGAGGTCGGCAAACTTTTCCCATTGCCACATCTTCGCGGGCCACGTCGCACCGGGATGAAGCCCGACGATCGGTTTCGTGAGATCGAGGTCTTGCCACTTGAGATAGTTTTGCGCTTCACGTTTTTCATCGTCGGTCAAAAAAATTTCCGTCCGCCTGTGTGCAGGCTCGATCCCCAACGGCTGCACGTACTGGTAGTAGTACTCGATTGCAGTCTTTGGTTTCCCATCATCCACGATGCGATGGGTGTAGAGCCTTCCCCGTCCTTTCACTTCTTTGCCAATGCGAATTGGCGTGCCGCTGGCGCGCGCCAGGAGCGCGGAACGCGGATTGCAAAACAGGTCGATGAAAACGTCGAACTTCCTCCTGCGCAGCGCAACCATGACACGCGGTTGTTCGAACAGTGTTGTCCGGGAGAAATCGAACGGAATGATCTCGTTCAGGTATGGATTGTGCTCAAGGAGCGAAACCGCTTGCTTGTCTCCTACATACGCGATGTAGGCATTCGGAAATTTTTCACGTAGAGAACGAATGATCGGCGTTGTAAGGACAACATCGCCGATAAATTTCATGCGTGAAAGGCAAATGCGGTGAATGTTGTAAGGATCGATGGGTTGCATGGAGAAAAGTAGGGAAGTTTACGGCGAGATGCAAAGAAAATTCACAGCAGATGAAACGGATTCTTCAATGCGGAGACCTTAGCATCTGCTTCATCCATTAATCCGCTGTGAATCACTCTGTTTTGAAATTCTTCTCAAACCACTCGCACTGCTCGAGCCAGTCTTCGACACGCTCGCGCGATGCCTGGTTGGGAATATAGTTAAGCGACTGCCAGAAATGGGCGCGTGCTTGCTGGAACTCTTTTTGTCTGAACAATGCCTGCCCGAGAATCTGTTCGCGACCGGCATTCAATATCGGAAAAGAAAAAAGCGTCTGCAGCGTATCGATCTCGTGGATGGCATCCGAATCATTCCTCTTGCGGAGATGCAGTTTTGCGTTCAGGTAGGAAAGGAGTGGATGCGGTGACTGTCGTTGGAGACTATCGAGATATGTTTCTGCCGTTGAATCGTTGAACGTCCCGACGAAATAGTCGGGCAACGACGTTCGCAGCCTCTTGTCGTCTATTGCCTCAAGCCGCATTGCCGCGGATTCGTTCAGCCGATCGGACAAATCCAGATCGAGTATCTCGTTGTATGTTTGTTTCGCCAGGAGTGCATCGCCGCGGTACCAAAGCGCGTCGCCATAGAGGAGAAACAGGTTGAGAATACTCGAACTGCCAAGCGAGTCCTGGATCTGTGAAGCGACAAGGCACACGACAGTATCGTACCTGGCGGCAGCGTATGCCGCACGTACAAGCCCCTGGTACGATTCCGAATTCCAGCTCGTCATGAGAGCCTGTGAGAAGATCGTCATCGCCGCGACGGCGTTATTCGCATCAAGCTTTCGGTATGCTGCGCCGTTCAAGTTCGCGACCGTGCGCGCGCATTCCTTTGCAAAGATGGATGGCCGGTTGAAATAAAATTCTATGTGACTCCTCCACGACACCGGTACTGTTATTCGCTTCAGGAAATCCTGCCACTCTACGATGAGCTCATCGTAGGTGCGACCGTACACATCTTCGACACTTCGTCCCCCATATACTTCTTTGAATCGCATCATGCCGTACCGATCGATGAGGTGTTTACAGAACGATCCCATGAGTGTATAGCTAACCGTCGATGCTTTCAAAGCGAAACCGACGGGACGAATCAATTGTTCGGGATGCGCGACAAGCTCAAACACGTGTACCGCAGCCGCATATTCATGGAGTGTCCGGTTCCCGATATCGCCATCGAGCGCCGTGGCAAGCCCTTCCACCAATCCAATATTATAGTGTGCACGAATGATCGGCATGCCGAACTCGCCGGCCATGACGTGCACCAGCTCGTGTTTGAGCGTCTGCTGCCAGGAATCTTTATTGAGATGGATTTCCATACGCCATGGCTTTGCGATGTTTGTTGAGAGCGTACCGATGAGACGATGCTTCGCATCGGCATCGGGGTAAATGTACGATGCGATGCGCCCTGTTGGATGGACTTGCAGTGCGCGTTCTACCTGGTCGTAACGAAACTCATGTTGCAAGCCGACCCATTGCATCTCCTCCGCTGTGAAGGATGCCGGCGCATAATAGATGTGAAAGTGTTCCGTCGTATATCGTGCACCGAGCTCTGACTGGATATACTGAGCCGAGGTCTCGAATCCTAATTGATGCCGGAAGATCCATGCAGCGAGAAGGAGAAGCAAACTTGCAATGAGCGTGATGGTGCGTTTATCCGGGCGATATATATGCACCAGGGAAATTATTCTACGAATCAGCCCGGTTCCTTTCGATTTTTCTTGCTCGATGAGAAGACGCGACAGCAGCATAAAAAAAATTGCTGCGATGAGCGTTAGCCCGCGACATAGGAGGAGTGCCGGCGTAATCGAGAGCATTTCGTCGTAGGAGAATCCAGGGAAGAAGCCATAGATGGGACTGTAGGAATAGATCTGTGGAGAGGAATACCCAAGATACAGTGGGTAGATAAGGATTGCAAGCGTTGCAACAGTGTAAAGTACTCCTGCACGCCGCACAACGACAGCACAGAACGACGCGAATGCCACGCTCCACACCGCCGTAATGACGGGGATGAGGATAAAGAAGAAAACGCCATCACGATACGAGCAATTCCTAACTATGAGCGCGTTCAGTGTTACAACGGTAAACGGGATGAGGAGGATGCCGAGGCTCTGCACAAGCGATTCACCGACTGCATTACGGAAAACCGGGGGATCGATGCGTGCGCTTGAATCAGGAACGCGAGAACGAATGCGTTTGATCGTCATTGCACCGGCAACCCACGGAATAAGAAGTGCAATCGCGATGGAAAATTCGAAGCCGAGGTAATTCAGAAGCGGAAGTTGAACGATGAGGACCGAGCAGACCAGCGCGATTACCGCCGCAACCAGGAACGGCTTTGTGGACAGAATTTTCCCCTTGTTCAACAAAAGTTGTCTCATCAAGTCGATTAAAAATTATATCTTCGTCGAACTTCGTCGGCTTGCACGGTTTTTCCTGCTTCCATATAGAGGTGATACAGAAGCTGCGCGACGTCTTTGCTCGGACTTCCGTATCGCAAACCTTGTTCAATGTGCACAAGAGCATCCGCGCTTTGGCCCTTCGACGCATTCAGTACGCCGAGATCAAAGTGCGCCTGCGCAAACTGTGGGTTCAGTTCAATTGCACGGCGATACCATACTTCAGCTTCGCTCTCTCGATTAGCCCGGGTGTACACGCGGGCCAGGAGATCGCACAACTGGTATGATGTTGGATTTCGCCCGATACCTTCCTTGTATACTGCGATTGCACTATCGGCCTGGTTCAGCTGCATGTATAGCTCTGCAGCTTCCGCATAGCGGTTGACGTTTGTGGGCGCCAGCGCGATCATCTTTCGGCAAACCCGTGCAGCGTCTCCGTGCTGTCCCATCAGGTAGTACGTCTGACGAAGTTTTGAGTGCGCCATAAAATCATCCGGCGCCAGCGTGATATACTTCTCCAGCAGCTCCGTGGTTTTCATGTACTCTTTGTGTTCAAAATAATAGCCCGCAAGATTGAAATATGACCGGCTGTACGTCGGTGCCTTCTCGATGGTATCCGTCCACAGCGACTCGCCATTCTTCCACACAAAAACGCGCGCGTACGACATGATGACGAAGAGAACAATAACGGCACCTGCGATCTGAACAAATACCTTCTCCTTCCGTCCCGCTTCTTGCCGATTCGCGATGAGACGATATCCGGTGCTGCAGAGTGCGAGAACAAATCCCACTGCCGGGACATAGAGCCGGTGCTCGAGAATGGGAACTGCAACCGGAAAAACATCGAGCGTCGGGAGCAACCCAACGACGAGCCAGCCGACACCGAAACAGATCGTGCGGTCATGCCGCCACGACCACCAGAGCATCGCGGCAAGTGTAATCGGAAAGATGAGAGCAAACCACAACCACGGTGTGTGATACCAAAAAAGTTGATCGAGCGGATGGGCGACGCTCAAGTGAATCGGTGCGAGAAGTAACGAGCAATGCGCCGCAACAAGCGCCGGCATCTGTTGGATTCGCTCCCGGAGCGTCGTCTCTCCACCGTACAACCGCTCCGCGCCGACAACCTCTCCAAAAATACTCAGCCGCAGTCCGAGATACAGGAGTAATACAACGGCGATCAAAAAGATATCCCGAAGGTACCGGCGATCAAAAAATCCTTTCGCGGTGACACGCCGATATGATAGATCGTACAGCGGAAGGAGAAGGAAATAATACGCCCCGGACTCTTTCGCAAGGAGAGAACATGCAAAGGCAATCATCGTCATCCGGAAATATCTCCGCTGCGTCCCGGGATTCTCTCGGTATCGCACATACGCGTACATCATCACGACGACAAAGAGACCGAGAAGCATATCGTTCCGACCGGGAATCCATGCGACTGATTGTGTCTGGATCGGATGGACGGCAAAGAGCGCACTCGCTGCAAGCGCAACGATTCTCTCGCGCACAAGTCGTTCGACGAGAAGGAACACCAACAGGACAATAAGCGCGTGAAGGATCATGTTGGTGAAATGGTAGCCATTCGGATTCAATCCCCATGCCTGGTAATCGAGAATAAGGCTTACCAACACCAGCGGGCGGTAATAGGGGGTTTCCGCTCGGTGTGTCGTAAAAACGTGGGTCTTAAACGATGTGACAATGTTCGAGAGCTGTGAGAGGTAATCGCCGTTCTGGTAGACGAGCTCGTAATCGTCATAGGCGACGAAATCAAACCGCAGCGTTTGCCAATAGACGATAATGGAAAGAACCACGGGAATCGCAATGATCCATCGTTGTTGAAAAAAGGATCGGGAAATATCCTTCGAGACCGACATGCTCGAATTTGTGGTTACCGAAAGGATGTGTTAATACTCCTGCCCGGATATCCTGCGGATACTCGCACCGAGCGCCTGCAATTTCTTCTCGATGTGTTCGTACCCGCGATCAAGGTGATACACGCGAAGGACTTCGGTCTTTCCTTCGGCAACGAGTCCGGCAAGCACGAGGCTTGCCGATGCGCGGAGATCGGTCGACATCACTGTTGCTCCGGCGAGCCTTTTCACTCCCTTGACAATGGCAGCGTTCTTATTGAGTTCAATGTTAGCGCCGAGACGAATAAGCTCCGGCACATGCTTGAAGCGATCGAAGTAAATTGAATCGGTAATCACGGATGATCCCTTCGCAATCGTCATGAGCGTGATCCATTGCGCTTGCATATCGGTGGGAAATCCTGGATAGATAGCCGTTGTCACATCGACGGCTTTCGTCATGCGAGATGCTTTTAGTGTAATCCAGTTGTCGCCAACATTAATCTGTGCGCCTGCCTCCTCAAGTTTTGTCAGAATTGCCATGAGATGTCCCGGCTTACAACACTCAACTTTCACCGTACCACCGGTTAAAGCCGCAGCAATGAGGAATGTTCCCGCTTCGATGCGATCGGGAATCATCGTCTCATCGACAGGATGAAGTGCATCGACACCTTCGATTTCCATTCGCGTGGTTCCGATGCCATCGATTCGTGCGCCCATCTTCATGAGGAAGCGCGCCAGAGCAACGATCTCCGGTTCCATCGCAGCATTCTCGAGGACTGTTGTTCCCTTCGCAAGAACGGCAGCCATCATCACGTTGCCCGTCGCGCCGACACTTGATACATCGAATGCGATCTTCGCCGCCTTCAGTCGCTTCGCTTTGGCGATGATATACCCTCGGTCGATATCGATCTTTGCACCCAGCTTTCGAACTCCTTCAATGTGAAGATTCACAGGACGCGGCCCCCATGCGCAGCCGCCTGGAAGCGAGACTTTCGCGTATCCGTAGCGTGTAATGAGCGGACCGAGGACGTAGATCGAGGCGCGCATCTTCTTCACCTGCTCGTATGGCGCTTCAAACTTGTTGACTCGGAATGTATTCAAGTGCAGTGTGTGCTCGTTCTTCGAGACATCCACTCCCATCATCTGTAACAATTTTCCCATCGTGGAGATATCTCGTAAATCCGGCGTGTTCTCGAGGCGGTACTTACCGCTCGCAAGGAGTGTGGCAGGCATGAGAGCAAGGGCGGCATTCTTTGCGCCGCTGATGACGACCGTGCCTTTCAATTTCTTTCTACCGTGGATGACAAATTTATCCACTCTCAGGGTTCCTTCGTTTGTGCATCGTGAATATACATGAAAGACCCTCCAAAAGCAATGGAATCAATGGCTTTATCCCTTTCAACTTTACCTTGACAATGGTCTCAAAAATCTTTTTATTTCACTCGCAGAAACTGACTATCAAACGAGAACAGAAAAGGAATCGTCTCCATGTTACGCATCGTTAAAGGGGGCCTTATTCAATCAACGCTTGCCACTTCCGCCGAGCAACCGATTGATGTTATCAAGAAGGCAATGATCGACAAACATGTTCGCATGATCGAACAAGCCGCAGTGAAAGGCGTTCAGATCTTGTGCATGCAAGAGTTGTTCTACGGACCATACTTCTGCGCGGAACAAAAGACGAAGTGGTATTCGCTTACGGAGAAAATTCCCGACGGCCCCACGATCAAGCTCATGCAGGAACTCGCGAAGAAACACTCGATGGTAATCGTCGTCCCGATCTATGAAGTGGAAATCACCGGCGTCTACTATAATAGTGCAGCCGTGATCGACGCCGACGGGAAATATCTCGGAAAATATCGAAAGACGCACATTCCACAGGTCGATCCGGGGTTCTGGGAAAAGTATTATTTCAAGCCCGGTAATGTCGGTTATCCGGTTTTCAAGACGGCGTATGCCGATATTGGCGTCTACATCTGCTACGACCGGCACTTCCCCGAGGGTGCACGCATTCTCGGACTCAAGGGCGCGGAAATTGTCTTCAATCCATCAGCTACAGTAGCGGGCCTCTCGGAATATTTATGGGAATTGGAGCAGCCTGCGCATGCGGTCGCCAACGGTTACTTCGTCGGTGCGATCAATCGAGTTGGAATAGAAGCACCCTGGAACATCGGCGAGTTCTACGGCAAGAGTTACTTCTGCAATCCGCGGGGAAAGATTATCGCGCAAGCAAGCCGCGACAAGGATGAGATTGTCGTCGCCGACTTGAACCTCGAAGAGATTCTGGAAGTGCGAAACGTCTGGCAGTTCTATCGCGACCGCCGTCCGGAAATTTACAAAGAGATGACGGAGTTGTTGCCGTAAGGAGCAAGGACCTTCGGCGTGGAAGAAGCAACACATTTTTTATTTTTTGATTTTTTATTTTTGAATTGATCCATGGATCATACCAGCATCACCCCACCCTCGATTTCCGAGCTCACGGCGTCTCTCACCTACGGCACCTGGCGATTCCAGAAAAACTGGAAACCGCTTCACGTCGTCGATGCCGAAGGGTGCTTCTTCATCGATGCAAGCGGAAAGCGCTACCTTGATTTTTCCGCGCAGCTCATGTGCGTGCATCTTGGTTACAAGAACCAGGCGGTTATTCGTGCCATCGAGGAACAGGCGCGGAAACTCGCCTTCATCGGTCCCGGCTTTGCCACAGACGTGCGAGCGCACTTGAGCACGCTCTTGCTGGAAGTTCTGCCGCGAGGGCTGGAAAAATTCTTCTTTACAACGTCCGGCACGGAAGCGAACGAAGCTGCCTTCAAGATCGCGCGGATGTATACCGGCAAGACGAAGATCATCGCGCGCTACCACTCGTACCATGGGTCTACGATGGGTTCGATCGCAGCAACTGGGGATCCGCGCCGCTGGGCAATGGAGCCTGCAAGCAAAATCCCCGGAGTTATTTTTGCGCCGGAAGTACATTGCTACCGATGCCCTCTTCTTCATCACTATCCCGAATGTGAGATTGCCTGCGTCGAGTACATCGACCATATGATCGAGAACGAGAGCGACGTCGCAGCCGTGCTCGTCGAGCCGATCGTCGGCACCAACGGCGTCCTTATTCCGCCAAAAGAATACATGCCGCGGCTCCGGCAGATCTGCGACAGGCACAATGTTCTTCTTATCGCCGATGAAGTGATGACGGGTTGGGGCCGCACCGGCAAGTGGTTCGCCGTCGACCACTGGGATGTCAAACCGGATATTCTCACAACGGCCAAAGGAATTACGACCGCCTACATGCCGCTCGGCCTCTGTGCGACAACAAAAAAGATCGGCGACTTCTTCAACGATCACTACTTCGCGCACGGCCACACGTATGAAGCGCATCCGCTGACACTCGCACCTGCAATTGCAGCGATCAATGAATACAAACGACTTCACCTCATCGATCGCGCACAAGAGTTAGGCGATTACCTGGGTATGAAGCTTCATGAACTAAAAGCAAAACATACATCCATCGGCGAGGTACGAGGAATTGGGCTTTTCTGGGCAATCGAGCTGGTGAAGGATCGGAAGACAAAAGAACCTTTCAATACGTATGCAGACAAAGTCAACGGTACACCGTTGCTCGTCGACAAAATCGCCGGAGAGATGATGAAGAACGGCGTCTTCATCCAGGCATGGGTGAGCCACTTCGTCATCGCGCCGCCGCTTATCATCACACACGAAGAAATCGACGCCGGAGTGAACGCTCTTGATAATGCACTGGCGATCGCTGACGATGCAACACATAATTAACTGATCATCCACAATAAAGGAAGTAAAAGCCAATGAACTACAGGTATATTTTTTTGCTCGTAGTATTGAGCATCGGCTTCGTGGTCATAAGCCATGCCCAAATCACAAACCTTATGGTCAACGGTTCCAGCACAAGCTTTGCCATAACTTCGGGGGATAAGATCGGCTGGGTCTACAATATTCCAAACGGCGCAACCGCAAACGGTGAACTATGGTACGACGTGAACGGCAATGGAATCATCGAGCCGGACACAGATGTAGCACGGTTCATCTTCACACAAACTGACGGTGACACGAACGGCAATGGCGGTCCGCCGGATATGGACGGAACAGCGAACGGCCAGGTTACATTCTCTCAGGCTCTTGGATTCGCACCGGGGAAATACATTTTCAAACTCACGCACAACGCAGTTAGTCAAAGCGTAACAGGAACGTGTTTGGCGCTTGGTTCTCCCGCACATACTATTTCGGGAACCGTAACTCCGCCCGCAGGTAAGAGCGCTCAGCACATCTTCGTTACTGTGCAGCGTAGCGAGCACGCTGGAAATCCGAATTTTTGGGATGCGATTACCGATGGTACCGGCCTCTATACTATTGAACTGAATTCCGATACCGCCGGGAATCCTTGGAATGTTCGCATTGAGAACAATCCCTATCCGCCCAATATCATTACTCCGAATGGGATCGATCTCACGATCACCGGTAACCATACAAACAACAACTTTTCCTTTCTTGCAGCTGCGGCGCAAGTTGCCGGGACCTTGAAGGATGAGAGCGGCACTCCAATTCCGAATCTGGGCGTGGAACTCATGAGGAATGATGGAGTTATCCAGCGGAAAGAACGTAACACGAGTGGCTCGGGGTTCTTTCAAGTAGGCCTGCTATCGAGCGACTTGAATGGTCAGACGTGGACTCTTCAAACTGAGTGCAACTGTAATAATGGAATCACAGGCTCCCAACTCATCGCGCGGGCAAGTTTACCGGTGATCAATTCCAACGATAGTTTGTTCCGACAGTTGGTTATTTACAATGCTAATGCACAAATCCAAGGACAAGTACAAGTGAATGGCAGTGCGCCCGGTTTTCCAATTCAAGTCGTTGCCCAAAACGCCGACACTGCGCAAGCAGGAACACAAGCCGATAGTGGAACAGGAAATTTTACACTTAACGTAACGAATAAAATTTACAACTATAGTCTGTTTCCGGTTAACCTTCCGTCAAATTATCAATCAAGTAATGTCACAGCTCATCCGGGACAATCGGGTGTAATCATCGATATTACGATTACAGATGTCAAAGAACGAGCAACCGGGATTCCAAGCGAGTTTGCACTCATGCAAAATTATCCCAACCCGTTCAACCCGTCCACCAGGATACAGTACGATATTCCAACTGCATCGCATGTTCGTTTATCGATTACGAATATCCTCGGGCAGGAAGTTGAACGTCTCGTTGATCGGGAACAACAGCCCGGCAAGTATGAAGCTGTGTTTGACGCAGCCAGACTTTCAAGTGGAGTGTATTTCTATCGTTTGACTGCCGGATCGTACACAAGCGTCAAGAAGATGCTTTTGATGCGATAAACTTGTATGTTATATAGGGCTTCCCGCGGAGGAATGTGAGCTCCGCGGGAAGTTTCATTTCCGGACGACTGAAAGGATCACACAATGGCACCCGAAGTATTGGCTCCCAAACGAACGGTTACCAAAACCGTGGCCGCCGCATGCCTTCAAAATTATATTGGCGGCAAAGAGGTGAAGGCGCGTACGACACAGAGTCTTTCCGTCACCGATCCGTCCACGGGGCAAGAGATTGCGACCGTTCCCCTCTCACGAGCGGAAGACGTCGATGATGCTGTCCGCTCGGCAAAAGCCGCATTCCACAAATGGTCTGCAACACCGATCAAAGAACGAGTGCAGGTCTTCTTTCGGTACAAGATGTTGTTGGAGCAACACCGTCAGGAGCTTGCGTTATTAGTGAACCAAGAAAACGGCAAAGTCATGAACGAAGCCGTTGCCGAAGTCGAGAAGGCGATCGAGGTAACGGAATTTGCCTGCTCCATGCCGCAGCTTTCTTCCGGCGAGATTCTCGAAGTAAGTAAAGGAGTTGAGTGTCGAATCGATCGTCATCCTCTCGGTGTAGTGGCTTCCATAACGCCGTTCAACTTTCCAAACATGGTTCCGAACTGGACAATCCCGAACGCGCTCGTCCTGGGCAACACGCTGATCTTGAAGCCATCGGAACAAGTTCCCATCAGTTCCATGCGTATTGCCGGGCTGTTGAAAGAAGCCGGGCTGCCGGATGGTGTCTTCAACGTTGTGCATGGCGCTCAAGAAGTCGTCGAAGCGCTCTGCGATCACTCAGGAATCGAAGCGCTCACCTTTGTCGGCTCGACGCGCATCGCAAAGATCGTCTATACAAGAGCGACAGCACATTTGAAGCGGGCAGTGTGCCTGGGCGGTGCCAAGAATCATCTCATCGTTCTTCCGGATGCACACGAAGAGATGGCGGCATCGAACATTGCCGCATCGATGAGCGGCTGCGCCGGCCAGCGCTGCATGGCGGCCTCGGCAATGGTTGCTGTCGGGCCAGTCGATCATATCATCGATCGACTCTGTCAAGAAGCCAAAAAAATTGTGCCTGGAAAAAATCTGGGCCCGGTCATTTCTCTTCAAGCAAAAGAAAGGATTGAGCGATACATTGCCGAGGCTGAGCGCGAGGGGGCAAAAATTCTCGTCGATGGTCGCGGTGCAACCGTTCAAGGAAAAGAAGGCGGTTACTGGGTCGGCCCGACGGTGATTGACTTTGTTCGACCCGACATGAAGATCGCACAGGAGGAAGTATTTGGCCCCGTGCTTGTAATCATGAGGGCGAAGACGGTCGACGAAGCGCTGAAGATCGAAAACAGCAATCCGTACGGAAATGCCGCCTCGGTCTTCACGCAGAGCGGCGCGGCGGCGCGGTATGTTATGGAGCGCGCAAGCGCCGGCATGATCGGCATAAATATCGGCGTTCCTGTGCCGCGCGAGCCTTTCTCCTTCGGTGGGTGGAATGAATCCAAGTTCGGCGCATGCGATATCACCGGCAAGAGCTCGATCGAATTCTTTACGAAACTCAAGAAGACCACAACGAAGTGGAACCCGGAATCAAAAGCCAACTGGATGAGCTGAGAAGGGGTTCGGGATTAGCGGTTTGGGGAACGAGTAGAAGATTAAGAAAGGGGAGGATGAAGGATGAGTGAAGGACACAAGAAATTGCAAATCTACCAACAGGCACATAGCTTGGCAGTTGACGTTCACGAAATGACATTGACGTTACCATCTTTTGAACGATTCGAGGAAGGAAGTCAAATCCGTCGATCTTCAAAGTCTATTGTATCGAATATTGTTGAAGGGTATGCATTACGAAAGTCATGAGTTCTACAAGGAAGTGCAACACTCCAGGAGAGAATTTGTTATTCTTGGAGTATGGCACCTATACCACAGTATCATCAACTGTCTCTTGATGAAAGAGATCATATTGCCGTCTATCGGGCTCAGGGGTTGTC